>CAZLPS010000040.1:0-5778 GCA_964561455.1 uncultured Opitutales bacterium
GCGATGTCGGCGGAGAGTTGCTCGTGCATGAGGTCGCCGGTGCGCTCGTCGGTGGTGAGAAAATATAAGTAGCGTTTGAAGCCGGATTCGCTGATGCGGGGTTGTTTCGCGCCGTCGCCCCAATGGTTGACGCTGTGGCGGGAGCCGAGTGGGTAGAAGACTCCCAGGTGGTAAACGTCCACTTCGCTGTTTTGGCGGGTCATGTTTTCGGCCATGCGGTAAATTTCCGGATCGCCAGTGCGGAGGAACTGGGTCCAGAGGAGCATGTCGGGGGCGAGTTCGTCATTGGTCCAGGCCCAACCGCCGATGTCGTAGCGCCAGTCGTGGCGGCCGGGGTCGTAGTTGTGCATGACGTCGCCGTAGTCCCAAAATCCGTACCATTGGCGTTCCTCGATTTGGTCATGGTCGAATTTGATGTAGCCGGCGACGGTGTCCTCGACCCATTTTTTGACGGGGTCGGATTTGTCGGGGAGGCTCCAGGCGCCGAAGACCTGGACGTCGTGATAATATTGTGGCGCGCAGACGAGCATGGGCGGGGCGGCGTTGGTTTTGGCCATCGCGAGGGTTTCGTCGTCGCTGGGCATGGCGGCGAAGGGCCAGAGGGTGAGTTCGTGGGTGCTGGCGATGCCGTAGGCGGTGCCCCAGCCGAGTTTCCAGTCCTCGTAATTGACGGAGAGTTCGGTGGCGTTGGTGTAAGTGAGTTCCTCGTCGTAAACGCGGAGGTCCATGGCATCGGAGTCGGGGGACCAGAACCAGGCGGTCAACTGGCCGGCGGCGGTGGTGGCGTGATTCATTTCGAGCGACGACGGGTAGCGCTGCCAGAAATTTTTCAGGCCGACGGCGATGCCGCCGGAGCAATCGCCGAGGACGGCGAGGCCGAGGGCGCGGCGGCCGTCGGTGACGTGGAGCCACGAGGCGTTGTCGGTGGTGCGCTTGGCGATGGCGAAGCTGTTGGGCCCGAGCTGGGTGAGCCGGGTGTCGTTCCAAATCGGGCAGGTGGTGATGGCGGACTGGGTGTTGGCGTCGTATTCGGCGAGGTTGGGGGTGCGCCGGCCGGCGAGTTGGTCCTGGTAGATTTGGGCGGTGACGCGCTGGCGGTAGCCGGGAAGGAGAAGGGCGGGCTGCTCCCAGACGCCGGTGCCGTCGCCGGCGAAGCGCATGTGGCGGTTTTGAATTTCCTCGGCGAAGGGGACGGAGAAAGTGATGCCGAGGCCCTTGATGAAGTCTTTGTGCGGGTCGCCGTTGTAAACGAAAGAATGCACGATGCGCATGGGCTCGTTGCCGCTGTAGAAATACAGGCGCACGACGAAGGGGAGCAGCGCGCGGTTGGCCTTGTCGGAAAAGTGTTCGCCCTCGATTTTGACGACGGCGCGCACGGGGCCGGATTGCTCGAGGGTGACTTTTTCGATCTTGCTAGTGAAGTCCACGCGTTTGGTGATGCCGTCGGAGGCGAGTTGCGAGCGGTCCTCGAGCTGCAGAACGAGTTTGGCGTCCTGGGCGACTTTGCGCTCGCCGACGAAGAGGGCGGAAAACAGCGCGGCGCCGGATTTGGGGATGACGCAGCGGTTCGGGCCGGAGACGATTTCGATTTGCTGATCGGTTTCGGTAACTTTGATGGGATTGGAGGGCGCCGTGGAGGCGCCGATGCTCAGTTGGAGCGGGCCCGCGGTTTCGGGGCCGGCGCTGACGGCGAGGCCGCTCCACTTGATGGAGCCATCGGGCCAATAGGCGAGCGGCCAGGATTGGACGGGAATGGCCTGACCGTCGGCGGCGTGGAGGGAAAGGGCGGTGTTTTTTTGAATTTTACCCTGGGGCCAGGGGACGCCCCAACTGACGCCTTCGCGGGCGAGGGGCGCGGAATGGTCGAGCCAATTCAGGGTGACGGTGGCGGGGGAATCGGCGGCGGCAGCGAGGGCGGGCGCGAGGAGGAAGAGGAGGGCGGGGAGGAGGGGCTTCATGGAATTAAGACTTATGATTTAAGAATTAAGAAAAGGGGCGAAATGCAAAATGCAAAATGAGAAATGGGGGCGGCCGAGTGTGGAGTGTGGAGTGTGAAATGTGGAGTGTGGAGTTCAGAGGCCGGGGCGCGAGAACGCTTAATGTTTAAAGTTAAACGTCTAATGCTTAAGTCGGAATGGGCGAAAGCGGAATTCCAGTGATTTAGTTTCTAGTTCTTAGTTTTTAGTTTTGGGAGGGGATGGGGGAATGAGAAATGCAAAATGAGAAATGAAAAATGGGGACGGCGAGGAGGAGCGTGAGTGTGGAGTTTGGAGGCTGGGACAGCCGAACGCTTAATGCTTAAGTCGGAATGGCTTCGCGCAAAAATGGGTTTGGGGAAGGGGTGTCTTAGTCGGGTTGGGAGCGGACTTCTTACTTCTTAATTCATAATTCTTAATTCCTGCGGGTGGGTTGGGGTGGGTTTCTTAAATCTTAATTCTTAATTCCTGTGGACGGAGGGCGTTGGCGGCGGAGGCGTTCGCAGTACAAGAAAACCAAGAATACGGAAAGGCTGATCGTGACATAGCCCCAGAAGGGGAGACGGGTGTCCGAGTCGTAGGTTTTTTCGTTATCCGTCTCGTCGCTGGAGGAGGCCGAACTGGCTGCCGGTGCAGCGGCGGGCGGCGGCGCGGCGAGGGAGATTTCCCAGGGTGGGTCGCCGTCGCGTTGTTCGCCGTAGCCGAGGACGTGGCTGCCCTCGCTGATGGCGATACTGTTCACAAAGCCGCCGGGAATTTTTTTAAAGACGGGCGCGGCGAGGGCGAGGCGGCCTGCGGGCGGGCGGGTGAACAGGAAGGTGAATTTGACGTCGGTCTCCTCGGATAGTGTAACTTCGGTCACTTCCGGAAAAATGATTTTGCCGTCGAGGGTGAACGTGAAGAGGCCGGCGGCGACTTTTTGGAGCGAGGGCTGGTAGAGCGTGTCGAAGTTGTCGTCGGTGATGTTATCCGAGGGAGGATGGTCGAGAAGGTTCCTGGCGACGATGCGGGCGATGACAAAATCCACCTGCATGGAATTCGGCCCCAAACGGAAATTGGTGTTGCCGGACAATAGGTCATGCGCCTGCGCCGGGGCGGCGGCGAGGGCGGACAGGACAAGACAGGCGAGGAGGCGGCGAAGCATGGGCCGGGCGAGGAAATTAAGAATTAAAAATTAAAAATTAAGAATTAAGAAAGGGGATGCCTTAGTTTTGGGTTTCGAGTTTTGGGTTTTGAGTTTCCTGAGGGGCGCTCGGGGGGTGGGGCGGGGGAGGAAAAGAGTGAAGAGTGAAAGGGCTGGGCACCAACAGTAAGGCGTAGTTTTGGGGTGCGGGTGGGGGCGAGGCGGACGTTTACGGTTTGCGGTTTACGGTATACGGTTGGGGGGAAAGTGGGGAGGATGGATTCCAACTCCTAGCTTCCAGCTTCTAGATTCTAAGTTCCTATCGTTTGGCTTTGGTATTCTAGCTTCTAACTTCTAGCTTCCCACTTCCGACTTCCCGCTTCCCGCCCGCGCTTTGGCCGGGCGTCGGCAGCAGGGAGGGGTTTGGGGATTTTTACGCCGAGCTTTTCGGCCCAGGGTTGGAGGGCGGGCATGATACCGGGATGGAGGATGATGCCGCGCTCGAGTTGCTGGCGGCGGCGGGCTTGGGCGTCGTCGCCGGGCATGCGGACGGGGGAGCCGTGCGGGCGTGTTTTGGATTGGCGGCAAGTTTTCGCGAAGTAAGTGGTCTCGCGGTTAAAGGCGGCACCGCCGCTGAAAAATTTTGGGTCAATAATTTGCAGGAAAATGGAAGCGCCCCAGCGGGTGGGTTTATCGGCGCGGCCGTGGCCGGCGAGGGCTCCCGTGAGCGCCTCGACCATGACCGCGAAAGCAAAGCCTTTATAGCCTTGTTCGAGGCCGCCGAGGGGCAGGATGGTGCCGGGAAGTTTGGCGATCAAGACGGAAGGATCGTCGGTGGGCTCGCCGAGCGCGGTTTGGAGGACGAGGGAGGAAAGTTTGCGTTTTTCACGGGTGAGCCGCGCGACCATGCCGTTGGTGGCGCTCGCGGTGGTGGTGTCAATGAGGATGGGTTGGCCGGTAGTGGGGATGCCGACAGCGACAGGGTCGGGCGAGCAGACGCCCTCAACGCCGCCGGGGGCGGCGACGCTGGCGACGGCGGGGTCATTGCACATCAAGAGCATGACCAGGCCGCGGTCGGCGACGGGCTGCAGGAAAGCCTGGAGGCAGGCGATGTGGTGACACTGACGAATGGCGACGGTGGCGACGCCGTGTTTTTTGGCGCGGGGGATAGCCCAGCCAATCGCGCCACGGAGGACAAAGGGGCCCGGGAGATAACGGGCGTCGAGGAGAAGGGTGGCAGCGGATCTTTTTATAATTTTGGGGCGGCCGGTGCGGGTCATTTTACCGTCGGCGATATTTTGCAAATAGGGGGCGAGCAATTGGAGGCCGTGGGTGGTCTTGCCGAGGAGGTCACCCTCGACGAGGATTTCGGCGACGTCGCGGGCCATGGCGGACGAGAGGCCGGACTTGGTGAGCAAGGCGCGGGCGAAGCGGGTGAGGGCGGGGGCGGGGTAGGGTGAATTCAAGGCAGGAGAATCTACCGCAAAAAACGCAAAACACACAGAAGAAATTTTCGGCTCCGCTTCAGGGTTGGGCCAATGGGGCCTGCATCCATGCGGCGATTTTTTGGAGCACAGACTGCCGTTGGGAGAAAATCAAAAAGTGGTCTTCGCCGGGATAGGTTTCCAAATCCACATTTACGCTGCCCGCGCGGAGGATTTGAGCATTTTTGCGGACGTAGTCCACGGGGATACGTTCATCGTCCTCGCCGGTAAGGATCAGCATGGGGCGGCCTTTCCAGGCGGTTTGAAACGCGGGATCGGTTACGATGGCGCCGGTCATCACGGGAGAAATGAAAATACAGGCGCAGAATTGGCGGGGCAGGGCGTTGGCGACGGCGCAGACGCCCAGGCCGCCGTTCGAGAGTCCGGCCAGAAATATCCGGCGAGAATCCAATTTGACCACCGTTTCGGCATCGGCAAGGGCCGCCCGCACCGTTTCTATGCCTCCAGGCTTATCCCAATTGCCGAAACCAAAACTGGGGGCGATGATGACGCAGCCGAGCTGTTCGGCCAACTGCGACCAGACCCAGGTATAAATTTTGAAATTGCCCGCGCTGCCGTGGAGAAAAACGATGGCGGATAGCGGGCCCGGTGGTGCGGAACGCGGGATATAAAGGTAGTAATGGCCCGGCGGGTAAGAGGGGAATCCCAATAGGTCAGCATAAGCTCCACCCATGGCGGAGCCGAGGGCGCGGAAATTTGGATCGCGATCCATCTCCTGGTAGAGATCGAGGGTCAACTTGGTGAGGCGGTGGGTTTTTTCCGGAGTGAAGAGGTTGTCCAGGAAGGGAATGAGGTGCAGCCCCAGATTAATCTGCTCAATCTCCGGTTCCAAATTGGCCACGTTGTAGCGCGGAAAGGATTGGCCATGGGAAAAGCGTTGTTGGACGGGCGAGCCGACAGGGGCTTGTCCGTCTGGAACAACGAGGAGGAAGCCGGCGGCGGCGAGGGCAAGGAGAGCGCTCAGCGTGAAGCCGAAGGTTTTCCAGCGGCGCCGGTGAAGAGTCGAAACGCAAGCCAGCGTGGCAACGAGTGGCAAGGTTGAAAAGGCAAACGTACTGAGCGCAAAAATCTTGCCCCAGAGGGTAACTGAGATCAGCGCCAGATACAGACCAACGGCTAACCCGCCAAGAGACACCGTGGCGCACATTGTCAGCCAAACTGGCGATATCAGATC
>CAZLPS010000040.1:5878-8012 GCA_964561455.1 uncultured Opitutales bacterium
TGGGGGCGCCGTCCCAGCCGGCGGCCATCATGGCGACGGCGGTGAGGAGGCCACCATTGCTGGGGAGATAGAGTGGGAGCGTGGTGTCGCTGGTGCCTCCGCGCTGGAAATTGTGGCCGTTGATGGCCCAATGGTTTTTGGGGGTGTCGAGGAGGAGGGCCTGGATGGCGCGCTCGGGGTCGCCGAGGCGGGCGGCGCACATGGCAAGCATGGGATAATCCCAGCCCCAAGTGCCGGGCCAGTCCCAATTTTGCCAGATCCAATCGAAGGTGTTCCGCATGGTGGCCTGATCCACGCCGGCGCCCGGCAACATGCCGAAGGCGGCGGTGACGGAGGGATGGTCGGTTTTATATTTGGGATTGGTGTAGGTGTCCTTGGCGCTTTCGGCGAAAAGGTATTTGCCGTCGGCGACGGGCAGCTTCGAGAGGCCGTTCAGGACTTGGTCCCATTTTTCGTTGCGGGGCAGGCCGAGGCGGACGCGCCATTGCTGGGCCATGTCGAGACCCCAATGCCAGTAGACGAGTTCGTAAGTGAGGTTGAAGGTGATGGTTTTGTCGAATTGTTCCTGTGCGCCTTGAATGGGCGGGCCGAGGATGTAGCGCTGGGTGGCTTCGTCCCAAAAGGCAAACGAGGCCATGAAATCGGCGGTGGCGAAAACCACGTCCTTATATTTTTCGAGGGTGGCCCGGTCGGGATGGGCGCGATAGTCGAGTTCGGCCATGTGGATGACGTGCGGCTGTTCCCAGAGGAGAAAGGCGCCGACGGAGGAGGGCGAATCGAGGCCGTTGGGTTGAGTCATTTTGGGCCAGCGGGCGCCGTCGTAACCCTGGCGTTTGGCGTTGGCGAGGGCGTTGGGCAGGGCAAGTTGGTAAAAGCCCATGCTGTTTTCCATGAGGGGCGCGCGGCCCCAGAGGGCGAAGTGGGCGTCGTGCCACCAATACATTTCCATGTGCGGGCGGCCATACCAACTGTTCATCGTGAGCCCGGTTTCGGCGGGAGGATTTTTGCCGGTGGATTGGATGGCGGTGAGGTATTCGGAGAGGACGATGCGGCGTTCGAGTTCGTTCCAGCGGGGGTCCTTGCTTTGGGAGAGGTCAACGGCACCGCCGGTGGACCAGAAATTATTCCAGTGAACTTGGGAGGAGTTGAGGATGTCAGCAAAAGTGGGTAGGGTGAAGTTTGCCGTGGAAGCATAGGGTTCCGCGCCGTAAGCACCGGCGCCGTAGGGGCGATCCGTGGGTTCGTTGCCGGACAAAAACCCGCTGATGGTCGCCGTGAATTCGAGAATTTTGGAATTGGCGGGCGGGCTCAGGATAAAGGTGTGTTTGGCTGCGGCGGGATTGAGAGCCGCACCCGCCGACCAACGAGAATTGATACTGTACCTGGTGGCATCCATTGTGCGGAGAAGAAGCGCGCTGGTGGAATCCTTACCAGGAATTAATTCGGTGGTGTGGGAGTCGGGCTTGGTCCAGTCCGATCCATTTTTTCCTTTTGAGCCATAGGGAAACCGCAGTTGAATAGCGAGATGTCCCGAGGCCACCAGGGGCGATTCCACTCGCACCGATAAAATGTCGGGCGGCCTGGTTGGCGCGGGCCCGTAGGATTTGGGAAATATATTCGGCTCAGGGGCCGAGGCGCAGACGGTTTGCACATCCACCGGCTGGCCATCGAAGACGAAATGGCTGATGAGGACACCATTCCACAGGTCCAGCGTTTGCTTGACGTCGGTGAGGTCGGCGGGCTGGGCAGGCGTGCCATCGGCTTTGGTGAGGACGAAGCCGATTTGACCGAGATTGAATTTGTGGGGGTTTTCGCGGAGGTAGGTGCTGGAGGCGCTATTGGGGCCGGTTTTGATTTCGTCCGCATAGCCGACCATGCGGCCGTGGCTGTCGTAATTCCGGTAGCCGAAAGTGGCCATCGAGAAATTTTGGGGATTGGGAAAACTGTGCCAACCCCAGTCGGACATCGTGCAGAGCGGAATGTCGTTCGGGCCCGCATAGGCGTCGGGAAAAGTTTGCAGGCCGGTGACATCGGCGGTGAAACAGAATTCGCCATTGCCGACGGAGAGCGGCGAGCCGGGGTCGAGCTTCGTCAGCACCGGATTGTGGCGGGTGACGAGGGCGTGGCGGTCGAT
>CAZLPS010000040.1:8112-33391 GCA_964561455.1 uncultured Opitutales bacterium
GGTCGAGCTTCGTCAGCACCGGATTGTGGCGGGTGACGAGGGCGTGGCGGTCGATCGCGTCCGCGCCTTGCGCGGACGCGATTGAGAACATGGAACATCCAACGGCGAACATTGAACATCGAATGAAAAGCGGAAGGAAACGAAGGGTGCTTTTCATTGGACGATGGGCGTTGGGAATTCGAAGATGAATGGCGGGGACGAGAACATTGAACATCCAATGCTCAACATTGAACATTGAATGAGGGACCCGGACGAAAGAAGGTGCCGGATGGCAGGATGCAGACTATTTGGAATTCGATGTTCGATGTTGAATGTTCAAAGTTCGATGTTATTTCAGGGTTACATCCCAGACGCGGGAAAAGCGGGATTTGCCGGCGGGGCCTTCAATGTCGAGGATGACGACGAAATTGCCTGCCCGCGCATAGGTGTGCTGCGGGTTTTGCTCGGTGGAGTTGGAACCGTCGCCGAAATCCCAGTGCCAGGCGGTGATTTGGCCGATGGATTGATCCTTAAAGGCGACAAGGCGCTGGCTCATGTCCGTGATGTTGAAGGTCCATTTGGCCTCAATGGGCTTTTGCAACTTGGCTTCGAGGGGCATGAGCTTGAAGGGGCGGAGCAGGGAGGCGTTGCCATACATGGTGTGGCCGGCGAGGACGCGGGTGGGAGCGCCATCGGGGCCGACGGCAAATTTGTCGGGGTCGGAAGCGAGGTTCCAGAAGGCATGGCTGTTGTTGGCGAGGCCACGGTAGTCCATGATGGCCCAGGAGAGGCCGATGATTTTGTTTTCCTCGAGTTTGGATTCTTTGGATTTCTCGGGGCCTTCGGGCGAGGCGAGGTCAAAGGGCGTGATGTAGAATTCGAAGATGAGTTTGCCGCCTTCGCCGGGTTTGAAACTGTAATTGTACGCATGGTTGGCGTAGGGGAGGGCTTTGAGCCATTGTTGCGGGCCCCAGGCCATGCACCAATCCTTGTCCAGCGCGGGGGTGAAGATGTGGTAATTCTGCGCGGTCACGCCCTGCATGGCGAAGAAGGCGTCCATCGGGGGAACCGATTTATCGGGACGGAGTTCGGAGACGAAAACGCCGCCGGAGCGATCGCCGTCCACGACGAGTTCAAAAATGTCGCTATTGAGGTTGGGCTTGGAGAAGTCCCAATAGTCCTTGTAGGCTTCGTAGAGGAAATAGAGGCGATTTTCGCCTTTCACCCAGCCAATCTTTACTTTGGCGTCGAGTTTCGCGGGGTCGGGCCGTTGGGTGGGATTCGAATCGTTGACCATCTGATCCATGCCGATGGCGTAGCTGTCGGGGACGATGTCCCAATCGGAGGGGTCGCCGTCAATGCGGGGAATTTTATCGGCGGGAAACTGGAAGATGGGATAGAACGGCGGGCGGTCAATCGCGCGCGCGGGGGAGGCGGGGAGGGCGGCCATGGCGAGGGTCATGAGGTAGAGGATGGGAGTGCGCATAAGGAAAAATTACCGCAAAGAAACGGAGGGAGCAAAGAGTTTATCCACGAAAGGACACGAAAGGGTGTGGGCGGAATATAGATTCAATTTCGAGTTCTTTCGTGGATAAACTCTTTGCGTCCTTTGCGCCTTCGCTTTGAAAAATCATTTGGCTGGCGGCGTCGGTTTCCAGTCCGGCCCGTTGGAGCGGAAGGGGTAGGCGGGGAGGCCGTCTTGGTTGATTAAGTTGGGTTGGGAGGTTTCGGTCCAGCCCATACGGACGGTGGCGGGGGCTTTGACCTCATCGCTGTGGAGGACGACGGTGTCGCCGGCGATGGAGGCGGAGGCGGGATGGAAAATGCCATCGGCGCCGGCGATTTCAAAAAGGGCCGGCGGTTTGGTGTCGCGGGTGGAGAGCTTTCCGCCAGTGTTGGTGAAATGGACGATGAGGTTACCGTCCGTGATTTCGGTTTTGTCGAACAGGGGGCCTTGCCAGGCGGGAGCGGTTTGGCCGTAGACTTTGGCGAGGGCGAGGTTGGTCAGGCGCTGGCCGACTTCGCGTTTGCCGGCGGGGTGGATGTTGGAGAAATGATTGTCGAGGTCGGTGGTGGGGACTATTTCGACGTTGGGCAGGTGGGTGGAGAGCAATTGGGCCTCCCAGAGTTTGGGCAGTTCGTCGGGTCCATGCGGGAGCGGGGTGACTTTGTCCACGAGCATATCTTTGCGAGTGGTATACAGGAAAGGGGCGATTTGGATTTGGTAAAAGGGTAAATTTTGGTCATTCCACAAGCTGCGCCAATAATCCACGAGGGCCTGCATTTTGTCGGCGTAGTGGAGGCCGTCGTTGGAGGCGATAATGTTGGATTCGCCCTGATACCAAAGCATGCCGCGCAGGGTGAACGGGGCGAGGTCGCGAATCATGCTGGCGAAGTAGTCGCCGGGGGCGCGGCCATCGACGAGGAAACGCCCGGGGGCGGCGGTTTCCTTGGCAAAGGCGGGCAGTTTTTGAAAAGCCTCGGGGGGAATCCACTGCTCGAGGCGCGAGCCGCCCCAATAGGAACCGACGATGCCGACGGGGACGCCGAGTTCACGCTGGAGGTTGCGGGCGAAGAAAAAGCCAACGGCGGAGAATTTATTCAGGGCATCGCCGGCGCAATCGGTCCAGCCGTCGGTGGCAATGGATTTTTGGGCGGTTTGTTTGGTGACGCGGAACAGGCGGATTTGGGGGTAGCTTTCGGAGGCGATTTCGTCCTTCAACTTGGGATCGGTGGGCACGGCGGACGGGGCGCTGCTGGACGGGGCGTTGACGGAGTACTCCATGTTGGACTGACCGCTGCAGAACCAGACTTCGCCGACGAGAATGTTTTTCAATCTCGTTTCGCCGTTGCTCGCGGGCTGGGCGGCGTTGGTTGCGGTGATGGTCAATTCCTGCGGAGTGGCATTGGCTTTGAGCGGGTCGAGGGCGACCTGCCATTTGCCTGCGGCATCCGGGGAGGCGTGTTTTTCCTGACCGGCGAATTTTACGGCCACTTCATCGCCGGTGCCGGCAGTGCCCCAAATGGCGACGGGGCGGTCGCGCTGAAGCACCATGTTGTCGCCGAGAATCCGGGGCAGGGTGACATCGGCGGAGACGACCGGCGCGCCGGCGGTCAAAAGTGCCAAAGCGAGAAAAAAGACGTGGGGTGGTTTCATCAGGCGCCGGGGTTGCAAGTATTCCTAGGAGATTTGCGCCGTGTTGGCAAGGGCGGGCTGGCGGGAGCGGGAGGCAGCCGGGATGGGGACGGGGGATGAATTAAAAGATTGTAATTAAGGCAGATGGCATTTGCAGCTGGAATTGAGTGCGGTTATATTTTGGATTATGAAAGCACGATTTCCCAAATTATTGATTCCGATAATCGCAAGTCTGCTCATCGGCAGTTTGGGCGGCTGCACATCGGCGCCGGGCCAAAATGCGCTGGCGGCCAGGTTAAGCACGATGAAGACTTTTTTAATCTATGGCAGCAAGGACGCGAAGGGGCTTCACCCGTTAACGGATGGACCGGTGCCGGAGACGGTGACCCAGGCGGTGCGCGAAGGTTTGGAGGCCCGCGGGTACCGATATCAAGAGGAGGCACCGGATTTCCAAGTCATCGTGAGCTGGCAAAAATCCCTGCAACCGCCGCCGCAGAGTCCCGCCCCAGCCGTGGATGCGCGGGAGGTTCCACCGGTGAGCCCGGCCTTCACGCCGGAATTCAATTCCTTCAATTTGAATCTGGTGGTGCGCGCGCGGCTGACGGACCAGGTATTATGGTGGAGTCCGGCAACCAAAGCGGAGGAGGCCCAAAACATCACCGAATCCATCGTGCGTGTGCAGATGCGGGAAATGCTGAAAGATTTTCCGCCCGCGCTGGATTGAGGGCGACCCACCCCAGGTATATTGACGGGCGGCGTTGAGGGCCGGCATAGAGGAGGTTTTTTGAGGGAAAATCTTTTTGAAGTTACCGGCTGGGGTGAAACCTTCGGGAGAAAGGGAAAGTTCGGGAAAGCTGGATGGGTGGAAAACCCACCGGGGAAACGCCCCAGTATTCAATCAAAAAATTGTAATATTGGCCGGGGTCAATTGCAACCTGTGCCAAGCGCCGTTATATTTTTGGATTATGAAAACTCCAATCCATCATCTCTTCATACCGATCACAGCCGCGCTGTTGATCTTCAGTTTTTCGGGGTGCAATTCGTCGACAGCCGAGGGACCGAACACCAAGACCGTAGCACTCAGCACCATGCAGACCTTCGCCATTTATGGCAGCAGGGACGACAAGGGAATGCATCCGCTGGCGGACGGCCCGGCACCGGCGGCGGTCACTGAAACCGTGCGGGAGGGCTTGGAATCCCGCGGGTATCGGTTCCAAGACGAGTCCCCGGATTTCTATGTGGTCATCAGCTGGCAAAGGACATTGCAACAAAATCCGACCACGCCAGTGAATCCGCTGGTGTCGCCGGCGCCGAGCCCATCGCCCGCGCTGGTCTACAACTCCCTCGACTTGAATATCGTGGCCTGTGACCGCGTCACCGAACAGGTTTTGTGGTGGAGCCCCGTCATGGTATCTGCGGACGCGCAAACCGTCACTGAACTCAGTGCGAAGGCAATCGCGCAGAACTTGTTGAAGGACTTCCCGCCCTCGCAATCGGTCATGAACGGGCAAACGCAATTGGCCAAGGAGGGCAATTAGCTTGGGGCCTCGCCCGGCCCGTCTTCGGCGTCGCACCGGAACGGGAGGCGAGAAGCGCCGCTTGGCGGAAGATTCGCCAGGCGGCGCAAGTGCGGGGGCGTCGGGCTTGGCCAGGTCGAAATGGAAGCCATCGACGATGTAGTTGGTGTTAGTGAGTTTGAGGTCAATCCGCGGAGCGTGGCGCAGAGCCTGTTGCGGGACTTTCCGCCAGCGCAGTCGACCATGGTTAGCCAGGCCAATTGAAGACACGGCCGAAACACCGATGGACTGGAAGGGACTTACGGGCCAGATGGCACGGCTTCGACAGAAGGCCAAAAGCATCGTGAATTGAGCTTGGTTCATGGCGATGTCAGGCGCCCGGCTTTTCATAACGCGAGCGAGCAGTAGGAGTGCGGCCTGATGGGAAGGTGCTGTCAGGCCGCAACGGCGGGCGGGCAAAAAAGAAGCGCCGGATCCGTTGCCGGGCGCGGCGCTTCTCTCTATGCAAAAGTCTGGGCTTCGGTTAACTTCCCGGGGGCGCGTCAAGAGTGCGGCCCTGACGCGGGGTGGGAGCGATCTTGAAGTCTTCGGGTTTGTCGGGATGCGCGGGATCGAAGGTGAAACCGTCCACAATATGCTTGGCGAGGTCGAGTTTGTCCTGCTGAATGCCGAGGATGATGCACTTGGCGAGTTCGTAGCTGCCGAAGCTGCTGTGGTGGGTGCCATCGTGTCCGGTGGCGCTGGTGGCGGCGAACAGGACCTCGGAGTCGGTCGGGCCGAAGGATTCATACAAACTCTTGCTCATGGCATTGAGTTCGATCCAAGCCACATGGTTGGCATCGGCGACCTGCCAGGCGGCGTACGGATAGGCGCCGAGGCTGTTGGTGACGGTGTTGCCGGAGAACGTGTGGCGGTTCATGGGCGTCACGATGACAAGAGTGCCGCCGGCTTTTTTGGTGCCGTCCACAATGCGCTGGAGGGCGGCTTTATAGCCTTCGACGGTGCCGGGGGCCTTCATGTCGTTGTGGCCGAATTGGACGAAGAGGTAGTCGCCCGGTTTCATCATGCTCCAGATTTTATCGAAGCGGTGGCGGCCAAGACAATCGGCGGCGGTTTCGCCGGATTCACCGTGGTTGGAGACGGCTACTTCGGCCTTGAAGAAATTAGTGATGGACTGGCCCCAACTGTTGAACGGCTCGGTCATCTGGTCGCAGGAGGTCGAGTCGCCGAGGATGTAAACCGTGGGCACTTCGACCTTTTCGATTTGGAGATTCGAGATGCTGGGCTTGTCGCCATTGAACTCGATGGTCAGGCCGTTGTCCCAATCCCAGGCTTCTTGTTGGGACTCGCGCGGCGCTTTGAGGCTGACGGTGCCTCCGGCATATTGGGGGGTGCGGATATTGACGATGAAGGACTTGGTCACGTATTCGCCGGGCTTGGTCTGGATATTCTCGAGCATGAGGCGGCGGAGTTCAGCTTTGACGCTGACGTTGGTGGCGGAGTCCGGGTTGCCGAAGGTGGCGGTTACGCGATAATTCCCTTCGGGCAACGCGGTGGAGAAATAGAATTGTTTGTCGGCCGTGACGATGCCGGCGTCGGGCTTGCCGGGGATTTTTGCCGTGAGGAGGCTGACCTTGGCACCGGGTTCGAAACCATAGCCAATGGCATCTTTGTAAACTGAGGCGGGCGTAATGGGCGTATAGCCGGCGGGGGCACTGCCTGCGCCGAAGTAGAATTTATAGGCGGAGGTGGTGGACTTCGCTTGAATGCCGCCAATTTGCTGGCCGGCGGGAGCGGCGCGGCCACCGCGGGCGGGGGCGGCGGCGCTGTCCGCAGGGGCATTAGCGGCGGGGGCGTTTTGGGCCTGAACCAAGGCAGCGGCACCGCCGAGGGCAGCGGAGGCGAGGAGATAGCGGGTGACTTTATTCATGGGAGGAGGGGAACGGGTGAAGAACGTGGAGAATTAGTTGCCATCGGGAATAGCCGCCGCGGCGGCCGCGGCGCTTTTGCGGGGCGTGGGCGCGACTTTGTAGCTTTCGAAGGCATCGGGTTTGGCCGGGTCGAAATCCTTGAAGTCGTCCACAATGGATTTGGCGAGCGGCAGATTGTTTTGCTTGAGGCCCATCATGATCATTTTGGAAACCTCGTAGCTGCCGTAGTTGCCGGTGTGCGTGGCTTCTGTGCGCGAAGCGAAGATGACGTGGAAGTCGGGCACGGATTTATAAAAAATGGCGGTTTGGCCATTGAGGTCAATGAAGGCGATTTTTTCCTCGGTGGCGACCTGGCGCAATTCGTCCGGATAAGGCCCGAGGATGGGGCCGCCGGGGGCGCGGCTGATGGGCGAAACCATCACGGGAATGCCGCCATGCGCGCGGGTTTCGGCGACTACACGTTTGCAGTCGTCATAAAAGCGCTGGTCAAAAGCAGTGCTGCCGTCTTTGCCGTGGGGTTCGTTGTGGCCGGAGGTGACGAGGATGTAGTCACCGGGCTTCATGACACTCCAGATTTTGTCGAAGCGGCGGCGGCTGAGGCAGTCGCCAATGGTTTCACCGGATTCGCCATGGTTGGCCACCGCGACGTCGGGTTTAAGGAAGCGGCAGATGCTTTGGCCCCAGCTGTTGAAGGGTTCGCCGGACTGATCGCAGGAGGTGGAGTCGCCAATGACGAATACGGTGGGGACGTCCACTTTTTCAATTTGGAAATTGGAAATGCTGGGTTTCTCGCCGTTGAACTCGAGCGTCAGGCCCTTGTCCCAATCCCAAGCTTCCTGAATGGTTTCGCGGGTGGCCTTGAGATTCACGACTCCGCCGGGAAACGAGGGCCGACGGGTGTTGACGATAATGGTTTTGGTCACGTATTCGCCAGCCTTGGTCTGGATGTTTTCGAGCATCAGGCGGCGGGACTCAGCCTTGACGCTGACGTTGGTCGGGGCGTCGGGATTGCCGAGGGTGAAGGTGACTTTGTAATTACCCTCGGGCAGGGCAGTGGAGAAAAAGAACACCTTGTCGGCAACGGCGATGTTCAGGTCGGGCTTGCCGTCCATTTTTTTGTTTACCATGGTGATGGCGGCGCCGGGTTCGAATCCATAACCGACTTTGTCGCTGTAAATAGAGGCCGGGGTCACCTTGGTGAAGCCAATGGGAGCGTCGCCCGAACCGAAGAAGAATTTATAGGAGCTGGTGGTCGAGTCGGCCTGGATGCCGCCGATGGCTTGGGGGCCTGGGGCGGGGCGGGCACCGCGGCCCGAAGCGGCGGAGGCGGCGGGAGCAGCACTGGCCGCCGCAGAATCCGCGGCTGGGGCTGGGGCGGTTTGGGCGGCGAGAGCGCAGAAAACGCCGCCGACCAGAGCGGCGGACAGAGTGAGGGGCAATTTATTCTTCATGGGGGGTAGGTATTAAACCAACGTAATTAAGAAAAGTTACTTGGCGACAACGCCTTCGACCATTTTGTCAATGTGCTGGTCGGCGATGCCGGCGGAGCGCTCGACCCCAAAGTCACTGGTGTTCCAGAGCATGAATTCCGGGACGCCGGGCTCGAGTTGGGCCTTGAAGTGGTCGAAGGTCACGCTGGCGACGTCGTCGAGGATGACGGCGGGGCGGAGATCGGAGGCGGCGTAGCTCACATCCACATTGGTCAAGGTCATGCCTTTGACATGGCGGGCGAAGAGACCGTAGGCGGGCATGGTGCCGAGGCGGCCGGGCTCGGGATAATTTTGCGCTTCGTCCTCGGGGGGGTTGACGAGGGACTGCTCGTGCGTGCCCTTGCCGGTATACTGAATGCGAATGTTATTGAGCTGCACGTCTTCGACAGGATGGTCAACCGTGCCGGCGATAATGATGGAGGCATTGCTGACGGCGCTGGATACCGTGACGTTGCTAATGTTGACCCGGCGGATGACGCCGACGGTGGTGGTGTCCTGCGGGCCGCGGAGCCGGCGGCCGAGGCGAATATAAATGGGCGCGTTCACGATATTTTGCATCGTGATATTGTTGACGTTTATGTCTTCAATGTTGCCTCCGTCCACGGACTCGAGGGCGAGGCCGCGGCAATGGTTGAACACGCAATTGGAAATGGTGATGTTTCTAAATCCGCCGTTGGATTCGGTGCCGAACTTGATGCGGCCAGTGCCGCCGCCGCCAACCTCGGAGGAGTTGCCATTGCCGCCGTCGCCGCGGCCGGTGAAGGCCTTATAAGTGCCGTTGAGCAGTTCGTCCTGATCAAAGCCACTGACCAGGCAATTGGTGATGGTGATATTTTGGCACGGGCGGGAGTAGCCGAGCGCGTAGGAGCTTTTCAGGACGATGCCGTCGTCCTGGGGGGAATTGACGGTGCAGTCGGAGATGTGGACGTTCTGGCAGGCGTCAATGTCGAAGCCGTCGCGGTTGGTGTCCACCTTGATATTGTTGATGGTGAAATTGTCCACGCCGGTGGCGAGGAGGCAGAACCAGCCGCCTTGTTTGACGGTGAAGTCCTTGAGCGTGACGTTGCGGCAGTTGACGAGGGAGATGGACTTGTTGCCGCCGCCGAGGCTGCCGGCGCCGTCGCCGTGGGAGAGGCCGCGGCCAAAAATGGTACCAGGGCCGACGATGGAGACGTTGGTGATGCCATCGCCCCAGATAAGGCTGTTATGCCAGAAGCAGTGGCCGAAGTCCTGATAAGCGGCGGGATTGGGAGTGGGGCGGTTCCACATGGGCAGGCCGGTCCACTGATTTTTTTCGATCAAGTCATACATTTTAGTGCCGGGGGGCACGCGGGAGAGGAAGTCTTGCACTGCTTGAGATTGCGCGGCTGGGGGAAGGTCGGGATTGGCCGGGGGCGCGGCCGGGGTGGGTTCCGGAGTCGGCTGGGCCGAGGCCACCGCGCCGCGGATTTGCGGGGTTGGGGTGAAGCCGCCTGGGCCACGGGCGCCGGCGGTGCCGCGTCCGGAGCCTGCTCCTGCACCCGGGCCGCCGCCGGGGCCACCGCGGCCGCCGCCGCGTTGCAAGGCGGCTACGGCCGCAGGAGTTTCGGCCGCGACAATCCAGGAGCCTTGATCGAGATACAGGGTAATGTTCGTTTTAAGGTGAATCGAAAAGCAAAGGTAGTAACCGGCAGGGAAATAGACGGTGCCGCCACCATTGGCGGAGGCGGCGTCAATGGCGCGGTTAACGGCGTCGGAGTCAATGGTGGTTCCGTCGCCGGTGGCGCCGAAATCGCGGATGTTATAAAGAGTGGTGCCTGGCGGAGTATTGGGGGTGAGCACCGGGGCGATGTTTTGGCCGGCGGCATTGGTGGTAATGCCTGGGCGCGAGGGAGTCGCGGGGGTGGAGTTCTGGGCGGTGGCCACACTCAAAACCATCAGGGTGCCGAGGCCCACGGCACAAAGGGGCAGGGTAAGCTTCATAGGGAGATGTCAGGCTGGGGTAGGGCGGCGGGGAGCGAGTCTTACCGCCATGGGGAACAAGGGGGAATCCGCATTTTACTTGTGCTCCTGCCCAGGGCAAGGATGCAATTGCGTCATTTTTGTGCATTGCAGCCGGGCACAGCGGAATTGGGTTTGGGAAGGATTGAAATGGCCGCGAGAGGAAAACAATCGCTCGCGCGGCGCGGTTTTCCGGGTTATAGTGGAGATCACCCAAATGTCGGGCCTGCCAGCAAAGCATTGCACCGGCGCATTTTATCTCCATGAAATCCACCTGGCTTAAAATCATGCTTTTTGTGCTCATGGCCGCCGGCGGCACGTTGTGCGGTTACTGGCTTGGGCATCGTTCGGCGGTCAAAAGCGCAGAGGCCAACAGCAAGGCGGTGGCGGCACGGTCGTTGCGGGCGGTGCTGACCTCGGGCACCAGCGGGCAAACCGTGGATTGGCGAACGTTGTTTTACTCCACGGGCAAGTTGAATCCGGATTTGCTGGCGGCATGGGCGCGAAGCCTCGGGCCGAAAGAAATCGCCGACGTGCTGAATTCCCTCAAGGGCGAACCGCCGAACACCCGGCGCAATGATCTCATGGGTGCGCTATATAATGCCTGGGCGGAGAGTGACCCGAAGGGATTTCTAGGCTCCAGCAACACCATCACGGTGCCGCGTCTGCGGGAAGGCGGTGTTGATGCCGCGCTGCGGGCCTGGGCCGAACAGAATCCAAAAGACGCCTTGCAATGGATCAAAGAGAATCCGGGCACATCCTCGACGGCGGCGTCGCAACAGCGCTATGCCGCAGCCATCGCCGGCTATGCCACGAATGACCCCGCGGGGGCGGTGGCCGAAGTCAGCACGCTCAATGACGATAATGTGCGGGACCGCATGTTCAAGGTGGCCGCAACCAAGGCGTTGGCTGACGCACTTGCCGACCAAGGGGGTTTCTCGCAAGCGGCTTCTTTTTTCAGCGGGCTGGCGGCGGGCCAGACGCGTGACGACGCGTACACCGAACTGGCCCAGCGCTGGGCGGAAAGCTCGCCGCAGGAGGCGGCAACATGGGTCGAGTCCATGGCGGGAGACCCGACGCTTAAATCCAGTGTTGGGATGCAAGTGGCCAAGATTTGGGCGGAGAATGATCCGGCATCGGCGGCGACTTGGGCGGCCAAAGTGGATGCAATGAGTTCCCTGCTGGATCCGGGCAGCGACGCCCCCAGCGGGCAATTACTGGCTACGGCCATACGCTCATGGACGGCGTATGATTTGGACAACGTCGGCGCGTTTTTGAATTTGCTGCCGAGTTCGCCGACCAAGGACCCGGCGGTGGCCATTTTTGCCCTGCGTTCAAGCCAAGAGGATCCCTCGAGCGCATTTCAGTGGGTAAATTCCATCACCAGTGAAGACATGCGGATGGGCATGACAGTGGGCGTGGCGCTGGAGTGGATGCAACAGGATGCCAATGGCTTTCACCAGTTTCTCGCCACGACCACGGCCCTGAGCGACCAGCAGAAGGTAATCCTGGCGGGGATTCCGCCGGAGGCGTTGCAGGGCTTCTCCCAATTTAATTCGGTTCTGGGTGGCGGCGACGCCGTCGAGGCGATGTTGGAAAACGCCATCATCCAGGGCAAGGGCGAAGTTGGCGCCCATGGCGCCGGCGGCCCGGCCTCCATTCCGGCGAATGCGCCCGGCGGCGCAAATTTTAATCCGGCGGATTATGCGCCCGCGCCGGAGAGCGCGCCTGCGGGGAATTGAGTTGCGGGCGGGGCGGCGGCCCGGGTTGCCGGTTACCGGCGGACGATTCGTCGGAGCTGTTTAAGGAGATTGCCGATGAGCAACTTGAATTCGAGCCATTTGTATTGCGCGGCCCAGTAGAGCGGATTGGGCCGCCAGCCGGCATAGGCCGTCTGATCCAGCGCCGCAAAGAATTCGGCCGAGCGCGCGTCCGCCGGGTATTGCCAGGGTTTGGGCCGGGCCACGTAATGGACGAGAAATTTCCGGCCCTTGCTCAAGTCCCCAAAAATTCCATAGGTATAGGGGCATTGGTGGTTCCATTCGCCGTCGAGTACGAGCCAGCGGCCGAAATAGATCAAATTGAAGATGCCCTGGTCAATCATCCGCTCGGGAGCGAGTTGAAAGGCGGGCGGCGCTTTGGCGCCGAGGTTTTCGCGCCGCCAGGCCGCGAGGTCGAAATACATAAAGCCGCCGTTGAAATACGGCGCCGCCGGATTGAGTTTGGCCAGTTCGAATTCCCACGCCTTACCAACCCCGGTAACGGGAAGGTCGCGCGCGGCGAGCAGCCAGTTTTGGCCCCAATCGAAGGAATTCAATTCCCCCAGATCGCGCCCGCAGAGGATGTCGGAATCAAGATAGAGGCAGCGGGATTCGGTGGTGAGGAGATCGGGAATGGCGAATTTGGCGAGCCAACATTTTTCGCGAAAGGGGGCGCGCGGGCGGCTGCGCAACAAGATTTCCCGCAAATTGCGGAAACAGGCGGACTCCTCCGGGTTCAGGAAAGTGATGCCCAGGGCGCGCTCCTGCATTTTGACGGTGGCACGCAGCGCCTCGCGGGTGGCAGGCTGCAGGTTCATGTCTACGACATGGAACTGGACGCGCGCCGCCGGATTTAAAGTCTGGCAGATGGTCTGAAACAGAGCCGCCACGCCATATTTGAACGATTCATCGCCAACCGTGGCGACATGAATGACGGAGGCCATAATGCAGGAATCTATGCTGAGGAGGCGTGGCCGGGGAGCGGGGAAGTTGGAAAATTCGAATGAGGCATGGTTAATATCGAAATCAACAATGCAAATGGACGGGCCGGCAGAAAATTCCCCGTTAAAATGAGCAGGTTGGGGGCGAGCCGCAAGGGTATTTGTCAGGGGGCACGCCAGGATCGAGCCAGTTGTGGCCGCACCTGGCTGGTGGAAAAATCGGCGTGAAGATTATTTAAATTGAATAGTGGTGCGGGAAGTTTTTTCTCCGGTTTCCGGCGAATTAGTCCGGGTGAGGAGTTGATTCAGGTAGCCGGGTGCGGCAAGTTCCTTGGGGCCAAAATGCGCGGGTGGCTGGGTGGGCGGGAGGTAAGTGCCAAAGAGCCAATCGAGGCAGGAGAACATGCCGGCGAAATTGCGGTTGCGGCCGATTTCTCCGGCGTCGTGGTGCCAATGGTGGAAACGGGGCGAGGCCAGAATGCGGCCGAGTGGGCCGTACGCGCAGTCAATATTGGCGTGGAGAAACACGGTGTAGCAGCGCTCGAATAAGATAAAAATGGCCAGCGGTTTTATATTTATGCCGAGGGCAAAGGCGGGCAAATTCGCGCCGGCGATGGTCCAGATGACATCGAGCGGATGCTGGCGATGGGCGGAGACCCAGTGCATTTCCTCGATGCTGTGGTGCACGCGGTGGAATCGCCAAAGGAAAGGAAGGGCATGGGCGAGGCGGTGGGCCCAATAGCCCCAGAGTTCCGCCAGCGTCACGGCGATGAGGAGTTGCATGGCGAGTGGCTGGCCACCGGTCCACGCGAGCATCGCGGGGGGCAACAGGGCGCGAATAGTGGCGCCCAAGGCCGCAATAAAAGTCAATGCCACCCATGCGCCAATGGCCGGATTGGCCCAAAAGTGGAGCCAGTCGGAAACCGGCGCACGGGCATGGTTTTTTCTGGCTGGCACCAGCCGTTCCAAGGGTGCGAAGAGCAGCAGCGAGAGGCCGAGAAAGGCCACGCTCGACCCCAGGATTTGAATGAGCAGGGCCATGGCGCTAACAAAACAGCGATTAATATCCTCCAAAAGCACCGAAGCCGCCCGTTGCCATGAAGCCAAAGCCGATAACCAGGATGGCGATCAGAAGAATCCAGAATGCGGCGGAGGCGCGCTTGCGCCGTGGATGGGCGAAGATGCTTCGAACGTCGGGCTCGGCAATGGGAGGCAACCCCATGGGTGGCGTGCCGGTGGTTAGGGTAAAAGATGCATGGGGAAGCGGGTGCGGGGGCATTGGCGCTCCAGCGGGCGGATTCGGGGCGATGACCGGCGGGGTGGGGTTGGACATGGCAGGCCTCCGGTAGAATTTGACGATGGCGAATAGGATTAGTTCCTAAAACCTCCGCGCGACATTTGCATCCATGATTAAGTTAGAACCCGGAATGACCGTCACAGTTGCAGGGTCTTTAGCTCGGCAAGAAACCGCACGAGGTAAAGCGGGAAAAATCATGCTGAACACCTCCGTGCACAAAAGTCACTTTCTGACGGAAAACAGGGCGCGAAGAGCAGGAGAGAGGCCGGGAAAAGTCAGGCTCGACCCTGGGATTTGTTCGAGCAAGGCCATGGCGCAAACAAAACGGAGTTTAATATCCGCCAAAGGCACCGAAGCCACCCATGGCCATTGCTCGTTCAGCTTGCCCATTCGTTGCATCAGAGGTAAATTTGACTTCATTGGCAAATCTCCAAGTTGGACTCAGAATCATTGATTCACGTATTCATCGCAAGCCGCTTTTCCTTTCAAACTGTACCTCCATCCAAGTACCCCCGTTCCTCAAAAGTTAATTTGCCCGCAGCAGGACCCTGGCCTCCCCAACGCCCCAGCCCACGGGGAAAATAACCCCCCGAACCGGCGGCCGCAACGGTTGCTGTCGATCTAAATCCATTCAATGGAGCGCCGCTCACCACTTCTTGAGCGGCATTGATGGATCACGTGGGCGCCACGCAGTGGCGATTTTGGGAATAGTGCTGGAATGTAAAGGCTCGCCAAAGACCAAATTTTGCCATTACCCTTCGCCGGTTCCCCTCTCACCCCCTGGGGCACGGGTTGGTCAAATTTCCGTCGAAGCATGAAGCAAGGCATACCTCATCCATTGGCGAAATGGGCCCCCTGGGCCGTTTGCGCCGCGCCGTTCGCTTGGTCAGGCACCGGCGGCCAATCCGCCACGACCGGTGACGCAGCGACCAGGACCAAGCAAGCGGGGCCGGAGGATGCGGCGGTGGCGCAATTTCATCAGGTGGGGGAGCCAATTGATCCATACTCATGAAATCCCCCCTGCTTGGATTGTTGATTGGATTGGCCGGCGTTACCCGCTGCTTTGGCGCGGCGGCGGCCGGCGTATCGCCAGACGTGCATCCCGATCATACGGTGACGTTTCGCCTCACCGCGCCCAAGGCGACGGATGTCATGCTCACCGGCGACTGGCTGGATGCGGCGCAAAAATTGACGAAAGCGGACAACGGCACCTGGAGCATTACGTTGGGGCCCCTGCCGCCGAGCACTTACATTTATTCATTTACGGTTGATGGCGTGGCGACCACCGATCCGGCCAACCCCCGAATCAAACTGCGGGCGCAGGGCTCCGCCAGCCTGGCGGTGGTGCTGGCCGACAGTCCCAGCGTGGAAGAAGTTCGCGACGTGCCGCACGGGGCGGTGGAGGTGGTGTGGCAAAAGTCTCCGACGCTGGGTGGCGAAACGCGCCGGCTGCTGGTGTACACCCCGCCGGGTTATACGCAGGAAACCGCCCGCCGCTATCCCGTGCTCTATTTGCTGCACGGCAGCAACGACACGTCGGATGGGTGGACCAGCGTGGGCAATGTGAACTTTATTGCCGACAATCTTATTGCGGAGAAGAGGATGGCGCCGATGGTCTTGGTGATGCCCAATTTTTACCCGTTCACGCAGGGCCCGGTCGGGTCGGCCGGGCCGCGCGGGGGTGGGGGTGCGGGCGGAAATAACACGTTCTACAAATATTTGCTGGAGGAAGTGTATCCCATGATAGAAGCCAAATACCGGATTGCGGAGGGCCGGGAGAATCATGCGGTAGCCGGAATGTCCATGGGCGCGAACCAGTCGCTGGATTTGTTTTTCAATCATCTGGATTTGTTTAATTCCGTGGGGGTGCTGTGCGCGTCGAATTACGGCCAGCTGGAAACGGCGCAGGCCGCGTTCCTGGCGGACCCGAAGGCGACGAATGCGAAAATTGGCGTTTTTTGGATTGGTTGCGGACGCCAGGATCCGGGGCACTTTAACGGGTCACAACGGGTGGCGGAAGTGCTGGAAGCCCATCAAATCACCCACATCTGGCGGCCGACCGAAGGGGTGCACAATTACGCGCTGTGGCGCCAATACTTGGTGGAGTTCCTGCCCCTGCTTTTTCAAGCCAGCGCCAAACCCACGGCCGACGCAGTGCCTGATCGCGCGACCGGGCAAATTGCCTCCCATTGAGGCCCGGGCGATTTCAATCACGGGAATAGGCCGGATGGGGAGAAAATGAAAAGTTGGGTTGCTTGTCCCGGGCTCTCCGTTAGGTTGAGCGCTCCCCGACTCCGTACCCCCCATGGAGAAATTAACTTCCCTTCCGGCCGCCAACTCCGGCGCCGTCGAGGCGCACCGATTGCGCGATCTTTCGCCGCAGCAATGGAAATCGGGGGTGGCCGCCTGGTTGGGTTGGCTATTCGACGGCTTGGACATGCATTTATACGTGCTCGTGGCCGCGCCGTTTGTGATGCAGTTGGTCCACGCCTCCAGCACGAGTGACCTGATGGTGAAGGAAAAAAGCTCGTGGATTCAGGCGTCGTTTCTCATCGGTTGGGCTTTCGGAGGAATGTTTTTTGGGCGTTTGAGCGACCGCCTGGGTCGCAGCCGGGCGCTGAGCCTGACGATTTTGACTTATGCGCTGTTCACCGGGCTATCGGCCTGCTCGCAAACCTGGTGGCAGTTGATGATCTGCCGGTTCCTCTCGGCGTTGGGCATTGGCGGGGAATGGGCGGTGGGGGCATCGCTCATCTCGGAAACGTGGCCGAAGCCATGGCGGCCGTGGCTGTCGGCGGTGCTGCAGACGGCGGTGAATATTGGGGTGCTACTGGCGTGTTTGACGGCGTTCTTGATGGCGGACATTAACCCGCGCTACATTTTTTTGGTCGGAGTGTTGCCGGGATTACTAGTGTGGTGGATTCGGCGCCATGTGCCGGAGACGGAGGAATGGCATGCGGCCAAAGCCGGGGCGCCCTCCGCGACTCCGGGAGTGGCGGCGTTGTTCGCGGGGCCGCTGCGGCGCACGACGGTTTTGGTGCTGCTGGTCTGTGCGTGCTCGCTGACGGCATGGTGGGCCTTTATGTTTTGGTCGCTGCAGCATTTTCGCAATTTGCCGGACTTGGCGGGGCGGACGGGTCCAGAGCGGGAACGTCTGGTAAGCGTGGCCTTTTTTCTGATCATTGGCATCTCCATCGGGGGGAATTTCTTCGGGGCGGCGCTGGCGCGGTGGTTTTCGTTCCGAAAGGCGATTGCGCTGATGTTTCTGGGATTTTTTCTGACGATGTTCGGCACGTTTGTGGTGCCGCGCCCGTCGGGTGAGCTACTCTGGTGGTTGCCGTCGGTGGGATTTTTCTCGGGGGTGTTCGGGCTGTTCACCATGTATTTGCCGCCGCTGTTTCCGACCTTGCTGCGGAGCACGGGGGCGGGGTTTTGTTTCAATGTTGGGCGGGTGGCGGCGGCCGCGGGCACGGTGGTGTTTGGGCTTTTTGCCAATGTTGGCGATTTCGGGGCGGCGTTGTTTTACGCGAGTTTTTTATTTATTCCAGCGATGATTGGGTCGCTGTTCTTGCCGGATTTGCCGGAGGAGCGGGCGGGCAGGACGTGAAACTGGAACCGGACTGGACCGGCAGGAAATTGCTTTTTCGGGGTTGCCAGGGTTTGGAGACGGGGGTTAAATTCCATTCTTGACTCTGAATCAAATTTGATACATGTTTAGGCCGGCCCCAAAACTACGTCCGTTTCCTTGCGACTTCTATCGCACCGCAGCGGGCAATGAACCGGTGCGCGAATGGTTGAAGTCCCTGCCAAGGGATGAATGCCGGCGCATCGGAACTGACATCAAGGCGGTTCAATTTGGCTGGCCGCTCGGCTTGCCGTAGGTGGACTCTCTTGGTGGCGGCCTTTGGGAAGTGCGCACCCGCCTCCCGAATCGCATCGCCCGCACCGTCTTCTTCGTCCAAAACAAAAACATCATTCTCCTGCACGGCTTTTTTAAGAAGACCGCCCCCACACCCGACCATGAACTGGCTTTGGCCAAACGTAGAAAGCGCGAATATGAAGAAAAACACCAATCCGCACCACGGCAGTAGTTTCGACGACTTTCTCCGCGAGGAGGGCCTGTTGGAGGAAGTTGAGGCCGCCGCTTTAAAAAAGGTCATTGCCGCCGCGCTGGCCAGGAAAATGAAGCTAACGAATCTTAGCGTCGCCGCCCTGGCCCGGCGACTGGGCACCAGCCGTGCGGCGGTGAACCGGGTATTGGATGAACGCAACACTTCCATCACGCTCCACACCCTCACGCGCGCTGCGGCCATGGTGGGCTGCAGGCTGAAGGTCCAAATAGTGGCGGCATAGGCTAAACTGAACCGAATGGAACGTGCTTTTTCGGGTTAGCCTTGGATTGGAACTGGGGAGGGCCAAGTATTAAGCTTTGGCTGGCCT
Organism: uncultured Opitutales bacterium; assembly: GCA_964561455.1. GTDB lineage: Bacteria > Verrucomicrobiota > Verrucomicrobiia > Opitutales > JABDGR01 > JABDGR01. The sequence goes on from CAZLPS010000040.1 coordinate 26,584, forward strand.
CCGCTCGGTGTCCGGATTGACCGCCCAGATGGTGATATGTTTCAGGGTGAATTGTTACTGATGGTTGCAGATTGCGCAAGTTTTTGAACAAGGGGCGCGCGTTGGTCGTCTGGAAGGTTGGCGTTTTGAGCGGCGGCCAGCGCCGCTTGAGGATCTTTGATTGCCCAATAGATGAGCACCGCTTGGATTTGTACGGCCCGTAAATCCGGATTTGAAATGCTGTTAGCTTGAGCGAACGCGGTGGATAGGTGCTTTGCGACTTGCCCCGAGGAATCCAGTTGAACAATCGCAGCATCTCCACATCACCTTCGGGCAGCTCACCGAGCCAGTCTAAGAAAGTCGGGGGATTCTGTTTTTTCACTTTCCCGAATTTGTATTGTATCTCGGGAGAGCGCTTAAATTGAGCCCGGAAGTGGACTTTGCTATTTCGCTTCCTTGCCGTAACCTGCGGCCAGATCCCGGCGAATAAAGATATCAATGGTGTGGCCGGTGAGGGAAATGGTGCTGTTTCCGCCGTAAAAGCCCACGGAGTAATTTGCCTTCACCCATTCGATGAGGGCTTTACCGCCGGGGTCGGCGCCAAAATAAGGCACGCCATACTCGGGCAACCGACGGGCGGTCAGGACTACGGCCTCCGGCGGGTGCGCCGTCAGTTTAGCGAGCAGGTTGTCAAGGCCGGCCATGAGAATGGTGTCAGGCACAAACTGCACGTCGGGGATCGGGTTGGTGAGGCGCAGATGATAGTTGACGGCCATGGTTTCGGGAAAGGCGATGACGGTTTTTACCTGTTTGAAGTGTTCTCGCATGACTGTAATCACGGTATTAAGGTAGATGCCGTCGGGGTTGATCTCCGGGGTATCTGCATAAAAGCGATCCCGGCCGGTCCCGACCTGGAAAATGCGACTTTCATAATGCCCCTGCGACAGTTGGCCCAAGGCCACCACGCCCGCCAAAACGACCAGGGCCAGGGTGGTTTGCAGCAGACTGTTCGGCTTGGTTCCGTCGCCAAAGCGCCAGGGCAGTTCATAAATTAAGATATGCACCAAGAGCAAGGTCGCCAGCACGGCTTCGAAAAGTCCCGCGCCAAAGATGCGGCCGTTCAATATCATTCGCGCCAGCATGAGCAAAGCGGAGGTCGCCACCACGGCGAGGCCGGGCAGTCGCGGCACATCCGGAAGCCTCTGCCACGCCCGCCGCAGGGAGTACCCAACAGTTGCGAGGGCCGTCAGAATTGCCGGCACCAGCAACGTGCGACCGAGGGACAGCCAGCGGGCATTGAGGACGATCAGGAAACACAGCGCCAGGAACAACCCCAAAAAACCCTGGCCGGGCCGACCTGCGCTTTGCGCTTTGAGCCATCGGCGTCCGGCCCATCCCGCAATCAGGCAAAAGGCCACAAAGACCAATCCCCATTGCACATGACTGAACAAATACGGCCAAAAATGATCGAAGCCGAGGAAGGCGGTCTGGATATGCGTAGTGGTGGCTTTCGTATAATCTGGATTGAGGAACACCTGGAGCGACCAGTTGGCGGCGCGGAACCCGTACGACCATCCGCCCGCGTGGGCCAAGGCGAAGAACACCGGGAGGTAGGCGGTCAAAAAACCGGCACTGATGCAAACCATGGCGACGCCGGCAAAGCGGATAACCGAAATGGCCCCCCCGTTTATTTCAGCCAGTCTCCAGGACTTGAGGAGATCCAAAGTCAGAAAGATTCCCAGGGCGCCGAGAGCGGCAAACAACAGTTCCGGCTTATTCAAAAAGGCGATGCCCACGCCGAGGCCCGCCACCACCAGCCACCGCCGCCGCGGATGGAGCCCGTGCCGTAACAGCGCAAAAACGGTGAGCAACACGCCGCCGAACCCCCAAGTCCCCTGACAGGAATAGGGGGCAATAAAATTACTTACCGGTTCGCCATAAAGCTGGAGGGCAAAGACCACGAGAAACACCACTCCGCAAAGCCACGCGCTAAAGCAGTCGCCCACCATGCGGAAAATCCCGTACACAAGCGCAAGCACTCCGGCCGTCACCGCGATGTTCAACCAAATGATCACATCGAGCCCGGGACCGAAGAGGTGAAACGCGCCGGCTTGAACCAACGGCGGCAATGGCCCGTAAATGCAAACCAAGTCCCGATACAACAGGTCGCCCTGGCTGATGCGCCACGGGAGGTAAAGAAAGTTGGGGAAGTCAACCAGGGGTTCAGGCCAGCGCAGCCAAGTTTTCCACAACAAAACGGCCAGCAGGGCAGCGAGCGAGAAAGGCCCAGCCACACGCCGAATTAATTCCCATGGCGGCGCCGTCAAACGGGCGGGGCGAGGCGGGGCAGGCATCGGCACGGGCACCTGGCCGGTTGGCAGGAGGGCCGGTTCCGAATTCTTCAACGATTCCGACAGCGGCGCAACTTTCTGCTCCGATTCAGCAATCTGCGGTGGATCTGTTTCCATCTTAGTTGTTGATAACGAATTTTCCGATAACCGGCCAATGGAAATCAGTTTTCATATTTTGTCGCAAGCATAATGGGCGGAGGTGGCGTGGGGAAGGCGGCAGGAGCAAGGGCAGCGGCCCGTTGCCAAGTGAGCCGCCCAGGGCGCTGGCTGAAGCGCAACGCCACGAACCGGGCTAGTGGCAGGCAAAACCCAGATTTGACGCCGGGCGCGCTTCGTCGCTATCGTGGCACCATGTCATTTACCCTTGGCTTGGATTTTGGCACCAATTCCGTGCGGGCGCTGATCGTGCGGTGCGCGGACGGTCATGAAATCAGCACTTGCGTCGTGGAGTACGTGAGCGGGCACCAAGGCGTGCTGCTGGATGAAAGCGATCATAACCTGGCCCGGCAGCATCCGGGGGATTATCTCGTGGGGATGGAGCAGGCGGTGCGCGGGGCGCTCGCGCAGGCGGCACAGGCGGAACAAAGTTTCCGGCCAGACCAGATCATTGGCATCGGCGTGGATTCAACGGGGTCGAGCCCCCTGCCGGTGGACAAGACGAACACCCCGTTGGCGTTCGACGCCCGGCTCAAGGAAAACTTGGCGGCACAGTGCTGGTTATGGAAGGACCACACCGGGCACGCCGAAGCGGCAAAGATCACCGAGACGGCGCGGGCAATGCGGCCGCAATATGTGGCGAAGTGCGGCAACACATATTCATCGGAATGGTGGTGGAGCAAAATTTGGCATTGTCTGAATACTTCGACCGAAGTTTTTGACTCGGCGTATTCGTGGGTGGAATTGTGTGACTGGGTGCCTTCCGTGCTGGCGGGGGTGCGCGACCCAAAGGCAATCATGCGCGGGGTGTGCGCAGCGGGGCACAAGGCAATGTATGCCGAAGATTGGGGCGGATTGCCGGACAAGGAATTTCTCGCGGCGCTGCATCCGAAACTCGCGGAATTGCGCGACCGGTTGTACGACAAGGCGCACGATGCTTCGGTGCCGGCGGGCCATTTATGCAAGGAATGGTCGGAGCGCTTCGGGTTGCGTCCGGGAATCGCGATTGCGATTGGCGAATTCGATGTGCACTACGGGGCGATTGGCTGCGCGGTCGAGGAAGGCGTGCTCGTCAAGGTCATCGGCACTTCGACGTGCGATTGCGGGGTGGTTTCGGCACAAAAGACGGTGGCGGACATACCGGGGATTTGCGGGATTGTGAAAGGCGCGATTCTGCCGGGCTTTTACGGCATCGAGGCGGGACAGTCGGCGGTGGGCGACATTTTCAAGTGGTGGGTGGAGGTGGTGTGCCAGGGCGATGCAGCGCTGCACGTGCAGTTGACGGCCGAGGCGGAGAAATTGCACCCGGGTGAAAGCGGGTTGCTGGCGCTGGACTGGAACAACGGCAATCGGACCATTTTGGTGGACCAGCGGCTTACGGGGCTCATCCTCGGCCAGACATTGCACACGACGCGGGCAGAGATTTACCGCGCGTTGATTGAGGCCACCGCGTATGGCGCGCGGGCGATTTTGGAGCGCATTGAGGAATACGGGGTGCCGGTGAAGACGGTGGTGTGCGCGGGCGGCATTGCGGAAAAGAATCCGCTGCTGATGCAGATTTACGCGGATGTCACCGGGCGCGAGATGCGGGTGGGTCGTTCGGCGCAGGCGTGCGCGCTCGGTTCGGCGATTGCGGCCTCGGTCATGGCGGGGGTGGCGAACGGCGGCCATGCGGATTTTGCCAATGCACAACGGGCGATGGCTGGCTGGAAGGATGTGGTATACAAGCCGCGGCGTTCCGAGAAGGCCACGTACAACAAACTTTACAAACTTTACCTGAAGCTCCACGACAACCTTGGCGGCGTGCGGAATGTCAACCTCGGTCAGGTGATGAAGACGCTGCTGGAGATAAAGGAGTCGGTATAGTAATTGAAACACGGAGTTCACGGAGAGCACAGAGGATATATTCTTCTTTAAAATTTCCCCCTCCGCGTTCTCCGTGTCCTCCGTGGTTAAATCTTCTTTTATATATTATGATCCTCCTCCCTAAAAATCTCGAAGTCTGGTTCCTGGTGGGCAGCCAGCATCTCTATGGCGAAGCGGCGCTGAAGCAAGTGGCCGCGAATGCGCAAGTGATTGCGCGCGCCTTCAATGCGGCGGAGGAGCTACCGGTCAAGGTGGTGCTGAAGCCGGTGCTGACGGGCCCAGGGGAGATCACGCAAATCATGGACGAGGCGAATGTCGCGCCCAACTGCGTGGGTCTCGTGGCGTGGATGCACACGTTTTCGCCAGCGAAGATGTGGATCAATGGGTTGAAGAATCTGCGCAAGCCGCTGGCGCACCTGCATACGCAGTTCAACCGCGATTTGCCATGGGACAGTATTGACATGGATTTCATGAACCTGAACCAGGCGGCGCACGGCGACCGCGAGTTCGGTTTCATCGGCGCGCGCCTGCGCCTCGACCGCAAGATCATCGTCGGCCACTGGGCAGACAAGGATGTGCTGGCAGCGCTCGGGGCGTGGATGCGCGCGGCGAGGGCGTGGCATGACTGGCAGGGCGCAAAGATCGCGCGGTTTGGCGACAACATGCGCCAAGTGGCGGTCACGGAAGGCAACAAGGTTTCGGCGGAAATCGCCTTTGGATTTTCCGTCAATGGATATGGTATCGGCGATTTGGCGGCGAAGGTGCACGCGGTAAAGGATGCGGCGGCGGACCGGCTGTGCGCGAAATACGCGGAGGAATACACGCTGGCGCCGGAATTGCGCAAGGGCGGCGCACGGCATGAATCGCTGCGCGAGAGCGCAAAGATCGAGCTGGGCCTGCGCGCGTTTTTGGAGGAAGGCGGGTTCAAGGGATTCACCACCACCTTCGAAGATTTGCATGGCCTCGCGCAATTGCCCGGGCTGGCGGTGCAGCGCCTGATGGCGGACGGCTACGGTTTTGCCGCCGAAGGCGATTGGAAGACCGCGGCGCTGGTGCGGGCATTCAAAGTCATGGCGGACGGGCTGCCCGGCGGCGTCTCGTTCATGGAAGATTACACCTATCATATGGAAGAGGGGAAACGCAAAGTGCTCGGTTCGCACATGCTGGAGATTTGCCCGACGATTGCGGCGGGGCAGCCGCGCGTGGAAGTCCACCCGCTCGGGATTGGCGGCAAGGCGGACCCGGTGCGGCTGGTGTTTGATTCCACGCCCGGGCCGGCGGTTAATGCGTCCCTGATTGATTTGGGCAACCGGTTCCGGTTGTTGATTAATGAAGTGACGGCAGTCAAGCATCCGGCGCTGCCGAAGCTGCCGGTGGCGCGGACGGTGTGGGAGCCGAAACCCGATTTCGCCACGGCGGCGGCGGCGTGGATTCTGGCCGGGGGAGCGCACCACACGGCGTATAGCCCGGCGCTGACACGGGAGCACGTCGAGAACTTCACCGACATCGCGGGGGTCGAGTTTTTCCTCATCGCCGATGGGACGACGATGTGCAAGGCCAAGCGCGAATTGCGCTGGAACGAGCTGTATTATCATCTGGCGCCCGGGCTGGGTTCGGTTTAGTTTTTTACCACGGATGGCACGGATAACACGGATGGATTCGCTCAATCCGTGTTATCCGTGCCATCCGTGGTAAAATTTTCTTTTCATGAAAAAATTTCAGTCCATCCGAGAGGAGTGTTGCGAGGCCAACCGGGTTCTGCCGACGACGGGGCTGGTGGATTTGACGTTCGGCAATGTGAGCGTGCTGGATGCGGCGGCGGGGGTGTTTGCGATCAAGCCCAGTGGCGTGGCCTATGAGAAGTTGAAGCCGGCGGACATGGTGCTGGTGGATTTGGAGGGGAAGATTGTCGCGGGGAAATTGCGGCCGTCGTCGGACACGCCGACGCACCGGTGTCTGTTTCGGGCGTTCACCGGGGTGCGTTCGATCGTACACACGCATTCGCGGCATGCCGTGGCGTTTGCGCAGGCGGCGCGGGAGATTCCCAACCTGGGCACCACCCATGCAGATTATTTTGACGGGCCGGTGCCACTGACGCGGGCGCTGACGCCGGTGGAGATTGCCAAGGATTATGAATGGGAGACGGGGAATGTCATCGCCGAGCGCTTTCGGGATTTGAATCCGCTGGATGTGCCGGCGGCGCTGGTGCGGCACCATGGCGTGTTTGTGTGGGGGGTGTCAGCGGAAAAGGCATTGGACACGGCACTGGCGCTGGAGGCGATTGCGCAAATGGCACTGTGGACGCTGCAATTGCAACCAACGATGCCGTCCATTCCGAAAGCGCTGCACGAGAAGCATTTTAAGCGGAAGCACGGGGCGACGGCGTATTATGGGCAGAAAGGGAATTAAGAATTAAGAATTAAGAATTAAGAATTAAGAATTAAGAATTAAGAATT
>CAZLPS010000041.1:0-32894 GCA_964561455.1 uncultured Opitutales bacterium
CTCCCCGCTCCCCGCTCCCCGCTCCCCGCTCCCCGCTCCCCGCTCCCCGCTCCCCCGCTCCCCCGCTCGAGATCCTTCCAACTTCCAGCTTCCAACTTCCCGCTTCTTCCTCCATGCTTCCGCCATGTCCCAACTCAGTGGCTTCATGACCAGCAGTGAACGCGCGATGCCGTGGTGGCGTCCCGTGCTGCGCTGGCTCATGATCGCGCTGGGCGTCGTGATCGCTGCGCACACCTCCAAAGGGATACATTATAACGGGGCGGACAGTTTGGGCCCGCACGGGCTGATCACGCTGGCTCTCGCCGTGCTGGTACTGACGATCTTCAATGCCGTGCTCAAACCGATTTTGGTTTTATTCGCACTGACCTTTGTGGTCCTGACCCTCGGCCTCGGACTGCTGTTGATCAATGCCCTGCTTTTCTGGTGGGCGGGCAATGGGCTGGTTCCCGGCTTCCATGTGGATGGCTTTTGGCCGGCGTTCTGGGGGGCCCTCGTGGTGAGCATCATGTCCTTCCTCGCCAACCGCCGCCTCGGCCGTCGGCGCTTCGTCGCGGCCACCCGCGGCTTGGGCGGCCGCGCCCCTCACTCGCCGTCCGCCCGGCGCGACGATGATGTGATTGACGTATAGCGCCGTTAGGCCTATGTTCCCTTCCCGCTATGCCCACTGAAGAAGTCGAGCTTCCGCACGCCGCCACTATCATCCGCCAGGGTGATCCTGCGGGTTATTTTTACATACTGCTCTCCGGTACCGTCGAAGTTTACAAGGACAATGTGCTGCTCACGACGCTGATGTTCCCCGGGACTATTTTTGGGGAAATGGCCGACTTGCTCGGCAAGCCGCGCACCTGCACCATCAAGGCCAAGGGAGCGGTGAAGATCGCAAAAATCAAATCGCTGCCCATTGAGCAATTGATGAAGGAGCAGCCGGATGTCGTCGTCAAAATTCTCAAGACCCTGGCCACCCGCCTCGAACGCACCACGCAAAAATTTTCCGACCACACCAAGGAATCGCCCATGTGGACGGTGGACGGCGGCAAAAAGCCCTGATCCGGAAATATCGGTGACGACGCCCCCACGCCCCGCTCATGTTTAATTTTTTACGGCACGCGGTTTCGGGCATCGTCAGTTCCGGCGAACCGTTGGCCGTGGGCGCGACCGCACCGGGCGTGCCGGGCGTCAACCAGGACGGTCGGACGGTGGATTTGGGCGCGCTCTACCACAACGGTTACGTACTGGTGTTCTTTTATCCCATGGCCGGAACGCCCGGCTGCACCGCCGAAGCCTGCAGCTTGCGCGACGCCTTTGCCGATCTGCATAACCTGGGCCTCCTCACCATCATTGGGGTCAGTCACGACTGCATCGAGGACCAAAAGAAATTTGCCGTCAAACAAGGACTTCCTTTCGATTTGATCGCCGACCCCAAAAGCGAGATTTATAACGCCTTCGGTGTCGCCGGATTGCGTCGCCAATCGTTTTTGATGAAAGACGGCGTCGTTATTTGGCGCGACCTGCACGCCTCGACTGATCAACAGGCTGACGATGTGAAAAAGGCCCTGCTGGAGGATCAGGCGAAATCGGCGAAGTCAGCGGGGAGTCAGTAATAATTGGATTAGGGCCGGATTCGTTACGGACCCTTTCGATTATCGAAGTGGGGAATAAATGCGGCCTCATTGACCCAACCGGCACCATCGTCATCGAGCCGAAATGGGACGATGCCTGGCCGTTGGAAAACAATATCGTTTTCGTCAAGGACATGGGCCAATGGACCGTGCCACGGCTGGAAAAGATTTAACCAGCGCCAACTTCGCGCCTTCGCGGCTTCGCGTGCGAAAAATCCGGCTCCGCGCTCCCGGTGTCCGCCCCTTCCACATTGCCCATACCCCAAAACATTCCTGTAGTCCTAATCGCCCTAACGCACCACCGGGGCAAAGCGCTCGCAAAACGGCGCGGCCGACAAATTGATCAAAGGGCCGGCCGGTGTGAGCTTGCCCGTGCCCGGATCCACGCGATACAGCAGGATCGAGCCGGACTCCTGGTTGGAAGTGAGCAGCCACCCGCCGGTGGGGTCGAGCGCAAAATTGCGGGGCGTCTTGCCCTGGGTCGGCGTGCTGCCCACATAAGCCAGCTTCCCGCTGGCGGCATCCACCGTGAATTCCGCGATGCTGTCCTCGCCCCGATTCGACACGTAGAGGAATTTTCCGCCGGGATGAATTTCAATTTCGGCGGCGGTATTGGTGCCTTTGAAATCCGGCGGCAGCGTCGAAATGGTCTGCACCTCCGTCAGCGTGCCTTTTTGCCCGTCCCAGGCATAGACGCCCACAAAGTTCGCGATTTCATGCGAAACGTAAACAAACTTTCCATCCGGCGAGAAAATCACGTGGCGCGGCCCGGACGCCGGATGATCCGCGAACCACGCCGGGTCGTTTGCCGTCAGCGCGCCGGTTTGCGCGTCAAATTTGTAAACATACACCCGGTCGAGCCCGAGGTCGGCGTTGAGCGCAAAACGATTGGACGGGTCAATGATAATCGAATGGGAGTAAGGCTGCGGCGGGCGGTCCGGCGAAACACTCTTTCCCGCATGCTGGTCAAACGCCGTGCGCGCTCCGAGCTTGCCGTCGGCCAGAATCGGGTACACGGCCACGCTGCCGCCGTTGTAATTGGCGATGAGGACAAACCGGCCCGTGCGGTCAAAACTCAGATAGGCCGGATTCTGGCCTCCGCTGGATTGGGAATTGAGTAGCGTGAGTTTCCCCGTCTTCGGGTCCAAGTCATAGGCGCTCAGCAGCCCCTCACCCGGCTTGGTCGGGCCGAGCGAGTTGATCGTATAAAGATGCCGGCCATCGGGATGGATTTGGAAAAACGCCGGCCCGACCGCCGCCTCGACTAATTCCGGCTGGGTCAGCGCGCCCGAGTCGGGATTAAACTTCGCCAGGGAAAACCCCTTGTCCGTCCCAAAGTCGCGTGTGCCGACATAGACCCAATACCCGCGCGGCGCATCGGCGCAGCCCGCAACTAACAGGGCCGAGCCCGGTAAAATCAAGTTCCAAAGAAATCGGGGTAATTTCATCCGTCCACCGTAAGGAAATTCCCTCCGATGCCAAGAACAAGAAAGCCGGGAGGGATGCTCCGGAACCCCGGGGCGTGCGCTCGTCAGTCATAGTGGAACACCCCATACCCCGCAGCTTTGACAAACTCGCGTCGCACTCTTATTCTGGCCCGATGCGATTCCTAACTGCTGTACTTTGGTCACTTTGCGCCTTTGCCGGGTTGACCGGCTGCGCGCACACCTACGCCAACCTCGCCGTCGAGGGCGACGCCAAATTTCCCGTCACCCTGCAAGACAAGTTCACCCTGGCCGCACCGAGTGACCCCACGGCGGAAACTTTGCCCAACCGGCTCGCGGGCGAAACCCTGGCCGCCCAACTTCAGGCCCTGGGATACCAGCTTGCACCCGCCGCCGAAGCGGATTTTCAACTTACTTACAACCTTTCCACCAAGGACGTTCCGATAACTTATGGCGTTACCGTGCCGACCATGACGGGCATCGGCGGCGATATCTATGGCCGGCCCATGGCTGGGGCGGGTATGGGCGAAATGGTCGTTCCGCAGACGCGCATCGCCAATTTCACCTACCTGGATATAACCCTGCAAAGGCTGCATGATCCCAAACTCCAAATCTGGCAGGGCCATATCAACGCTGAAACCGGCGACGTCCAGCATTTCCATGCTGCTTTCTTCCGCGCCCTGCTCGCCCATATGGGCGCAACCGCCAGCGGCGTCGTTCAACTTGACGGCACCCCCGACCCGGCGGCCACCGCCAAGAAGTAGATTTAATTTGAAGAATCAAACCTCGCCTTAGTAACGTTTGTATTGGTCGGGATGGAACTCCCGTGCGGACCTCAAGCAGCCCGTGTCCTCCGGTCAAAGGCCCCCGATTTGCTTCACTGGCAACTGTCCGTTGCAGGACGGGCTTGCCTCAAGCGCGGCCAGCCACTAACCTGCCGCCATGATCGAAATCATCTTCGAGGTGCGCGAGGACGAGGTGGACGGTGGCTACACCGCCTCCGCGCTCGGCGTCGGTGTCCATACGCAGGGCGACACCCTGGCGGAACTGCGCGCCAACGTGAAGGAAGCCGTGGACTGCTACTTTGACGAGACGATGGAGGCTCCCAAAGTCATCCGCCTTCACTTCGTGCGCGACGAAGTCCTCACCCGATGAAGCTCCCGCGCGATGTCTCCGGCCCGAACCTGGTCAAGGCCCTGCGCGCGCTCGGCTACACGGTCAACCGGCAACGCGGCTCTCACGTCCGCGTCACCACGCAACAGGGTGGCCAACACCACGAGGCCATTCCGAACCACCACCCCATCCGCACCGGCACGCTCTCCGGCATCCTCAAAAGTGTCGCCGGGCATCACGGCCTCACGGTCGAGGAACTCGTGCAAAAGCTCGGCCTGTAGATTGGAAGATCCTCAGCGGGTTGCGGAAGTTTATCGTTGGCCTAAAATCACCAGAATTCGCCCAAATCCGGCCACCGGGTTACAAAAACGGGTTACAAATTCCGACCCCGAGGCAGTAAGGGGGACTCGCAAGCGTGCTCGCCCAGGAGTGAGCCGCTGCGTAGTGGCAGTAGCGCTCGGGCCGCGCGGCCATCCAAAGCTTCGCTTTGGCTTCTTGCTACATCTCTGTTTGAAATTTAGGCAGAAGTAACCCATACTCCCTGAGCCAACAACCCCAAATAAACAATTTCTTATCAGTAATTCTTGTCGCCGTTGTTCGCGCAGAATTTGTTACCGAATAAACGAATATGTTCATTAAGATTGTCGAAGCTATTTGGCCCGCGCCACGAAACGAATTCCTTCTGCAACCAACAAACAAGATCCATCGTGAGGTTCTTAAATGGCATTGATTTTGATTTCACCTGGTCGCCGTCTAAGAATTGCGTCGAAAATTTGATGTAGTATAAACTTCCTTCGTTTGCCCCCAGAATCATGGTGGTCGGACAACTAAATCGGATAACCTCATTTCTCTTCCAGAATAAGCCTTCATTTTGTGCTGTTCCAACTTCATCGTCCGAAAGGGTCATTTGATGGGGTGAGGCCCAAAACATGAGATAGCGGTCGTTGCAAATAATCTCTTTCACTTGATCCGCCGTGCAAACCCGCCTCGTCCATTTATTGTTGGTTAGTATACAACAGCAAAAAAAGGCGCATCTCCTGTCATGGCCCAGATAGTCCACAATTCGCGCCAGGTCTTCGTCTGTCACAAATAAATTGAACTCCTTGAGATCATATAAAATCTTCGGATTTTTGCAAAAGACTAGCGGTCTATCGTAAAGGTGTTCGGTGCCGCCGTAATTGATATCCGCCGCAAATTGTAATTTGGTTTTTTGGCAGGATACGCATGTGCTCCGCAGTTCCACTTCATTGATGTCACCATTGTCTCGATAATAGTAATCGATTCGCAGATTGAAAACTGTGCATTTACACGCGCATCGGCAAATTCGCGGATAACCAGTTTGGATAATATCGAACCAATAATCCATGCTGTCCAAAATCAAATAATTGGTCGCGCATACAGCGCATTTTGCCGTCGCCACACCTTCGTCTTTTTTGAGACGAATCTCAAAGTTTTCACCTTTGCACTTCGGGCATAGTAAACCTTTTTGTTTCATGGCTTGTCTGTAGTTTCAATTAACGCCAACCTCCAAGTCCCGGCAACTCCCAAAACAGCGATTTCCTTTCGGTGCCGGCACTAATCGCAGCGTGGACAGTTATTACTCGATAGGTAACAAGGAAAAGGGGTGGACCCGCCCGGCCCCCGGCTGGCGCCGGGGGGCCGAGCCGGACCACCCCTCGCTTCCCATGTGTGCTTCAATGGACTGGAGTGAACTGGATTACGCTGTCATCCGCTTAGCCATCTCGAACGAGTGCGCGTCGCGCAGGTGGCATGCGGCCCTTTGCGCCTTTGCGCCTTTGCGCGAGAATTCATTTATCGGTGCAATCCGTGCCATCCGAGGTTTAAGAATGAAACTAGGCGGGCCCGGAGGTCCCGCCCTACCGTGACTTCGAACTGATCCCGGGCCCTCGTGCAAACCAGCTTGCCAGCCGCCGCAAAGTTTGTATAGATTCACGGTTTGGCAGTGGGGCGAATCCGCTCCCTGCACTCTGCGGGCTGGTAGCTCAATGGTAGAGCAGCGGCCTTTTAAGCCGTTGGTTCGGGGTTCGAGTCCCCGCCGGCCCACTTTTTTGAGGACAGGGACAAAGGGACCTAGGGACAGAGGGTTGTTCAGCAAGCCCATGCTCACAGTATTGGCGCGCCCTTCAGGGGCCTACGGGAGCATATAGTTTGGCTTGAACTTCGACGTTGGCAATTATTGGGGTGAAGAGACCGGGCGGCATTGGCGGAGAGCGACTGGGAAATATCTCCAGAGATTGAGGGCAAAATGCGGGGCCGAACAATTGCGCCGAATTTGCTTGCGTGCATCACGGCCTACTTTTTACTCATTGTTTGGATTGAGGACTGGGAATTGAAAACCAAACCCACGGACCCACTATGAATGCGCCCATCAGGACGTTTCGCGATTTGATTGTTTGGCAAAAAAGCATGGTCTTGGTCACGGCCGTATACCAATTCAGTCGCCTCTTTCCCAAAGAAGAGGTTTATGGGTTAACCAGTCAAATTCGGCGGTCCGCGGTCTCAATTCCATCCAATCTGGCGGAAGGGTATGCGTGGCGCTCGCGAGCGGAATATGTCCGGTTTGTGCAAATTTCCATCGGATCGCTTTATGAGCTGGAAACCCAACTCGAAATCGCTGCCAATCTAGACTTCATTCCCAAAACACGCTTTTCAGAGATAAACGAGAAAGTAAGGGAAATCGACCGCATGCTCTGCAGCCTTCACCAAAAACTGACCCACCCCAAGCAATCTGCTAACAAGGCCTGAATCCCTCTGTCCCTCTGTCCCTTCTCCAGCCTACGGACTGGCCCCCAACTCCTTAATCGCCAAACCCGGGTCCGTCTGGCCCGTGACGGAATAAAACCGTCCTTCCTTGTCCAGTTTGAGAAACATCAAGTACCGGATTTTTTTCTTGGGGTCAAAGCTAACCAGCAACGGGCCACCCACCGCCGGCTGGGCGGGCGGGCGGGCTTCCCGCAGATAATGCAGAATGAGACGGTTCAGTGGCCATGCGCCCTTCAAAATGACGTTGATTTCGAAATTCGCTTCCAATCCAATCGCCGCCACCGGCAGAGCTTTGCCATCCGGTCCCAGTTGTTGAATCCCAGGTAGAACCGTATGCTCCTCCAATTCCTTCGTGGACAGAGGTGTCGCGACGACCACAAGGTCGGCCTCAGCCTTCAACCGGTCGTAATCCCAGACATCACTTTTGACCAAGACTGAAACCGCTGGCGGCGGAGAGCCGGCGGCGGAGAGGAGGACTGCCAGGGCGGCCAGCAACAAGGGAGATTTCATGGGCGTGGGATGGAATTAAGCTTTATGATTTGCGATTTAGGTAAGTTTGCCCGAACGACCCGGCGGGACAAACTTAAACACCCGGGCCCAGTCAAAGTTCGGGAAATTTTTGCCTTTCCCCCCCATCGGGCCCAAACCTAGGATGCCGCCCACCATGCATTACTTCGAGTTGACGCGCACGGAAGCGCGCGCTTTGGCAACCCTGCTGTTGACCGCCGCCCTCGTCATGGCGGCTTGGGTGCTTTGGCCTTAAAGTCTTCCCGAATTTGGCAACAGGAAGTATACCGGCCCCGGCTTCAACTACCCGCGATGCGGCGCCTGCTTTTGCGCGGCCTGCACAATTTTTATGAACGAGCGGGCGTCGAGCGAAGCGCCACCCACCAAGCCGCCATCAATGTCCGGCTGCGCAAGGAGTTCCTCGGCATTGTCCGCCTTCATGGAACCGCCATACAAAATTCGGACTTTCGTGCCGGCGGCAGCACCGAGGTGGCCGTTGAGCAAATGGCGAATTGCGCCCTGGGCCTCCTGCGCCATGGCCGGCGTCGCAGTTTTGCCGGTGCCGATGGCCCACACCGGTTCGTAGGCGATGACCAGCTTGTCCGCCTGCGCGGCGGTGACGCCAACCAGGCCGCCGTCAATCTGGCGTTTCACAACTTCCAAAGTCTTGCCCGCTTCGCGTTCAGAGAGCAGTTCACCGACACACAGGATGGGGCTTAAATTGCCCTCAAGCGCGGCGAGGACCTTCTTGTTGATGAACGCTTCCGTCTCGGCAAAATACTGGCGGCGCTCGCTGTGGCCGAGGATCACGTAATTGACGAAGAGCGTGCGCAGCATGGCCGCGGAAATTTCTCCGGTATAGGCGCCGGACGGCTCGGGGTGCATGTTTTGCGCGCCCAGCTTGATGGTCGAGCCTTCGAGCGCCTTGCCCACGCTTTCAAGGCAGGTGAACGGCGGGCATACGGCCACGGTGACATCCGTGGTCTTGCCCACTGCCAAAACCAAATCGCCCACCAAGTCCACGCCTTCGCTCGCGGTCTTGTTCATCTTCCAGTTACCGGCAATGAGATATCTGCGAACGGGTTTGGCCATGGGTGTTTTTGAGTGGAATTATGGATAAGTGACCCCGGAGGGCGAGCAGGAAATGGAGGCCGTAAGTGCTTTCGTGTTTTAGTGCTTGGTGTTTTTGTTTTTCCAGCAGTTTTGGGGTGGGTGTCAGCACTAAGCACTAGAACACCAGGCACTAAAAAACTTTGCCGTTAAATTGTTTCCAAACATGCCACGCCCGGCAACTCCCGACCCTCGAGAAATTCGAGGCTCGCGCCGCCACCCGTGCTGATGAAGGAGACTTTCCCGGCCTGGCCGCTCTTTTTCACGGCCTTGACGGAGTCGCCCCCGCCGATGATGGAAATGGCGCCCGTGTTGTCGGCAATGGCCTTGGCCATGGCAAATGTACCCTGGGCACAGGCCTTGATCTCGAACACGCCCATCGGACCGTTCCACAAAATTGTCTTGGCGCGGGCGATTTCCGCATTGAAGAGCGCGATGGACTTCGGGCCGATGTCCACGCCCTCCCAACCGTCAGGAATGTCGCCCTCGACAATCTTGGTCTCGCCCACAGTGGCGTTGGGGAAATCGAGTTTGTCGGTAATCAGGTTGTCCACTGGCAGGAGCAGCTTCACGCCGCGGGTTTGGGCTTTTTGCACGCACATTTTCGCGAGGTCCACCTTGTCCGGCTCGGTCAGGCTCTTGCCGACTTTTCGGCCGGCGGCCAGGGCAAACGTATAGGCCATGGCCCCACCGATAATCATCGAATCCGCCTTGTCCAGCAGGGCGTCAATGACCTTGATTTTGTCGGACACCTTCGCGCCGCCGAGAATGACGCAAAACGGACGCACCGGATTCGCGGTCTTGTCGCCGAGGAAGGCGAGTTCCTTTTGCATCAACAGACCGGCGCTCCGGATGGGCAGATGGACGGCGATGCCGGCCGTCGAAGCATGCGCCCGGTGCGCGGAGCCGAAAGCGTCATTCACAAACACCTCGGCGAGCTTGGCCATTTCCTTCGCAAAGGCGGGATCGTTCTTCTCCTCCTCGGCGTGGAAGCGTACATTCTCGAGCAACAGCACCTCGCCGTTTTTTAATGCCGCCGCCTTGGTCTCGGCGTCGGTCCCAATGCAGTCATCCGCAAACGCCACGGGCATGCCCAGGTGCTTTTCCAGCACCGCACGCACCGGTTGGAGCGATTGTTTCGGGTCGCGCTTGCCCTTCGGGCGGCCCAGATGACTCGCGAGAATGACCTTCGCCCCCTGCCCCATCAAATGCTTGATGGTCGGCAGCGACTCCACCACCCGCGTGTCATCCGATACGTTGCCCTTCTCGTCGAACGGCACGTTGAAATCCACGCGAACGAACACCCGCTTGCCGGCGAGGTTCACATCATTGACGGTTTTGGTGCGAGGCATGGGTAAGTTTTGAGTTTCGAGTTTTGGGTTTCGGGTTAATCGCTTCGTGCATGAGGCCGGGAAACCGTGTTGCCACGGAACGCGAAACTCAAAACCCGAAACTGCTTTACAGCAATTTCGACAGCTTCGTGATCAGCTCGGCGCAGCGGCAGGAATACCCCCACTCGTTGTCGTACCAGCTCACGAGTTTGAAGAACTTGTCGTTCAGTTCGATGCCGGAACCGGCGTCAAAGATGGACGAGTGGGCGTCGTGAATGAAGTCGCTGGAGGCCACTTCATCCTCGGTGTAGGCGAGAATGCCCTTCAACGGGCCATTCAGACTCGCGGCTTTCATCGCTTCGCAAATCGCCTTGTACGACGTGCTCTTCTCCGTGCGCACCGTAAGGTCCACCACGGAGACTGTCGGGGTCGGCACGCGAAAGGACATCCCGGTCAGCTTGCCCTTCACTTCCGGAATGACGAGGCCGACGGCCTTCGCGGCGCCGGTGGTCGAGGGAATGATGTTGATGGCGGCGCTGCGGCCACCCTTCCAATCCTTGCGCGATGGCGCATCCACGGTCTTTTGCGTGGCGGTGTAGCTGTGAATGGTGGTCATCAGGCCTTCGGCAATGCCAAAGTTGTCCAGCACCACCTTGGTGATGGGCGCCAGGCAGTTGGTCGTGCAGGAGGCGTTGGAGATGATGTTGTCGTTCTTCGTCAGGGTGTGGTCGTTGACGCCAATGACCACCGTCTTGCAGTCGCCCTTGGCGGGCGCGGAAATGATGACTTTCTTGGCCCCGGCCGTCAGGTGCGCGGCCGCCTTGTCGGCCTCGGTGAACAAACCGGTGGACTCAATCACGATGTCCACGCCCAGGGCCTTCCACGGCAGGGCGGCAGGGCCTTCCTTGATGGCCAGGCTGGCGATGCGGTGGCCGTCCACAATCAGCATACCGTCACCCTCGTTTGTAACCGTCCCGTGGTAACGGCCCTGGGTCGAGTCATACTTCAGCAAGTATGCCAGGTTGTCGGCCGGCACAAGGTCGTTGATGGCAACGACTTCGATCTCGCTGCCGAGAAGTTTCTTTTCCGCGATGGCGCGGAAGACCAGCCGGCCGATGCGGCCGAACCCGTTAATGCCTACTTTGAGAGCCATGGTAGTGTTTTGGTTGGGTGGAAAGTTACGGCGGGACCCCGAATTACAGCAATTTGCACGCCGGAACCGAAAACTGAAACGCACTCGCCCTCGTTTGGCAAGCGGCAAAAGTTTCCTTCGAAGGCGACCGCGGCAACATTAAGGAAGTTTGAGGCATTTACATCGCCTGGGTTCCCGCGCCCCAACGGGGCAAAGGAGCCAAACCCAGGGTTGCTCCCGCTTCGCGGGAGCAACCCTGGGCCCAGAACCAACAAAAGAATGCCGCCCTGAAAGGGCGGTGGAGTACAGTTTGGCCCTGGCAGTAGTAGTCAAACCGCCTTTCCATCACTTCAACGCCTCGGCATCCAAATAATACTCCCCCACCCGCGTCGCCGGGCCGGTCATGGTGATGGCAAAGTCATCCGCGACGTGGATTTTCAATTTCCCGCCGGGCATGTGCACCGTGATGTCGCCATCACACGCCCCGACCTTCCGCGCCACCGCCGCCGCCGCACTGCTCGAGCTGCCCGACGCCAGCGTGTAACCTGCGCCACGCTCCCAGATTTCCAACTGAATGTTTTTCCGGTCGAGTACTTTTAGAAACTGCACATTCGTCCGGTTGGGAAACAATGGATGCGTTTCAATCAGCGGGCCAAACTGGTGCGCCAGCACCGGTGAAATCTCCTTCAGCGGCAGCACACAATGCGGATTGCCGACCGTCGCCGCGCAATAGCGGAATTTGCGCCCGCCGACTTCGATCTCTTGGTCCAGCATCTCCCGCGCCGGGCTGACATTCACCGGGATGTCCTTGCTGTGAAAACTCACCCTCCCCATTTCAATCGTGATTTGCTTCGCCCCTGCCCCAACCGCGCACGAAACGATGCCCCCCGGCGTCTGAATCGTGAAAGGCCTGCTTTTGACCCGCTTCTGGTCCCACAAATACCGCGCGAAAATACGCAAGCCGTTGCCGCTCTTTTCCGCTTCGCTGCCGTCGGGATTGAATATTCTCAGGCCAAAATCCGCTCCCCTCGGCTTCAGCGGGCCATAAAGGATGCCGTCCGACCCCAGGCCGAAATTGCGATGGCAGATGCGCACCATGTCCGCCAGCTTCGGCGGGCGCGGCGCATCTTTGACATCGAGCACGAGATAGTCGTTGCCCAAGGCATGGTATTTCCAGAAACGCATATATTGGTAGGGACGCCACTCCGTGGCGTCCACGAATCCCGCCAAGGCGGGAGAGAGCCGTCCCCACCGCCATGCCGTGACAAGCTTGACACCCTGCCATTTTGCCGGTTAATTCTCAACCCTTTGTTTCGCGTCTTCCGGCTCCGTCGGAATGCCGCAATCAAGCTCGGGTGGTGGAATTGGTAGACACGTACGCCTCAGGAGCGTATACCGCAAGGTTTAAGGGTTCAAGTCCCTTCCCGAGCACTTTTTACTCTTTGGATACCAAGGAGTTAAGTTTTCCGCAAAGCTAGGTTGCCAAGTTGACATGGCAACCTAAGCATGAATCAATCAAAATTCCTCGTCAGTCGGTTCAAGAATCGGAACGGTGCCACCTCGTGGCGGGTGTCCGGTTTCCTCCAAGAAATCCGCGTCCGCAAGAATTTTAAAACGCGGGAAGAAGCCGCTGCCGAAAAGGCGTCACTGGAATTGAAGGCCATGCAGGCCGTTGGCGGTATGCGGTCGGCAGCCACCTTCCTTGCCGAACCACAGTTGAGGGAGGCAGAAGATGCATTCCGCCGCCTCGAAGGCCGCTCCCGGTCGTTGCTGGGGTATCTCGACTACGCCCTGACGAATTACCCCGAGGGAAAGCGCGATGTGCTGCTCAGCGATGCGACCACCGAGTACTACAGTGCAAGGCAGTTGGAGTGCGAGCGAACCCTCCTCTCCCCTCCCCAACTGCGGGCGATTAAATACGAGCTGGCGGCAGTCAAGGCGTGGTTCCCAGAAGCCACCATGGCGCAGTTTACGCCGGCCTTGCTGGTCCGATATTTGGAACGGGGTGCGCCGTCGCTGAAAACTTACAACAACCGCCGCGGGGTTCTCTCGACGTTCTTTAAGTTTGCGTTTCAGAAAGACTGGGTCGCCTCCAACCCCATTGAGAAAACCCCGCACCACCGCCTCAACCACCGACGCGGTTCTGCGACGACGATCAGTGCTGAACAGACGGCGAGGCTCATGGCTCACTTGGAGGGATTCAAGAATGGGGCGCTGGTGCCCTATTTCGCCCTCTGCCTCTTCGCTGGCATCCGTCCGTGCCTGCGTACCGGTGAAATCCTGAAACTGCGGCCGGAGCACGTCCGTCTGGATACCGGCGTAATTCACATCGAGCCCGAAGTGTCGAAGGTACGGATGAAGCGGCTGGTGGCGATTCAGCCCAATCTGGCAGCTTGGCTGCGGGCTTACCCTCTAAGTCAGTTCCCCATCATTCCCATGAATGCAGCCAAGCTGCGGCGGGACGTATTTAAGGAGTTCAGTCTTACCCATGACGTGATGCGGCACACGTTCATTTCGATGTTTGTGGCCAAATTCCGTTCTATGGGCGAAGCCGCTCTCCAGGCGGGCAATTCCGAGAGCATCATCCGTAAGCACTACTTGGATCTGAAAAATCCGAGCGAGGCAGAACAGTTTTTCAGTATAATGCCGAACGGGAGCGCGAACATCATCCCCATGCCCTTGGCAGTCTAGCGAAGTTGACAAGAATCGAGGGGAATGGACTCACCAATCTCGCCCTCCAGTATCACTAACCAGCTCACCGATGTTGTCGGCCTTCGCGCCAGCGGCATCTTCCCAATCGGCAAAGAACCCTCGATTCGCACTATCCGCGCCTGGACGAAGCTCCGGCTCATCCCCTTCCACAGGGTTGGGCACTTCATATATTATGACCCCGCCGAGGTCGGGGTGCATATCCGCACCAAACTGAAAATTCCAGCCCGCGGATGAGCCATGAGCGCTCGTCCCTCATCGGTGCAAATTGACACAAGTACGGGGACCAAGCAGGGCCCGATTTTAACCTATGCCGGCCTTCCTTGTCTAAGTAGTCACAATTGCACCAAGCACACCACCAATCCGCCGCAAACCAAGGGCAAAATAAGAGAGGCCCCAAATGGCGAAGCCGGTCAGTTTGGCGGCGCACGAGATAAAATAGCGATAGCGCCCCGCCAAGCAACCGTCCTTCCCTCAAAGCGTAGGTTTACCGGTAAGGGGGTGATGGCAATCTTTACTTTGCGCGGTCAGGTCATGGACTTCTTCAAGTACTTTGGCCGGGATTTTTGCGCGCTCATGACGATTACGGCTGATGAAAATTTGCACCCGCGGGAATTCGCGAAGCGTTTTCACTCATGGCGCACCAATGAAGCCAAATGGTTTCGCGGTTATATTCGCGTCTTAGGCCCTCAGAAATGTGGTGCGCCGCACTTTCATCTGCTCGTCGCGACTCACTGGAATATGCTTCCGGGCCAATTCCGATGGGACGCCCTTAACCAGACCGTTCAGCTACAACGAAAAGGAGAACGGGGAAGTGAAGCATTCAATGAGGCTCGCCAAGCATACGTGCAGAGCAGTGCGCCGGAAACTGTCGCGGTATGGAAGCAGATGCGAGATTCCCTGCCGAATTATGGTCTTGGGCGTGCTGAGTTTCTCCCCATCCGAACAACGGCGGACGCCATCGCGCGCTACCTGAGTAGACACTTGGAAGACAGCTTCATGAATTGGCCCGCCTCTTGGAAAGGTAGTCGTCGGGTGGATCGAGATCGGAAGTCGTCCAAGCTCTGGAATCGTCACCATAGCCAAATTGCCAGTGTTTCGCGCGGGGCGGCTGCATGGCGAAAACGGGTGGGTGAATTTGCCGCAGTCGTTGGAATTACAGATTTCAATGAATTCAAGGAGCGGTTTGGACCCCGATGGGCCTGGCAACTTAGAGCCCAAATTATAGAAGCAACCAAGGCAGAATGGCAGGAATATCTAATCCTCCTCGCTGAACAAATCCAGTCGAACGGGAGGTCGGATGCAGAGGTGGCTCAATCTATCCGCAAAGTGTGGCAAGAAATTGACGAGGTCCAGAGGGCGAGTTTTGAAACGCGTAAATCAAAGTGAGCCAGAACCGCCCACAATGCTAACCAGCCTACTTTGGTACATCCGGCTACCAAGAGACCAGCCCCGGTCAGGTGTCATGGCGCCATGAGCACCGGCCAGATGCGATACGGTGCCCAAGGCAGAACTTATTGATGCGCATCAATGAGCCTGCCATACCATGAGTATGCCGGGGAAATTGACGCTTTTCCCGGCGCAAGGAAACATTGGCACATTGCCCATTTACACCGTTGCCCACTCTTCGGATTGCTCCGAAAAGCTCCCTTAACTCATTGTTATCCAAGAATTAATTTTGTTGGTTTTGCGAACTACCAATTCAAATTTGCTGCCGAATCTATGCGCCTGGAAGTCGAATCTCCTCATAAATCTCCTTTATAGTGGCGAGTTCGCGACCCATTGCTTGGCGTTCGGCAAAGGCGAACAGGCCTACGTCGCCAGTTTCCTTGAGCTTTTTCCACCGGGCCTTCACAGACGCCACATACGCCGCGGGATCCATCAGGGCTGTAGCAGCATTGGGCTCGGGTTTGGCAGGAAGTCCTTTGATCTGCTGGTAAATCTGAACTACTGGTTCTAGATCTCGAGCGACGGCCATTTTTTGGTCGGGGGTTGCGTGCCTGTACCAACCCGCCTTCTGCATCTGGCTCCACCATCTGCGGATCCTGTCCACATGTGGAACAACGTTGTTCAAGTCCTCGTTGAACTTGAGGCGTTTCCGCTTTTTCGGTGTAATCAATTTCCCCGCATTGATGCTCCTCGATAGCCTAACGGCCGACATCGGCTCCCCCGCCGCCTCCAAATCTGCCGCCAGATCGAGCCACATCCATCGGTCTTCGGGGTCTTCAATTGAGGCGACATTGACATGGTGCTGCCAAAAAAGATTGTCGTGTCGGTGCGACAGGTCCACTCTGGCCGCAACATAAGCGTAATTTCTTAGCGTTCCATTATCCAGGTGGGTCACGTTCATCGCCTCATCATATTTTTCGCCATATTCTTTGCGCGATTCCCCGTAATTCAACCAATCACCGATCCAAAAGTTAGCTAAACGGGCCGCGCGACCGAGCTTCGACCCGAGCCTAAGCCATTCTTTACTTGTCAGCGGAAATTCAGGATTAAAAATCAACCCTGCAGAAAAAAATTCAACGGATTTGCCGATGGCCACCGGGATGTCCATTATCTCATTTGGCGTGGATTCGATTGTGAGTTCGTTCATATACGCGAATTTTGACCCCTGATTAGAGGAAATCAATAGCTACTTATAGACGACGTGATACCACCGCCATGGTGGCTAAACTGAGCAACGCTCCTTACGTAATTAGGTTTCGACCTGCAGCTCGGGCTGAATCGTATATGCGCATACATGAGCTGGCGTTTCTAGACCTGTGTTCGTGGCGCCAAATGAACTTTGCCCCACCTGTCATTTTGCAATGACAACCTCATAACATATTGGCAATCATCAACTACCAGCCCGGTCGCTTCGCCTGGCGCACGCGCAACCTGCGCCGCTTCGTCCAGCCGGTGCCGTGGAAGGGTTCGCGGGGGTTCTTCAAGGTGCCGGAGTCCGTGGTGCTGGAAGCCCTGCGGGCGGCGGTCGGCGCCTTCCTTGTCTAAGTAGTCACAATTGCATCCAACCACCATGACCAAAATCCTATCCGACTAAGGTATCGACCCAGCCAAGTGGAAACTCGTGCCCAACGAAGCCTGGGGGTTTAGGATGCTGGTCGAGATGGGTGCCCCCTTCTCTTGGGCAGCGGCGGCTATTTGCCAATGCTGCTCTTGCCAAGAATTCGGGTCGAGATGGAGTCGCCCTTTTGCTGGCCCAAAATTTCTAGCAGATTGTAGATTCCATTAATAGGGGCGAGCATTCGCTTGAAACTCTGAAGCTTCTCGGTGTCTCCTACATGGCTCAGGGCCTTGAAGTGGGCCGCCAGGGCGGACACCTGGGCACGGGGACCGGCTTCGGCTTTGGTGCCTGCCGACGGGCGCTTCTCGGCTTTCTCGCCGGTGACCTCGCGGTAAATCTCCACGACGGGCAGCAAATCGCGCCCGACGGACGCCAGTTGTTCGGGGTCGGCTTTCGCCACCTCGCCGGAATCCTTCATCTTGCGCCACCAGGCATGTCTACAAAATTTACCTGTCGTTGAAAGGAACTCAACAGCAGATCGCTGACTGCGGGGTCTTTAGCCCGGTCAGAGGTAGGCGCATAAAAGCGTAATAGTCCACTTCTACAACTCAGCCGACATGACGTGGTGGCCCTGCGCCGACCTCCTGCGACAAGGCCAGCACTACACCTACGCTGTCCCGATTAAACAAAGAATGATGCGGTAGATGGTTACCACTTAAATTCTACTAATAAATAAGGAAGCTATCATTTCTATAAGTTTTCGGCACAGGTCCCCTTGGTCCGAGCGCGCCCAATAAGCCACCAGTTTTTCAACTTCCACAGCAAAACCCCCATTCCCCCCAAATCCCAACCCCAATTCCCTCCCAAAACCCATGAAAAGCCCAACTGAACTGATTGCCGCCCTTCGAGACCAAGCCAAAGGCTGGCGCGATCTTGGCGCTAGGCCCCCTTTTAATACCTTTCCAGAGTTCCGTCAGGCAGCCATCGACGCCGACCAAGCCGCCGCGGTATTCGAGGCCATCGATGAGCTTCGTGGGCCTGCCGGCCATGGTGGCTGCGTGACCATCCCCAACGACAACGATGACAACGACGAGAGGGCACCGGTAGCCTGCGTCGATTGCATGGGCGACTGGACTGGCTTCGACGAGCGCCGGTTCGAAGGCCCCCACTGGATGCAAGCGGTCGTCATGGCTGCGGCGACGAAACAAGCCCTGAGGGAAGAGGGGGCAAAAAAGTGAGCGGCCGTAAAATCATCGCTGTCGATTTCTTCTGTGGCGCTGGCGGATTCTCCACTGGCCTGCTGAGGGCTGCCGCGCGTCAGAATGTCCAGGTCCAACTGACCGCTGTTAACCATTGGCAAGTGGCGATCGACACTCACACAGCCAACCACCCGGGGTCGAAGCACATGTGCACATCGGTGGAGGCGGTGAAGCCCGAGGACGTGACGCCAGGCGGCCGGGTCAATCTCTTGCTGGCCAGTCCGGAGTGCACGCACTTCAGCCGGGCTCGAGGCGGCAAACCGGTCGAGAACCAACGCCGGGCCGGTGCGTTCCACGTGCTAGACTTCATGGGGAAGACTTACGTTGATGACCTCGTTCTCGAAAACGTCAGCGAATTCGAGAATTGGGGCCCGCTGGGGGCGGACGGCAAGCCCCTAGTGTCGATGCGGGGGAGGCTATTCCGGCAATTGGTGGACGGGCTCTATGCCTTGGGGTGCAGCGACGTTCAGTGGCGCCACATGAATTCGGCGGACTATGGGACCGCGCAGGGCCGCACGCGATTGATTCTGCGGGCTCGGCGGCGCGGGAGAATTGTCTGGCCTGAGCAGACTCACTTCCCGGGGGATAACCTTTTCGGCACGACGGCGTGGCGACCGGCGCGGGAGATCATCGACTGGACGCTTGAGGGCCGGTCGATATTCGGGCGGAAGAAGCCCTTGGCCGAAAACACCATGCGCCGGATTATCGCCGGTCTGCGGAAGTTCTCCGGCATCGACTTGGAGCCATTCTTGGTGGTGATGAACAACACCTCGACGGCCGCAAGCCTCGACCAACCCCTGCCGACCGTGACGGGCTCGTTTGGGCGGTTCGCGTTGGCGAAGCCGTTCCTCATGCACGTCAATCATCAGGACGGCACGGACAGGCGGGTGCTCTCGCTGGACAATCCCATGCCGACCATCGACGGATCCTCTGGCCTGGGCGTCTGCGAGCCGTTCATTTTGCGCTCAGAGGGCTTTCACCGCGGCAATGCCCCTCGTTCAATTCACCAGCCGCTCTCGACGGTAGTGGGCACGAACAAGCACTCATTGGTCGAGGCGTTCATCTCCCGCGTTGACCACGCCAGCAGCACGCCCGTCCGGAGCGTGGAAGACCCGCTGCCGACGGTCTGCGGCAAGGAGAGCCTTGTCCTCGTCGAACCTGTCCTGCTGCCCTACTACGGCACCAACAAGGAAGGCGCGAGCATTCAGGAGCCATTGCCGACGGTTACGACGAAGGAGCGGTTCGGCTTGGCGCAAGGGTTCTTGCTGAAGACGCCCGAGGGCACGTTCCAATTCGACGTGCGGTTTCGCATGTTGAAAATCCACGAAGTCGCGGCCGCGCAGGGATTCCCGAAGGATTACATCTTCACCGGCGACCGGGACGAGAAATTTAAGCAGGTCGGCAACGCCGTGCCGGTCGAGCTGGCCGAGGCCATGTGCGCCTCCGTACTGAGAGGTGCCGCATGAGCCGCAACTGGACCCAGGCCCAATTGGACGCCTACCAAAAGACCGGTATGTCCGCCATCGCGCTGCCGCCGGCCAGGCCGTCCCTTCGCCTGCCGAAGCCGCTCTTGGAGAACGGGCTTGAGCGGGAGTATTGGGAGATCACGCGCAACGACCCTGGCTGGGTGTGGGTGAAGCCGAAGCCCATCACCCTCTGGATGAACAGCGGGCAGAAATACCGGCCGGACTTTTTTGGTCAACGAGTCGGCGGACGCATGACGGTCCACGAGACGAAGGGCAACCTCTTCCGCCCGCAGGACGTGGCTCGATTCAAACAGGCGATCATGGAGTACCCGATGATCACGTTCGTGCTGGTGCGGAAGACGGCGGCGGGTTTCACCTACGAGACTTTCAACCCCCACTCAAAATGAGCGCCCCCCTCAAAAAAACCATCTCCCGCGAGGAGATAACCACCGCCTACAAGGACTACCTGTTTCGGCAGCCCTCGTGGACATCCGAGAGCCGAACGCCGGAGCAGGAGGACTCGTTACTGCTGCGCCTCGGCTCGTTCCAGGTCTTCGCGATGGAGTATTTCGCAGACACCACCACCAACCCAACCGAATGAACCGCATCCTCGCCATCTTCCTCAGTCGCCGCGTCGGGGCGTTCATCGTCGTCCTGAACGTCCTGGCCGCATTCTGGGCAGCGGCGGAGCACGACCTTGCCCTTGCGATGGCCGACTTTGCGACCGCAGTAATGGTCTATGCGATGCTGCCGGGCCGCGGGAAGAAGGAGGTGGCGCCATGATCTACACCATCAGCCCCTACGCCAACACTGCGCTGGACTGCTCGCCGCAAATCACGGTCAGGGTTTCTTCGTCGGGCGCCGATGGGACGTTCAACGGCGACACGGCGAACAACGGCGGTGGACCGATCTACGGCTACACCTCGACCTCGATGCCCGCGCCAGAGCCCTCGCCCGCGCGCCGTAAGCCATTCTGGCACGGACTATGCGACCGGAGGCATCAACGCAGCGCCGGCAGCCAGCCAGGCCACTGCACCACGCCGCGGAATAAGCCATCACGCGGGCTGACGAACTGCTGCGCGAACTGGCGGAAGATTTGAACCTCAACCCAAAAAATAATGAGCACACAACTACCACCGCCGAAAGGCTACGAAATCAAAACTTTTGCCGAAGGGGAATTGGTGCCCAAAGGGGCATTGGTTTTAGAATTGGGCATGGTGCATGGTCAATGGGCGCAATCTACCCTCGTCGGTTGCCTGCCTTCGAGCGGCCTCTTTTACGCCGTCCCAGCGACCGACGGGCCGAGCGAGGAGGTGCCTAGAATCTGTAAACAATGTGACGGCACGGGCCACGACAACCAATCTATTTGCTATGCCAACGGCCAACCCACACAGGTAAGTCACGTCTGCCAAAAATGCGAAGGCACGGGCAAATGGAGACTTGCTCAATGCCGTGAGTGCGCCGCAAGGGGATTGGAGTTTTGCACAGGGCACACTTCACAACAGGCCCTTCCTCGCGCCATGACCCCAACATCCTACAAAATCGAATACACGCCGCCTTGGTCGAAGGGGCCATGGTCGTTATCGCCCGCACCATTTGAGGGGGCGCAAGGAGTTAATAACGCGCACGGACAGATAATGTTCGAGGGTAGCGACGAGGATACGTCCCTCTGCGCCGTCGCGCCGGAGATGGCGGATTGTCTTTGGTATTTCATGTCTTTTCAAATTGTCGAAATGTCTCCCCATTTTGGAGCCGAAGGAAATAGAAAAGATGGATTTGAGCTTACCCTAGAAGGGCTAAACGAAGTCAAGCAATGGAATACATTTCAACTCCTCACCCGCGCCAACGCCTTAACGATAACGCCGATTTACGAACAGGAAAATTGAATTTAACCTCACCACCATGAAAATCACCGACGAATACCTTGACTCGATGGAGTGTTTTACGCTCCTCCGCGCCGCCTTGAATAAACTGGTTGGCCGCACCGAACCGGCCATGGACCGCATCGCCCGCAACGAGAACGTGGACGTGGAGTTGCTGACCGCGTTCGTGAAGCGACATTTCCAGTCGCCGACGGGAATAACGGTGACCCACTTTCAGGAGGTGCGACGGAAGATCGAGGGCCTGTCGGCGGACCGGGACGCGAAGGCCCGCGGTAAGAGCGGCCACCGGCTTTTCAAAGAGGAGGGCGAGAAGGACGATGAAGCCGCGGCCCCGACGGTGCCGAAGGCCGAGGCGACGTCGCCCACCCGCATGACGCGCACGCGCAGTGCCTCGAGCGAGGACGCCATGCTCACGACGGCGCCGGACGACCGGATGCCTGGCTTCGAGGTCATTCTGAAATTGGGCGCATCGCGGGCCATTTCCGACTTCGCCTGCCTGAACCGTGCCGGCTTCCTGATGTTTTGCCCGAGGCTTCTCACCTGGCTCGTGGAGCACAACAAGGCGCTGAAGGAGAAAACGAAGGTCACTGTGCTGGTGAATCGAACGACGCAGGAGCTTGGCATTCGAATTGGCACGGAGGACGGCAATGTTGTCACTGCGGTCCCCGGCAAGGCATCCGGCAGGGCGCTGAAGGGCCGGTGGAAGGCGCTGGAGGCCATCTTTCCCGACGGGATGAAATTCACGCCGGTCGTTCACCCAGGCTGCGACGTGCTGTTGCGGCCGCTGCCGAAGAAATAGACGATGAGCTTGATTAAGCAGCAAATTAAGGACAACTGGCGGCCGGTGTGCGCCTACTGCTGCTCTGTGCGCAAGCGGCCGGATTGCTTTGTCGAAAGAGCAGACGTTCAAGATGACGGCAAATTTGGAATCACGGTCGTCACCTACTGCCACGGCAAAGTTTACCAGAAGGGATTTTCGCCGTGGGCGATGGCCGAGGCCGACAAGAAAGAAGGGCTCGAGACGCTGATGCCAGTGGCGTTCGAGCCGAAGCAGGAAGCGCCGGAGGAGCAG
Organism: uncultured Opitutales bacterium; assembly: GCA_964561455.1. Lineage (GTDB taxonomy): Bacteria > Verrucomicrobiota > Verrucomicrobiia > Opitutales > JABDGR01 > JABDGR01. The sequence continues at coordinate 22,438 of CAZLPS010000041.1, forward strand.
GTGCCGCAAATTTGGTATCCGAAATACCCGGTGTGGATAGACGAACCGGTGAAGGCGCCCAAGGTTTCCAACAACAGCTTCGGCGAAGTTGCGGCATGGGCATTTCAAAATCTGCCGCCCGTGCCCGGCATACAGGATTACCAAAAGGAAATACTTAAGGCCATTGGCATTCCGAACGACATCGACCTCACGCCGAAAGCGAAAAAGCCCAAGGTCAAGAAAGAGGCACCGCCACCGCCGGTAGCTGCACCCATCCCGTTCGGTCCTCGCCCGCGCAAAATCATCACCCAATAATTATGAGTCCTGAAATCAAACAAATCATCAAAGAGGTCGCCCTTCTTCAAGCGGAGGGCCTGGCTGTGCTGGTGTGGTATCGCATCCGCTGCTTGCGTCACCACGAAAAGGAATTCGGTGTCGAGCGGGTTCACCTAAGGGAATTGAATAAGGCCAAGACCGCCAAAGAGTTTGCCTTTCTGGAAGGCGAATTCTTGGCCAACTGCGCCGGGCGCGGGCTTGCGGTCACGCGCGAGGAATTGCCGTCTGAAATCACCCGCCGCGACATGACTAACGAGTAGCCGCCGCCTTGCGCAACCGCTCGCGCAGCACCGGCCAGCGCGTGAGCAAATCCGCTTCGTCAATGGTCTTCACGCCGTCCTTCTTTTTACTGTCGCGCTTCACGCCGCGCAGGAAGGCGAACATGTCCATCTCCTCCACCATATCCTCGGGCAATTCGCCGTCGAGGACAAGGCCCGCGGTATCGGCCTTCTCGTGGAAGATGTCGGTCAGGCGCTCGTCTACCGTGCCCTCAAGGACCGGCAGGTAGATGGTCACTGGCTTCGGGGAGTTGATGCGCCACACCCGATCTTGAAATTGCTTGTTCACGTCGAAGGCCCAATCGAGGGACGGGAGGATGAGATTCGGGCAGCACTCGAGGGAGTGGCCCTCGCCCATGGCGCCGATGCCGCCGATAATGGCGTCGTAGATGCCCTCTTTGAACTCGGCAGCATACCGCCCGCGCTTCTCCGGGGACACGCGGCCGTCAAGGAGCGCTACACGCACACCGGCCTCGACGAGCTTATTGTTCAGGACGGTGGAGAATTCTTGGAATGGGGAGCCAATGACAACTTGCTCGCCGCGCTCGAGGCACTCGGCGACGATGGAGAGAACGAGCCACATCTTCGGGTTCAAGGTGAACTTGGCGGACTGGCCACCTTTGACCATGGCTTTCGCGGTGGTCATTTCCCAGGGGCAGAGGGCGGCGCGGCGCAGGAAGTTAATCTGGATGCCGGCCGCGTTCATCTGGTTCAACTGCTTGCCGTAGGCGGTCTGTTCGGGCGGGTTGTCGAGGTAGTGCTTGTAAACGTCCCATTGGTCGGTGCCCGGCGGGGTCTTCACCGGCTTGATGAGGCGCTGCACGATCTCCTCACCGCAGTTGGCCTTGGTGCGACGGACGACGAGGGGCGCGATGAGTTTCCAGAGGCGGTGAATGTTGCAGACGCGGGCGCTTCGGCGAACGAAGGCGCGATTCTTCCCGGTTTCCTCAAAGTGCGCCTGCGCTTTGGACAAGTTGCTGTCGGTCTGCAGATGGTGCGAGCCGAACTCTTCCCGGGCCTCAGACGACCCGCTGTACGGCCAGAGCGCGGTGGGCTCGGGGCAACCGCCTGCGGCCCACCAGGCGAGCCAGAAGAAGGACTCCAAGCGATTCTTGATGGGTGTGGCAGTGAGAACCAGACGGTAGCGCGGGGTGAGCAGCCGGACACCCAGGGCGACGTGGGCGTCATTGCCCTGCAGCTTCGTGCCTTCGTCCACGACCACGCAGTCAAAGGCGTCGTGGTAATTGATGATGCGGGCGAGGGACGGCCGCCAGACACAGGTGATTCCGTTCCTCGTTTCGCCAATGTTGTTGTGGTGTTCCTCGGTGGGAGCGATGCCGATGCTGCGGAGATACTTCTCCCGGTCCTCGCGCAAGGCCACCTGATTGATACGGTTACCTTCGAGGTCCACCTTCGGCATCCACTCGTCGGCGCCATTGTGCCCAAGTTGGGTATAACTCGTGAGGTAGTAAACCGGGCGATTGAGTTCGTGCGGCGGGCGGTTGAGCCGCCACGCATAGAACCGGTCAATGTCGTCGAGAGGCAGGACGAGGGCCCCGAAGAGTTCGCGGCCGGTCGTGCGGAGTTGATGGTGGAGACCCTCGGGCGCGACCAGGAGCACGCGCTTGGCCTTCTTGAGCATCGGCCAGGCGAAGGCGCCGATGGTTTTGCCCATGCCGGTCTCCCATGCCAAGATCACGCCGTCTTTCAGCCCAGCGAGCGCGAGGTCCTGCTTTTGGAAGGGTTTGAATTGGAACCGACGTTTCGGCAATACGAATGCCGGTTTGGGTGCGGGTGCGAGTGTGGTGGACATGAGTGAAAATTTGGCAGGATTATAAGCCCGGAATCGTAACGCAGCGACCGGATAGAAACGGGGTCTTCTCCGGCCATTCAACTTCGGCGTCGTTGGGCTCATTGAGTTCTTTGCAGAAGGGCGCCCAGAGTTGAGCATGGATGCCCGACGGAATCCTCCCCGCTGCGGTGAGGTAGTCATACATCTCCAATGATTCTCGGCGCAATTTTCTGCCGCGCTCGGCACGGCGGGCTAGTCGATTAACCAGGCGCAGCAGGTCGTCGTCCGACAAGCGCCTGTTTTTGGCATCATAAAATACGCCGTCTTTAGAGAGACGGACGGGCAATTTGGCGATGGTGGTGCCCGATGGCTTGTATGTGTCGTTCATGGTGTTTTTGGTTGGGTTGGTAGTTCAAATCGTCTCAATCGCCGCGAGCGCGACAAGGTTCGCCGCGTAGCGCGCTGGCTGCCGCGTGGCAAGGTCGGGCACGTCGGGCAATTCGAAGTGGTCGAGCAGGTCGCGCAGCCCGTGGAATTTTTCGGCCTCTGCCAACTCCTCGGGTAGTTCCTCGGGGTCGAGGGCGTGGTGGGTGAACGTGTGCTTGGCCTTCCCGTCGTTCACCATAATTGCCAACTCCTGCCCGCTGACAAAAATCTCTTCCATGCCGTCTTTGCCCTCGCGCCACTCGATTTTCTTGCCGGTGAAGGTGATGGTCGTAACCTCGTAGGACTTGCCCTTCTCGAACGTGCGCCAGTCGTGCAGGCACTTGATGGCGTCCTGTTCGTCGAGCCAGCCGACGCGCTGCGCGAGTGCGGGCCGGGTGAAGGGCGTGCGCACGTCGTCGAATTGCTCGCGGGCCTTCACCAATGCTTCCATGAGCAAGGGCTGGACTTTCCAAATCTTCGAATGGAGCGCAGTTTCAAGCGCCTCGCGGGTGTCGCGCATGACCATCATTTCCAGCGGCGTCCGGTTGCGCAGGCGGAACAGGGACTCGGCCAGCGCCTTGGGCACCTGCCCGCTCAGGGTTTGGAACGGCGTCAGGTTGATGGCGATGCGGCCGTTGCGCAGGTAGATGTTCCACTCGCCCGCCTCGCCACGGAGCGCGGCCTGGCGTTCGGCCCACTCGCCCTTAACGGCAGAGAATCGCTCGGCCGTCTCGATGCAGGCAACATCGTCGCCGCCGGCGCCGGTGCGGTCGATGGTCGTGCCGTTAATCCAGCTTTGCCGCCGGGCCGCTGCCTTGTTTACCGCCTTCTCGAGTTCGATGGTCGAGTTCGTTTCCAGCTTGGTGAATTGCGGACCGCCCCGGTGGTCTGCTGCAAAGTAAACCACTGCCACGCGCTCCAACCCTGGCGTTTCAGGGAAGAAGTTCGGCATCGTAAGTTGCCACCAGATACGATTTGCCAGCGGGCAGTGGCCCAACAATTTTTCAACCGTGTCGGCATTGGCAATCATGTAGCCCTCGCCATAGGTCGCGAGGAGCTGATGTGCCATGAGCCACGTCGCGTAGGTGGAGTCCAGGTGGGGCTCTGCGAGGCGACGACCGGAATAGCCCACCTTGGCCCCATTGGCGGCCGGAGGCGCCGGCAGGTGGGTCGTGGGCCAGCGCAGGCCATACGGCGGGTTGAGGACGACGAGGGGAAATTTGATGCCCACGTCGCGGAAGAGAGGGAGCAGCTCGCAGACGTTGGCGACGATGACGCTGCGGTGGTGACCGGGCGAGGTCGGGTCAATGTCCACGCCCAAGCGGTGCTCGGTCGTGTCGTTCCTCGCGGCATTGAGCAGGACACCGTGGCCGCATTGGAGATCGACGATTACCGGGCGACGGCGCGGCAATGGGATGGAGAGCAACCGGGCGACGGCGACCGGAGTTTCAAACTGCATCGTGCCCTTCTTCGCGCCGTCGGGCGACGCGGAGAGGACCTCCTGCAGGTTGTCGAGATTGAGGGATGCGCGGCGTTGGGTCATGGTGTGGGCTCAGGGTTGGGCAATTCAGAGTTGGGCAAGACTGCGGCCGCGAGGCGGCGGCGTTGCGTGTGCAGGTCAATCCACTCGTCAACGATCTCGTAGCTGCCGTGACAATCCGAGGGGAGCTCGTTGTAGATATGGCTGACGATGGCGAACATGGCGGATTGATTATCCTCATCCGCCCGGCCAAATGACTCGAAGAGGTCATTGGCCAGCACGGCGCGAAGGAAGTCGCCAGTTGGGCATCCTTGTTCTGCGTAGCGTTTCAGGGATTCTTGGATATTGCGTGGGCACATGGTAGTGGTGGGTTGGTCTAACGAAAGCTGAAGGCACGCAGCGGAGCATGGCCCTCGGCGTATTCGTTCGCCTTGTAGGGCGAGAGGGTGTCCGTGTCGAAGTTCGCGGGGATTGGCCGGAAGGCTTCCTTGGCTTCGCTGCACTCGCTGGGAATCTTGACGACGTAGCCCGTCGCCTCGAATTTCTCCTCGCGCAGTTTCACGATTGCGGACGTGTCTTTGCGCATGGGCTCCCATTGGTTGCCCTCGGGAAAGTCGAACTTGCGGAAGTAGATTTCGCAGCCTCGGCAGCGGATGATTTTGGTTTTGGCGATGGGTTTCATTGGAGTTCTCCGGCATTGGAAAATGGGAAATTAGCTTCATCCATAAACTTGCCGCCAAGGCCGCTAATCTCGTCGAGGATTTCAGTCAAAGCGGCAGCATGGTCTTCTTGCGTATCCTGCTTAATCGCGCGGCGCACAATACCCTCGATTTCACTTAGCGCCGCCAGCAGGATAGGTGCCGCATTTACGGCATAAATTATGTCGCACACGTTTTGCGTAGCTTTTTTTCCCGCCTCGCATCCTTCCAGCGGCTCGACGGGATTGCCTTTTTTGTCCGTGACGGTTACGTCATAGAAGCCTTCGATGACGGTATATGGAGCCTTGACGCGGAGCTTTATCATGCTCGTGGTCGATGGCGTTGCTTTGGGTTTTTTGATTTTGGGCATGGTGATGATTGGGTTAATAAAGGACAGTGGCTTTGGCGATGGCCATGCGGGCTTCTTTCGCCCATCCCGCATCAGGGAATCCTTGATTGTGCATCGCGTCGTTTTCGTCGAGGGCGCGGTGGAGGCACTCCAAGAGGTCAGGTGCCGCCGCCATGATTCGGGCGTTAGCGTAATGCTCCAACCGGTAGCCGCATTTGCAAAGGGCGATGAGTTGTCCGCTCTCGGAGAGAATTTCCGCTTCAGGCTTTCGGGCCATACGCCAGGGACCGGGCGTAATCGCCGACCGTTTACCATTTGAGAACTTGCGCGGTGCGGATTTCGGGAACACCGGATACTTGGGCAGGATGACAGGATTGGATTTTGGCATGGTGGAGGTTATTTGAGTTGGTCAATTATGCAAATGGCGGCGGCAATGCCGTTGCGAAAAGATTCAGCATGGTCGGCCTTGGCGAATTCGCCACGACGCCTGAGCTTGTCGATGTTTTGCTGGCAGTCCTGACTTCTTTTTTGCAGTATTTCGCGCAGGCGCTTCAGCGTTTCAGTCGTAGCGGTGAAATAGGTCCAGCGCTGGACTTTGCCGGTGGTGCGCAACGATTCATACTCAACGATGCGGTGAATCAGCATGGACAGGGCACGGCGCGGCGGGCCTTTCGGCAGGGCCGGCGATTCGCGCTGAAGCAGATTGATGTCAGCGGCGATGAGGTTTTGGAACGGCTCCTCTTGGCCGTTTTCGTCATAGACGACGACGGTGAGCGGGATGCCGCCTTTCGACGATTTGGTTTTCTTTTTCATGGTGGTGGTGGATTAAAATAATCCGCCGCCCGCCTGCCCTCGTGCGGAGATGCGGGCTTTCGCACACGCTCTGAGCTTCATGGCGACGGGACGGCGAAAGGGTTATCGGTCAACGGGCAGAATGAACTTCTGCGTGAACAGGGCGCCGGCGTCGTTACCTTCGTCGTCGGATTGGGCGCCAATATAGGAGCCGTCGTCCAAAACGAGGATGGGCGAGCGATGGTTCCACAACGATTCTTCGGCTTCGCCTCGGGTCATCCAGCGGACGGCAACGATCTTGCGGCCGACGAGGGTTTGTGCCTGTGCGATTATTGATGCGTGCATTTTGTGTGTGGGTTAATCCTCGTCCGGCAGCATCACGGTGATGGCCGGGCGAGGGTCGTTAATGTCCACCGGGCCGCAGGTCGCGACCAGGTGAACCAAATTGGTGTCGTCGAAATCATCCTGCGATGCCGGGTCGTTGCGGACGTAGAGCGAATACGTCAGGCGACCGATGCGCTTAGTGGCGGGGGTCTCCATAATGGAGAAGTGCAACATCGAGAGAATGTCCCAGAGCCGCCCGGCTTCATCCTGACCTTTGACGCCCTCGGGGATTTTGACGTAGGTGTCGTAAACAGTTCGGTTGAGGTAAACCGTGCATTTGAATCCGGCTTCGCGGGCGGTTTCGGAAACGTCAATCTGGAAGCCGTCGGCCAGAGCCTCGGCGCGGGTGTAGGAGGCGATGATGTCGGCGTCAGTGAAGCCGAAAGGATTGTTGGTGGTGTTCATGGTGGTGGATTAGCGGTTCAGGATGGCCTGAACCAAGTCAATGAAGTCCAAGTCCTTTTGCTTGGAGGTCAGATGGAAATTGCGGAATTTCTCGCCGTTCAACATTTCCACCTCGTAGCACGAGGGGAAAATGCGAACGTAGCGGGCGCCGGAGATTTGCTGCACGAAAACCGGTGGCACGACGAGAGTGTGTTTCATGGTTGGGATGGGTTAATTGTTCTGAATGAGTGCGCGGCCCTTCTTCTTTTCCTCGACCGAAGTGGCGCGGCGCGCTTTGCCCTCGGCCCATTCGCGCAAGCCCTTGATTTCGGCGCTCATCATCCGCGAGAGAGGGACGGCCTGATTGGCGAGTTGAATCAGGAGCGCGTTGTCGGGCTCGCGGTTTTGGTCGAAGGCGTGGAACATCGCGTCCGAGAACAGGCTTTCGATTTCCGCCCCAGTGAATTCCGCAGTGGCCTTCGCCAGCGCAGCGAGGTCGAAATTCGCCGGGTCGCGGCCGAATTGCTTCACCTTGAGATTCCAGATTTCGAGGCGCTCCTTTTCGTTGGGCAAATCCACGAACCAGTTCTCATCGAAGCGGCCCTTACGCAGCAGCTCGGGCGGCAGGGCGGAAACATCGTTGGCGGTCGCCACGACGAACACCGCCGTCTTCTTCTCCTGCATCCATTGGAGGAACGAACCGAAGACGCGGGAGGTCGTGCCGCCGTCGGTCGAACCGCTGGACTTGGTTCCCGAGAACGCCTTTTCTAATTCGTCAATCCAGAGCACGCACGGCGACACCGCATCAGCCGTCGCCAGGGCGCTACGCAGATTGCCCTCAGACTGGCCGACGAGGGAACCGAAGAGCTTGCCAGCGTCGAGTTTGAGCAGGGGCACGTTGAGGCTCTTCGCGGTGGCCTTCGCCAAGAGGCTCTTGCCGGAGCCGGGCGGCCCGAGGGCGAGGAAGCCCTTCGGCGTGGGCAGCTTGTATTTCACCGCGTCCAAGCCGAAGGCACGGCGGCGCTTCATCAGCCACGATTTGATTTCGTCCAGCCCGCCGATGTCGTCGAGCGAGATGTTGGTATCCACGATTTCCAGCAGGCCGTTCTTCTTCACGGTCGCCGCCTTCTCTCGGGAGATCACGTCGGGGTGGATGCTGCCCATCTCGATTTGGGAGAGCGCAAATGCGGCTTCGGCTTCCACCGTGGTCAGTCCGCGGGCGGCGTCGAGCGCGGCGTCGCGGGTCTCGCCGACGAGCAAGGGAATCTGGGACGCGCTGCAAAGCGTATCGAGCACTTCCGCCAGTTGCTCGCGGCCGGGCAATTTGAACTCAAGGACGGTGATTTCCTTTTCCAGCTCGGGCGGGAGGACAACGCGACAGCCGACAATGACGAGTGCCACGTTACGGGTCTTGGCCGTTTGCAGCGTCTCGCGCAGCTTGCGGGAGAGCACCGGGTTGCGGTCGTCCATCATGGTGTGGAAGTCACGCAGCAGCACCACCGACTTTTCAGTGATGGTGTTGACGTGCTCCAACATGGCGATGGGGTCTTCCTTTTCGGGGACGACTTTGCCATTGGCGACATCAATCAGGCTGGAGCACAGGCTCCATGCCCAGACGGAGAAGCCGATTTTCTTGGCAGCGGCGAGGACTTCGGCTTCGACGCGCTGTTCCTCGTGCGAGACGAGGTAGAGGCCGGGATACCCGGCGCGGAGATACGAGGCGATGCGGTCTTTCATGGTGTTGGTTTATTGGGTGAAGAATTCCCGCTCCCAGCGAAGGCATTCCTCGCGGTTGGAGTCGGAAAAGAGGACGCGCTTGCCGTCGGGCGTGCGCACTTCCCATTGCTGGGTCGTGTGCTTGAACTCGACGACAGAGGCCCGCTCCATGCGGAGAGAGCCCAACTGGCGCAGGTCGAGGGCGTCGGTGTAGAGCCCCCGGGCAATGCCTGCGCAGTCGATGGTGAGGGTGGTGACGGCGTTCATCGGCCGATGGATTGCTGCTTCGTGATGGGAGCCGCTTGCTGATTGAACTCAGGCTTGCGGCGTTTCGCGCGGGCAACCCCGAGGGCTTGCTCGATCGCGGCGGTGGCTTTCTCGCAGGCGCCGCCCTTGAAGCCCACGGCCTCAATGACGATTTCGCCGGACGGGGTGACGATGACTTCGATGGATTGGGACATGGTGGTGAGTTTACGCTTGGGTGATGACAAGTTTGATAGCGCCGTTGTCTTGGGTCTGTCGGCGCACGAGCATCCCCTTCGCCTTCGCAGCCATGGTGGCGGTGTGGACGGCGTAGGACTGGACGAGCTTGCCGCAGCCCTCGCCGAATTTCTTGAGGAGCCCTTGGCCATCGCCCCACGAATCGTAGGCAAGGGTGTAGGTGCCGTCGGGACGGTGAACGACGCCGATTTCGTATTTCACACCGGGGATGCGAATGACGTGGCTGCATTTGCCGAGTTCTTCGGCCTTCAGGCCGGCGGGAACGGGACCGGTGGTGCGGCCATACCATTCGTAGGTGGTCTTGCCTTCGATGAATTCAGCGCCGAATTCAGCGACCGCGGCCCGGAGGGCGGCGAGGCTTTTTATCTGAACGGTGATTGCTGTGATGTGGCTCATGGGATGTTGGTTTACGGTTTGGGGTTTACGGTTGGGGAATCAGGCGAGCATCCCGGCGTCGCGGAAGCTGTAGAAGCCGACGCCACGCGGGTCCGCGGACGGGTCGCCGACGATGATGTGGTCGAGCACTGGGAGATCCAGAAACTCGCCGCAGGCGCGCAATTTGCGGGTAATCTCGAAGTCCGACGCGCTGGGTCCGGGGTCACCACTGGGATGATTGTGGCACACGACAATGGCGGCCGCGTGACCCATGATGGCGGCGCGGAATACTTCTTTTTCACCCATCAGCGTGCTGGACAAGGTGCCAAGCGAGAGCATCACGCGGCCCAGTACTTTTTGCTTTCGGTTCAGTAGAATCACCCAAGCGGTTTCCTGCACTGGATAGGGCGCGAACGCATCTTTGATATACCGGTAGGCGTCATACGGTCGGCTACAGTCCGAGCCATCCATTTCGCCCACCGGTGTATAAGAGATTTTGCCTTCGTAGATTTGCATGGGAGTAATGGGTTACACCGCAATCTTGCGGGCGCCGACGGCGCCGAACTGGCGAACGAGGTTCGCCGCTTTGTTCGCGGTCTGGTGGCGGACGGTTTCACTGAGGCGCAGGGCCTCCGTGCTCACGTCGAGTTGGGCCTTCGCGGCCTGATACAACCGCGTGATTTCTGGGTCGTCGGTGATGTTCAGCGAAGGCACGCGCTCCAAATACTCGCGCAGCTTCGCCAGCGGGCCTTTCTTGTTCTCGGAATCCACAATCGGACCATCTCCCGCAAGGCTCGCGGCCGTCTGCGAAATGAGGTCCATCATGTTGCGGTAGGTCTCGCGGCGGATGCGCTCAATGGCGCTGTTCGCTTGATTGGCGTATTTCTGCTGCAGCTCCTCGCCCAGGGCCAGGCGCAGGAATTGGTTCGGCTCGGGCAGCGGCAGGATGGTCGCGTCGAACGCGAAC
>CAZLPS010000042.1:0-31784 GCA_964561455.1 uncultured Opitutales bacterium
TGGTTGGCTCCCGGTATGGGGCGCGGATGCATTTGGCCAATTATGGCAAATTGCCTCCCGGCCTCGTCGAAATTCGCGGCGTGTGTTCGCGCACCAAGGAAAGCGCCGCCGCCTATGCCCGGGATTTCGGCGTGGCCTTTGCCACGGATGACTTTGCCGCCCTGTTGGCGCGACCGGACATTGACATTATTGACATCTGCACGCCGCCGTCGTTGCACCACGAATTCGCGATTCGCGCGGCTGAGGCCGGAAAGCACGTCATCATGGAAAAGCCATTGACCGGCTATTTCGGCCTGCCGGGCGATCGCGAGCCCATCGGACTGTATGTTTCGCGCAAAAAAATGTGGGAGGGCGCGCGACGCAATGCCGAAGCCGTGCGAGATGCGGTAAAGAAGAACGGCGTGCGCTTTTGCTACGCCGAGAATTGGGTCTATGCGCCGCCCATTGATAAGATGCGCCGGTTGATTGCCGCCAGCAAGGGGTCGGTGCTTGAATTGCGGGTCGAGGAAAACCACTCGGGTTCCAATTCCGTTTTCTCGCGCGACTGGAAAAACACCGGCGGCGGCGTCCTGCTGCGCATGGGCGTGCACTCCGTCGGCGCTTGCCTGCATTTGAAGGAATGGGAGGGCCAGCAGCGCCGGGGGAAGGGCATCCGCGCGGTTTCTGTTTTGGCCGATACCGCCGACCTCATCCATACGGAGGCTTCCGACCGCGCCCGTGTAGTCGGCGCCCACCAGTGGATCAGCGCCGATCCCGTAGACGTGGAAAACTGGGCCAACCTCGTCATCCGCTTTGACGACGGTTCCCGCGCCACGGTCATCGTCTCCGACGCGGGCCTGGGTGGATTGAACACGCGCGTGACGGCATTCATGACCGACGGCGTCATCAAGGCCAACATGACGGCTAACGACGCCATCGAAACCTACGCCCCCACCCCGGCCGTTTTTGAAAAGGAATATTTTACCGAAAAACTCGAGACCAAAGCCGGTTGGAATCGCCCGAGTTGCGATGAAGACTGGTTCCGCGGCTTTGCCCAGGAAATCGCGGATTTCGCCGGTGCCATTCATGGGAACCGGGAGCCGCAGTCGGGCATAGATTTGGCGGTGGAATGCGTGAATGTCATCTATGCGGGGTATTTGTCGGCGGCAGAGAGGCGGAGTGTGGAGTTGGGAGGGAATGGATAGTTGAGAGTTGATAGTTGATAATGGGAATTGGGGATGACCGACGGGCTGAGGCACTTTGGGATTGCTTACTCAAGTGGCCTCGCGCAATCATTGGGGACCCCAATGAAGCCGCGTTACCTGGCTTGGATTTTCCGGACGGTGCTTTTCGCCAGTCTGGTGGGGTTGGCGTATTTGGCCGGCCGGTGGCAGGAAACACTGGCGGTTGAAGTGCATCCGGATCCTCGGGTGCGCAGTGCGGCGAGCATTTTATTGGCGGCGCGGACGACTGCCCGGGCGAAGGCGTATACTGAATATTTGGCAGAAAAGAAGGCCAGTGAGTACTGGTATCACCCGGCGGCGGACATTGACTTGGCGAAAGATTTTAAAGGAGGCGTGGACAAACTGGCGGCGCTGCCCGCTGACCAAAGAAAGAAAGACAGCTATGAAGACGCCTTTGCCACGTGGGCAAAGGATCCCAAGCATTCCGCCGACGCCGCCACGGCAGCACTGGCGCTGCCCAAGGGGCTGGAACGGGACTCCGCGTTGGATGGCATCGCTGTGGGATGGGGTCAAACCAATCCCAAGGCCTGCCTGGATTGGGCCAGCAGCCTGCCAGAGGCTGATGCGCGGATAATGGATGCGGCGCTGCTGGTCGTCTCCAATACCGAAAATGAAAACCAGCAGCCGGCACTTGCAGCGCAATATGTGGACAAACTGAAGGGCGCTCACGATGAAGTCATTGGGCAAATCGCCCACACCTGGACGTATGACGCCATGATGAGCGGCAATTTTCAGGAATTGGGTGCCGCCCTGGATTGGCTGGATAAAGCGGCCACGGGGACCACCTATGACGACACCGTAAAAGAGATCTTCATTGATTTGATCGAGCGCGGGTACACTGAATCCGCCACTTTTCTAAACAAGGTCACCGAGCCGGACGTTCGCGCTGAGTTGCTTAATGAAATAAGCGACATGTGGAGCGAAAATGATCCCCAGGCAGCATTGAAATGGGTGCAAGGGTTGCCGGATTCCGACCAAGCCGCTCGCGCCAAAGCAATAGATAACGTTCTCCAGGGAATGGCCTACCGGGACCCGGCGGCGGCTCTGGCCTTTATTCAAAACTCCCCCGATCAGTCCCAATTCCTGCACGCCGCCGGGAATATTGCGCAAACCATGGCCGCGATTGATCCCCAAGCCGCGCTGGCGTGGACAAACAGCCTGCCTGACGGGAATACTAAGAACCAGGCGCTGAATGATCTTTTGGTCGGCTTGTCCGCCTCCAATTTCACTGACGCCTGGAATTTAGCGGCGAATATGACGGACATGGACACAGCCCAAGCCATCCAAACCAATTTGCTTGGAACCTTGGCCAGAAAAGATCCAGTGCAAGCTGCGGCGCTGCTGGACAAGCTGCCCACGGAGGCAGTCCAGCTTAAGGCCACGAGTGCGGTCGCCTCCAAATGGGTGTGGGAGGATATCCATGGCTTTTCGGCTTGGGTAAACGGGCTTCCGCCCGGCAGCCAGCATGATGCGGCGGTGGCGGCAGTCTTAAAGAGTTTACAATCCTCAAAGTTGCCTGCACCAGAACGCGATTCACTTCTAAAATCCCTGAATGCGATGATTGCCAAACCGCCCACACCCTGAATTTTTCAGATGAAATCTTTTTTGCGCATCGCGGCACTCCTTGGTCTGACCGGAGCGTGCTATTGGTTTGGCCGATGGCAGGCCCTGCAGTCGGCGACGGAAATGAACGGAACTTCGATCGGACCGCGCTATTCGGTCAAGGCGGCCAAGACTGCTGCATCCGGCTACTATACCAACCTCGGCGAAATCCGGGCTTTGTTTGCAGATCAAACCCGGAATTGGCAAGACAAGTGGAGCTATTTCAAGGTCGCTTTGATGCCCGGCATCAACCCGGCGAACTTGCCGGCCATCATTCAATATATTGGAGCACTGTCGATTAAGCCCAACGAGAGCAACGCCAGGGAAGAAATACTCCAGTACCTTTTTGAAGCCTTGGTGACAGCGGATCCAGTTTCGGCGCTGTCGCTCATTGATGATTTTCCCCACCTCCCCTATGGCGATCGTTTTATCACTGCTTCACTGAAGCAAATCGCGGCAAGCGACCCACAAAAGGCCTTGGATTTATTGGGCAAGCTCCCGCCCGAAGAGATTAATCCGAGCCGGGCCATGAGAGCGATTTTTGGAGGTTGGGCCAGTGAGCATCCCGCCGAGGCGGCGGAGGCGGCAATGAGCCTCTTACCCGCAACGAGAAAGAGAGCAGCATTAGATTCGGTGGCCGCCGCTTGGGCAAAGTCGGACCCGCAATCTGCCATCCGTTGGGCGCAGAGTCTGCCGCCGGAGAATTTGGGAATGGTCGATTACGTCGTGGAAACTGCCGTGCCTCAACAAGTGGACAACGGGAAATTTGACGGGCCCACGCTGGCCGCCGAATTGAATCTGGTTTCCAACATTTCGGTACGGAACAGTCTAATTTATCAAAATATACCCCATCTACCCCCGGTGCAGGCCATGGATTGGCTAAATCAGTATGCCTCCGGACAAGCCTACGACGATGCCGTGAACCAGATATTTGGGAGGCCACAAGATTGGGATTCCCTCACGGCGGCGCTCGACAAAATTACCGACCCCGGGGTAAGGGCGAGTGCCATCGTGGCGATGCCGAACGATCAGCAACAAGACAATCCAAAGGCCGCCCTGGCCTGGGCGCAGACGCTGCCAGCCACCGACGCCACGGCGCGCGATATCGCCATTAACGGCATTCTTTCCCATCTCGCTGCCACCGATCCGGCGACGGCGGCGGCGTTTGTTCAAAGTGCCGCCGACCCCTCTGCCTATATGAAAGCCTCACCCGACATTGCCCGGGCGCTCTCCGCGTCGGATCCCCAAGCAGCGTTGGATTGGACCAAGAGCCTCCCCGACGGGGCGGGGAAAGACAACGCGACGGGCACGGTTCTGGCCGGATTTCCTCCGGCAGAACTCCCTGCGGCCTGGAATTATGCCACCAGCCTGCCCGAAGGCGCCAGCCGCAATAACGTGATGGTCACCTTCGCCACGGGGATCGCGAACAGCGACCCGGCCCAAGCGGCCACTTTCGCCCTGCAAATCCCGGATGGACCAAGTGCCGACAAAGCCGTGGGTGCCATCGCCGAGACCTGGGTGGAGCAAGCCCCGCAGGCGTTCACGGTCTGGCTCACTGGGCTACCCGCGGGAGAGGCGCGCGACATGGCGGTTGCAAAATTGGTGGATTCACCACAAACCGTCAAAAACCCCGCCGATGTCCTGGCGTGGGCCAACACGGTGACCGATCCGGAAGTCCGGGCGAAACAACTTAATACCGTGCTCACAACCTGGATGGCCAGGGATTCCACGGCGGCCCTGAATGCCGCGCGGACGGTCAATTTGCCGGAGGCCGCTCGCGCAGACTTGGTGCAGAAACTGACCCAAGCGCAAGCAACGGTAAAGTAATGAACGCGGCGGCTGATGGCCGGAGCGTGGAGTTGGGGTGATTCCAGTAACCTCAATTCACCTTCGGCAGGTTAATTCCCATCCACGTTTCCCCACCATCGGAAGTTTGGTAGAGAGCATGATTGCCCAAGTCGTCGAAAATCGTGGTGGTGCCGTGATTCCGATCCCAAAACTCGATTCGCCAGTGGTCGGGGTCCGACGTGGCGGGCGGCGGATCAAACCGGGGGTGGATGTCCTGCCAGCTTTTTCCTGCGTCCTGAGTGACGTGGTAGATGGCGCCTTCGCGCACGAGGATATTCTTGGGCGAAAAGGCAAAAACCGCCCCAAATCTTGAATTTGAGTTTGGATTGCGAGGATGATGAGGCAACTCCGCCACGTCAGTCCACGTTTCGCCACCATCGTCGGAAGCGTAGAAAATCATTGCCAGATCGTTGATGCCGACAATGCGCCCGGTACCATCCTTTCCATATTCGAACACCGAGACCGGCAACACGCCGTGGTTCGCGTCAAAAAATGTTGGCGGAAACGTGTGGAAAAAACTATTGTGATAGGGCCCCGCGGGCAGCGGCAACGTGAGGTTGCGCCAGGTCTTTCCCAAGTCCGTGGTAAGTTGCAAATGGACGGCGCCTTTGGGGCGTTCGAAATCCAGGTTGTTGTCGGTCGTAATAATGGCTTTCGCCGGGGGAAAAAAGGTGATTTTGTCGCCCGCGATGTTGCTCAGATGCATCGTGCCGGCAAGGGAGCCCTCGCCAACCTCGCCGCCTGGGGGAATAATTTTGACCGGGGCCCAATTTACCCCGCCGTCCTCCGTCTGAAAATACCGGACATAGGCGCTGCCCAGGCCATCGTCCTCCGTTCTCGCCCATCCATGCCTGGCATCCGGGAAATGGAAATCGCCCAAGACGTCGTCGCGCTTGGAAAATGACCAGGTCTTCCCGCCGTCCGTCGTCCGCCACAACCCGGTTGTGTCCTTGGTTTTGTCCAGCGAGTAGCCAAAATTGGAAAATAGCGCAAATTGCGAATCGAAAAAGTATTCATCCCCGCGGCTGTTTCCGGGCCGGCCAGCGGAGAATTGGTTAAAGCCGGGCGGAGTCGCGTCCTGCCAGGATTTTCCGCCATCGGCCGTCCGCCACAACCGCCCACCCAACCAATCCCATCGTACGCCGACTGAGGCCATGGCCACGCCGCGAATGGACTCCGCCTCAGCCACCGTTTGGGGCAGAATTGGATGGCAGCCCACCAGGAATCCGAAAACCAAGAGGATGGGCAACCTTTGAAAGTTCAATTTTTTCATGGCTCCCGCCCACGATATTCTAAAGGTCATATGTCACTGGGGCCGGACATTCAAAAATCTCACAACTGAATCTTCACCCCGCGGCGCAGGTAGGTTGGCACATCCAAATCCTCGCCTTCGAAAAAATTGCGCTCCGTCTGGTCGAAAAACCCGCGTTGCTCGTCTTCGCCGACGAAGTGGAATTCGTTTTGCGGCGCGCCGCCATCCTTGTGCCCGCGCAGTTTGGACTCATGCACCGGTGGCACCAGCGGGGCGGCGACGGAGGCGGCCGGGGGGCGCGCGAAGATAACTTGCGACGGGTGGCCGCCAGTGGCGGGCCCGTCGGCGCGCAGCCCGGGAGGGGCGGTGCGCAAGGAGGACATCGAAGCACCTTTGGGGCGGACTTCGGTCGCGCCGATGACGCAGATTTCCAGTTTCCCGATGAGGCGTTCGTCAATGACGGCGCCGAGGACCGTTTGCTCGCGACTGCCGAATTTCTCGGTGATGGAGGAGACGATCTCATTCACGCGGGCCAAGCTCAACTCCGGGCCGCCGATGATGTTGACCAGCAGGCGATCCGCCCGCCGGGACAATTCGGGGGTGTGCAAGAGCGGGCACAGCATTAAATCCTGGAGGGCTTCGGCGACGCAATTGTCACCCGCGCCATGACCGAGACCGAAGAGCGTCTTGCCGCCACGGGGCGAAAAGGTGCGCCGGAGGGTGGCGAAGTCGAGGTTGATAAGCCCGGTGTGAAATAGAATCGCCGAGATGGAGCGGATGGCGCGGCCAATCCAGGCATCGGCTTGGCCGAAGGCGTCAAGCACCGTGGCGTCGTCGGGCAGATGTTGCAGGAGGAGGTCGTTGGGCAGCGGGATGACGGCATCACAATTGGCGCGCAAGTCGGCCAGAGCCTGATCGGCAATCTGGCGGCGGCGGCCGCCCTCGGTGGTAAACGGCAGCATGACGAAAGCCACCACGAGCGCGCCCGCCTGGGTGGCGATTTGCGCGACCACCGGCCCTGCACCGCTACCCGTGCCCCCGCCCAAGCCGGCGACAATGAACACCAAATCCATGCCCTGGAAGATTTTCGCGATGCGGTCGCGATCGACCTCGGCGGCATTTTTGCCCACCTCGGGTTCACCACCTGTACCCACGCCGCGGGTCAAACCGCGCCCAATGAGCAACTTTTCCGGCGCGGGGGAGGAATTGAGCGCTTGGGCGTCGGTATTGAGCGCCGCAATGCGCAAATGCAAGCCGACGTGGTCCAGCTGGAGGCGGTCCACCGCGTTGGTGCCGGCGCCGCCGACGCCGACAATTTTCACGCGCACGCCGTCCTCGGGCATCTGGCCGCTGATAAGGCTGTCGGCGGAAGAAGGAGAATCGTGGGCAGAGTTCATGGTGGAAGAAGCAAAAATGGAAAAATCACGAGCCGAGCCAGCGCACCATATTGCTGAGCAGCCCGGAACCGCCGCGCGTGGCAGCCGTAGGGTTGTCGCGTTTGGGCGCATTGAGCGCAAAGAGGAGGAGGCCCACCGCGGTACTGAATTCCGGCCCTCGCAGGGATTCGGTCAACCATTCCGGGTCGGCGGGCCGGCGGGCGGGCAGGCCGAGGACGCGTTCGGCGACGCGTTCGATGAGGGCGAGGCGCGAAGTGCCGCCGGTGAGGACCACGCCCGCCGCCACGTCCTCCGGCACCAGCAAGGGGTCGAGATGGCGTTTGACGATGGAAAAGAGTTCCTCGACGCGGGCCTCCAGTATCTGGCAGATGGCCAGCCGCGGAATGTACCGGTCGCCGACACTCTTGTCGCCGACCATCCATACCTTTTCGGCACGGGCCTGGGCATCCACCATCGCCTGGCCGAAACTCATTTTGACCTTTTCGGCGTGCTTGCGGCTGATGCGCAGGCCGAGGCTGAGGTCGTTCGTCAAATGGTCGCCGCCCACGGGAATGACGCCGGTCCGGATGATATGCCCGTCGCGGTACAGCGCGTAATCGGTGATGCCCGCGCCAATATCGAGCACAAGCGCGCCAATTTTTTTATCCATTTCTGGGGTCACCATGTTGGCCGAGGCTACGCTGGAAACGATAATATCCTTCACTTCCAGGCCATTGTAGCCGTTGACGAGATGAATGGCGTTACTGAGATTGGATTCATCGCCGGTGACGGTCCAAAAGCCCAACTCGACTTTTTCGCCCAATTGCCCGTGCGGGTCGGCGATGGGCCGGCCGTCGAGCTTGAAGGAATTGCGAATGTGGTGAATGGCGAGGCGACCGGCGGGCAGTTCCTTCTTCCGCGCTTCCGCCAACAGCCGCTGCACGTCAATGGGCCGCACCCGGTTGTCCGCCGCGCTGACCGCCACCTCGGCGTGCTGCGCAAAGCCGGTCAGGTGCGAACCCGATTGCGCGAGAAACGCCACGTCGGCCTGGACGCGGGCGTTTTGTTCCGCGGTGAGCAGGGCAGCGTGCACGCAATTGCATGCCGCCATAAAATCAATGATGTCCCCTTTGCGCACCCCTAGCGTGGACGCCTGCCCCACCCCCAGGATGTTCAGCCGGTCGCCGGGATAAATTTCGCCGACGAGGACCACGACCTTGGACGTGCCAATGTCTATTGCCGCGACGATTTGGGGGTTGCTCATGAAGTTGGAAATTAGCGCGCCCTTCGGGTCGGGGGCGACGCAGCCAGGGTAATCGGTTGAACGATCGCCTGGTTGGCCACGGACAAATCCAGCCCGCGGATCAGCATCGGCACCGGTTTATCCTGAAGTTGTTGCACGGCAAACACCAGCCGACTGACCTGCGTGTCAAAATTCCCGGCCGGGATGTCGAAATTGTGTTCAAGGAAGGTTAGTTCACCCAATTTGCCGGACTGCACCTTGATCAACGACAGCGGCGCCTGCGGGCGCGGATCGAACTCGCTCAAATCCACCACGGTCCAGTCGGCCATAAGTGGCGCGGCCCGCGCATGGGCCACGGCGAGCAAATCGGCCACCCGATTCAGTCCGGCCACTGGAAGGAAGGCATCGCCCATCCCGCGGTGGAGCGCCAAGCCAGCCATCCAAGGCAGACGATTCAGGATCGGCTCCGGAAAATCCTCGCCCGCAAACACCACGCCATCGCGCGCCAGAAGGTATACCTTGTAATTCCCCATTCCGCTGTCCGTGGCCACGCGGAGTACCGGATGCCGTTCCTTGACGCTGACACGCAAAGTGCCCGGGAGCACGCGCTCGACCTGGGCTTCACTTACTTGCAATGAACTCAAAAGGCGACGGCGCAAAGCCAGAAGGTCCATTCTTTCCAGCGAATCCCCGGGATGCAATTGCAGGAAATCCCGCACCCAGCCCTCGGTCAGCACCCCGTCCGTGGTAAATTCGAATTTGCGCAGTGAACCTGCCGCCGGACGGGCAGGAACGGTGGAGGGCGGAGTGGGCGTCCGCCGAATGGTCCAAACGCTGAAAATCAAAAGCAGCGCCACGCCCACCAAGGTTGCGCCCCAACCCACCCAGCGCACAAGACGGTTGCGCCGCGCGACCGCCGACAAGGCCCGATCGGCGGCAGCGTGCTGGCCGATTTCCTGCCAGGTGCGCAGGCCCTCAGCGGCGGTAAGGGAGGACTTTTTCATGGGGTGGCCGCAACGGCGGCAAAACGTTCCAGCGCGGGACCAATCATCGCCCGGATTAATTTCGGAAAGGTGTAACCGCAACACGAAGCGCTTTTGGGCAGCAGGCTCGTCGGGGTGCAACCCGGCATGGTGTTAATTTCCAAAATGACGCAGCCCCCTGCGGGCGGCAGCATGAAATCCACGCGCGCGAAATCGCGGCAGCCACAAGCGGCAAAGGCGGCGGCGGCGGCAGCCTGAATTTTTTCCGTCACGGCGGCAGCCAGCGGGGCCGGAAAGAAATACTCCGTCATCCCCGCCGTATATTTGTGCTCAAAATCGTAGGAGGCGCCATCTTTCGGCCGGATTTCCACCACGCCGAGCGCCCGGCCCGCCAGCACGCCGACCGACACTTCGCGCCCGCGCACCCAGGTTTCCGCCATCCACTGGCCTGGCGTCAGCCGTTGCAACGCCGCCGCCAATTCCGGACGATTGGCCGCGCGATGCAATCCGACGCTGCTGCCTTCCGCGACGGGCTTGATGATTATGGCGGGCCCCAATTTCGCCACCAGTGAGGAAACCGACGAGGGTTGGTCCCCGGTAAAAATGACATGCGGGAGGACCGGCAGGCCGGCGGCGGCCAGCACACGCTTGGTCTCCACCTTGTCCATGCACAGGCGGCTAGCTTCCGGACCGCAACCGGCATAGGCCAGGCCGCGGGCCTCGAGAGCCGCCTGCACGCCGCCGTTTTCCCCCCAACCGCCATGGAGCGCGGGGAAAACCACCTGGCGCGCCGGGTCCAGCGTGTCCGGCAGGGTGGTGCCCGGCAAATCCACCAATTCGACGGCAAAGCCCTCCTCCGTCAACGCCGTGGCGATGGCGTTACCGGTAACGAGCGAGACCGGGCGCTCCGCGGAATCACTTCCGCAAAGTACGGCCACCGTCGTCTGCGCCACCGGCAATTTCATTTTAAAACATCCTCCCATTTCGCGCCCAGCAACAACACTTCGGGCTCCAATTCGATGCCAGCACGGGCGCGCACTTCGTCGCGCACCTGGCGCGCGAGCGCCAGTGCATCGGTCGCAGTGCCGCCGCCGTGGTTCACGATAAAATTGGCGTGGATGTTCGATACCTCCACCGCGCCAACCCGCCGGCCCTTCAGCCCCAGGCCGTCAATCAGCTTGCCCGCGTGGCCATTGAGCGGGTTTTTAAACAGGCATCCGGCGCTGCGTTCGCGCGGTTGCGTGGATTTTCGCCGGGTGGAGAAATTCTCCATCCGCAGTCGAATATCCTCCGGCAATCCGCCGGCCGGGGCGTTAAACAGCGCACCCGTGGCAATGGTGGTCAGCAATTCCGGGCACTGCCGGTAGCCGGGATTAAATTCCGCGCGCGCGGCGGTGTGTAATTCCCCGCTGGGCGTGACAAATTCCACCCGCTCAACCAGGTCAAAAATCCAGCCGCCCATCGCGCCGGCGTTCATCCGCAACGAACCGCCGACAGAGCCGGGGATTCCTTCCAGAAACTCGAATCCCACCAGACCATGGCGCGCGGCATAACCGCAGAGTTCCTTCAAGCGCACACCCGCGCCGGCAAAAATTCGCCCGCCCTCCTTCAATTCCAGCCTCCTCCAAAACGGGTGGGTCAGCCGCAGCACCAACCCAGGAAATCCCGAATCAGCCACAATGATGTTGGACCCGCGCCCCAGGCAAAATACCGGTACCTCGGCCGCCTTGGCCGCCGCGAGCAGGCGGGCCAGATCTTCGGCATCGGCGGGTTCCGCGTAATAGCGGGCGGAGCCACCCACCCCAAGCGTCGTTTTATCGGCCAGCGATTCATGGCGTCGCGCCAGCGTGTCCGAATGCAGCCGCGGACGCAGCACATCGAACCAGTCAAGGGTGTTTTCTTGGGTAATCACGGCAGAAATGGGCGCGGCACTTTCCCCCGCCAGCCGGCGGATGAAGGTGGTGGCAAATTCGTCAATGTCCCCGGCGCCCACAATGGCAATCGTGGCCCCGCCGGCTGTTTTCCCGAGTTCGGCAAGAAGTGCGGATTCGAGTTCGCCAAAAGATTCATACAGGGAGAATTTCCCATCATGGCCGGCCGCCGCGGTCAAAATGGCCGCCGTGGTGCCCTCCGCCAGCGGCGGCTCACTCGCCGCATAAACGGGCAGGAGAAAGACGTGGTCCCCTGCGGCCAGCACTCGGGCAAAATCCTGCGCAAATTGCTTGGTCCGCGTGTACCGGTGGGGTTGAAACACCACCAGCAGCCGCCCCGCGGAACGCGCACGCAGATTGCGCAGAAGGGCCGCGATTTCCGTGGGATGATGCGCGTAATCGGCAAATACTGAAAGGCCCGGCCGGCTCAGCAGCAAATCCTGCCGGCGCGACACACCCCGGTAACCCCCAAACGGCTCCAGGGGAATCTCCCCAAACGCAGAGTGTATGGCAGCCAGGGCGGCCGCCGCGTTGGCCGCGTTAAAATCGCCGCCCAGGGGAATTTCCACGACCGATTTTTGAAAGGCCCCGTTCAACGCCAGGCGTTGGTGGACTCCGTCGTCACCGCTCGCGCGGGCGGAAAAGTCCCCTTCAGGACCAAAGGTGCGGAACGGAGTGCCCGCCATCTCGGCCAGGCGGCGCAACCGGGCATCCCATTGGGGAATAAGCACCAACTGGCGGGTGCGGCGGAATAAATTGATGAAGGTCGCCTCAAGGTCCGCCTCGGTACGGTAGCGGTCAGCGTGGTCCCAGTCGAAATTGACCGCCACGGTGATTTCCGGCGCAAAATTGTCAATGGTGCCGTCGCTTTCATCCACTTCGGCGGCGACCCACTGGGTGACGGCGTGGCGGGCGGGGGGTGTTTCTGGATCCGCAAACAATGCGCCCAGGAGGTAGCCGACCTCGTGACCTGCCGCGCGCAAGGCATGAATGAGGAGTGCCGTCGTTGTCGTCTTACCATGGCTGCCCACCACGGCAATCAAACGCCGGCCGCGCACCGCCTCCGCCAGCATTTCTCCGCGCCGCAGGGTGCCCAGGCCGCGCTCGCGCGCCGCGCACAAGAGTGGATGGCTCGCCGCAATGGCGCTCGAATAAACCACCCGTGAAATATCGGCCGGCAATTCCGAACAGGGCACCGCCGCGATACCCTGGCGCTCCAGCAGTCGGCGCACGGGCTCACGCCAATGATCATCACACCCGCGCACCCGGCAACCCGCCTCATTGAGGTAGAGAGCCAGCGGCGCCATCCCCATGCCGCCGAGGCCAAGGAAGAAAACATTTTCGCGGGTGTCGTTCATGAATGAGCAGCGGGCAGGAGGGGGGGCGGTAAATCCTCAAATCGTCGCCGGGGCTTCCTCGGCGTCGAACTGGTGGCCCTGGACTGCGAGAGCTTCGAGGTCGTGCAGCAACAGGTCGAGCGAGTTGGAGTGCTCCATGCGCTCCAGGTTGCGGCGGAAGGATTCGAGCAAAAAGTCATTGAAGATGAGCTCATTCACCTCGTCGGTCAATCGCGCCAAATCCGCCTGGTCCAGCGCCAGGCCACCGCCCTGCCGTTCGAAATACCGGGCGTTTTCCCACTGGTGGTTGTCCGCCGCGAATGGATACGGCACCAGAATCGCCGGGAGGCGGCAGCGGATAAATTCCGCGAGGCTCCCGGCTCCCGCGCGTGACACCGCCAGATCCGCGCAGGACAGCAGCGCCGCCATGTCATCGCAAAAGGGGAGCAGGCGCGCGACGCGGCGCCGGCCTTGGGCGTCGGCGCACTCAATCTGCCCCTCACTGCCCTTGCCGGGGCCGGTCACACACACCACGCTCACGCCGCGCGACGCCAATCGGCCGAAATTCTTCGAAAGCCACGTGTTAAGCGGGCGGGCGCCCTGGCTGCCGCCCAACACCAGCAGAACTTTCCCGTCCACCGGCAGGCCGAGGCGGCTGCGCGCGGCATCCCGCGGCAGCGCGCGAATTTCCTGCCGCACCGGAAAACCGCAATGGCGCAAGGCCTGCGGCGGCAGCCCGCGCAACTGCACCCCTGGCGGGAGATAAATGCGCCGGGCAAAGCCGCTCAAAAGGCGCACCGAGCGCCCGGGCTTGCGGTTCGATTCATGCAACACCACCGGAATGCCGCGAAAGTAGCCCGCCACCGTGATGCCGACCGTCATGAACCCGCCAAAACCCACAATCACGTCCGGGCGGTTCTGGCGTAAAAAATTCAATGCGGAAAAGAATCCGGCCATTTGCGAAAATACAAACTTGGTCAATTTCGACGGCGTCAGGCTGAATCCCGCACCGGGGGAGACCAGCGTCTCCATTTGCGGGTATTTGCTGATGAGGCGCGAGTCCACTTCCTTTTTGCTGATGAGCAACGTCAGGCGGTGGCCCTTCGCCGCCAAGCGTTCGGCGAGGGCAATGCCCGGCGACAAATGGCCGCCGGTTCCACCACAGGAAATGGCAAAGGTGCTCATGGTTTATAGTTCGCTCGCCTGCGGCATGACCGGGCGGTCCCAGCGCCGAAAGCAGTTCATCAGCAGCCCCACCAGCGCAAACATCAGCATTAAATTGGTGCCGCCGTAGCTCAAGAATGGCAGCGACATGCCCTTGGTGGGCAGAAGACCCGTTACCACGCCCATGTTAATGAGTGCCTGGCCCGTCAACATCAGCAGGGCGCCACACGCCAGCGAGAATTCATAAAGATTGGGCGCCCGGCGCAAGGCGCGGAGGCTCACGACAAAGATGATGAAGAAAATTAGCGCCACGCCCGCGGTCGCAACCAGGCCGAGTTCCTCGCCCACTACCGCGAGCACGAAGTCCGTGTGCGCCTCGGGCAAAAATGCCAGTTGCTGCCGGCCCTGACCCAACCCGGCACCCGTCAAGCCGCCCGACCCAAAACCGAGAATGCCCTGGAAAAGTTGATAGGCACCGTCGGCCTGGATGTTCGGGTCATCCATGTGCAGAAAAGATAGAATGCGCTTGAAGCGCACCGGATCAAAATAAACCATTGCGGAAAAAAGCGCTCCGCTGCAAAGGATCGAGGGAAGGAGATAGACCATCCGCGTACCCGCCAGATACAAGAGGAGAAAGCCCACCAAGCCGCACAATGCCGCCGTTCCGAAGTCCGGCTCCTTGATGATCAGGCCGGCAAAAACCGCGACAATGGCCAGCGGAGCGACAAAGCCCCGCAGAAAAGTCCCAATCCGCCGCTGGTTGGCCGCCAGGTAGCTGGAAAGACAAATGATCAATGCCAGCTTGCCAAAATCCGACGGCTGCAAGCGCAGACCGTGAAACTCCAGCCACCGGCGCGCACCCTTGTGCACCGAGCCAATATGCGAACTCAATACGGATCCCAGCACGAGCAGAGCCGCCAGGCCGATAATCCAGCTATAACGCCGCAGCCATTCGAGCGGCACCGTTGCCATCACGGTTAACGGGATGATGGCGATGCCGCACCAAACCAATTGCCGCTTGAAATAAAACAGGGGGTCCGTCACGGCCTCCTTGCTGGCCTCCTGACCGGCACTGCTCAACACAACCAACCCAAGCAGCGTCAGCGCCAGGGCGCAAACGAAGATTATCGCCCCGGGGCTAAGCCCACGGGATCGCGAACGGGGTTGAAGGGCGGCGGTTGCGTTCATGAGGGATGGATTCCAGCACGTGGAAAGTTACGGCTTGATCGCGGTGACCGGCGGGGAGTTCGTGGCCGCATCCGCCCGCACTGCCGTAACCGTGGGCGACGTGGTCGGATTCAAAATTGTGGTCGGCGAACTGTCGGTGGAGCCGGCTGGCGCAGTTCCGGCTGGAGCGTGCGCGCTGGCCGGCAGTTTGATCTTTTGGCCCGGCTTGATGTTCTTCGCCGTGGTGTCATTTAAGCCGCTGGAACCATATAATTCCTTCAACGTCACGCCAACTTTTCCCGCGATTTTGCCCAGCGTATCACCGGGGACGACGGTATAAGTGCCCTCGCCCGCGTCGGTCCCGGCAGTGGTCGGAGTGCTGGCACCAGTTGCGGCCGTGGCGGCCGGCAGCTTCAACATTTGACCCTGGCGGATGGCGGTGGACGTGCCCATGGCATTTGCTTCCTGCAACGCCTTGATGGTCGTGTGATTGGCGTTGGCGAGCTTCGCCAGGCTGTCGCCCGCCGCCACTTTATAAAGATGCTCGTCGCCCGCGGCCGTCATGGGCGCAGTCGCCGCCGCCGGCCGGGCCGGAATTTTCAATTGCATCTTGGGCTGCAAAATTGTGCTCACGGTGATTTTCGGAGCATTGGCATCCACCAATTCCTTGATCGTGATGCCATTCTTCCGGGCAATCGTGGATAGACTGTCCCCTGCCGCCACTTCATACATGACCGACATTGGCGCCGAGTCCGGGGGCGGGGTGCTCCCCAATGACGCTGGCGGCCTGAGCGTTTCGGTGTATTGGGCCACCGGCTGGGGCGTCGGCTCCGGCACAATTACCGGCGCAACGGGCCGCACCGGTTCCGGCGGCGGGGTGGTCGGCGAATAAAAACCCTTCTCGTTGTCCGCCACCGGGCTGCCGGCCGGTGCGGGGGCCGGCGCCAGGGCCGTGGGGGCGGTTTTCGCCGCGTCGGACTTGCAACCATGGAAGGCGAGCATGAAGATGATAACAACGGCGTGGAGGCCCACCACCGTGGCGATGGCCAGGAATTTTCTCTGTTGCGTGTTCATGATTATTCGTAGTTGATGGAAACAGTTAAGTAATGATTTCTGGGAATTGCACGGGCGGGCCCGGGGTCAGACCGGGGCGGTCTCCTGCATAACGCCGGAACGGCCCGCCTTCAAACCCAAAACCGCCTGCTCGAAGGCCAGACCGCGCTCCGCATAGTCGTGGAACATGTCGAAACTCGAAAATCCCGGGCTGAACAAAACCTGCGCCGGCAGACTCTGCCGGGCGGCGTCATGGGACCGCTGCACCGCCTCGCGCAGGCTTTCGCACTGGGTCGCGGCCACGCCCCGCTGATGGAGCCCCGTCGCCAGGATGCCCGCCGTCTCCCCGATGAGAAAAGCCTCGCGGATCCGACCGGCCACCTTCCCCGCAAAGCCTTCAATATCGCCGCCCTTGGATTTGCCGCCGCCAATCCAGACCACCGGATGGGAAAAACTTTCCAAGGCCGCCAGCGTGGCATGAAAATTGGTGCCCTTGGAGTCATTCCAATACGTCACCCCTTGCCACTCCACCACCGGCGCCAGGCGGTGCCGGCGGGTTGAAAACGATTGCGCGGTTTCCTCCAGGACCTGGAGCGGGTAGCCCTCCGCCAGCCAATAGGCCTGCGCCACCAGGTAGTTCTCGCACTGCGGGTGCGTCGCAAATACCGAGCCCGCCGGCGCCGGCTGCCAGGCGTCCCCGCGCCGCACTACCACTGCGGCCGGGGGCAGTTTCCGACCAAACTTCTGCGCGGCCAGCGCCACGCTTTCGCCCACGAAGAGCCGCGGTTGCGCCAACCGCTCCACCAGATTCCATTTGGCCGAAAAATAATCCCGCAAGTTGGCGTAGCGATCCAGATGGTCCTCGTCGAAGTTGGTCCACAACAACACATGAGGCTGGAGGTACTGCAATCCCTCGGCCTGGAAGGAACTCACCTCACACACCGCCACCCGGCCTTCGGTGGCACCCAAATCGTCCAATCGCGACAGCGGGTGGCCGATATTGCCCGCCGGCACCGAGGACTGCCCCTGGCGCCGCAAGGCCGTGGCCAGAAATTCGGTGAGGGTGGTCTTGCCATTGGTGCCGGTGACCGCAATGAGCGTTCCCTTCCAAAATAACGACGCAAAATCCAATTCGCCAAGGCATTGGCAACCGGCGGCGCGCGCCGCCGCCAGCCAGGCGTGATCTTGCCGGAATCCGGGGCTGTAAACCACCAGATCGTGCCGCTTGGCTTCCGTCGGGCCGAAGTCCCCGCGCACTCCCGGCACGGTCTTTTCATCATAGGCCTCCACACCACACCCGCATTGACGCAGCAGCGCCGCCGCCGCCTGCCCGCTCACGCCAAAACCGAGCACGGCCACGGGGCGGCGCGCTACGGAAGCGATGGCTTCGGGAAGATTCATGATGGGGGAGGCAGAGGGCGGGTTTCAGCGCAATTTCAACGTGCCCAGCCCGGCGAGCGCGAACAGCACGGACAAGATCCAAAAGCGGATGACCAGTTTTGATTCCGGCCAGCCGAGCAATTCAAAATGATGATGCAGTGGGGACATCAGAAAGATGCGCTTGCCGCCGCGCAATTTAAAGGACGCCACCTGCAACAACACCGAACCGGCCTCCATGACAAAAATTCCGCCGACGATGATGAGCGTAAACGGTTGCTGGGTCATAAAGGCAATGGCGCCGATGATGCCGCCCAGGGCCAGCGAACCCGTGTCGCCCATGAAGACCGACGCCGGCAGGGCGTTGTGCCACAAGAACGCCAGCCCACCCCCAACGAGCGCGGAACAGACGATGGCCAACTCGCCCACGCCCGGCACGTAGGAAATATTCAAATATTCGGCGATGCGCGCGTTGCCCGCGGAATAGGCGAAAATGGCATAGACCAGCGCGACCGTGATGGTGCAGCCAATCGCCAGACCGTCCATGCCATCGGTCAAATTGATGGCGTTGCTGGAGCCGGCCATGACGAGGAAAAAGAAGGGTGCCACAAACCAAATCGGCATATCCGGGATGAGGGCCGGAATGCGGAACGGCACGCGTAGCGCGCTCATGGCGTGGTGTATATCCGGATGCCAAAAAAAGAGCAGTCCCACCGCCACGATGGTGAGCGCACCCTGCCCCGCCAGCTTCCAGCGACTTGCGAGACCCTTGCTGTTCTTCTTGGTGATCTTTAGATAATCGTCGGCAAAGCCGATTGCGGTCAACCCGGTGAACAACATCAGGCAGACGCCGACGTAGGTGTTGGGCTTGGCCCACAAAAGCACGCTCACCGTCACCACCAAATAAATGAGCAGACCACCCATGGTCGGGGTGCCCGCCTTGGACAGTTTGCTTTCGGCCAGTTTGCCCAAATCATCCTTGCCGCGCGAGGGATGGGCGGCCTTCAAACCGCGCAATTTCTCAAACAGCCACGGTGCCAGTAAAAAGCCCAGCAACAGGGCCGTCGCCGCGCCGCCCAAACCGCGAAACGTTTCGTAGCGAAACAGACGCAACGGTCCCCAGGATTTTTCGTAATTGGCCAAAAATGTCAGCATGGCACATGGGCCTCCCTGCCCTGGCGCAACGGGTGCGGCAATAATTGTTCCAACGCGTAAGCGCGGCTGCCTTTTAATAATACCGCCCCGGAAAAATTCGCCACGGCCGCTTCCGCCAGTTCCAGTGAAACCACGCCGATTTGCGCTGAAGAATGGCCGGTCGCAAACAAGGATGCCCGGTAATCCTCCGCGTGCGGGCCGATGAGCAGCGCCCGATCTTGGGGACGCAACCGCAATCCCGCCACGGCCGTGCGGTGCAACGCCGCCGCCTGCGGCCCCAGTTCCGCCATGCTCCCAAGAATGTAAAGCCGCGGTTGTTCCACCGGCGCCCGCACGGCAAATCCGGCCAGCGCATCCGCCATGGATGACGGGTTCGCGTTATAACAATCGGCTAGGAATATCTTATTCCCATGGCACAGCCACTCCCCACGCAGGGGAGCCGGTTGCCACTCGGACAACGCCGCCTGGACCACTCCGTCGGCCACCCCCAGCAAGTGCGCCGTCACCACCGCAAGCGCCGCATTGGCCGCCAGGCCGGGTGTCATCGAAGTGGGCAAATTCCACGTGCAGGTCTCGCCGCCAGTCTCAAAAACTTCCAAGCGCCAGCCGGCGCCCGGTTGATAAACCGCGCGGTAGAGAAAGAGCCGTGCGGACGGGCCGGCAGGCGGCGGCCCGTCCGCTGGCGCCACCACCGCAGCCTGCGCGGGTAGGCGCCGAAAGACATAATATTCCAAACACGAGGCCGGCATTACCACCCACCCCCCCGGCCGAACGGCCTGCGCCAGCCGGGCCTTCTCATGGGCGACGCCTTCGACCGAACCCAGCTTCTCCAAATGGGCTGGGGCGACGAGGGTGATGAGGGCGATGTCCGGCTGAATCATCTTCGCCAGTTCCGCCATTTCCCCGCGCTCGCTGATGCCCGCTTCGATGACGCCGAAACGGTGCGCCACCGGATCCAAGCCGCACAACGTCAGCGGCACACCGAGCAAATTATTTTCATTGCCTTGCGTGGCATGCACGGCGGGCCCCAGCAACAGGCGCAACAATTCCTTCGTCGAGGTTTTGCCCGCGCTGCCAGTGATACCCACGATGGAGCCCGGAAAATTCTTCCGCTGCGCGGCCGCCACCGCCCGCCAGGCCCTGGCCGGCTCCGCGACCAGCAATTGGGGCAGGGCGACTCTTTCATCCACCTGCGCCACGAGGGCGCCGCCGGCACCCGCCGCCCGCGCCGCTTCCAAATAGTCGTGCCCGTCACGCTTCGGCGTTTTCAACGCGACAAATATTTCTCCGGGCCGCAGGCGGCGCGAGTCGGCCACAAGCGGGCCCAACGCGGGCCCTGGAGAAGGGCCGCGCCACCGGCCGCCAGTCCAGGCGGCCAGATCGGCTGGGTCGTAGAGGGGCATGGAGCGTGCGAAATTCGGCATTAGCATCACGGACGGCGGAGGGTTGTGCCGTAACGAAGGTTCAAGAGTTCCCGCGCAACCTGGCGGTCGTCGAATGGCACCACGGTATCGGCAAATTCCTGGAAGGTTTCATGGCCCTTGCCGGCAATAAGCACACAATCGCCGGGCTTGGCCTCTTCCATCGCAAGCGCAATGGCGCGGCGGCGGTCATCCACGAACCGGATGCGCGTCGGTGCCGTTAGCCCGCCGCGCATGTCCGCAAAAATCTGCGCCAGCGGCTCCTTGCGCGGATTATCCGCAGTGGCCCAGGCGAAATCGGCCCAGCGCTGCACGGCGGCCGTCATCCGCGGGCGTTTGGCGCGGTCGCGGTTGCCGCCACAGCCAAAAACCACCAGCAGCCGTCCGGCACACACGTCACGCAGCATGGTGAGGGCGTGGCTAAGGGCGTCATCCGTGTGGGCATAGTCGACCAAAACCTGGAACGGCTGGCTGGAATCAATCTTTTCCATGCGGCCCGGCACCCCGGAGAATTGAGCCAGGCGCGGCACGAGCAAGTTTAAATCGCGCCCCGCCGCCCGGGCCAGCCCCAGTGCGCACAATGCATTCAAGATGTTATAACGCCCGGGAAGCGCGAGGGTCAGCCGCGCCCGCCCACCCGTCCATTCGACTTCACACTGGCTGCCGCCCGGCGCCAAGACCACGTTGACAGCGCGCAAACCGGCCGACGCCGAAAAACCGTACGTCACCGCTTCGACGCCCGCAGGCAGGCGATCCACCAGCACGCGGCCATACGGATCGTCCACGTTGATCACCGCCACCCGCGCCTGGTGGCCACATTCGCCGGTGAATAGGCGGGCCTTGGCATTAAAATAATTTTCCAGCGAACCATGGTAGTCCAGATGGTCCTGCGTCAAATTGGTAAAGGCCACGGCGTCAAAACGCACCCCGTGGATCCGGGCCTGCGCCACCGCATGGGAGCTGACTTCCATCGCGCAGGCCGTGCAGCCCGCGTCGCGCATCTGGTCAAACAGGGCAAAAAGGTCCACCGATTCCGGTGTGGTCTTGTAGGAGGGCAGCGTGCGCGCACCCACCTCGTAACGGACAGTGCCAATGAGTCCGCAGGGCGCGTCCGGCCCCTTGAGCAAAAATTGCGTCATCATGGACACGGTCGTTTTGCCGTTGGTGCCGGTGACGCCGGTGAGAAATAAATCCTCGTCCGGATCACGGTAAAACCGTCGGGCAATTTCCGCCATGGCCACGCGCACATCCAGCACCTGCGCCCACACGGCCGGCGAATGTTTGGCGGGAGGCCGCGCTGACACCACGGCCACCGCGCCGCGTCCGATCGCCTCCTCAACAAAATCCGCGCCATTCACCCGCGCCCCTTCCAATGCGAAGAAGAGTGCCCCCGGCACCACGCGGCGGCTGTCCGTCACCAGACCCGTGATGGCCCGGTCGGCGTCACCGCGCAGGGCCAGCACGGTCGTGCCGGAAAGAAGGTTTTTCAGCGAGTAGTCCATGCAGGCACGGCCCCGGCGCTCACTTTCCGCCATCGCCGCAAGACGCGCGGCCATGAGGAAGGGGCTGATGCCGAGGCTGTTTTCAAGGTTAGCGAAAGAAATCAAGATTGTCTCCTTTCATTGCAACAAGATTGGTACGCGCACTGGTGGCGGGATTGCAGGGCTGGATGCCCAAATAATTGACTGAATCCTTCGCCACCTGCTGGAAAGCCTTCGCCGAAACGATGCCGCCGTAGGCGATCCCCTTGCCTTGCATGTTGGCATCATCCACGATTATCGTAATGACGAGGCGCGGGCGTTCAGCGGGCAGATAACCGGAAAAAGTCGAGATGTGATGATCGCTGGAATACTTGCCGTTAATGATCTTCTGCGTGGTGCCCGTTTTGCCCGCCACGGTGATGTCCTGCAAATTCGCGCGCGTCGCGGTGCCATCCTTGACCACTTCGCACAGCATCAGGTTCATCGTGTCCGCGGTGGCCGTCGAAATGACGCGGCGTTCCACTTTCGGCACGAATTGCACGACCGTCGCGCCCCGGGCATCCACGATGCGGCGCACCACGTGCGGCTCCATCAGCAGACCATGGTTGGCCACCACCGTCATGGCTTGGTGGACTTGCAGCGCCGTCGCATCCACGCCGTGGCCCATGGGCATGCGCGTGATGAGCAGGCTGTCCAAATCGAAATCCCGCAGCGGGTGCAGTACCCCGCGGGATTCGCCCGCCAAACCCATCCCCGTGACTTTTCCAAAACCAAAGGCCGCCGCATAGTCGCGCAAACGCGGCGCGCCCAGCTTGACCCCGATGTTCGCCGCGCCGCGGTTGGACGACTCTGCGACGATCTTCTCCACCGTCAGCACACCGTTATGCTCGGCGTCGTCCGGCAGTTTCAAAATCCGGCCGTTGACTTCGATCGTGGGTTTGGCGCAGTCAAAAGTGTCCGTCGGCTGCACGACGCCTTCATTGAGCGCCGCGGCAGCGGTGACCACCTTGAAGGTGGATCCGGGCTCAAACACATCGGCCAGGGCGCGATTCTTTAAATTCACCTGCGGAAAATCCTGGTAACGATTCGGGTCGTAAGTGGGGTAATTGGCCATGGCCAGGATTTCCCCTGAAGAGGGTTCGCTCATGATGATTGTGACGCCTTGCGGCTGATATTCCTTCACCAGGCTGTCCACGGTCCGTTCGGCATAGTCCTGCAGCTGCAGGTCAATGGTCAGTTCCACCTTCAAGCCATTCGCCGGATCCACCTGGCGGATACCAAACTGATCCAATTCGTGGTGATGGCCGTCCTGCTCTGTTTCGCGCCAGCCGTTTTGACCCCGCAAATAGAAATCCATGGCGGATTCAATGCCGGCTTGGGGCACACCGTCCTTGCTCATGAAACCCAGCACGTGCGCCGCCAATTGTCCGCCGGGATAAACCCGTTCATATTTGCGATTGCCATAGACACCCTTGATCTTTAGCGCCTCAATTTGGCCCTCCACGGATGGATCCACCCGCGGGCTCAACACCGTCCAGCGGATGGTCTGGTGTTCCGTACCTTCGTTGGAATCAACCTCCTTGTACTTGTTCGTAAAGGCCTGTTCGACGTCCGCTGCAGGCAGGCCCAACAAACCGGCCAACGCCGGCAGCTTGGCCTTGTCCTTCAGTTGGTCGCCCTGCCACTCCACGGCCTGAGGGTCCACACCCAGCTCATAAAGCACGCGCGTGGTGGCGAGGGTAAATCCGTGCTGGTCCACGATGTCACCACGGGACGCATAGAGCAGGTCAAATTTTTGACGGTCATGCCGGACCACTTCCAGCAAATGGGGCCGTTGTACCACGTGCAAGTCATACAGCCGGTAAAAGACCGCGCCGAAACACAGCACGACGACAACGGTCATCAGACCCAGACGGAAAGGAGATACAAACGCTCGGCTCATCGCAGCACGTGCAAATGGGTGGTGGGCTCAACCGCGGCAAAAGTAAGGGAAAATGCCGGGGCCGCGGCAGGGGCCGGAGCTTCGAGCTGGGGGCCGGAACCCGACATGCGCACCCAGTGAATTTGGGTTTCGGTCATCGGCGCCAGGCGGGTGCCGACCCGCGCCCGCAGTGCCTCCGGTTCCTGCGCCATGGCGACGGCCGCGGCCATTTCTTGAATATGGCGCCCGGTGTCCACGAGCGTGGATTGCAGCTTCACCGACGACGCCGCCAGGTGCGCCACTTCCTGGCGGAGGTGGATCACCATCAAACCCGCGCCCGCCGCCCCGCCGAGGAACAGCAAGAACAACACGGCGGGAAGCAGGCGCAGCCAGAACGCGGGCGGTTGACGGGGTGGTTCACGCATGGGAGTGAATGATTAGGGTTGAATAAATGTGGTGTATTTTTGACTTATTGTGATATTGAATTCCTCAAAAAATCGCGCTCAGGCGCGGGTCCGGGGCAGCAGCCGCGCCGCTCGCAGGCGGGCGGACCGGCTGCGGGGATTGGCCGCCAGTTCCGCGGAACCTGGCATGACGGGTTTGCGCGTCAACAGTTCCGCGCGCGCGGCCGCGCGCAATTGCGCCGGCGTGGCATCGTCGGCATGCTCCGGCCGGCCGCACAGCCGATTCATAAAGCGCTTGGTAATTCGATCTTCCAAAGAATGAAAACTGATGACCGCCAGCACGCCGCCAGGCGCCAGCCGGTCCACTGCTTTCGGCAACGCCGCCTCCAATTCGTCCAACTCCGCATTCAAAGTAATGCGCAAACCCTGAAATGTCCGGGTGGCTGGGTGAATTCGGGAGGGGATGCCGCCAACGGCCTCGGCCACCACCTCGGCCAGCGTATCCGTCCTCGCCAAGCGGCCTGTGCCGCGGAAGCGCAAGATGGCTTCGACGACCCGGCGCCACTTCGGCTCCTCGCCGGCATCCCGCACCGCTGCCACCAGTTGCTCGCGGGTCGCCTGCTCCAGGAATTGGGCCGCAGGCAGGCCCTCGCGCGGATCCAGGCGCATGTCGGCCGGCGCCGCCTGGCGGAAGGAGAAACCACGCGCTGCTTCATTGAGTTGGAAAGAAGATACGCCGAGGTCAAAAACAACCGCGGCGTATCCAGGTTCAGTCAGTTCGTCTATCCGGGAAAAGGAAAGATCGTGGAAATCGAGTCGACCGGGGAATTCCGCGGCCAGCACCGCCGCCCGCCCTTGGGCCGCGGGATCACGGTCCAGCGCCGTCACCCGGACGGCCGGGTTGGACGCCAGCATCGCCCGCGTATGACCGCCCCCGCCAAAAGTGCAGTCTAAAAAATGGAGTGCGCCAGATACCTGATTCTGCTTGAGCAAGGCCACCAGTTCGGTCACGAGAACGGGCGTGTGCCCAAAAGCTGGTTCCACCGCCGCGCGCAGCCCGACAGCTCCGGCGTTCGGCATCGCCGAACCCGGTTTTTCCGCTTGCGCGCGGGGGGTGCTATCTAATCCGCAATACATTCTGTAAAATCCGCCAGCCGGCGGGGTTGATTTTGAGGGAGGGTCGGCGGCGCACCCGGCTCGTCATGGGGTCAAACAAGGCCCGCGACGCCACAGATACACCGATATACTGCCAGGGCTCCGCGTCGCCGCGTATAGGACGCAGCAAATGGCGGTTGGCCGGATCATGTCGGGTGATGCTCATGGTTTTGTGTTTCCGGTTGAGGGAAATTCGGGTAAGGTGGCTGAATGATGGCAAAATACAGTGAGTTGGCGGCTGGCGGCGCATACCCACGCCTACAGGCCAAATTTCTTGAGCATCGCCGGGTCGAAATCGAGCGTCGCCGGGGTGATGTCCGTGGGCACCGGGCAGAGTTCGGGCGACCACAGCGAAAAAGTGGCGAGGCGCCCGACGAGCACGACTTCCTTGTCGAGGAGCGCGAAGCGGCGCAGTTTTTCCGGCAGGCCGATGCGGCCCTGCGCGTCGCACCCAAAGTTCTCGGCGTACGCCATGATTTTGCCCAGTGCGTCGGACTCCACCGGATTGCCCATCGGGCCGCCGTTTTCTTCCATGAGGGCGTCGATCCGCGCCTTCATCTTGGGAGGATACACCGTGATACTCCCATCCTTGTTCGGCAATGCCAAAAATGTGGCGGCTCCCTCGTCCCCCGAGAACCGCCATTTGGCCGGTATCGTGAGGCGACCCTTCGCATCGAGCGTGTGCCGATACGTGCCGACGAAAGTGCCATTGCTGGAGGTGGTCATAAACGAGCGGGAGGTCCATTACGTGCTCCACTATAACCCATAATGCACCACAATAACCCACGTCAAGCGTTTTGGACCTGAACTTATTCACATTTTTCATATTTTTTAAGTGCACTTTTGTTCAGCATAATACCCATTTTGATGAATTCCTCCCCCACTTTGCCGCCATCGAAGCTCAGTCGCTGCCGGGTGGATGAGTTGTTGGTTGCCCGTCAACTGGCTGCATCCCGCACCCAAGCCAAGGCCCTTATCCTGGCTGGCCAAGTCCGCACAGGCCCGGATTCGGTGGTTTCCAAGCCGGGCCAGTTGCTACGCAGCGACACAACGCTCATCGTTGCCCAGCCGCCTTTATTTGTATCCCGTGGAGGCGAAAAGCTGGCGGGGTTTTTGCGGCAATTTCCGCTGGCCATGGCGGGTATTCACGCTCTGGATGTGGGTGCTTCGACGGGCGGCTTTACCGATTGCCTCCTCCAGCACGGGGCCGCGAGTGTCACGTGCGTGGATGTGGGCCGGGCGCAATTGCACGCCAAGCTCCGGGCGGACCCACGCGTGACCAACCTGGAGAAAATCAACGCCCGGCATCTGGGCGAAACGGCGCTGCCCCGCCCGATCTACGAATTGGTGGTGATGGATGTTTCTTTCATCTCGCTCACGAAAGTCCTCCCGGCGGTGTGGGCGCGGGTCTCCCCCGGTGGCCACTTGATTGCCCTGGTGAAGCCCCAGTTCGAGGCGACGCGCGCCGAGGCGACGGCCGGACGGGGAATCATTCGCGACCCCGCCATTCACCAAAGAATATTAAAAAATATCATAAAATACTCTCTGACGAACCTGGCTGGCTCCGTCCTCCACGGCGAGCTGCCGTCGCCCCTGCCGGGCGGGGATGGGAACACCGAGTTTTTGATGGGACTGTTAAAGAAGTTTTGAGGGTGGAAAGTGGCGTTCGGCATCAAGATTTCGGAGACGACCCATAATCTCCCCCGCGCACCCCGCCGGCCCCAATGGTGTTTTTAACTTCACACGCCACACTGCACACTCCACACTTGGCTGCGGCCCAATTCAACTTTCGCAATTCAAAAAAACCTGCCCATGTCATCTTCGCCGCTGCTGCGCCGCCTTGCGTTCGTCGTCAACCGCGCCAAACCGGGCGCGGCGGCGCTGGCGCTGGAATTGGCCAGGCTGGCCCGGCGCCGTAACGTCGCGGTGGCGCTGACTGATCACTTTCCCATCCCGACTGGCTTCCTCAAGGGCCAGGACGCCTGCTGTGTACTTGGGGGCGACGGAACCATCCTCAGCGTCGTGGGCGAAGCAGTCGCCGCTCAGGTTCCGGTCTTTGGCATCAACCGCGGCAAACTCGGATTCCTGGCGACCATTCCAGTTAGTGAAGCCAAACCCATCTTTGCCCGCCTGCTGGCGGGAGACTACCACCTCGCCCGCCGCACCGTCCTGCGCGCCCGCGCCGCAGACGGGCGGGTCGCCCTGGCGCTGAACGACATTGTGCTGAAGCACCCGGGCCTGTCGCGCCTGATCTCGCTGCAAGTATTTTCCGACGGCAAACTCGTGAATGAATATCACGGTGACGGCCTGATCTTCGCGACGCCGACCGGCTCGACGGCGTATAATCTTTCGGCGGGGGGCCCGCTCATCCATCCGCACGCCCAAGTGCTGGCGCTTACGCCGATTTGCCCGCACACGCTGAGCAACCGGGCGGCGATTTTTTCCGGCGCCACCCGGCTGGAAGTCCGCGGCCTGGATCTTGCCATTCAACCCTCGGTGACGCGAGACGGGCAGGAATGTTTTGAGGGCGGCAAGGTTCTGCCACTGGAAATTTCGCTGGACCGCCGGACACTGGCCTTGCTGCAGCCGCCGGGGCATTCGCATTTTGCGCTATTGCGGGATAAATTGCGCTGGGGCAACGAAGGCGATGGCGGCGCGGAGCATTAGGTTGATTTAGTCCATTCAGTCCATTCTGGCCCTCCTCAGTTCGCGGCCTTGGGTGCTGCCGCCGGGTTCGGCATTGCTGCCAGCGCCTTTTCAATGGCCGGCGCCAAGGCCGCACCGCGCGGGGAAACCGCAATAATGTTGCCGTCGCCGTCGAGCAGGTAGCTCGCCGGGATGCTGTTGATGCCGTATTTCACGGACAATGCCGTCTGCCAGTGCTTGCCGTCGTAGTACTGCTGCCAAGGCATCTGGTTCTTTTGGGTAAAAGCCAGCAGACTGGCTTTGCCATTGCTGGCCTCGTCATCGAGACTGACGCCAATGATCTCAAATCCCTTGGCATGATATTTGTTATAAGCGGCGATGACATTGGGCATTTCCCCCACGCAGGGTCCGCACCAGGTCGCCCAAAAATCCACCAGCAGGATCTTGCCCTTATAATTCGCAATGGCCAGGGGGGCGCCCGCGACGTCCTTGGTGCCTTCGGGAAAAGCGGGGAAGGGCTTGCCCACCGCCAGTTCCCGCTGGACGGCCAGGGAGGCGGACTGCGCCTTGACTTGCGCCTCCAACTGCGGAAGCGCCGCGGCCACCTGCTTGGCCTGGCTCGAATCCGGAAATTCTTTCGCCAATTGCTGGTAGGTGGCCAGACCTTTGTCCGGTGCCTGCAAAACCTGCATGTAGAGTGATGCCTTGGCCACGTAAACTTGCGCCAGTTCGTCAACCTTCGCACCCTTGTGTGCGGCAATGATGTCGTCAAAAGACTTCAATTCCGCAGCCAGCCCCGCTTCGGTGTGCTCGCCACTTTGCAGTTTCGTATTGATCTTGGCCACCAAGGCCTGCAGATCCGGCATG
This sequence comes from uncultured Opitutales bacterium, assembly GCA_964561455.1. GTDB lineage: Bacteria > Verrucomicrobiota > Verrucomicrobiia > Opitutales > JABDGR01 > JABDGR01. The sequence goes on from CAZLPS010000042.1 coordinate 28,607, forward strand.
GGCGAAGCCGCCGCCGCCGTCGGCGCGGCCGAGGCCGAGGATGCCGCCGGGGCCGTCTGGCCCAACACAAGCAGACCCGATGCAAACAGCAAACAGCCGGCCAAAACCAGTGAACGAGGAGGTGTCGATTTCATGGGAGGAGATTGGGATGGGAATGGGTAATATTGACCAATTATGGTAAAACCGCAAATATTAATTAAAGTTGCCGAGTTTCGGTCCAATGGGGCACGGCACCCCTCATCGCGACCCCAGCGCCTTCTCCACCGCCGTGGCCAATTCCTGGCCGCGTAACGACACTCCCAGGATTTTGCCGTCGCGGCCAAGAAGAAAGGATGCCGGAATGGCCTCCACCCCGCTTTGGACGGCCAGGACGTTATTCCAGCCCTTGCCGTCATAGAATTGCGGCCAGGGCATCTTATGATCTTTTATGAAGGCGGTGACTTTGGTTTTGCCATCGGCATCGTCGTTATCAAGGGTAATACCAACGATCTCAAGTCCCTTGGCATGGTATCTATTGTAAATGGCAATGACTGAGGGCATCTCCGCCACACAAGGCGCGCACCACGTTGCCCAAAAATCCACCAGTAAAACCCTGCCCTTGTAGCCCGCCACGGTGACCGCGGCGCCGTTAAGGTCTTTCAGGCCGGCGGGAAACTCGGGAAAAGGTTTGCCGGGCACGAGCGCCATCTGCGCCTCCAATTTCGCGCGCAAGGGGACGGCGGCCTTCGCGACCGTGGTGTCGGGAAAGTCAGTCATGATTTGCTTGAGCGCAGCGAGGGCTTTGTCATTCAGTCCAAGCTTATTCCGGTAAATCAGGTACTTGGTGTAGAGGATGTTGGCGACCTCGTCGGTCTTTTCCGCCCGGTGCATGGTGAGGAGATAATCGAACTGCCTCAGGTCAAGGGCGAGATCCGCCTCGGTTCGGGACCCGGCTTCGAATTTAGCCTCCAAACGATCGAAAATCACCTGCATTTGCGCGTGGACACTGGTACGATCCACCACCACCGGCTTGCCCGGATTTGACGACGCCGGGGTATCTGCTGGCGGCGGAGCGGTCGTGGCCGCTTGGAGGCTCGAATCCAACCAACCACATCCGGCCATGATCAGACCCGCATAAATTTTTGATTTCATGGCGCGAGGCAAACGTTGGCAGAAAGCTTCCCCGGAAGCAATGGGAACTTGATCCATCATGCTGGCCCATTGTGGCCGTGCGGGAGTTGTGCTGCGGTCCTGAACGCTCCCGAACACCCCGGTAGTTCTTGCTGATCGGCTCTCTTTTTCTTGTCATCCTCCGCGGGGCTTGCGGGCCAGAGCGGCCATCGCCTGGCTGACCGCCTGGGTCAGGGCCTCCCCATGAAATTGCCGGCCGATGATTTTGCCGTTCTGATCGATCAAAATAGTCGAAGGAATTTCCCAAACACCATACTTGCGCGCCAGCTGATTTTGCCATTCCCGGCCGTCGCAGAATTCCGGCCAGGTCATATTGCGCGCCGCAAGAAACGCCGGAAGGCTGGGTTTGCCTTCGGCTGTGTCGAGGCTGATCCCGATAATCTCAAACCCATCCTTATGGAACTGGGCATAAAGCTTTTGGGTGGTCGGCAATTCCGCGAGACAGGGCTCACACCAAGTCGCCCAAAAATCAAGGAGGACAACCTTCCCTTTAAACTTCGCCACGGAAAGGGCGAGGCCCGAGATGTCAGCCGTCGCAAAATCAGGAAAACTTTTCCCGGGAATGAGCGAATTGCGGGTCGCGGCATCCGCCGCCTCCCCGGCCGCCTTGGGCAAATAATCCCGTGCTCGTTGGGCCGCCGAGGTTCCGGGATAAGACGCCATCATTTGATCGAGTAACGACAGGGCCTTGTCTCTTTGCCCGAGGTATTTCGCATAGGTTTGCGCCTGCACGAGGGCCACGCGCGCAACCTCGTCCGACCGGTCACCCTTATGTTCCGCCAGGAGATTGGCCAATTGTTTCAATTCCGGGGCCATATCCTGCTCCGATTCGTGACCATTATAACCCTTCGTTGCCATGTCCTGAATCAGCGCGTCGGTCAGCCGGGTAAGGGCGTCGGTGGCGATTTTCCCAACCTGAGGCAGATAGGTGGCGGCATTCCGGGCGGCCACAGTATTGGGATAAGTGGCAATCACCTGGTTAAGCAAAATGGTGGCCTTTTCCCTTTGCCCAAAAAAATTCGCGTAAATTTCCGCCTGCAAGTACGCGAGATGCGCCACATCTTCGGACTTTTCCCCCGCATGGGCTTGCAGGAGACTTTCAATTTGCTTCATCTCCGTCGCCAAGTCGCCTTCGGATGTGTGCCCGGCGGCGCTTTTGGCCTTGGTAATTTGCAGCAGATCATTGATTTGCCGCGCCAGACCCGCCGTTGATTGGGGAGGCGCAGGCTGCGCTAGCAACCCCGCCGAGGCGCCTCCAACCGCCGCCCCTGGTTGGCCGGCCGCCGGCAAATTCAGCGCAACCAGGCAAAGTCCGGTTAGGGAAAATGGGAGAAGTTTCGTCAATTTCATGAAGTTGGGGGGTGGGCAGGACTGTCTAACCTTGACCAATTATTCGCCTCCTTCAACCAGAAATCCAGGTCCTGCCACCAGCAGAATTAAAACCGGCACCTTGGTCGAATGGATTCAGCTTTCCCGGAGGCAAACTATCCCCAAGGTCGGAGACTATCCCGTCGAAATTCCGAAGGGTAAACCGTTTTCAACCGGTGGAAACACCATCACCCCGCCCAATGATTCCCGCCCCCGTCTGCCCACCCAATTCCGCCTTGAGCGCAGCCTCGCAGCGCGCTAGGATGCCCGGTTCCTCCAACCCGCCATTGCATGTTTGAAAACCCACCGTTGGATTTTTTGTGGACCGGAGTCGCGTTTTACCTCGCCGGCTTTGGCTACGCCCTGGCCGCGGCATTGCGGGCCCGCGAGCACGGCCGGCCGGCGTTTTACACTTTGATTGGTTCCGGGTTCGCGGCGCAAAGCGCCGGCCTTTATCTCCGCGGGTTGGAGACGCATTCGCTGCCGGTGGGCAACGCCTTCGAGCTGTTGCAGGCGCTGGCGTGGGTGACGATTTTTCTGAAATTGATTTTACGCGCGACGTTGCGCCTGCGGTTGTTGGGCTTTTTTGCGGCCGGGCTGGCGGCGGCGCTGGGGGTGATTTCGCTGTTCATGCCGAGCG
>CAZLPS010000043.1:0-30930 GCA_964561455.1 uncultured Opitutales bacterium
ATTCCAACCCGTGGATTGACGCCGGGCGAGTCGGCGGCTTTACTGGCCTGCTATGTCCGAAGAAAATGTTTATGATTTGGTGGTCATTGGCGGCGGTCCCGCCGGGTACGCGGGCGCCATTCGTGCCGGTCAACTGGGCCAGAAGGTCGCCTGCATCGAAATGGAACGTCCCGGCGGTACCTGTCTGAATTGGGGCTGCATTCCCACCAAGGCCTTGCTGAAAAGCGCCGAGCTTTACGAAACGATGAAGCACTCCGAAGTCTTTGGCTTCCAGTGCGAGAAAATTACGGTGGACTTCGCCAAAGTCATGTTGCGCTCACGGGCCGTCGCGGACCAGATGTCAAAAGGCATCAGCTTCCTCTTTAAAAAGAACAAGGTGGAGCATATTTTTGGCAAGGGTTGCGTTAACGTCCCGGGCTTGGTCGAAATCACCTCGGGCGAGTTCAAGGGCCGCCTGCTCCAGGCCAAAAACATCCTCCTTGCCACCGGCTGCCGGGCGAAAGTGCTGCCCGGCTTGAAGCCCGACGGCGTGCGCGTGTTGACTTCCTTGGAAACGCTGCAACTCAAGAAGATGCCCGCGTCCATCATCATCCTCGGCGCCGGCGCCATCGGCGTCGAATTTGCCTATTTCCTCAAGGCCTTTGGCTGCAATGTGACCATCGTCGAAATGCTTCCGCGCATTCTCCCAGTCGAGGATGAGGAGGTTTCCGCTGGCTTGGAACGAGCCTTCAAAAAGCAGGGGATTGAAATTCGCACGGGCGTGAAGGCGGAGAATATCAAGGTCGAAGCCACCGGTGTGAAACTGGACATCGTGGCCGGCGAGGGTGGGGCGCGCGAAACGCTCGCCGCCGAAGCTCTTTTGATGGCGGTGGGTGTCTCGGCCAATACCGACGGCCTGCTCAGCCCCAAGGTCAAACTCAATCTGGATCGCGGGTTCATCGTCGTGGACGGCCAATACCAGACCAGCATCAAGGGCATCTATGGCGCTGGGGACGTCATTGGCCCGCCGTGGCTCGCCCACGTGGCCACCTTTGAAGCCGTGCAAGCGGTCAACGGCATCTTTGAGCACAGCAAGCCGCGCCGCGTCGAGCGCTTCCCAGGCTGCACTTATTGCCAGCCCCAAGTCGCCAGCATCGGGCTGACAGAGCGTGCCTGCAAAGACAAGGGACTGATCTACGAAGTGGGCAAATTTCCCTTTGCGGCATCCGGCAAGGCGGTGGCAGTCAACCATCCCGAGGGCTTCGTGAAGATCATCACGGATAAGGCAACGGGCGAAATTCTCGGCGCGCACATCCTGGGTTCCGATGCCACCGAACTTATTGCCGAGTTTGGTTTGGCGATGGAACTCGAAGCCACTTGGGAGGAAATCCACGCCACCATCCATGCGCATCCGACCCTGAGCGAGGCGATTGGGGAAGCAGCGGCGTCCATCCACCACGAGGCCATCCACATCTGAAAAGTCGCGGGCCTCGGGTAACGCGTGAACCCTGAACCGTGTGTGGATTCACCATCAGATCCCGGGCTACTTCCAGGCGTGGACCGCAATGCGCGAGCGTTGCAAGGCCCGCAGCGCGTGTTTACCGCGTTTAACCGCGCCCACCGCTCGCGCCGTCACCGGCCGCGGGTGCCCGACAATTTCTATCCGCTTAAATCCCACGTCGCGGAGCATCGCCAGAAGCGCAGGAGGATTGGGCGCCCACCAATTTGTCGGATCCACATTGGACTCGTCTCCCGCCAGAAAGCTCATGGCCGGGGATTTTAGCAGCAACAAGTCCACCAGGGTTTCCAGTACCAGCAGTTCCTTCGTGACGGCCGCGACTTTTTCCAGCACCAATAAGGGATGCCGCACATGGTACAACACTCCCAAAAACAGGACCACATCGAAGATGCCGACCGACTCGGGTGAAAGATCCAGCACGTCAATTTCCTTGTCTTCCACTTTTGAGCCCAAAGCTTCGCGCGCCAGGTTGAATCCATCCTTGGTGCCCCATCCCGGTCCGCTCCAGCAATAATAATCGGTGGCCAGCACCCGTTTGGCGCCGCGGCGTTCCGCTTCGAACGAGAAAAAACCGTTCCAAGCTCCTATGTCCAGCACCGTCTTGCCCGCGAGGCTCGCAGGGAGTTGGACGAATTTCAACTTCCGGGCTGAATCATCCTGGCCCGGCGTAATCACCCCCTGCCCGAGATCAATCGAGTGAAACCAATTTATGGCCGCAGCGCGTTGCCGAAGTTCAGCGGGGGACATGGAAAATGCGTGAAGGGTGGGGAGCGGATGAAGAAGCGCAGCATAACCCAACCACCACCCTGCGGTCAACTGGCAAGGATTTTGGCCGCGACCCGCTGCGCCGGACCAGGTGACTCGGAGCGTCGTCAACCACCACGACGCCGGAGTTGGCAATTCTCCCTCCAATCAATAATGGTGAAAAATAAATTGAACGAAGCAATCGTCTCCTCGTCTATTTCCTTCACCCATGAAAGATATTCTTCTGCTCCTCTTTGACCGCTTTGGCGCCCTTGCCAGCGTTGAACCACTGCTCGCGTTGTTTCTTGGCGCGGCGCTCCTGGCTGTCTTTCTGACCGCCGTTTTCGCTCCACCGCACCCGCCGGGTCCGCCCGGTGGCGGATTCAATCTGGGGTGGACGCTCTACCGCCAGGCCGCAAAAGTTGTTTGGGCCGCACTGCTGGTGCTCTTCCTCGCCACGGTTGTCGGCGTGACGCGGACTTATTTGCGGCAGAATCTGGAAATCTTTCAAGGCAACCATGGCCGGGTGACGCGGGCCAACTACAACGCCGTCCAGACGATTTGGGGTTCTGAGCAGCAACAGGCCGACCTAAAGGTGGATATTTATCATAACGAAGAAATTACCGAACGAGTGGAATTGGATGACCCCGCCAAACCGGCCATTCTACACCAGAAGACGGTCAAGGTAAGTGCGGCCGGAAATCCGTATCTGGCGGAAAATCATGTGGTTGCGCTACAGCAAAATCCCAGGAAAAAAGGCTCCGCCGTATACGACGGTTACGAGACCAACTGCGCGTTTTCCTGGAAGTTGCGCAACCCGACGGACCTCGCGCAGAATTGCACCATTACTTTTCCACTGCCCGCCGCCCAGGCCGTGTACCACGATTTGACCGCTACGCTAAACGGGGTGGATGTGTTGCCCAACATGCAAATCAAAGATGCCAGTGTCGTGCTGGCCCTTAATTTGCGGCCCGGCGAAACCTTTGATTTTCGTCTCGCATTTAAGAGCCGCGGCTTGGCTTATTGGTATTTTCAGGTGCCGGAACCCCGCGAACTGCGTGACTTTACGCTGACCGTGAATCTCGCCGACCTGCCCGCGGCCAAGCTCAATTATCCCGATGGTTGCATGACGCCCACGGCTGTCAAGCCCCTCGCGGGCGGGCAGGGAGTCTCTCTAACCTACCATCTCGACCACGCGCTTTCGAACAAGGGCATGGGCATCGCGTTTCCCCAACTCGCCCAACCTGGAGCCGTCACCCGCGCGGTCCTCAATGAAACTGAACGCGCCTGGATTTTATCCGTCGCCGTTCTGGCCATTGGCCTCACCCTGGCCGGAGTCCGGCAGGCGGTTGTGTTAACGGTTTTGTTCAGCGCGTCCACCGCCATCGGTTATGGCCTGCTCGCGGATTTCAGCGATTTGCTTTTCGGATTTTGGGGCACGGCTGCAATCATTCTTTTGCCACTCTTTCTGATTTGCGCTTGGATCTTATGCAAGGTGGGCGGAGGAGCGGGGCGAATGCTCGCCGTCGAGCTGGTTTTGGCCGGGCTGATTTATCCCTGCGCCGCTGGCATGGATTCCGACCGGCAGTCCCTTTACTTGAATCTCTATGGCTTGCTGTTGCTCTGCACCAACAGCTGGCTGCTATATCAGCGCCTCGAGCAGAAACTTCCCGATCCGCCGCCGCGGTCGCTCGCCAGTCCAACGCAATTCTCCTAAAAAGGGCAGGGGGTGGCGCTGGCCACCCCCCGCCGGTCTGGATTCAGGAAACGGGATGTCACGCTTTGCCGCCGAAGGTGACATAGTCGTCCACGTCGAGCATGTCGAACCACGTGACGATGTCTGTCCGCTGGGGCGCGGCGGCCTTGTGCAGGCCGTTGTAATACTCCCGGGAATCCACATTGTCGGGCGCTTGGCGTTCGGCAAAACAGGACCAGGCGGCGATTTCCACCGGTGAACGCTTGTACTTGGCGTGCTGTTCTATCCAGGCCAGAATTTCGGTGTCACTCTTGCCGGCGGCGAGCTCCTTCTTCAGGGCCTCGGCCTCAATGCCAACGAAGCCCAGGAAACGCTCGTCGAGCGGGCACGCGTAGTGGTATTCGCCATTCTTGCCCGTGAGGGCGGCGCGGCCCTTGTCAAGGCAGCGCGCCAGGATGACATAGCCGCCGATGCGCACGCGCGGGCTGCGGGGTGGATATTGGGTGAGATCAGGTTTGGCCAGGGACATGGTGATTTGGATTTTTGCGGTTGGGCGAGGGAGTTTTGGCACAGGTTTCCAGGCCGTCGCCCGACGGTCTGGAGGCCTGTTTATACCAATGGGTTGGTATGAAAATGCATGAGTGATCTGTTTTGAGTTCGGTAACGATCTCGGGGTCACGCTCCGGCCTGCGGCTGGCGGGCCCGGCCAAAAAGGCTTTCAATGTAGCGGCGGTAATGTTCCAGGTTTTCCTTTGTGACTGCTTTCTGCCTTCGCGCTTTTGACAAAATGAGCGAGCCTTGCAACACCGATACGAAGAGTGCCGCCACTCCTTCGGCAGCAAAGTCGAAGGCGGGCGGATGGGCCACTTTGGCGGCTTTAAGGATTTCGGCCAACATGCCGATCATCTGCCCAAATCGATCCGCGCATTTGCGTTGAAATTGGGGATGGGTTTGGGCCAGCTCTTGGGCCACGTTGCCGAGGAGGCAGCTGTTGGCCCGGGTGCTGGCAGCTTGGCTGGCAAAAAAATCCAAAACTTCGTGAAATCTCTCCAGTGGATCTCTTTGCCGGTGAAACGCCGCCCGGCTCATTTGCTTCGCCCGCAGTGCGCAATAGTGATCCAAGGCGGCCCCGGCGATGTCCTCTTTCCCCTCAAAATAGTGAAAAAAGCTGCCCTTGGTTAGTTTGGCCGCCGCACATATCTCATCCACGGTCGTTGCCGCATAGCCGCGCTTCCGCATCAGGGCCATGGTCGCGTCCAGCAGCTTGCGCTTGGCCGCCGGCGGCCCGGGCCGGCGGAGAGACTTGGAGGTGGTTTTTACCATACAAACTAGTTGGTATGTGTGGACCGGCGCCCCCGGGTTGTCAACGGATTTCCTCATCGGGCGTGGCTTAATTGTTTGCGAGGCAAATCCGCCTCCGGCTAGACTGGGTTCGGTTTTCCAACTGATGCCATCCCCGCCCATGGACCTGCCCCGCAAAAATTTACCGACTATTCGGCCCTCGAATATTTTGGTAAAGCCCGGGGCTGCGCGATTTGTTGGTTCGAGCACTGCTCCGGGATTTTTGGCCAGGAGAATGTGGATCGGGCTGGCATGGCTGGTGGTGATGGCGGCATTGATTTGGTGGGGCGAAAACCAAGCGGCTTCAGGCGGCAAACTTGAGGTCACGCTACCGGGCAATACGGGCCTCGACCTTGTTTGGATTCGGCCCGGCACGTTTCTCATGGGCAGCCCGGCCTCGGAACCTGGCCGCCCCTCCAACGAAGGGCCCCAAACGCAAGTGATCCTGACGAAGGGCTTTTGGCTGGGAAAATTCACCGTGACGCAGCGCCAATGGCTGGCCCTCATGGGAAATAATCCCAGCTTTTTTATCGGCGCCGGGTTGGACGCCCCGGTGGAACAGGTATCTTGGGACGAGGCGATGGCATTTTGCCACAAACTGACGGCGCAGGAGCGCGCGGCGGGTAGATTGCCGGCGGGTTTCCAATACACCCTGCCCACAGCGGCCCAATGGGAATATGCCTGCCGGGCTGGAACCACGGGACCTTATCCGGGTCCGGTGGACTCGATTGCTTGGTATAACCGTAACAGTGGTGGCACGACGCATGCCGTGGGTACCAAGCTGCCCAACGCTTGGGGCCTTTACGATATGAATGGGAATATTTGGCAATGGTGCGCCGACTGGGCTTGGGATTATCCTGGCGGGTTGATTTCCGACCCGGTGGGTCCCGCCTCGGGTACCATTCGCATTGACCGGGGTGGGGCGTGGGGTTGTAACTCCGATCAAGTGCGTTCCGCTTTCATCGGTACCAATGGCGATCCTCCGGCCTCCCACCAGAATGTCATCGGTTTCCGGGTGGCGCTGGCGGTTGTGCGCCCTTGAGGGACGCGGGTTGAAAACAATTCAGGCCCAGGTGACGGGCCGTTCGCTATGGGCTCGCCGGCGGCAGCCCGATTCGCGGTAGAATCGGCAGTTCCAAAGCCGGTGGAAACAACGAAATCCCGAAAGTAAGTTGAAGAAAATGCACCTGGATTCCTTCACGCCATCCGGCCTGCAGGCCGAGCAACCAGGTGTCCAGTTGGACACCGGACCCAGATACGGACCGCCCCGCGTAGAACCACGGCGTGTAATCGCGGCCTACCGCATTGTGATTGAACTGCAGCTTCAAGCCGGGCGTCGCGCGGGCAAGGTAAGTGATGAATGAATTGCTGTTCGGCCCCGGCCACGCGGTGTAGGCGGCCCGATCGGGATAATTGCGCGCCCGTTCCTCGAGACCGGGAATCATTTCTCTGGCTGCCTCGCCCGTTACCAAGCCGACGACTTCCACCGGATTGTCCCAGCGGGTCCTGCCGCGGGCGTCAGCCGGAGGAATGTGATAGATGTTGACGCCCGATTCTGCGGAAAGGATTTCAACCCGCTCCCAGTTGTTTTCCGCGCCTCGCTTGAGATCAAACCAGGTATGGTAGGCAAACCGGGAAACCCAGGGCTCGGTGGTGGGTATGCGAACGCTTTCAACGGCCACGACATAATCCGGCTCCTGTGGCACTGCGGTTGGTGGCAGACTGACACAGCCGGAAAAGAGCAGGGACAAGAGTATGGGAACCCGGGATAAATTCACGACCCGAAAGGCTTAGACACGGTTGACCCTGATGGCACGGATAAAATTCACCGTCCTTGTCATCCCTGTTATCCGTGATGAAAATGTCTGTTTAATCCAGCTTCTTCTCGGAAAACGCCTCCCCGAAAATCTCCTGATAAACTTGGCGGAAGGCGGCGCCGTCAATGCGCGAAAGGGTGCTTTCCTCCACGGCTTTGCCCCCCACGTAGACGGCTTTGCTGACCCAGTGGGACTTGGCAAAGGCTTCGGCGTACAGGGTGAATGTCGCATCCTTGAATTTTCCGGAAAGTTCTTTGACCTCCTTAAAAACCGGCTCCCACTCCACGCTAAAAACGACCCGCCCCTCTTTGTCCACGCTCGCGCCTTCGGCATCTTTCGCCCTGGACAGGGCGACAACGGCGGCTTTGGCCTCGGTGGTGGTTTCAGGTTTGGGCGCGGTGACGGCGATGAGATTGCGGACGGGATTTTTCATAAAGTCTTGAATGTAAAGTGTGGCGTGGGCAATTCGGGAAATCAACAACAGAGCGGCTGCGTGAACTGCACTTTTCACCATCCGCTCTCCGCTCACTTGCGTTGTCATCCCCGACCAAACGGCATCCCGCCCATCCCCCCCGGGCCGCCCATTTTTCGGGCCATTTCCGCCATCATGCGCTTGCCTTTGCTGCCCTTCATCATCTTCAGCATTTTGCGCATTTCCTCGAATTGTTTGAGTAACTGGTTCACGTCCCGAACCTCAACCCCCGCGCCTTTGGCGATGCGGGAGCGGCGGTTGCCGTTCAGCAATTGGGGCTTTTGCCGTTCGAGGGGCGTCATGGAAAGGATGATGGCTTCGGTGCGCTTGAGTTTGTTCTCCTCGGCATCGCCCACTTCAAACTGGCCCATGCCCGGCATCATCTTCATCACGCTGCCGAGCGATCCCAGTTTTTTGATCTGGCGCATCTGGGCGAGAAAATCCTCCAGATTCATGTCCGCCGACTTCATCTTTTCGGCGAGGCGCTCGGTTTCGGCTTGGTCTAAATTCTCCTGCGCCTTTTCCACGAGGGATACCACATCCCCCATGCCCAAAATCCGTTGCGCCATCCGGTCGGGGTGAAAGACGTCGAAGTCGTCAATCTTCTCGCCCGTCCCCGCGAACTTGATTGGCACGCCCGTCACGCTCTTCATGGATAGCGCCGCGCCGCCACGGGCGTCACCGTCCAGCTTTGTCAGCACGATGCCGGTCAGTTGCACCGCCTCGTGAAACGCGCGCGCTACATTGACCGCCTCCTGGCCGAGCGCCGCGTCCGCGACCAGCAGTACCTCATCCGGCTGGACTACGGCCCGGACGCGTTTTATTTCTTCGATTAAGTCCTCGGCAATTTGCAGGCGCCCCGCAGTGTCGAAAATCAGGGCATCCGGTGGCGGCGACATCGCCGGGACTTGGGCGAGCGCACCCTTCGCAATGGTGGGTACGTCTTTCGTGCCCCGATTGGCATAAAAGGCAAAGTTTTCCGCTTTGGCCAGGGTTTCGAGCTGGTCAATGGCCGCAGGGCGCTGTGCATCGCAGGCGACCAGCAGCGGCGTGTAGCCGCGTTTATGGAGCAATTTGGCAAGCTTGGCGGCGGAAGTCGTTTTGCCCGAGCCCTGCAGCCCCACCAGGAGAATCCGCAACGGACGGGCGGTGGAAAACGTCGCCGTCCCCTCACCCAGGAGGCGCACCAATTCGTCGTTGATGACCTTTACCACCTGCTGACCCGGCGATACTGACTGGATGACGTCCTGCCCGGCACATTGCTCTTGGACCCGTTCCGTGAACTCGCGCGCCACCTTAAAATGTACGTCGGCCGAGAGCAGCGCCGTGCGCACCTCCGCCAGTGCCTCCGCGGTGTTCTCAGGCGTGAGCTTCGCCAGCCCGCGCAATCGGCGCAGGGCCTGGCTCATTCGGTCGGTCAGGGCTTCAAACATGGCGTGGAAGGGACGAACTTGGACAATCTTTGTCCACAACGCAATCTTTGCCCGCGGGTTTGTCTCATTATCATGGACTTGACTCAGTTCGAACCGAAGCTGCTCAAAGCCCATCTGGGGGCAGCAGGGGCCGAAACCTTCCTGGCCTTCCACCAGGCCGCACCCATCGCCTGACTTCCGGCCAAATGGCCCCCGTCCCTAAATCTCGGCGGAAATCGGATAGGCCAATTCGGAGGCCGCTGCCTTGGGCGCCATGCTCTCATGCAAAATGGCCGGATCCACGTCGTCATGCGCCATCAGATTAAGCAGGGCCACCATGGTCCCAGCGGCCAGCACCAAGCCGGCCAAAAACAGAATGGTCAGCAGGGGCGCGTCATAAATCAAATGCATGAACCAGAAAATGACGCAGAAGAATTTGATAAAGGAAACCGCCACCAGCGTCGTCATCAGCAGCCAGGGCGACCAAGGCATGAAAATGACCACGATTTCCACCCCGGTGAACACCGACAGGAACAGCGCGAGATTAATGAACGCGTGGTAGCGTTTGTTCTCCTGTTCGAGAAGCTCGGCGGGCGAGGCGGCGTGGGCGGTGGCGGACATGGTTGGGGGCGGAAAGCAGGAAGACCAAATCTATTTGGAAAAGGGAGGACGTTAAATGGCGCAGCAATTCCTCTTACATCGGCGGATTGTAGCCGGGAATGTACTCAACCAGGTATACGGCCGTGAAAATGATGATCCAGACGATGTCCACGAAGTGCCAGTACAGCCCCATGATTTCAACGTCAATCGCCGCGCCATGCATGTTCTTCTCGAACCGGCCCGTGAATGAGTAGAAGAACATGGATGCCAGCCAAAGCACGCCAATCGCCACGTGGGTGCCGTGAGTGCCCGTCATTAGAAAAAAGGTCGAGCCAAACACGCTGTTTTGCATGGACAGCGCCGGCTTCTCCACCACCGGCTTGGTACTCATGTCCGTGACAATCCACTCCGGATGCAGCGCGATTTGGGCCGCGGGCGTGAGCGCCTTTTCCTCGGCCGTGGCGGCGGCGGGAACGGCGAGCCATTGCGGATGGGCATTCAGCACGCGACGGGCAAGGTCGGCCTTGGCCCGCGTGGGGTCTGCCGGCCCTTCATAGGTTGAGGATATGGTTTCGCCGGTGTCGGTCTTGACCGAGAAGGCATACTTCGCGTGACCGTCGAAGAAGTGGGAAAATTCGTAAACCTGGCCGGTCAGAAAAACCAGGCCGAAAATCATTACTCCCACACAGTTCCACCGGAAGCTCTTGATTTGCCCTTTGTGCATGGCCGATACTGCCAACGCCATCAGGAACGAACTCATCAACAAAATAAAAGTTGAAAACGACGTTAGCTGAATGTCAAACGTCTTGACGATGTCAATTATCCCTCGGTCCGTCGAACCAAACGGATAGACTTTGCGGTAAACGAGGTGCGTTGAAATCAGCGTGCCAAAAAACATGCAGTCTGACGCCAGAAAGAGCCACATCAGCACCTTCTTCGTCTCAATGCCGGTGGAAGTCGGCGGATGTTCGGCGTGGGCGGACGAGTCGTCGTGAGCAATGGCGGCGGCGTCGGACATGGGTTTGGGTGCGGTCGGGAAAATTTAGTGATGGCCGGCGGCGACCGGTTTGGGCGTGAGCCCGGCCGAAGGTTTCGGCGGCGGGGGAATCGCGTCTGCCGGCACTATAAGGTGATAACCGCCCGGGCCTTCCAGCGCCCACAGATAAATAAACACCACCGTGATCGCCAACCCGCCGATTCCCACATAGCCGCAATAGGGCACCCCGGCGCTCATGAGCACTATGCCCATGCCAAACACCAGGAATCCCAAGCCGGCCCCCATGGGCATCCAAGACTGGCTTGGCATGTGCACGCCATGCGACAAATCAGCGTTGTCGTATTCGATGGGAATGTCGTTGTGTTTGCTCATCCACCAGGCATCACGGCACGAGACGATCGGCAGCTTCGCGAAATTATAGGCGGGAACCGGGCTCGGCAATGACCATTCGAGCGTGCGGCCACCCCACGGATCAGGCCCGCACCCGCGATTCTTGCTGAGGACGGTCCAAACCAAGTCGGCGAAGCACAGAAATACCCCAATGCCCAGAATATAGGAACCGATGGTGCAAACCATGTTCCACTCGTTCCAACCCTTGTCCCCGAGGTAGGTGTACGTGCGGCGCGTCATGCCGATCAGGCCAAGATAGTGCATCGGACCAAAGGTGACGTTGAACCCCACGATCACCAGGCCCGCCACCCAATACCCGAGTTTTTGGTTCATCATCTTGCCGAAAATCTTCGGAACCCAATAATAGATGCCACTCAGCAGACCCAGCAGGATGCCGCCCAGCAGGACGTAATGGAAATGTGCGATTACGAAATAACTGTCGTGCTGTTCGGCATCCGCGGGGGCCGCCGCGTGCATGATGCCGGAAAATCCCCCCAGCATGAACATCCAGACGAAGGCCATGGAGAAAATCATCGGCACCGTGAACTTGATGCGTCCGCCCCACAATGTGCCCACCCAGTTGAAGATTTTGACCCCCGTCGGCACGGCAATGGCCATCGTTAACAGCGAGAACGCCGCCGTCGCCACCTTGCCCAGACCGGTGGCAAACATATGATGGCTCCAGACCGCGAAACCCAGCAGCCCGATGACCGCGCCGGAAAATACAATGATGGGGTAGCCAAAAAGCGGCTTGCGCGAAAACGTCGGTAAAACCTCGGAAACCACGCCCATGGCCGGCAGCACCAGAATGTACACCTCGGGATGCCCGAATATCCAGAACAAGTGCTGCCAGAAAATCGGCTGCCCGCCGCCTTCCACCCGGAAGAAATTTGTTCCAAAGGTCCGGTCAAACAGCAATTCCGCCAAGGCGATGGTAATGGCCGGAAAGGCGAAAATAATCAGGAACGATGTCACCAAGGTCATCCAAGTAAACACCGGCAGGCGCATCATCGTCATGCCCGGAGCGCGCAGGTTGATGATGGTGGCGATGAAGTTGAACGCCGCCGCCAGCGACGCCACGCCGAGAATTTGCAGGCTCAAAATCCATACATCCGTGCCAATGCCGGTGTACGGCTTTTCCGTCAGCGTGGCATATCCGAACCAGCCGCCGCCCGGCGCGATGTCCGTGCGACCGTCAATCGGGTTGAGCACATGCAGCATGTTCAGCACCTGCAACAGCCAGGAGGCATTGAGCAGCGCCGCGCCGGCAAAGAAGGTCCACAAACTAAAGGCATTGAGGCGCGGGAAGGCGACGTCGCGCGCGCCAATCTGCAATGGTACGACAAAATTGAAAAACGCCGCCGACAAGGGCATGATGCCGAGGAAAATCATCGTCGTCCCGTGCATCGTAAACAGCTGGTTGTACAGCTGCGCCGTGATGATGTGTTGCATCGGCTTCATCAACTGCGTCCGAATGGTCAGTGCCTCAATGCCGCCGATGATGAAGAAGAAGCACGCTGCTGCGCCATACATCACGCCGATTTTCTTGTGGTCCACCGTCGTCATCCAATCCTTGACGCCGGCAAAACGGTCGGGACGCGGCAGGCCGACCCCGCTGCGCCCCGGCGCGAGTTCGGTTTTGTCGTGGACAAGGACGGAAGACATGGATGAAAAAAAGTGAGGCGGAATTGGGCCAATTCAAAAATAAGGCGGTTTTGATTAAAGTGCAAGCGCGGGTTGGCGGTGGCGCCACTGGATCTGGCAGGGCCATGAGCCTCCGGCGCATCCTGCAAAGAACCAAAGGATTACACTGCGCCAAAGGGGCCCCATGCACAAGATTTTTTATAGAATTTCCCACTGCCACACACAAGCCGTAACCCTCTCCTGCCCATGGCTAACAGAATCTCTAATCCCCTTGCTAATCGGGGCTTAAGCCGCCGGGGCCGAAGCTTGCTGGGCCGCCTTGGGTTCAACCAGAGGGTCATGTCATGGCTTGACACTCATGCCCCAATCCCAGCTACTCAGAAACGGAAACCTCCCCTTCCGTTTTGCATCCCTTAAGCAGCCCGCCTTCATGAAAAAACTAAAAGCCCGCATGGGGGAGATGGTCAAGACTTGGGGCCCGGCTTGGCTGGTGATGATTGCCGATGTGGATGCCGCAAGTGCCATTACGGCGGCCGATAGTGGCGCGAAGTACGGTACCAGGCTGGTTTGGTTCTTAATGCTCCTCGTCATTCCCCTCTATGTCATCCAGGAGGTGGCAGGGCGGGTGGGCGCGGTAACCGGCAAAGGCCTCGGAGCATTGATCCGGGAAAATTTTAGCGGCCGGGTGGCGGTGCTTTCCGCCCTTCCGATGGCTCTGGTGGACATCCTCAGCTATGTCGTCGAATACACGGGCATCGCGGTGGGCTGCCAGATGATGGGCGTATCGCCCTGGATCTCCGTGCCGCTGGCCTTTCTGGCCCACGTTTTTGTGGTGTATAACCGAAAGTATGCGGAAGCGGAGAAACCTCTCTTAATCATTTCCATCATCTTCGCGATCGTTTGGGTCGTTGCGGCTTTTTTAACCGCGCGCCATGGCATTGAGATCACCCCATTTTATTTTTCCACCTCGCCGGATTTTATTTTTATGCTGGCGGCCAACATCGGCGCCGTGATCATGCCCTTTATGCTGTTTTACCAGGTGTCGGCCACCGCCGAAAAGGGGACCGGCAGGGCCAGCGTCTGGGCGGTGAGATTTGAGACCCTGGTGGGGGCGATTTTCTCCGAATTGATTATGGTGGCCATCGCCGTGTCGGCCATTGGCATTAGCGCCACCTCGCTGGATTTTACTTCTCCCGGGATTCTGGCGCAGAGTCTGACCTCCGTGGCCGGGCATTTGGCCCCGTATGTTTTTGGCGTGGGCCTAATCTCGGCCTCCTTTATTGCCCTCGTGGTCATTTCCCTGGGCAGTTGCTGGGGCGTGACCGAGGCGATGGGTTGGGGGAAGAAGCACTGGTTCAAGGTCTATTTGGTGGAATCCATCCCCGCGGTCCTGATTCCGCTTTTTTCCTTTAACCTCATCAAACTGGCCCTCAATTTGATGGTCCTCCAGATTGTTGTGCTGATCGCCCCGGCCGTTATTTTGGGAGTGATCGCTTCCAACAAAAAATTGATGGGCGACTTCCACTTGCGGGGCTTTAACCGGTTTGTCTACTGGGCCATTATCGTCCTGATTTTCGCTACGGGTATCGTCAGCATCCTGGGCTCCTTGGGGATAAACTTCGCCTGAACCGTCTCCCAGGTCAGACGGTGCTCGAGAATCGGTGGTGACTGTTCTCCTGCCGGAGATAGAAGTCGAATCCCATGCAAACATTGCGGATGAAAATCCTCCCTAAATCGGTGACTTTGACCTCTTGGGCGTCTTCCTCGACTAGTCCATCTTCGACGCAATCATGGAGGTGCCCGGCTTCGGCCGCGAAATAGCCGTCGAAATCCAGCCCGAATTCCTCCCGGAACATCTGCTTGTCCGCTCGAAACTGGCACATGAGGCCGTTGATCACCCATTGGCGGATTTGGTCGTCCCGGTTGAGGATTTTGCCCCGTTCCACCGGCAGCCGTCCTTGCGCGAGCAACCCATAATATTCGGAGATTTTCTTGGTGTTTTGGACAAAAGTGTTTTCGATAAAACCGATGGCGGACGGGCCCAGGCCGATAAACTCATCCGCCGGCTTCAGCGTATAGCCCATGAAATTCCGGTGCAGTTTGCCTTCGTTAAAGGCCGTGGCCATGGCATCGGTGGTCAGGGCAAAATGGTCCATCGCTATGGCCTGATAACCGTGGGCCAGGAGGTTTTCGCGGGCCTGCAGAAAGATATCCAACTTCTCGTCGTGCAAGGCGATGGCTTCGAGATTGAACTTGTTTTGCGGTTTCGACAGCCACGGCACATAGGCGAAGCTGTACAGCGCGATGCGGTCGGGTTTGAGGCCGGTCACCAGATCCACGGTTTTGCGAAATGTGTCCCGGGTCTGATAGGGCAGCCCATAGATTAAGTCATAGTTCACCGACGCGAATTCCAGCTCGCGGCACCAGGCATGCACCTGCGCCACCTGTTCATAGGGCTGGATGCGGTTGATGTCATCTTGTACTTTGGCATCGAAGTCCTGGACGCCCATCGAAATACGGTTGAACCCCAGCCCGCGCAGCAGTTTCAACTTGGCTTGGGTGACGGTTCGCGGATCAACCTCAAGGGCGATTTCCCCGTCACAATCAATTTCGAACGCCGACTGGATTTTCGCAAACAACCGCTCCATTTGCCCTTCGGACAAATACGTTGGCGTTCCGCCTCCCCAATGCAATTGCCGGATGAGTTTGCGGCTCCGGATATGCCCGGCGACCAAATCAATCTCCCGGAATAGGTGACCCAGGAACTCATCGCCCACCTTGTCCTCCCGGGCTTTGATGACCTTGCTGCAGGCGCAAAAATAGCAGAGCTTTTCGCAAAACGGTACATGCACGTAGAGGGACAGTGTTTTTTCGTTTTGACCAAAGGTCTGCAGGGCGGATGCATGGGTGTCGCCGGTCACTTCCGGGGTCCATTGGGGCGCGGTCGGATAACTCGTGTAGCGTGGGCCCGCGACATCATACTTTTTCAGCGTGTTCTTGTCCATCAGCATGGCCAACTGGGTAATTTAAAGATTCACGAATCGGAGCCTTGCGCGGATTCAGCCGTGCCGGCGAATGCCGGTTCCATGAGCTCGCCCCGCAGATATTCGAGCGCATCCGCAATTCCATAGGACGCTCCGGCGTCCGCCATCACGGAACGAAGAAAGCCCACGTCGTCCCCAAGCGTTACGATGGGTGGTTCGTCGCCATCCTCCAAATCAACCGTGGCCATGAGGCCGTTGCAAATGCACCGCACGCCGTTGGTCTCTTCGATCTTGCCCAGTTTTTTTACATGGGCATCCACCGGTTCTCCGGGGCAGCGGTAGCCGATGGTGCCATCCGGCTTTTCAAAGAGGGTTCGGAGCACGCCTTGATTGCAGACCCGGCTTCGCGCCAGATAGACGCGGTCGTCCGACAGGGAGCCGGGAAGATCCGCCACCTTGAACGGAAAGCCGGTGGGCGAGGCATTCAAATCCGACCGGACGGTGAGGTCCCCCATATAGCCGCGGGCGCGAATCATGCGCCGGATGTTCGGATTCATGCCCGATTCCTCGCAGAGTGCGAAAATGGTGCCGGCTTGGATACCGGCGGCCCCCACCGATTTCGCCCAGCGCAATTTCTCCGGCGAAGCCTTGGAACCGCCGATCCAGAAGGGACGGCCGAGCTTCGCCATTTCCGCATAATTCACCTCATCCTTTGGACCGTAGGCGGTTCCCTTCCGGGGCGGCGCGTTGTGGCCGCCGGCGGTGGGCTCCTCGACCACGAAACCGTAAACGCTGTCTTTCGGCGACTTCTTCAAAAAAAGGGCCGCCAGGAGGTTCGACGCAATGATGGGAATGAACCGGGGCTTCTTCAACGCCGGTAATTTCGCCCCAAAGAATTCCCCGGGATTGAAATTCAAAGTGTGATGCGTGATCCCGCTGCCCGCCACCGGAATGCGGTAACTGGCGGTCCGACCTTCGGCGAGTTCCTTGATCACTTCGGGAATTTGGAGTGGAATGCCCGCGCCCATCGTGATTACATCGACTCCCGCCAACATGGCCCCGGTGATTGAATAGAGGTGCGGCAACGCGATCTTTTCGAGGTAATTGATGCTCACCGGGCGGTCGTGCCCCTCCTTTGCCAGATGGACAAACGCGAAATTGGCGCAAATGCTCAACGCGATGAGCATTTCTGGCGGATCAATCGTAAGAAGCGGCACTCCTCTCGGCGTCAGTTGCTGTGGATTTCCCTCCTCGATGTAGTAAGCATCCAGCACCTGTTTCGCCACCCGCGGAAACGGAAAGTGGCGGAGCGCCCGGCGATAATGCCCGCCCACGTCGCCGCTCGCGAGAATTCGGGCCAGAATGCGTTCGGGCGCCACGCCCGACACCGTCCCCAAGGCACCTTGGCGGGATACCGCATTGGCCAGAAATGGGCTGGAGACATACACGCCCATTCCCCCCTGGATTATTTCCGGCAACTCGGCTTTGGTTTCTTGCGTCATGGTCGTCTGTTTGCCCGGGAGCTTTCCTTCGCCCGGCGGCCGGATGGGGATTCCGCAGCGCACTTCCCTTGGTCTTATTTGACGACCAGGGTTCCCTTCATTCCGGTCAAGGCGTGGCCATAGCAGGAACAGAGGTATTTGTAGGTGCCAGGTGTGGTCGGGCAGGTGAACGTTACCTCGCCCGTCTGCTTGGCGCCGATCATGGGGATCGAGGCATAGACTTGGTCGGCCAGCGCCTTGGGTTGGAAGTTCTCCGCTTTGGCGTTGGCCGCGGCTGCGGCGTAGGCATTCATGTCCACGCCGCCTTTGAGGAGAATCCAGTTGTGGGCCATCGCTTCTTTGGGGAGCGTGCCTGTGTTCTTCAGCTTGATCGTGACGATTTGACCGGGCTTCGCTTCAATCTTGGTCACGCTGAAGCTCATCATGTCATTGACCACAATGTCGACGACGAGTGGCGCCATTGCCGGTGCCGCGGCGGTGGCGGCGGGAGCCGCCGCCGAACTCGCGGGTGCCGCCGCAGGAGCGGTTTGCCCCTGCAGGCCGCCGATGGCGACGAGGGACAGAATGACGAAGAGATTGGATTTTGTTTTCATGGGTGTAAGGGAATCAGGCTAGTCGTTGTGGAAGCGAACGCGCCGGACGGCGCGAGTTGGTCTCGGTGGCGATTGGAGGAGGGGTTAGAACGCGATCCACAATTCGAGGTAGAGGGTGTTGTTGTCCGACGCATTGGCGCCCGCGCCATCGTAATTATTGTGGGCGCCATTAATGCGATCATAGATCGTGTACTGGAGCGACACCTTGACGTTGCTCTTGGGCCAGAAGTCCGGTCCGCCATTCTTGTTGAACGGTAGCCAGTTGAGGGCCAGCACCACGCCATCGCTGGCCGGGGAATTGGTCGCGCTGTTGCCGAGTGCGCCGGGCACGGTGTTGCCGTACATGATGGCGTCAGTGCTGCCTCCGGTCGCGAAGTATTGGACGGCGAAGCCGTAGGTCTTGTCATACAGATAGTCGGCGGTGAGCTTGAATTTTTCCAGGTAGTCGGAGGGGTTGGCCGTCAGGGCCAGGTTTTGGCTGGCGCCCCAGTTTTGCTGCTCGTGAATCCACGATGCCATGAACGTCAGGTCCTGGCCCTCCATGGCAAACTGCGCTTGAGCGTCAAAACCAAGATCGAGGATGCGGTCCGTGCCCGAACTGGAATCGCGGCCGGGGTAGGATTCGGTCAGCAGTCCGAAGGTGCCGATTTCATAAGAGTTATTGTCCACGGCCTTGGTGTAGGCAGCGCGCCAATACGGGGCGAAGCCGGTGACTTGCGCCTCCCCGTCGGGGGTAATCCCCAGGCTGTTTTGCAACGGTGCGCTGAGGGTTCTGTACCCCGCCACGTCAATGTAGAAGGAGTTGTCGTAGAAAATGAATGCTCCGACGCCTCCCACTTGTTGCGCCAGCCCTCCGTCAATCAGCGGCGACGGCGGGGTCTGGGCCGCCAGGCCGCTCTGGCTGAACGGGAAGCCCCAGGCGGGCGTGGTATTCCACGGGTCCTGCAGGGTGGGGTTGTTGTTCAAGTATACGCCATACATCACTGGCTTTTCGGCAATTTCGCCCACATCAGAAAAACGCAGTTCCGTATTGTCCCAGTGCAGGCGGTCGGCCACCCCATCATACGTGGTTTGGCTGAAAATGCCGAATTTATTGGCGAACGCCGCGCCCTCGGTTCCAAAAAGCTTGTCCGCATACGGGCCAAACAGACGCCCGGCGTAAAAGAGGCTCGCCTGGGTCAGAGCGAAATTATTATTCGGACTAAAACCCGTGGCCGCTCCGCCGGCCTGACTCTTGCCCGTGTGGGTAAATGACGGCATGAACATCAACGCCACGGGCGGCAAATCGGACGGCGTCGGCGCCAGCGTGTAACCCGTCAATTTGAATTGGCGGCCAAAGGCGTTCAATTCCGGAAATTCCGTATGGCAGGCAATACAGGCCAGTCCCGTTTGCCGGGCAAAACTCGGCACCGCTTGGCAGGTGAGTGGCGCCAGGACGATTCCCAGCACCAGCGCCAGCGTAAGCAATGCACCATGCGTTTTCATACGGCTGGGGGTGGAATAATTACTGGGGCGGTTGTCCGCCAGGGCGGCCCGTGCATAAAACGCCGGGCGGGTTTGTTTCGAGGTGCGATTATTCATGGGCTGGAGCTGGGTGGTGGGATGGATCGGTTTTTTTTGGAATGAGGCCACTATACAGATTTTTATCCAATTCAACAATTGGGGTTGAAGCGCAACGTCGTTAGGGATTTTCCTTAGTTCATCGCGCCGACGCTAATTGTCTGCATAAGCGGGCGGGCTGGGATTGGCGTCGGCCGCGCAACTCCGGCGCCCTGCCCACCGGACCTTCATCCATACAGCATAACCGCCTCCTCACAACTCATTCCATGGTGGGTGTTATACCCATCCGCCTTACTTCAGCGTCATCAGGTACGCCGCCAGATCATGCCAGTCCGCCTCGGTGAGCGGGGTCTTTTTGTCTTTGTTCTTTTGCACAATGTCACGCAGCCCGCCCGCATTGGAGCCCGGTTGCGGATTCCACATCAGGTTCCCGGGCTTAATATCATTGGGATGCGTGATCCAGTTGTAGAAATTCTCCTGCTGCCGGTTCGCGTCCATTTTTCCCTTGTTGTCCAAATTGTCCAGAAATCCGGACGCCAGCGACGTGCGCGACGCCACGTGGGACAAGTTTGGCCCCAGCAACGCCGTTGACGGCGACCCGTCAATTTTGTGGCATTGAATGCAACTGCCCCGCCCGAAAAACAGCGCCGCGCCCCGTTGCTCCGGCTTCGCCAGCATCGTTGGATTCGGTTTGTCTCCGCTATCTTCGTCCGGATTGACGCCGGAAAGGAACGCGCCCCATTTGCCGTCGGCCGCGGGCGCGGCCACTGGCGTCAGCGATTTGTTGACCCACTCGACAAAATCCTTGTCCGACACCACCCGCGCCCGAAACAGCATGAAGGCATGCGACTCGCCGCAATACTGCGCGCATTGCCCATAGTAGAGTCCGTTCTCGTAGGTGTCGGCGCCTTCTTGGATGACTTTGCCGTCTTTGTCCACGATCAACTCGTCGGGCATCATCCACATCTCGTTGTTGCGGCCGGGTATCAGGTCTACTTTGCCCGCGATTTTCGGCAGCCAGAACGAATGGATCACGTTATTTGACCGCAATTTAAACTCCACGACCTTCCCCGCCGGCATGACAAATTCGTTCGCGGTGGTGAACCCAAACTGCGTATAATCGAAGCTCCACCACCATTGCCAGCCGTGGACGTCAATGATCAGGGGCTGGTTCTCCACCGCCGCCGGCAGGTTGCCGCCGGCCTTGTTATACCAACTGCCCAGTAGGGACGTCTTCCAATACGGCTGGTCCGTCGGCAGCGCATCCGTCAAAAAAATCGCCTTCAAGGTCGGCACGGCGATGATCACCAACAGGGCGATGGACGCCGTGATCAAGCCGATTTCAATGAGCGGGTTACCGTGGCCCTGCGCCGGCATGGGCTTGTTTTCATCGCCCGGCTTTTCCCGGTATTTCCACACCACCAGCGCCATCGCGCCGCCCACGGTTACAAAGATGAACAGCGACACCCACACCGTTATATAAAAGAGACTCAACTGATCCCGCGCCACCAAGCCATGCGGATCAAGCGTGGACTGCGGCGTCTTAAAACTGCAACTGCTCAGCAGCAGCAACGTCACGGCCACCCCGGCCAGCCGTGGCAGCCCCTTCCCGCCACGCTCTAACAGCGCTGGCCAACCGCCCCCCGGCGTTGCGCGCCGCGAGTTCGGACCTGGTGAATGAAGTGACATCCTCCGCATCTTGATATAAACCAAAGGGGCACACTGCGCCAAGGCGGCGCAATGCACAAGAATTTTTTATAAAAATACCCTTCGCCACACACAAGCCGTAACGCCCGCCACCCCTTTGCTAATAGAAATGCTAATCCCCTTGCCAATCTTGGCTTAACGTTCTCGCCCTCATTTCCTTTTTCCCCGGCGGCAGCGCGCGCCGCCGGATTACGAAAGCACCGTGGCGCCATTGTTGTCCACCAGGCCTTCGGGCGTGGCAGTTGGCCCGGGCAGGGGTGCGTCGCCGGGCGCGCCCTGCAGCGTGGGCGCCGGGTCATTCTTCAACAAAAACATCAACGGTGAAATGGGTATGCCAAGGGCACAGCCACCGGCCAGCAGGGCAAGCCCGACAAAAACAATGGCGGCGGGCTTTTTCATGGCGCAGATAATCATGGGGGTGGGGTGGGGTGACAAATTGACTAATGCCGTAATCTTCCCGCCTTTGCAACCTGTTTGTGATGGCCCCCTCCGCCCCCCGGCGCCCTTCCGCCATTTTCCATTTTCCATTCCCGCTTTTCCCTGTTATGCGTCGGCCATGGACGCTTTCCGCCAATTCGTGCGCCGCTATGAAGACGTGCTCCGCACGGTCCTGCCCACGCCCAACCTCCCCGCTTTCCCCCCGCCGCCCCCGGCCGCACCCGGCGCGCCGGTCGTCCTGTTATTTTCGCCGCACCCCGATGACGAGGTTATCACCGGTACCTTGCCCTTGCGGTTGCAGCGCGAGCTTGGCGCCCGCATCGTCAACATCGCCGTCACGCTCGGCTCGCAGCCCGCCCGCCGCGCCGCCCGCAGCCTCGAACTCGGGCGCGCCTGCGCCCTCCTCGGCTGGGACCTCGAAATCCATGGCTGGACGGACTTGACCCCTGCCGCCGTCGAAGACAATGCGCCCCATCCGCAGCGGTGGTCGGCATCCC
Organism: uncultured Opitutales bacterium; assembly: GCA_964561455.1. Taxonomy (GTDB): domain Bacteria; phylum Verrucomicrobiota; class Verrucomicrobiia; order Opitutales; family JABDGR01; genus JABDGR01. The sequence goes on from CAZLPS010000043.1 coordinate 21,893, forward strand.
TGATTGAAATCCTCGAACGCTGGCAGCCGCGCTGGATTTTTTATCCGCACGCCGCCGATGCCCATCCCACGCATCGCGCCGTGCATCTGCTGGTGACGCAAGCCCTGCGCGCCGCCCGCTTGCGCGAAGCGGCCTGGCGCGTGGAGACCGAATACTGGCATCCGCTCGCCCGGCCGAATCTCCTCGTCGAGTGCCCGCCCGATTCCCTCGCGCTCCTCGTCGCCGGCCTCTGTTGCCACGAAGGCGAAATCGCCCGCAACCCTTATCACCTCACGCTCCCCGCCTGGATGGCGGACAACGTCCGGCGCGGCGCCGAACTCGTCGCCCCGTCCGGCTCCGCGGCGCCGGGTTTCAACTTCGGCGCCCTTTACCGCGTTGAGCCCGCGCTGCCGCCCGGCTGGCAGGCAATTATGCCGGCGCCATCTCTGCCCGGGATTTAACCCTGCTGCCATGACGGGGCTTAACGTTTGCGCGTCTCCTCTTCGGGCCAGCCGGCGATGATTTTCGCATGGCGGTGTGCGGGACGCCCCACTCAGGGTTCCCCTGCCCACCATCTCCCATTCCTCCCATACCTCATATCACTCCCCAAAAACCATCGGCATACGTCGCCCCCACATTTCCCTTGCAACCTTGACCCATCGATGAGGTTAAATTGCTTGTGAGAGTTTTCTTAATTTCCCTTTCTGTTCTACTTTTGCTGGTCGGGTTTTGTCTGGCCCATTATGCATCTTCGCTCCCGGTCTATTATGGCAATTTCTCGCCGGGAGATTTGTCTTACCAGCTGTCCCAATTGCCGGAAGACCAGCAGGACGCCCAGTGGCTTACTGAAATGGCGGCGCATGAGACTCCATCCAAAATGGAGTTTGACTTGGGCGCCGGCTTGCTTGCGCTCGGAGTGTCTGGCCTTCTGGCTGTGGGTGTTATCAGCCTTTACTATTCGCTCCCAAAAATTCGCTGTTCGACCGAAATTCTAAAGTTGTGGATATTTGCTTGGATGCTGGAGATTCCTGGCTCGATTTGGTTGTTAAAGACCAGGCAGGCGCGATTTGATTTTCCGCCGTGGAGTGATTCGATGGGAATTCCGATTTTTACTGAATTCATTTTAACCGTTTTCGGCGGCCTTCTTACCGGCCTCATTTTGTGGCTTTTGCTTCGGAATCGGTCTATGACCAGTCCGCTCCATTTTGCCACCCCGCGTTCCACCGGTGAATGGTTCCGGTCGGGCTTTCTGTGCCTCTGGTTTATATCGCTTCTATGGCTCCGTACTGGCATAGTACCCGACGGCGAAGTAGGGACGATTATGTCGAGTATCGTTGGCTCTGCCTTGGTCTTGATTGTTTTGGCCGCCAAGCCCTTAACTCAAGGGAGTTAGCCCCACTCCCACCGTATTCTCTACCCATCGCAAAGCTTTGCCCGGCCGCCCCGCGCCCCAGCGCTACCCCCATTCCAGCGACGAGGCTACCTTTATGTGGACCCCTCCGAAGTTTCCAGGTAAGGATGTAGCCGACGCCCCTTATCCAGTAACTTTTATTAAAATTGATGATAAATGGCATTTCAAACCAGGGAATTAACCCATTTGACTTCTTGAATGCCTGATCCGGCCTAATTTTCAAACTGTACCACTACCGGCTCGTCAATCTATTTGCCTCCATGCCAAATAAGGCTTGGATATGCTCCTTATGATATCAGTCGCTTGTTCCTGTTTTGGGTCTGAAGGACTGAAATCAACATCGACCTTAATAATTGGGCACGCTTTATAAACAAACGTCCTCTGCGTGGGATTGCTCCAGCCCCCCTGGCTTAATACCACAGCCCACAACAACCGAATACCATGACCCATTTTCCCATATTAGCATTCGCTGGGTTCAGTTGGGAGTTTGCTCTTGGCATTATTTCGGGATGTCTGACCTATGAACTTGTCCGAAAGATGATGACCCGGAAGGGGACGCGTAAATAAGCGGTCAAAGCCGTCAAGCTGATACTTCCGTCAGGGCATTTCAAATTAGGATTCTGAAGCTGAACCTCGCCCCCATCTTCATCCGCTGGATCGGGTGCCAGAACTAATGCGCGAGCAAAAGGGCGGGATACGGGTGGGTCATGGTATTGACCACAATAACCCTAATCCAAGGTGGTTTGATTTTGAGTTCTAGCGCATTTTAAAAAATCTTATGGCCGCTTGGAGAAGGTTACATCGTCGCCCCAACGGGGCGACGGAGCCAAACCCGGGGTAGCTCCCGCAAAGCGGGAGCTACCCCGGGAGTCATCCCCAAAAAACACCACCGCCCGGAAAGGTGCGGAGGAGTGTCGTCGCTTCCGTCTGCCGTCGCAATAGGGCTACGGAATTCACTAAAATGCTCTAGCGCGAAAACTCGCCAACTCATGTTCAATCTGTACCACTACCCCCAATTCCCTTGTCAAAATCAAAAAATCCCCCTAACCGTTTCCTCCCCGTCGCATGATCACCAGCATCCACTCCCTCATCTATTCCGACGACGCCCCTGCCACCCGCGCTTTCCTTCGCGACGTCCTCGGCTGGCCCTTCGTCGAGGATGTCCACGGTGGCGGTGCCGGTTGGCTCATCTTCCAGTCCGGCCCCAGTGAACTCGGCGTCCACCCAACCCTCAGCAGCCACGCCGGCCAAACGTCCCCCCCCCCGCCACCACCTTATCTCCCTGATGTGTGACGACATTTCCTCGACCATCGCCGACCTGACCGCCAAGGGCGCCGTGTTCCGCGGACCCGTCCAGGATCACGGCTACGGCCTCGTCGTCATGCTCGCCCTACCCGGCGCGGACGACCTCATGCTCTACGAGCCCAGGCATCCCCGCGCCTATTGCCTCTGACCGGTTAAAAAACCCTCGGGCGGGTTTAGGCTATGCCGCCGGGCGAGGGTAGGGGTGCCCCCTTCGGCCCCTTCGCGCCCTCGCGGGCGACCATCTGCCGGGCCCAGAGCACCCCCCGGCAAAAACTTTTTTAAAAAATAGGCTTGCCAAGCCTTTGCCCCTCATGCATTACGACATATCACACCGTCCTGTATCAAATGTCTATACGATACGAGCGGATACTCCGCCACCCCATCCCCTCCGCCATTCCCCCTGCCATGAAACACCGCCCCTACTTCTTCACTGTCGTGGCCCTTCTCCTCGGCTGCGCCCTCTCTTGGGCCTGGGCCGATTCCTTCTACCCCGCATGGTGGAACGACTATGGCGTCGTCACCGCCGCCACCCCCCCCGGCCCCGGTCAATCCGGTTACGATGCCGCCACCTACAATGCCTGGATCGCGCAGAACTACCAACCCGCCAATCTCGGTCAGCTGAAAAACTTTGCCACTCAGGCCCAAGCCTATTTGAACAACGAACTCGTCTCCGTTGGCGGTGCCGGCGCCACGATTGACCAGCTCGTCCATAATTTCTCCACCACTTCTCCCGCCGATTTCTCCCCCGTCAACCTCGGCCAGCTCAAGGCCGTCGCCCAGCCCTTTTACGACCGCCTCCTCCAAATCGGCTTCGACCCCAAGCCCGGAATCAACTTCCACCTCTCCGGCAATGCCAATTCCACGGCGTGGACCGGCAATTACCCCTGGGCCAACCCCCCGCCCGGCATCGGCCAGCCCGGCTATGATGTCACCGCCTACAACGCTTGGGTCGCCCAGAATTATGCCGCCGCCAACCTCGGTCAGCTCAAGCAGCTTTTCTCCTTTGACCTCACCAGCCTTCGCCCCCCCTCCGGCTTCATTGCCTGGGCCTCCCGCTTCGGCCTCAATACGAACGACGCCAATTTACCTAACGAGGACCCCGCCGGCGACGGCGTCTCCAATCAGGCGAAATTCCAAGCCAATCTTAATCCGACTGACTACGTCTATTCCGCCGCCAATGCCACGGGCCTCAGCCTAGCCGTCATCTCCGGAAACAATCAGCAAGGCCTGCCGGGCGACACTTTGCCCCAGCCCATTGTCCTCCATGTCGCCTTCGCCGGTGGCCCCCTACCCAATGTCCCCATCCACTTCCAAATCATGCCCGACGGCGGCGTGGTGGGCGTCGGCGGCAATCTTAGCACCTCGGGTGACTCTCGTACCGACTCGCTCGGCAATCTCGCCCTCAATTATACCCTCGGCCCCAGCGCACTCCAGTGGATTCATTTTACCGCGCCTACCACCCCAGTAGCCGCCGATGCATTCTTTACTCTCGACGCCACCGGAGACGCCGGCCCTGCCGATTCCCCCAACCTCGTCGTCGCCCCCTTTTTGCCCACCCTCGACCCTTACCCCATTGAGGTTGACCCCAACTACCTTCAGGTTCAACCCACCTCCTATTTTGACTCCGCCAGCTCTGCTTTGGACAACCAGGTTACTTTGGCTTGGGCCGTTGACAACCCCACCGCCGCCCTTCTCGACTCAACCTTAACTTATCTGGTCGAACGAAAAATGGGATATTACGGCGACTGGTCGGTTATCGGATCCGTCCCCGGCCTAAAGAAAGGCGAATTTGGCCACAATGACCAAAATACCGCTGGCTTCGATTTCACATTCGATGACCCTGACTCCCTCAGCGGCGGCCACCGGTATTTTTACCGCGTCACCGCCATTCACAACCATATTTTTGGCGTTCCACATCAGGCCACCTACACCGTGCCCCTGTTTCGTGACGTCAATATTAACCTGCAAACTTTCGTGGCTGATCCTTTCTTCACCCCGTTCAATTCCTCGCCACCCGACAATGCGGTCTACAGGGAGTCCTATACCGAGGTGGATGCAAATGGCGCCACTGTGAGCCAAACTCTAACCATTGGAACCGTGCCCGCCTCCGGCGAGTCCTTCAGCGGGACTGGTGAGCTATTATTCTCTAAGATAACACCTATCAATCTATATCCAATACTAACAATGGGCTTCTTGAGTGATGAGTTGGACGGAATCACTCTGACCCCGATTTCATCCACGAACGCCACTTTTGACAACGGCCTTACCGGCGACCAGGCATTCCGGGCCTTCGACCAATTGTCATTCCCCAATCCCTGGACCAGTGCCCAGTTCTTAAGTGACGTTCTTGCACGAATTGCCGAATGTGACCCGGTGGACGATCCGTCCACCACTCCGCCTGATGAGACTTTCCATAGTTCTACTTACCCGGTCGGAATGTTCTTCTCTGATCCCAATGCCTTTGATGTGCAGGTTTGGCGGTCAAAATACCGTGTCATTTGCTTCCCGACGGATTTACAGGTCAGTTGGAAAATTGTCAGCACGACCGACAGTGATTTAGCCTATTCTGATCAATGGACAATTCTCGATAGTAAGACGGTAACCCCGGATGAAACAGGCTGTACCCCAGTCTATGCCATCGACTATCCTGTGGATGATCAAATAAATGAATTCATTCAATTGGTCCCGGACCCGACCTTTTCCGTATTGGTGGACGGCGAAACGCTCGACCCGTCAGAAGCAACTCTCATCCCCATCCAGCCCGGCAGCAGTATAGGCGAAATCCGCCTGAACTTGTTTCCAGGCAATTCCTTCGGAGCCGAGAATTCGGTTAACGATCTGGCCAGCTACGCAAAAGTATTTTGGACCAGCACCACACAACTTTCACTAAATTATTTCGATTCTGAAAACGACGAATATTCCACCATAGGTGCGAGTGACCGCCTATTTAATGACTACTCAAATGATCCAGACCAGCAAACAGTCCTCGTTACTCCCGGCGACGCTTCCCCAACCGATGCCGATTATGTTCTCACCATCGAATACTATGACACCCATGACAGCCTTATTAGCTCGTCCGACGCCACTTTTCACTTTGTCTTTCCCGATAATAGTCAAAACGTGTCGCTAGACGAGGTTGCTGGCGCCCAACACCGCAAGGTCGCTCTTAACGGCCGACCCCTGCCCGACGGCAAGCCGCAGACCGCCCAGGAATCCGATCAGGCCGACGAACAGACCTTCATTGACGCGCTTACCCTCGGACTGCGCCACAATGTAACCGATATCTTCGAGAATGTTCCTGGTAGTGATCTCCCTCTCGGTGTCAACCGGGTGTATCAGGAGGAAACGTGGTCGGATCGGCTGGGCTTACGCCCGCACGAACGACCCGACGAACCGTTCGGTGCAGGGTGGAAGTCTAATCTCGTAACCACGGCCCGATGGGAGGTCAATTTTGACTACAATCAAAATGAAGACGTTTACGATATCACATCAAATATCTCTGATGTCTATGTGACCGATGAAACTGGCAATGAATACCATTTCCTGCACAACAGCGAAAACGATGCTTTTGTTCCTTATCCAACCGGAAGACACGAAAAAAATCCATATGAGGCCGTCCTTTCCCGGGATGGTAGCGGCTTGGTCCTCACCAAGAAATTTGGTGCCACAGTTCACTACGCCCCCGTACCGGAATTAGACCGTATTTTCAATGATCCGGCCAACGGTTCTCTGATTCCTACGGACCGAATGGCGGGCGATGGCGGATTTCGTGGCTTTTCCTTTTTTCGGGCCACCTCCGTATCCGGCCGCGGAGGTGTAGGCAACCTAACATATCGCTACGCAGGCGGAAACCCTCTTATCCCGGCCATGGTCCTGGGTACCGGAGGCCAAACCACTTACTTTAGCGGTATCACTCCTTTATTGCAGCCAGGCCCGGGTTCTCCTGTCTTTAATGGCAACATCGGTACCGCCGGCAGTCGGGCAATCTACATTCAACAGGACGAGAACGGCCACATTTCAGACGTTTGGGACAGTGACCTGAGCCACACCCATTACACTTATTCGACAGTATCGGATCCAGCCAGTTCTGGCGAGGTTTTTGAACTGATTTCCGTGACCGATCCCGAAAATGGCACAGTACAATACACCTACCAACTACTCAAAGAGCTCGACACTACCCCACGGCCAAATTCCTCCGATCTTTCGTCTGATGAATATAATCCTGGCACAAATTACTATCACCTAAATCTCGCTTCATTCATTGACCAGAATGGCCACTCCTATGCTTTCGACTACCATTTGCATTACAACAACGGCGGGGATGAAACGACGGGTTTCCAAAGCTACAACGGCTTTGGCGGCTATTTCCCCACCCCGGGACGCCCACTGCTGATCGGAAATGTTACCATTCCAAGCGGCGCAGTTACGCAGTTTCTCAATGAATCATTCATCAGAATTGTTGGGGGCGCAGCCAATCCGGCCTTTTATGGAGACCGACACACGGTAGTTATTGATGTAGGTGGCAACCGAACAGATTTCCATTGGGGCGACGGCTCTGTTGAGATTCAGGATATTCCATCCATCGTGGCAGGCGAGTCCCCGGTCAATTTTGGAGAGTTGGTGGCTTGGGGTAGCCTTACCATCACCTACGAGCAGGCTGAAAATGGCAGTTCATTCACCACTCTCGGATCAGAAACCTTTACCTTTGACAAGGCCGCGGGAATGGCCTTGGCCTCCGTCGAGGATTTTTGCGGACATACCACGTCCTATCAGTATACAGATGAGTGGACGGCTTTGTATGGGTATGCAAACGCGTTGCCAGGCGTCTATGACAATTCGGAGAATGGCTATTATGGCTATTATGACGATCCCACCTCTCAGACAGACGCTCTAGGAGGTCATAAGACATTTACCTATAATTCCTTGCGACTGATGTCGGATAGGGTAGACGAAAACGGAAGATTGACGCACTACCAGTTTGATGGCGACAGCCCAAATGAGGGAAGGGGGCTGGAGACCAAACAGCTACATTATGCCGGTAACACCACGGATACCACTCTTCTCGCCGAAACAGACTATACCTACGGAAACAGCACCTATAAGGGAGTCGTTACACAGAAGACAACCGTTGACTTAGATCCAACGCACCCCGCAGGCGCTGGAAATCTAACGGTCGCTTATGAATTGGACAACTTTGGTCGGATCGCCGCGCAGCATGTGGACCCGAGTGGTTTGGACTTAACAACCTCATACTCCTACTCCCTGGCTGGCGATAAGCTGACTCAAACTGATCCCCGGGGGTAGTTCATATGATTCTATGGTAGACGACTTAAAGGGGACAGGAATGCAAGCAAATCACCTAAATCAAAATGGATCATATGGAGAAATTATCCCCAAGGGCGAGGGATTATCTAATGCAATGCGCGGGAATGCTTTCAAGGATATTGGATCGCAACATTATGATTTTCATGCCACATTGGAAGCCTTTTGGGCACCGTATCGAACGGGGCAGAGTCTGTATGGTTTGGTGCCAACTAACGGACAATATGGGAACGCACTTTATCGAGCACTATTAAATTCGCGGCTGACACCTGCACAAGCGTCATTTCTTGCAGATCAGGCAGCCGCGCAACGAATTTCATTCGGACTTGTAGAAAGTGATCCGGTGCCTAGAATTCCTCGACGTCTCAATCAGAGCGTTATAAAATGAATAGCTCATTAAGAATTCTTTATGCATCCTAGAACCATTTCCACCTTGGAAGAATTGAGGAAACCTCAATGGTTTTCCCATGCTGGTCAGCATGATACTGAGACCGCAGTTGTCCTTTCGTCATGGTTTGCTGCAGTCGAGTATTGCAGTTCTCCGGAATGGGAGGATCTTTGCATGTTAGCCAGCAACGAATATCGCCAGCGATTGGCCGAACGTTCGCCAGAACGTTTTAGAAAGTGGAACGAAATTGTTGTCGAGGTTAAGCCTTTTGCGCAAGCCCTTGTGCGCGAAAAGGTTGAATCAGTTGTAAAAGAACACGACTTGCCGAAAGTATTTGTTGACACTGTTGATTGGGACATTTTACACCTATGCATGGAAGCTGAGTACGCGGATATTTATCCTCCCGGATTCTATGCGAGCCAGGCATACTGGTATCTCAATGGACATTTTCCCTGCGGATGGGAAGGGGAATTCCCGGAAGGGAAGTTAGTAATTTATTGAAGAAGAAGCCAAAAGGGTCATGCTGAGGTTGCCCTGGTATGGGGCATCAAAAAGGGTCATGCTTTACAATTGAAACCTGACAGGGGTTGAAGGGGACCGGCAAAGTCGCTCGATGGCGCGCAAACTACGAGT
>CAZLPS010000044.1:0-30844 GCA_964561455.1 uncultured Opitutales bacterium
GGCTAAAGGGTGGACCTGCTAGGGCTGCGGCGTTGTCGAAGGCCCAGCGTCAGGCGATTGGTCGGAAGGCGGCTGCGGCTCGGTGGGGGGCGGATTGAGTATGGCGTTTAGCTTCTTGGATGCTCGGCTGACCAAGGAAAGCATCTCATCTCGCCAGTTTTCCTTTATCTTCTTATCTGGCTCTGCGAGTTCTTGGACGATCATCCCAATTTGTTGCGGGGTTAAAATCGTGAAAGGAGGGTCGCGGAATACATCTCCATGGGATGCAGTTATATAAGCCAACTTTGTCTGCCCACCGCAGTAATGGTCAACCTTTTTTACTTCTTCGATGATGTAAACCGCACTTGGGATGGCATCTACCCAGTCCATTAATGGGATGTCGAGCCACCGGGCCATAAATTCCGCGACGGTTGAGCCGCAACCAATGGAGGCATATTTGGTATGCTCGATGGCAATACCCTGTGCTAAGTTTATCGTGAAGATTTTTGGGATGCCGCTAAAATAACTGGCAATCATCAAGCTCGCGTCCTTGGTCATAAAAAAATCCCCGCGCTCTTGGAGGGTGGACAATTCAGGCATGAGAGGCTCCAGAATTTCCGCTTTCAAAACCCGCATGGCCTGTTCAGCGCAAAGGGCGGCTTTTCGGTAGTGGTCAAAATTCGTGCTAGCCGCATTTTCCTGCATCAATTCCAATAAGCGGCTTGTAATGGCGACATCGCCCGATTGTGCCACTAGCGCCATCCCTTTGTCCGCAAAGCGCAGCACGCGCATCTTGTCTTCATCGGTTCGCTTTGACGAAAAATCAAACGACTTTTGGCTGTCGCTGGCCACGATGACAGCGGTTTGGGTTATAAAACCGATGATGATAGTCACGGGTGTCCTTTTTTTAGGCCGAAGAGGCCCATGAGGATGCCGTGTCCGTCGTGGGAAATGAAGGCTTTTTTCTTCTATTTTCATAAGATTTATGCTTGACCGCTCAATTATTTGTGCTATATTAAGGGCATGAACCAATTACCAACCCATCTTCGGGCTCAAATCGCCCGCTGCCTGGCCGAAGGCGTTTCGATGCGTGCCACGTCGCGGCTCTGTGACGTGAATATGAGCGCGGTCGTGAAACTGTTGCGTGACCTTGGCCCCGCTTGCTCTGCCTATCAGGACAAGGTTTTCAACAACCTGAAATGCCGTCGCCTGCAATGTGACGAGATTTGGAGTTTTGTGGGCTGCAAAGAAAAGAACGTGACCGACGAAAAGAAAAGTGCCGGGCAGGGTGATTGCTGGACTTGGACGGCGCTGGACGCGGAAACCAAACTGATTCCTTGCTGGTTCGTCGGCACACGTGACGGCGGCGCTGCCTACCATTTCATCCATGACCTGAAAGCCCGGCTGGCAAACCGTGTGCAACTTACGACCGACGGCCATAAAGCCTATTTGCAGGCGGTAGAAGACGCCTTTGGCACAGAGATTGATTACGCCATGCTGAACAAGGTTTACGGCCCGGCCCCGGAAGGCCCGCAGCAACGCTACAGCCCGGCCTTGTGCATGGGAGCCAAAAAGGCAGTCATTACGGGTGCTCCTGAATTTGCCCACATTTCGACAAGCTATGTCGAGCGGTCGAATCTCACGATCCGCATGAGCAACCGCCGTTTTACGCGATTGACCAACGCTTTCAGTAAGAAACTGGAAAGCCATGAGAACATGCTCGCCATTAGCTTTATGTTCTACAATTTCTGCCGGATTCACACGACCTTGCGCGTGACGCCAGCAATGGAAGCGGGAGTTAGTGACCATGTTTGGGAGGCGGAAGAAGTGATTGCGTTATTGCAGAGAAACCAGATAGAAAAAGCGGCATGAACCCAGTAGATTTTATTTGCCCATATGCGGCCCCGCATCTACTGATTGCGTAGTGGCAACCTCTTTTGCCATTGCCGCGCTACATGCAGGACAACACACCCAGACATGAGGAGGATAGCGTTCTTGGATGGCTCGATAAATTAAGAGCAAAAACACTGGCTCTAATTGCAGGCACAATAGCAGCCATAGGTGCAGTTTTAATTCCGGTGGCAGTACCAGAAGGGAAAGAGTGGACAATCCCAGCCCGGTTGCTGCTCCTGTCCATAGAAGGAGTGGCGCTATGTTTTTTCTTTGCCGGATTATCGTATCTGATTCTTTGGAGACGTAAAAATAAACTTTTGGCCCAGATGGCGAAGGCAAATGAGCGGTTTGTGGTGACGGCAATAACATTCGATCTTCACGCCAATCCACGTTGTCCAAAGTGCGATTCTCCAATGGATGGACGCCGCAATGCTGTGTTTCATTGCCCAACTTGCGACAAATATTACACCGCTTACGACCCTTTACTAAAAATCCGATTGCAACGCGACCTTCGCTCATCGGACGCAGTAAACGAGGCAAGGAAGCGGCTAAATTTGCCACAAATCCCAGAAACTCACGGAGATTCGGCTTAACCTTCACAACCCACCCCGCTTTCTAGGTTGGCGTTACGGCATCCCGTCCGAGGCTTTCTGAGCCCTCCTGAGGGTTTCTGAGGGCTAAACGATACACTACCGTTGGAATCAACTGTTGGTCGTTTTGCCCGGGGCGGTGCCTGAACCATTGGCCGGGGCAGGCGGTGCCTTGGGGGCATCGGCCCCCAAGCCCTTCAAAACCTTGCTCCGGCCGAGGGTGAAACGCACCTGGGAGTCCAGCCGACCGATGAGCGCCTGCGGGGCGGCCAAGTCAATTACCAGCACATATTGATGATTGAGGTCCACGAACCACTGATGGTGGTAGACGACCGTGGTCGAGACCAGCGCATAGGCCGCACTCTGCCCCCTAAAATTGGAGAAGTAAGCGACGTCCAAACTACCCGCATCCTTGGGGATGGGTGAAAGCAACACAAACGCCGCCGGATTGGGGTCGCGCACGGCAGCCAAGTATTGGGCAATCACGTCGGGTGTAATTTCGGGCATGAAATCGGCCTTATACAAGGCCAGCGACAAACGCGCCTGCGGATTGGTGTCATAGACAAAGGCGGCGGATTCGCTGAAGCCAATGGGAGCCACGGTCCAGTCGTCCAAAGTATCAAACATCCAATAGAAATCCGGCCCGGAAATGAACATTTGCAGAGGCAATAATCCGTCAAAGGACTCATAGTGGATGTCCACCTTTAACGCGGCGGGCGCCGGAATCTTCAGTGGCGTGGGCTTTACTTTGTCGGCAAACGGGTTCACGTTGTCCGGCACGGGATCGGGAATGACCAAGGGGACTTTAGCCGGTGTCGCCGGCTGGGCCGGGCCGGTGGCCGCAGTGGTTGACGAACCATTTGGCGGAGCGGATGCCGACGCGGTCGAATTCTGGACGGGAATGCCGGCATCGGCCGCCAACGAGGCCAGAGGCAGTACACCAATCGCCAAATAGCATAATCCGCGACGCACGGGCCGATTGGCGAAGAGAAATTTGGTCAGGAAAAGCATGTTACCAGTGTGGGCAATAAGGCCGCGGAATCAAGTCATTCGCACAGGTCCCTTCTTGCCGACCAAAGCGAATTAAAGGCCCGTCGTCGCCGTGGTATATTGCGAACTGGTTAGATAGCTGAAATTGACGCGGAAATAAGATCGGGAACTGGGCGTGCCCGGTGGATAGATACCCTTGGCAAACTGGTTATAAAAGCCCCACTCTCGAGTGGGTGGGTTATAATAAGCGGTACTCCAGGGTTGCGTTGCAATTTCACTCGCGAACAGACAAACCATGGAGCCGCGATAGCGGAACGTCGTGCCCCAGTTTTCCAGGAAACGCGGGTAATTATGGGCACCACCGCTGAGCGCGGTCGAGGAACTGGACTGGGAAGGGACGATGCCCGTGATAACGGCGGCATTAAACTCCACGCTCCCCGATGCGGAAACCGAACCTTCCGTTTTGCTGGTGCGATTGATCCAATTGCCGGACAAGACGGTGACCGAATCTGCCGCGAGGCAACAGGCTGGGTCTGGGTTTGCGGGCACGTCCGGCATGGTGTCATTATAGGCCGAATTGGCGACGGTGTCGGCCTGGGGGGTGGCCAGATTACCGTCAGCATTAAAATTGCCATAGGTATACAGGGCATTATTGGTGGCGACGGTAAAGCCATTGGACCGACCGGCCTGGCCAATAGTCGAAGACGTGTAATTGGGGTTGGGTACGCCGGTGGCGGTGCTGTTGGAATCGGCGTTTATAAGGCCCAAGCCCATGGCATCGGTGCTAACCAGAACGCCGTCGCCAGGCAGAGATACATTGCCCGAAGCCACCGGATTCAGGCGGGAAGAATTGCCGGGCAAGGTGGGAAACTCGACATAGACCACCCCATTATATTCGTTCAGAGGATTAAAGGCCGCGCTCCCCGTGCCATTAAAAAAAGAGGGCGAAGTGGCGGCGTAATTGGGGTGGTTATTGTCCAACAGGGTTTTTAGCGCCCCCACGTCCATATTGACCATTGAAACCGGCATGTTGCGGCGGTTGTCGTACATGCCACTCCAGAGGTCGTTAACATTGCCCGAGTAGCTGGCTTGGGGGGCAGCCGTCAGGTTGGCGGTGGTCGTGTTGCTCATATTGCCGATGGCGGGGAGAAAGGTGAGCACCCCGGCGGAGGCACCGGAAGGATAGGTCACCACGCCGGTCGTCGCATTGTAAACGCCGGTGATCATGGTGGCGTTGACCGTCAGCGGCTGTTCGGTAATGTCACCGGGATAAATCACGTCGCCCGCCGAGTCGGTGACGGCGGTGCTGGAATCGTAAACCGGCTCGAGATTGTTCGTCGTGGAGTTGACATGCGAAACCACCTTGTCCATCTCCACATAGGCAACGCCGACGTAACGCGTGGTGGTAACGACAGTGGTATTGGCCGGAATGGAGCCGCTCGCGGAGGAATAATATTTCCGGGTGCTGGCTTCCATCAACGTCGTCGAAGTGTTAGCCTGGGGGGTGAGGGCCGGCGATCCCCCCTGGGTAATGGTCGTGCCGGTCAAGGTTGTGCTCACTGCGGAATTGGTATTCTGGGTCTGCGAGACCAAGGGGAAAGAGGTGGAGTGGGTGCCGGAAACGGGATTGGCCAAATTGCCGGAAAACGTCTGGGTCGTGCCATTGGCGAGCACCAGGTTCCCGGCAATAGTCATATTGCCCGAGGCCGTAGAATTGATGCTCCCGGTGGTGAAGAGGCCCGCCACCGTGGTGTTGATGTTCGCTTCATTGGATTGGACAGCCGTGGTGGCGGCCGTATTGTTGGCCGTGCCGTTACTTTGAATATTGCCGGTCACGTAGGTCGTCGTCGTGATATTGGCTGCACCGGTCGTCAGCACTTTGACAATCAGGCCGGAGTTGCGTTCGAACTTTTGATTCTCCCCCGTGGCTTTGTTATAGGGGTTGGCTGTGCCATTGGCATAATTCGTACTCTGTGCCGGCTCGATAATGGCGTACGCATAGTTCATGTTTTGACTGGTGCCGTTGACGTGAAAAACAAAGTCATTGTAGCCCGTCACCTGTTCATTGGGCACGTTATTGGCCGCCGTTTGAAGATTGCCGCCCCAGAGATTGGCGGACATCTCGCGCCAGTTGGTGTACGCCGTGCCGGAATAGTTGGTTTGGGCGCTGTCCCAATAGCTGGTATTGGCGGAAACATTGCCGCTGCCTTTATAGGGGTTGGTGTTCACTCCCGAGTTATTGGGAATCCAGACTTTGGTCCCGTCGGACCCGGCTTGGGTACTCGCCCAATTGGTTGGCCAGGGAATGAAGCCCACGTGAAAATCACCGGTGGTGGTAATTGGGCCGGAAAAAGTCAATCCGGTTTGAGCCGACACCCACAAGTCGCTGTTGGTGTGGACCGGACCGGAAATGTACATGGCGGGGCCGGGGTAAATCTCCAAGTCCATGTTGTAGAAGATGGCATTGGTGAACAGCGGGTTGTTGCGCACCTCGAGGGCTTGGGTGCCATAGGCCGTCACCTGGGCGTTCCAAATGGTGTTCGTAGCCGTGGCCCGGGCATAGACATACACATCCGACGCCGAAACATTGCGACCCCGGTTTGGGTCAAACGCGTTCGCGGGATTCGTCGGATCAATGTAGAGCACGGACATCGCCGGCACGAGCGAGATTTTGGTGGTGACATTCGCGGCGGTGACATTGGTGCCCGTCCAAATAAACGTGCTGATCGTCGAGGGAATGGTGACGGGATTATTGATGAAATAGTTGCCGTTAATGCCGGGATAATTATCGAATTTCAATTTAAGCTGCGAAATTATGTACTCGGTGGCGGAATTTACGGCGTTTTTCGCCTCCATGGTCAAAATGGCGCGGCGGTTGATTTTTTGTTCCTGGAGGTTGGCCTGCACCAGGGAACTGACCATGAGGCTCATCCCGGTGCCAATAAACAAGGTGAGCAAAAGGATGGAACCCCGGTTGAGCCGGTAGCCCCGGGCGCGGACAGTATCAAGCCATTGTCGCGTGAGTTTCATAGTGGGAGGCGGATGGGAAAAGATGGCACGACGGCCGGTTAGCCGCGGGGTGACACGGTAAAATTATAGGTGTTGGTGGCGTTCATGAAGTTGTTGCCCTGCACAATCTGGCCGTTGATCATCACACTCCGGCCCCAGAAATTATGAAACAGGCAGCCATCCGCCAGGCCTTTGGCCAACTGGATGACAATCGGGTGGGTTTTCATCGTGGTTGCGCTGTCATTGGGCAGCATGGCTTCAATGGTGGTGGAGATCGCGCCGCTTGGCAGGCCGGAAGTTTCCAGGTACGAATTGGCCACGATGCCTCCGTTGGCCACCGTGAGATCGAAACGATGAACGGGTTGCAAGTTGGCCGGCGCGAGGGTGATCGGGTCAATGGTCAACTGATTGGAGGCGGAATAAGGCTCGCGGTAATAGCCAATAATCTCGCTGACCGGGCGCACATTGACGGCGTTGCCTGCGGGCGGCGTGCCGTAGAACACAAAAACCAGGAAATCACCGGAATTTGCCTGAAGTAATTCCTGCGAAGCCGTCGCGCGGGCGGTCGCCGTATACGCGCTGTACAGGACGAAGAAATTGGCCATGCGCGCATCGTCGGACATCTGCTGGGTGATGGTGCGCATGTCCTTGTTAATCGTCATCTTTTGCTCGCTCAAGTAGGTGAATTTGGTGGTGTTGGTGTAAAAACCGGCCAACATGCCGGAGAGCAGGCCGACCACGGTCATGGAAATCAGCAATTCCGCGAGGGTAAACCCGGAGGCGGAAGACATGGGCGAACGGAATGAACGGCGGGAAGGCATCGGAGGGAAAAGAAATGGACGGTGATTATGGGCCGGCGACATCGCAGCGCGCGGCGCGGATTGTGCCGTTAAACCAGACCGGCTGCAGGGTGTAGCCACCCATTTGAAATTGGAAGTCTATCCGAATCAGAAAATATCCCGGCTGGGTGGGCGACTGCGGGATCTGCCAGTTGCCGCCCACCTGCACCCACGCCCGCGAAATATTGACGTCCAACCGCTCATTCATGGTGGTAATGGTGTACGTGGTGTTGCCCGAGGACGTGGCCCCGCTCAAGTCCACCATGATTTGCTTGTTGTTCCACATGTCACCGGCAATGTCGGAGCGGGCCGTCATATTGGCGCCAGTTGGCGAAGACGCAATCGGACTGACATAAAGGGGATCGCTAACCTCAATGTTGGTTGTGTTGCTGAGCAGCGAGTTCACGCTCTCGGTGGGTATACCCGGTCGGTTCGTGACCCAGGGTTCCGACGCCGCTTCGAGGTCGGCCGGATTGATGCTCATCATTTGCTCCATATAACCCTGAGCCACGGTGTACGCGGCGCTGCGCAAAATATTGAGTTGGGAAAGGCGCCGCGCCTGCAACAAGCCTCCGATAGTGCCGACGCCAACCATCATGAAACACGTCATGCCCACCATGACTTCCAGCAGGGTAAAACCGGACCGGCGCCGGCGCAGCATTGACCCGCGCCGGGTTTGCGCAGGCAACGCAAGTTTCGGTGAAGCGGAGGGCTGGACGGGTGCGTTCATGAGCAGTTTCAATGGAGGATAAGACTAAGGGAAGCGCCCGTCCCTTTCAATCTCATTCTTGCTCGGTCTGCGTTTTACAAGTTCTTTTACGGTTCTGGGGGAAACCCCCGTTAATCAAGGGATTACAAAAATGTTAAGATGCCTGAAATGGGCCTGGATTCAGACGCCGCCCGGTCGCGCCCAACGGCGATATAAGCCCGCTGGCAGGCGAATTTTCGTGTGGCATGAGGCCGCCGAATCGCTACAACCAAGCTGTGCTTCGTTGTCGTAATATCACCGTCCGGCCAGAAGGCGATGCGTCGGCCATGCCGATATTGCACGGGGTGGCCGCCCAATTTCGCCCGCAGGCGATGAACGCCATCATTGGGCCATCCGGGTGCGGCAAGACCATGCTGGTCAAGGCCATGCTGGGTCTGGTCCCGGTGGACGAAGGCGGCGAAGTCTGGCTCGATCACGAACGCATTGCGCGCCCGGAGGATTTGCTGGGTCGCGTGGCGTTTGCGCCGCAATTCAGCATTGCCCAGCCCAAACTCACGGTCGAGGAATGTCTGCGCTATGGTTTGGAACTGACGGTCAATGATCCCCAGGTGCGGCGCCATCGCCTGGAACATGTGCTCGAGGTGATTGGATTGGCGCAACACCGGCACAAGCGCGTCGAAGCCTTGTCCGGCGGCCAATTGCGGCGGCTGGGCCTGGGGCTGGAATTGCTGGTGGACCCCCCCACCCTCATTTGCGATGAGGTCACGTCGGGCCTCGATCCCTTGTCGGAAGGCAATATTCTGGAGCTGCTGCACGGGTTAAGCCGGGATCGCGGTAAAACGCTGCTCTGTATAATCCACAATCTGGCGAAATTGAATTACTTTGATTGGATTACGGTATTGAATGCCGGCGAGGTGGTTTTCCAGGGGACGCTGACGGAGATGCATGCCTATTTTGGGATTCCCGATGCCCTGCGCCTCTACGACGCCTTGAACAGTCATCCGCAAGCGCACTGGCGGGAACGCTGGGCGGCGGACAAGGCCCGCACGATGGAAGATGATTTGGGCGGGGCCGGCCCGGCCGCCGCCCTGCCGGTTCCGGACCGCGCGGCGGCCGGGGAACTGCCGGATGGGATGAGCCAGTTTTCCACCCTGCTGCGCCGGCGCGGGCGATTATTTTTGCGTGATACCGGATACTTGGCGCTGGTGTTGGCGATAACCTTTGGCTTTCCGGTCATGGTGGTGATCTTCGCGCTGGGCGGCCTGCCGCAAATCACGTCGCCGCCCCTGCGACCGGAAGGGGTCGAGGCGATCAAGCAGCAATTCGATTATGCGGTGGCGGCGGCGCACACCTCGTCGCTCATTACGAGCCTGATCATGTTCCAGGTCATCCTGCTGACGCTGATGGGGGCGAACAACGGCGCGAGGGAGATCGCCGGGGAGCGGTTGTTATACGAAAAAGAGCGGCTCGCGGGGTTGCGCCCGGAGGCCTATGCCGCCGCCAAACTGGTGTTCACCGGGCTGCTTGCCGTATTTCAGGGCGCCTGGATGACCTTTTTCGTCAAAATCATTTGCGTCTTTCCCGGGCCGTGGGGGGTGCAGTTGATCACCCTCGCGCTGGTATGCGCCGCCATGACGTGGGTGTGCCTGGCGTTCTCGGCCTGGTTGTCCTCGGCGGAGAAGGCCTCCACCCTCTCCATCTATCTGGTGGGTTTTCAATTGCCCCTGTCGGGCGTGGTGCTGGCGCTGCCGGTGTATTTGGTGTGGCTGTTCCGGCCGTTCATCAACGCGTATTGGGGTTGGGCGGGATATTTTAAATCCATGGCGGCCGAGCATCTCTACGACGCTTACACAACTACGAACCCCGGCACCCTGATTCCCGAATCCGCCGCCGCCATCCTCGTGCTCGTGGCCCATGCGCTGGCGGGCGCCGCACTGGTTTGGTGGGGCTGCCGGCAGCGCCGGTGGAATGCGTGAGGGCAGAAAGTTCAAGCAACAGATGCCGCAGGGATAAAATTGCCCCTGAATTATAATGCAAAAAAGTTGCTGAGACCGCCGACTGGGGGAATATCGCTTTTCGAGCTACTGGCACTTTTGGGATCCGGGAGTCCGGTCGCCTTGCTTGAGCGTGGGTACGGCGCTCGACCATGCGGGCGGATATCCCGGACACACCGACGACCATGGGGTGCTGGCCACCGTCCGGGCCTGGGAAGTCGTCGGCAAGCGGGAGATTCAGCAATTGCAATGGGCCGCCCTGCTGGCAAGATGCTAGGATGTCCTGGGAAAAAAGTTGGCCGACGCCCCGCCGGAGCGTAAATTTGCCCCGTGGAAAGTCGCCCTTGCGGCATACCTCAAACAGGAGACGGTCGCTGGCAATGCCTGGCTGGCCGAAAAGTTGCACAGGGGCAGTGCCAACGCGGTCAGCCATTACGTCGCCGCCTTGCGCCGTAAACCCAAACCAGAACAAGCGTTGCTCCACGGCCTCATTACACGAATGGGAACCTGAGTATTTATTCGGCCCCAACGAAGACCTTCCAGGCCCTCACCCGTACCCTCATGTTACCATGCAACGCCTGACCCCTTCGACTTTCCTCCCCGCTTCAACGAATGTTGGGAATTTGGCGATTAATTTTATTCATAATCCCGCGGTGGTAGTAATTGACGCGGGGGCAACCAATGACACGGCGGCGATTTTGGAGGCAAAGGGAATTCCTGCGAATATGGCGGACAAAATTTATTGGACCGTGGACTCGGACAGTTCGGGCTCAGTCGCCTTTGTGCCTTCCAGAGGAAATCATGGCGCGACAGTGCAAGTCACCGGCGTGATGGCGGGCCGCGTTACCTTTACCCTCCAAGTCATGAAAGATGGGAGCTTGACCTTTTTTGGCGGTGATGGCCAGGGGGCCAACCACACTATCTCCGATCCGCACCACAAACTTGAAGTTTTGGTCGGCAATAATTTAGATATTCCGGCACGTGTTCAACGCCTTTTTTTCACGTCCGGATCAGGATATGATACGGTTACGCCAAACGTAAGTCAGATTCGGGATACAGTTAAAGTCGCCAATGTTTTTTTACGACAGGCCGGAATTTCATTGAACATCACATCGGAGGGCACAAAGACTGTTACGGACAATATTTGCACCAACATAACGGGGATTTCCGATTTTAATCCAACACTTCCCTATGATCCTGCTGCTCCGACAGTCACTTACCCGGAGAGCATTTACTCGGTCGTTCCAACGAACAGCACCACGTCAGTAAATTATTCCTCGACACAGTTTCTTCATTCAAATGCAATATCCGATAAATATGTTACACGACTATTGGTGACGAACTATGTTTCCGGAGTTTTGCAAATTGGTTGGGCGGGAATTCGGGATGAGCACCAACTCGATGCCGGTACAGCGTATTCGGCAGGGGAAACCACCCAATCTCTGGATCCTGCACACAAATCTCAGCTGGCTTATATTGTCTCAACGAACGATAAAGACTCGGCTCATCTGAGTGATTTGCATTACTTATATCCCATGTTGGTTACAAGTGGAGATTATCTAAGTTCGGATCCGAATGAACACAACCAAGCCATTTACGCATCAGCCTTTCAAAACGCCGGAAACTTCAGTTATTTAAAGTTCTCGGGAACCGGAGAATTTTTTGCGTTGCCCGCCACGGAAAAACTATATGGCCTTATGCTGTTCGCACGGGCTAATCCCAGTCTGCCAGTTTCCGATGCCATCGCCTGGGGCCGCATTTTGGCCCATGAAATTGGCCATGTATTGAATCTTCGGCACCGTTTTTCCCCCAAAGGACCGGACGGTCCATATGACGGTTTGGAGAATCAACCCGACAGTTATGGATTATTTTTGGGGAAACCCGGTTCAAATCTAATGTCTGTTAAGCCGCCTGCGCCTTACCCTTACGCAGAGGATATAGACCTCCACCAAGCGACTATTATGCGCAAGAGTCCGATATTTCCTTGAAGTCATAACCTCAGCCTCTTTTTGTATAATGAAATGTTACGTCCTCTTGTTTGTGAGTTTTGGCCTATGCTTTAGGCTGGTTGACGGCGCACAATTACCCGCAGTCTTGCCGTTGCCCACACTCACGCCAGAGCAGGCGGTGAAAATCCTGCAAACGAGCGATGATTTAGGCGAGGCGGAGGGCGCCTTAAAGGTAGTCGTGGACAATCCTTCGATACGGTCAGTCGCCATTGCGTTTCTCGACCAACCCGGACTCTTTCTTAAATTTAAGCTCAATTGGGACAAGAACAATCCACGAGACTCTACCGGCAGCCCGCCGCAACACTGGGAAGATTATTATTATAAATATATTGGAGATATAGCAATCTTTGTGGTTGATTCCTTCAGTGCGAATGACGATCCCGATTTATTTAAATTGTATCGGCATTTGGAGGAAAGCAGCTTGACAGCGTGGTCAGATGCGGTGGATGGGGTTGAGTCGCGGATCAAACCAAATTCCGAATCGGAAAGAATGTTTTTGGACTACCTGCAGGATTTGCGGACCAATATTGATTATGTTAATTATCGGACTGACAAAAATTATGAATGCGCAGGCATTCGGAACCTCCGTACGGGAGAATTCAGGCCATATTTGACGCCCGAGCAAGTAGCTTCAGTAAAGTTTTCCAGCGAGGAATACCAAGCCCGTCTTTCCAACCGGAGAGTGGTATCGATCATGGTTCATATGATTGTGAACAACAACTCTGCGTTGGCATTAGAGCGTTTGCGCCTGCTAATAGCCTCTGATGAGTTTTGGACCAAGAGGATCGAGGCGGATGTAATGGCGGCTAATGATTTTGGAAAATACGCGCTGGATCCCCGAATGATTTCGATTCTGCACCAGATTTTGCGCAGCCCTCACATGGTTGATAAAACCTGGCTTATTCCACAGTTGATTAGATTAAGCCATGGGCCGGACAGCGATGATCTGACCATATATGACGTCAGCCCGAATATTTACACACCTTTGCTTGCCTTCATTACCGACGCCGAGAAGTTGGAACTTAGCTCCGATCCCAAACGAGATGATGATGCAAAAAAATATCTAGCCGCCGCTAAGGTTGACCTTCTACGCCTTTACCCCCAACACGGATTGACGCCACCGAGCGACAACGAACTGGCCCGAATATCCGAAGCCGCGGCGCACCCGACTGGCGCAGCGACCGTTTTACCCACCTCCACCAGGCCAAAATCCGCATCACTCAAAGCCTTCCCCTCGACTTCTATGCCTCTTTATGCCTTTCTCAGCGCGCTGGTCATTATCGGCGCCATAGTCTTTCTTCGCCGCAGATAAGCCGGTAAGCCCAAAAAAGGGTCAGTTGTTCATGTTTGTAGTTGACGACCGGAGGGTGGGCCGCGAGGATGGGGGCATTATGGCCCGCCCGTTACGCTTGGAATTTCCCGGTGCGATCTATCATGTGATCAACCGCGGCAACTACCGTGGGAGACGGATAAGGGGGTCAGGAAACATGCAAGAGCAGCGTTGACGCGGCCCTTGCAGGTTACCTGACTGACCCCTTCGACTTTGTCCAAATTGGTTCAAGCGATGCAGGTGACGGTGGATGCTGAAACGTTTGCGCGCGTGGCCGATGATACCATAAACCTGGCCTGGCAATTCGGCCTGACAGTCTGCGATGCGGCATATTTGGAACTTGCCATGTGCCGGAGGGCAACGCCGGCCACCACCGACCGCGACCTCGCGAATGCCGCAACTGCGGCGGGAGTTACGGTGATCTTGAAACAAACCAAAAAGACAATTCAAGCAGACCAAGCAATTCGGGAAGAAAAGCAGAAGACTTGAGATCGGACAAAGTAATGACCGGGCGGAAATCTTTGGCACGGCAGGCGGGCACAATCACGGTGGGGAATTTTGCCGAATGGTGGTAGTCAGGCGGGCCCGGGTCGCAGCGGAGATATTGGCAGCCTGCACTGCGCTCAGGGCCGCCGTTGGATCCGCGTGGGCCCAAATTTGCACGACGCCATTCAATTGGTTTCCTTGCATGACAGTTGCATTGATGGAAGCCGCCCAGGTAAAAGCCGCGGGAGAGTCGGTCGCGGACAGCGCGGTTACCTCCGCCCGGGCCGCCAGGTCTCGGGCCGGGCCGACCGACAACGAGTTGACCCACTGCGCCGCAGCGGCAGGATCTGTTTGAATCCAGTTTGTGGCGACGGTTTCGGTCGCGCTATTAAGCGTGGCGCCGGCGGGAAGGTTCGACAGCGAAACGGCGGCGGTGGCGGGGTCCGTTGCGCTCAGGGCACTGATCACCGCGCCATAAGCCGAATTTTGGGCGGCGCCGGGGGCCATCTCACCCACGAGAGCGAGCGCCTGCGGGGGATCCACGGTCGTCAGCTGGGCCACCACGCGACCCAGGGCGGCGGCCCGAGTTCCATCATCGGGCAGTGATTGCACCCAGACCGCGGCGGCCGCCGGATCCGCTGTCGCCCGGCTGGCTGCGACTGCTGACATCATGGCGGCGAATTGGGGATTGTCCGTGCCCATGGCCTCGACATAAGCGGAGGCCCCGTTCGGGTCATTGGCCGCCCAACTTGCCATCGCCGCATTCTCCACGCCGGCCTTGAATGCACCGACGGCCTTGGTGCCATCGGCGTTCTCCAAGCCCTCCAGCCAGGCCAAATCCGCTTGCGGGTTAAGTTGGGCCCAATTATTGGAAATCTCTTGAATGGAGGCCATCCGATAGCCGCCGCCGGCTGGCAGCTTATTGAGATAATCTGCGGCCAATTGGGGATCGGACATGCTCATGGGACCAATGGCCGCGGTCAAAGCTTGCTTGAGGGTATCGCCCGAAGAATTCTGCAACACCCACTCCGCCGCCGCTTTCGGGTCATCCTGAGCCCAACTCGCGGCCAACTGAACCGATGTTCGATTGCGATCGGGAATATTGGTGATGCTGGCCACATAGTCGGCGGCTTGGAGGGGATCCTGCTGGGCGAGAGCGGTCATGGCGGTGTTAATCGCCTGATTGCGCGACGATCCGTTGGGTAGTGCAGCGGCATAAATCAGCGCCGCATGCGGGTCGACCGACGCCCACCCTTGCAAAGCGCTTTGGATGGCGGCATCGCGGTCGCGATTGGCGGGTAAATTCATGGCTGCGGCCATGGCGGCTTGCGGATCTTCGCTGGCCCAACGGCCAAATACCTGGCCGAGGATGGTTCGATAATCGCTGTTCAGAGGCAGGCCCTGCAACGCCGCCAGCGCATCCGCCGGGTTGGTGCTAATCATGCTCTGCGCCACCTGACCAATGACGGATTCCCGCAAGCGCGGGTCATCAATGCGGTTGGCCCCCGCGAGGGCTCCCGCCGGGTCAAAACTTGACCAGGCTGCAAACACCATCCCGACGACTTCGTTTCGTCCATAACGATTGGGCACCGCGGCGGCCCATTCCAGGGCGCTGCCGGGATTGAGGTGCGTCAGCCGGTCAATCATCAGGGCCAACGCCAACTGATTATTCACGGATGACACGCCATCCGCTTCCCGTTGCATGTACAGGTTGGAAAGGTGGCCCAGGTTGGCATTGTGTGTCACCCCTGGAAACCTGATGAGGTAATCGAGCAAGGGACGAAGGCCAGCCGCGTCAATGGCAGCCACAAAATCACCGAGGCTCCGGACCATTTGCAGCGTATCTTTCAGGGCCAGAATACTTTTTAGCCTCGCCAGGTTGTCGGTGGGCGACGCGCTGCTGGATTTCACGGCGGCGGCGGCAGGGCGCGGTTGGGGCAGCTTGGCCTCCAGCCCGGCAATTTTCTTTTGCTGGAGCAACAACGGAACCGCAGCCAACAGGGCCACGATTAACGCCGTAAGCAAAATGGTGCGTTTTCGATTCACGGTTACAACTTGGGGCCGATCATCCAATCCGGGGAAGTTCAAGCTTCGTTGTTATCGCGGAATTCCATCAACCTCAAATAAATATTTAACCTGGTGTCGCACACGAAGCCGCGAAGCGATGGACAGACAAAGCGCAAAGGGGGGCGCCCCACCCCGGCCATGCGGGGCCGGGAAAATCCGGTCCCGCACCTGAAAAATGCCCTCGACAAGTGGGCGAAGACGGAAAGGATGGGGCGTTCATGGGACCATTGGAACATCTCTTCAAACAGAACCGGGCGTGGGCGGATGCGATCCGGGCGCGGGACCCGGAGTTTTTCAAAAAGCTCTCGCGGCAACAGTCGCCGGAGTATTTGTGGATTGGGTGTTCGGACAGCCGGGTGCCGGCGAATGAGATTGTGAATTTGCTGCCGGGCGAATTATTCGTCCACCGCAATGTGGCAAACGTGGTGGTGCACACGGACTTGAACTGCCTGTCGGTGATGCAGTTCGCGGTGGATGTGCTGAAAGTGAAGCACATCATCGTGTGCGGTCACTACGGGTGCAGCGGCGTGCGGGCGGCGCTGCGGAAGGACCGGATTGGGCTGGCGGACAACTGGCTGCGGCATGTGCAGGACGTGGCGGAGAAATACCACACCTGCTTCACGGCCGTGCAGGGGGACGAGCGGCGGACGAATTTGCTGTGCGAGTTGAATGTCCTCGAACAGGTGAGCAACGTGTGCCATACGTCCATCCTGCGGGATGCGTGGGACCGGGGGCAGGCGGTGTCCGTGCACAGTTGGATCTACGGGTTAAAGGACGGGTTGATCCGAAATTTGGGGATGAGCGTGGCGGGGCTGGTGGACTTGGAGAAACAATACCATGCGGCGCAGGCGGGAATAACCCTGGGGAGCCCGTATTCGGCGTCAGAGCCCTGAACCGGGCAATCGGCTGGTAGCCTAGGGCTTGGCCGCGGGAGGCGCGAGGTCGTCGAATTGGCGGCGGACTTGCTCGATGCGCGCGCGGTAATGTTCGGCGTCGCCGTAATCGAAGAAGTGCTGGTACCGGCTGTGCGCGGATTTGACGCGGAGGGCGTGGCGGACGGGGCAAAAATGCTGCTCCGTGCGACCGGCGATTTCCACTGCATAGGCCAGGACGCCGTTCACATAGGCGCAGTATTCGCAATTTATTTTCTCAAAGAAATTCAGGTAGGCGAGGCGGTGCCGGTCGAAGAGGAGGTAGTCGCCCCGGATGACTTTGGGAATTTCGTAAATGGGGAAGCAAATGACCTGGTAAACCGAGACCATCAGGTCAAGGAGGGCAATGGGGACGAGGACCGCCCAGATGACGGCGGTGGTGACAAGGACGGTGAGGCGGGAGTTGATGAGGTAGTGATGCCAGCGCGTCTGGAGCAATTTGTGCTGCGCTTTCGCCGCGGCGGTGAAGGTCGCCTTCTTTTTCTCCAGCTTGTAAGCGAATTCGGTTTCCTTGCGACTGAGTTCGCGGAGGAGTTCCTTTTCAAGTTGCTGCATCTGGGCGAGGAGGGAGTCGAGTTTGGCACTCATAAACAATTTAGACCGGGACGGAAGGACGGTACGAAAGCAACGCGCCAGAACGGGCCGGACGGACAATTTAGCAGGAGGACGGGCGGGGGGCGACTAGAATCACCCGGAGGAGTTGCGGAGCCAAGGCGAGCGTGGCGGGCACGGGCCGAGGCCGGCCGGGGCCATAACCATAAGGAATTTCCCTAGCGAAGTTTAGGACGGCTCCCCATTTATTTCTTTGGGATAATGCGGTATTGTAGAAGTGCAATGAAACGAGAACTCCCCTTGGCCGACGACAGCCTGTCCCTCCTGGGGATGACGAATGACGATTTCCCCTTGTCCGTTGTGATAGTCTACAATGACTTCCCGGCGGCGTTGCGGGCGGCGAAGGCGTTGGAACGGTTGGGGGCGAAGTTCTTCGGCGAACGGGAGCAACGGCTCATACCGGTCCCCGCCGCGCAACTTGCCGACCCCGCGCGATTTGACCATTTGCTGGCCGATGCGCGGGCGGCGGACTTGATCATCGTGTCATACAATGGGCCGGGGGAACTGCCGGAGAGGCTCAAGGCCTGGGTGGCCCGCTGCCTGGAGCAACAGGGGTCCGGGGACTCGGCGGTGGTGGCGCTGTTGAGTTCGAATGAGAAATTGGATGCGGCGGACTCGCCGCGTTTCCAGGAATTGCAACGGGCGACGCGGGCGGCCGGGCTGGATTTCTTCGCACCGCGGAAGCGGGCGGGCCAGGATGATTACACCGCACAGCCAATGGAGGTGGTGGGCTGACGGGGCGGGCGACCGGACGGGGAAATTCCAAACTACTGATTGCAAAATCCAAATTCAAAACCAAACCCATTGTCATGAAACTGATCTTACCCGCCTTGGGACTTTTATTCATTATCGCCACGGCGAGCATTGCGCCGCGACCCGGCCTGACCCCGGTCAAACCGGGCGTGGACGACAATGCGCTGGGCCAGCAACAGGTGGAGCGGTTGTGGGCGGATTTTGCGCAATCCGACCTGGCGGCGCTGGACAAATTTGTCGCCCCGGGTTTCCAGAGCCTGCACAAGGACGGAGCGCGGGACTGGGCCCAGGAGCGCAAGCTCATTGCCGACCTAAAACTGACGCCGTACGTCCTGACCGACTACAAAATCACGCACAATGGCGACGTGCTGGTGGTGACCTACCAGTGCAAAGTCGGCGAGACAATATCCGATGCACGCCTGGCGAAGGAAGCGACGCCACGGCTGGACGTGTTTCAACTGACCGGCGGCAAATGGCTGCTGCTCTCCCACGTTAATGTGCGCGACGTGACGCCGACATCGAATGCCAACCCGATGTTGATTGCGCAATTTCCGGAGTGAGCCGGCGGCGAACGCAATTCAAATGGAGGAGGCCCAAGCGGCGCGGGCGGACGCCGGAAATCTCCGCAACGGCGGCCTCGGCAAACACCTTGGTTCACATTGACGGTTGCTGACCAAAACTTGGCCCATGAAGACTTTCGCGAAACCTTCCGCGACGAAACGAACGCGTCCCGGCCCCCGCCCGGAACGGAGCCTGCAACAACCTGAACCACTGTCCTGGTCCGTCAACATTCCGGCGGGGGAAGCAAAGCTGGCGGGAGACTTGGTGATTCCTGCGGGCGGGGGCGGTTTGGTTTTATTCGCGCACGGCAGCGGCAGCAGCCGGCACAGTTCGCGGAACAAATTTGTCGCGCACACGATTCAGCAGACTGGTCTGGCAACGTTACTGTTCGATTTGCTGACGCCGGAGGAGGAGGCGGCGGATGCGCGCGACGGGCATTTGCGCTTTGACATTGATTTTCTCGCGCAGCGGCTCGTGCAGGCGAGCCAGTGGATTTTGCGCCAACCGGTCACGCGGCAAATGGGGATGGGCTATTTTGGTTCGAGCACGGGCGGGGCGGCGGCGCTGGTGGCGGCAGCGGAGTTGGGGCCGGTGGTCGAGGCCATTGTGTCGCGCGGGGGCCGGCCGGATTTGGCAGGGCATGCTTTGGGCGGAGTGAGCAGCCCGACGTTGCTGATTGTCGGCGGGCGGGACGAAGAAGTGCTGCGCTTGAACCAGGCGGCGTACGCCCAAATGTCCTGCGAGAAGCAACTTGAAATCGTGCCGGGGGCGACACACCTGTTCGAAGAACCGGGCGCACTGGGGCAGGTGGCCACGCTGGCCGCCGCCTGGTTTGAACGTCATCTCAATGAACAAGTATGAATCCTCCCGCAGCCCTTGAATTAGAGGTCGAGTTGGACCTCCCCACCCCACCCCGTCGGCCATGCGCGCAGCGGCGGAGAATTCCGGCCCACGCGCGAAAGGTCCGGGCTCCCAAACTACCGCCACGACGAAAGGGGCATTTATGAACACACAATTTCGCAATCGCGCTGAAGCCGGCCAATGGCTGGCGACAAAATTAAAGCGCTACGCAAACCGCGAAGATGTGCTGGTGCTGGCGCTGCCGCGCGGCGGGGTGCCGGTCGGGTATGCGGTGGCGCAACGGTTGAAGGCGCCGCTGGACGTCATGGTGGTGCGAAAACTGGGGGTTCCCGGGCATGAAGAGCTGGCCATGGGCGCGCTGGCGTCCGGGGGCGGGCGGGTGCTAAACGAGGAAATCATCCGGTCCCTGCAAATTTCACCTTTGGAAATTGCGGCAGCCACCGCGGGCGAAAAGGCCGAGGTGGCGCGCCGCGAATTGGAGTACCGCGAACATCGGCCGCCCCCGCCAATCGCCGGGCAGGTGGTGATTTTGGTGGACGACGGACTGGCCACCGGAGCCACCATGCGGGCCGCCGTAGCGGCCGTGCGCCGACAGCATCCGCGGCGCATCGTGGTCGCCGTGCCCACCGCGGCGCAGGAGACCTGCCGGCGATTGCGCGGCGAGGCGGACGACGTGGTCGCCGTCATCCTGCCGGAGGCATTTTCGAGCGTCGGGGAATGGTACCAGGATTTTTCCCAAACCACGGATGAAGAAGTGCGCACTTTGCTGCGGGCCGCGGAGAAGAACCTCATCGCCAACGCAATCCGTGCGGCCGCAACGGAAGGTAAGAATTAGGATGGTTGCGGATGTTACAGCTGAAGCCGCCCGAGAAGCCGGCCTCTGGCAGCCGGACGCCCAACGGCGCTTGGCAAAGTTTTGGTGACGATTGGAATTTGCGCTCGCCTGAGAATTGACCGGGAGCTATAAGTTTACCCCCAGCCTGCTCCCGTTGAAGCTAAAATTTCCCGACGGGCATTATCTCGAGAACCACCTCATTGCGCTCATGCCAATGCCGACCGCCACCCTTGAAGAACGTCCGCGCGCAGAAACCGCCGCCTGGCGAAAAATCGTCGAACAATATGAGACGCCCTCGACCGGGCGCGCCCTGTGGCAACTGGCCGACACCCTCGGGCCCCTGGTGGTCCTGTGGGGCCTGATGTATTGGAGCCTGGGAGTGTCGTGGTGGTTAACGCTGCCGCTGGCCGTGCTGGCGGGGTTGTTTTTGGTGCGGGTGTTTATTTTTTTTCACGATTGCGGCCATGGTTCGTTTTTCAAATCCCGGCGGGTCAATGACGTGGTGGGGTTCATCACCGGCCTGCTGTGCTTCACGCCCTACCATCACTGGCGGTGGGAACATGCGGTGCATCATGCCACTTCGGGCCACCTGGAAAAGCGCGGAACCGGCGACATTTGGACCATGACCGTGCGGGAATACCAGGCGGCGTCCCCGCGGAGGAAATTCATTTACCGTGTGGCGCGCAATCCGCTCGTGCTGTTTGTCATCGCGCCGGTGCTGTTGTTTTTAGTCTACCAGCGGTTTCCCAAGCGGAAGGCGGGCAAGCGCGAACGCCAATCCGTGCATTGGATGAATTTGGCGATCGTGATCATGGTGGCCGGAATGAGCGCAATATTTGGATTTAAGAACTACCTCATCATCCAAGTGGTGATATCGGCGGTGGGCGGCTCCATGGGCGTGTGGATGTTTTACGTGCAGCATCAATATGAAGACGCTTATTGGGAGCATGGCGACGAGTGGGATTACACGGCGGCGGCGTTGCAGGGCAGTTCGTTTTACAAGTTACCGAGGATTTTGCAGTGGTTTACCGGAAACATCGGCTTTCACCACATCCACCACCTGAGCGCGCGCATTCCCAACTACAACCTGGAGCGCTGCCACCGGGCGCAGCCGATGTTCCAGGAAGTAAAACCCCTCACCCTGCTCTCCAGCATGAAATGCCTCACGTTTCGCCTGTGGGACGAGCAGCGGAAAAAAATGATCCGGTTTGACCAGATCCAAGACCCCCGCCCGCAACCCGGGCAGGTGGCGGGATAATCCGCGGGGCGGGGAATCCGCTATTTCACCGCCAGCGCCAGCCAGTCGGCGCGCACGGCCAGGAGGCCGTTGATCATGAATTGCACGGCGACTGCCGCGAGCAGCAGCCCCATGATGCGGATGGCGATGTTCAACGCAATGGGGCTGAGCCATTGCATCCCGTGCGCCGACACCCGCAGGATTAAATAAGTGGCTGCCGAGACCATGAGAATGCTGGCGCACAAGGCAAGTTGCTGGGGCAGGTTCTGCGCCTGGTTTTGCAGGAGAATGACCGTGGAAATCGCGCCGGGTCCGGAAAGCATGGGAATGGCCAGTGGCGTAACCGCGATGTCGAGTTTTTCGATGCCGGCGTCGGTTTCCTCGCGGGTTTCGAGCACCCGCGACCGTTGTGCGCGCAACATGTCGAGCGCCACCAGCAGTAGAACAATGCTCGCGGCAATTTCAAAGGCCGGCATGGTGATGCCGAGGAACCGGAAAATCCACCTTCCGGCGAACGCAAAGGACAGCAGGACGCCAGTCATGACCAGGGCCGCGAGCCGGGCCATGCGCACGCGGTTCTTTGGCGAGTCGCCGGGCGTCATTGCGATAAACGCGGGCACTGCAGCCAACGGGTCCACGATGACAAAGAGCGAACTGGTAGCGAGCAGGATGTATTCCAAAAGGGACATGGGCCTGGAGTCAGACCGGCGGGGGGTTGATACTCCAAGGATGATAAAGGCGAGGCTGGGATTAAGCAAATCCAACCGGCAACCAAGGCAAGAACCAACGGAATTCGCCAGTAGCCGGGGCTAAAATTCAAATTGGGCGCGAAGGCAACAGCCGTCAGGCCGGCGGACATTCAGGCGTCACCATTGCGTTCGTACCAGGTGAATTGTTTGGCTTGCATGTCATAGAGGACGCGAAAATAGGTTTCGCCGCCATCGTTGTACCAAAAAGGTTTCTTTTTCCAGTGGTCGGGGTCATATTGGGGATTAGCGGCGTCGGCCTTTTTTTCCTCCGGGGTGCGGTCATCTATAAAGTAACTCAGGAGGATAAACTGATTTTTGCCCTCCAGGACGCCGACGATCTGGCGGAAATATTCCGCCCAGGGGTGACGCTCCACATGACCATTGGATTTCAAAAACGCTGCGAGGCCGGATTCAACGCCGTCCAAATCCTTCGCCGTGGGGGTCCAATAATCGGTTATACCAGGCGGAGGGATGAAGCAAACGGCTTGGATAAAGGCCTTGGTCTGGTCCTTCGGGAAAATGGCCGTGCGCGTGGCCGGCACGAGGGTGACCGGGGTCGCGGCCGGAGTCGCCGGGTTGGCGGAAGTCCCGGTCGCCGCAGTGTTTTTGGCGGGCGCCGAAGTCGCCGAAGTAGAGGCGGCAGGCGGGGTGGAAGGCGCTGGTGGGGAAGGCGCGGGGGTGGGCTCGTTCACGGGGATAACAGAAAATAAACTAATTCTTTACGCCGACATGGCAAGAGATTTTCCTCTGGTCGCGAGAAGCGGGACGATGGCACCAGTGATTGCCGGCAGGTACGGGACAACGCACCGCTGGGAGGTGAGGATTAAAGGATGGCCGGAATCAGGTTAGAAAGACTTGATTCACCAAAGGCGAATGGGGTATAAAGGATCAAAATCCGTGCGCCCCACCCCCCGACTCACCCCCGGTCGAATTGTTGCCGCCGCAAGCTCGCTTGTGGCCGCTACTTTGCTGCTGGCCCACCTCCCCGCCCATTCCGCGACGATCAGCGCGCCAGCCGCGACGCCGGCCCCGAAGCCTGCGCCGGCAGCTCCCGCTGCGGCCGTTGGGGGAGCCGGCGCCGGCCTGTCCTACGACAAAGACATCCAGCCGCTGTTGCAGAAGTATTGCTACGAATGCCACGGCGACGGGAACCACAAAGGTGACATCGCGCTGGATTCCTACAAATCCCTCGCGGATATCAAAAAAGATCCCGCGACCTGGGATGACGTGCTCAAACTCGTGCATACACGCGAGATGCCGTCGAGC
Source organism: uncultured Opitutales bacterium (assembly GCA_964561455.1). GTDB lineage: Bacteria > Verrucomicrobiota > Verrucomicrobiia > Opitutales > JABDGR01 > JABDGR01. The sequence continues at coordinate 23,702 of CAZLPS010000044.1, forward strand.
GAAGCCAAGCTGCTGCCGACGGAGCCGGAGCGCGACCGCATCGTCACCTTCGTGGAATCCACCCTGCACAATTTTGACCCCGCGCATCCCGACCCGGGCCGCGTTACCATCCACCGCCTCAACCGCACCGAGTATAATAACACCATCCGGGATCTCACGGGCGTGGACTTTCAGCCCGCGGACGATTTTCCCGCGGACAACTCGGGCTATGGATTTGACAACATCGGCGACGTGCTTTCCGTCCCACCCGTGCTGATGGAGAAATATCTCACGGCGGCCAAAAAAGTGCTGGACCGCGCAATTCCGGCGGCGGAGCCGATTCCGTCAATCGTCCGCCACTTTCCGGCCAATTTCATGGAAATGGGATTCAATGCGGACGGGGACCGCGGCGACGGCTGGATGCCCTTGAGCGCGCTGGAGGAAGACTGCCTCGGGACCAGCATTGATTGCAGCGGCGGGGATTATATCCTGCGGGTCCAAGCCTACAACGGCGGGCGCGGCAAATCCATCGTCCTCACCTGCATGCTGGACAATTCGCTGATCACGACGTGGGACGTGGATGCCCCGCAGGCGGCGCCGGGAGTTTATGAAGCCCGCATCGGGGTGCCGGCCGGCAAACACCGCTTTGTGGTCTTGAATCACCGCATTCGGGGGGACGATAACGAGTTGCACGTGGAGAACGGTCGTATTGGAACCAAGCAAGCCGGTAATATCTGGGTCAAATGGGTGGAAGTTGAAGGCCCGTTGCCGAACCTGGTGACACGCCAGACGGCGGACAAACTAGCCGTAACAGGCACGGGCAAGTTTGACGCCGACGGCGAACGCATCCTGCAAAAGAACGGCACCGTGGCGATGAAGATCAATGTGCCCAAGGAAGGGGAATATATTTTGCGCGCGCAAGCCCATGCCGCCCAAGCCGGAGACGACTATGCGAAAATGCAATTCTTCGTGGATGGCAAACCGGTGCAGACCTTCGATGTGGTGGCTTCGTCCAAACTGATCCCCCTCAAGGGCCAGCAAGTGTTCTCCATCGTGCACTTTGATGCCGAACCCCGGGTTTACGAAATGAAAGTGAAGCTCACGCCCGGCGAAAAGACGTTCACCGCCGCTTTTATCAACGAATTTGCCGACCCGGAAAATGAGAACCCGAATTTGCGTGTCCGCCAACTGACTATCAGCCACCTCGAGGTCTCCGCGCTCGATGAAAAGGCGGCGCTGCCGGAAATGCCCGCGACGATGAAGCGGCTGTTCGCCGTGACGCCGACGCCAGCCAATGCGGCAAAGGTGGCCCGCGACATCATCACCCAGTTTAGCACCCGCGCCTGGCGCCGGCCCCCGGCGGAAGGTGACGTGAAAGATTTGCTCGGCCTGTTCAACATGGCGCAGAAGGACGGCCTGTCCTTCAACGAAAGCCTCAAGCTGCCGCTGTCCGCCGTGCTGGTTTCGCCGTATTTCCTGTTCCGGGGCGAAGTCCAGCCGGAGCCGGACAATGCGGCGTCCATCCACCCGATAGACGAGTTTGCGCTGGCGTCACGCCTCTCATATTTCCTGTGGAGTTCCATGCCCGATGATGAGCTGCTGAAACTGGCGGGGAACGGTGAACTGCGCAAGAACCTCGACGCCCAGGTCAAGCGCATGCTGACCGACCCGAAGGCGGAGGCGCTGGTGGAGAACTTTGCCGGCCAGTGGCTGGAGATTCGGAATTTGAAGTTTGTGCAACCGGACCATGATTTATTCCCGGGGTACGACGAGCAACTCGGCGCGGCGATGATGAAGGAGACGGTGATGTTCTTCGGTTCCATCATGCACGACGACCGCAGCGTGATGGATTTCATTGATGGCCAGTACACATTTGTGAACGACCGCCTCGCGCAGTTTTACGGCATCCCGAACGTGGACGGCGACGAATTCCGCAAAGTGTCTCTCGTGGGCACGCCCCGGCGCGGGATACTCACGCAGGCGAGCATCCTGACGGTGACTTCAAACCCCACGCGCACCTCGCCGGTAAAGCGCGGCAAATGGGTGCTGGAAGAATTACTCGGCTCTCCCCCGCCGCCGCCGCCGCCCAATGTGCCCGATTTGAAAAACGACGGCCAGCCCGTCGGCGCCTCGCTGCGGCAGCAAATGGAGGAACACCGCGCGAACCCCGTCTGTGCCTCGTGCCACGCGCGCATGGACCCGATTGGCTTCAGCCTGGAAAACTTTGACGGCATCGGTGCCTACCGCGAAAAAGACGGTGACTTTCCGGTGGATGCCTCGGGCAAGCTCGTCACGGGCGAGAATTTCAAGGGTCCAGGCGAACTGGCCGTTATCCTGGCGACGACCAAGAAGGAGGAATTCATCCACACTCTTTCGGAAAAGATGCTGACCTACGCCCTGGGCCGCGGGATGGAATACTACGACCGCGTCGCGACCGACCAAATCGTGCAGGAAGTGGAAAAGAACCAGGACAAGTTCTCCAGCCTCATTCTGGCGGTGGTCAAAAGCGCGCCGTTCCAAATGCGCCGCGGGGACAATACCCTGGCGGAGGCGAAATAACGCAGCCAAATTCCCGCTTGCACCGACTCCCCATCCGCCCTATTTTTAACCGGTAAAAGCGGTTCATCCCCAAAGCCCTCCCCCATGAGCAAGAATTGGCAAATTCCCCGTCGGACCTTTTTACGCGGCCTTGGCACAGCCATGGCGCTGCCGATGTTGGAGTCCATGGCGCCCTCAACCAGGCTTCTGGGCGCGACCGCCAGCCTGGTGGCGAAGACGGCACCCAAGCGGATGGCTTTTATTTACGTTCCGAACGGCATTAACATGTCCAAATGGACGCCGGATGCCGATGGTACTGATTACACGCTCTCGCCGACGCTGGAGCCGCTGGCGGCGCACCAAAAGGATCTCACGGTACTGAGCGGTTTGGCGCAAAAGAATGCGTTTGGGCTCGGGGATGGTGGCGGCGACCATGCCCGTGCCTCGGCCACCTACCTCACGGGGGTCCACCCGAAGAAATCGGCGTCGGACATCCATGCGGGTATTTCGGTGGATCAGATGGTCGCGAATTCGATCGGCGATCAGACGCGGTTCCGGTCGTTGGAACTGACGTGTGACCGCGGACAGGAAGCCGGCGCATGCGATTCCGGTTACAGCTGCGCGTACCAGTTTAATATTTCCTGGCGCTCGCCCACCCTGCCGATGAATCCGGAAATCGAGCCCAAGGCGGCGTTTGACCGGCTCTTTGGCGGCGGCACGGTGGCGGAATCCAAGGAGGCTCAGGCCCGGCGGGAACGGTACGACACCAGCATTCTCGATTTCGTCTCCGACCATGCGAAGAAGCTGGAATCCCAACTCGGCGCCACGGACCGGCGCAAGCTCGACGAGTATTTTACGGCCATTCGCGAAGTTGAAGTCCAGATACAAAAGAATGGCCAGACGCCCCCGACGATCCCGGAGGGCGCCGCTCCTGATTTGGGCGCCAGCTACACGTTTGAGCGGCACATGCGCCTGATGTTTGACATCATGACCCTTGCATTCCAGACGGACAGCACGCGCGTGGCGACCTTCCTCGTGGCGCATGATGGCGGAAACCGACCGTATCCTTTCGCGGGTGTCGCGCAGGGCCATCACCACATCTCGCACCACCGCAACGCCCCGGCGGCGCTGGCCAACCTCGCCATTATTGACAAATGGCACGTGACGCAATTCGCCTATTTTCTGGAGAAGCTGAAGTCGGTCAAGGAAGGCGACGGCAATCTGCTCGACAACTCGATGATTGTTTACGGCGCGGGCATCAGTGACGGCAATGAACACTCGCACGACAATCTCCCGACGATTCTGGCGGGTAAGGGCGGCGGCACCATCACCCCGGGGCGCCACCTCTGGGTGGATCCCACCGATTATAAGCCCATGGCCAATCTGCATGTCTCCCTGCTTAACCGCATGGGCGTGAAGGCGAGCCAATTTGGCGACAGCACGGGTGCGCTGGAAGCGATTGCTTAGAGTGCTGGAACGGTCATCGGGACGGGCCGAACTTCATTTGCCACAATGATGATCGCCTTTCATCGCCGGGAGTTCCTGATCCTCGCCGTGGCGGCAATCATCGCTTGCCAACCGTTGCCCGCCGCAGAAGCGCCAGCGGCTGGGCCCGCAGCCAGCCCGGTGGCGAACGCAACGACGGTTCCACTCGGCCAACAGTGGTCGGTAGTGAGCACTGGCCAAGCCAGCACCCTATCGCAGGTAATTTGGACCGGCCAGCAATTCGTGGCCGTGGGCGGAAACACCGTCCTGACCTCCCCCGATGGATTGTCGTGGAAAGAATTTTCAGTCGGCCCGACGTTACACCTCAATGGCGTCGCCACCAATGGGACCATGTTTACGGTGGTCGGTGACAATAGCGCCATTTTTACCACGCATGATTTCACGACTTGGACATCCCAGGTGTTACGATTGACTGCCGGCAATGCAGCGAACGTAAAGCTCAACTGCGTCTTCTGGACGGGGTCGGCGTTTGTCGCCCTTGGCGACAGCGGAAATGTGGCCACGATGGACGGCCCTGCCAGCTGGGTGGTGCAAAGCAATAATGCCGGCTTGATATTTTACCACGCAGCCACCAACGGCGCGGTCTTTACCGCGGCCACCGGTCAGGGAATTGTTTTGTCACCGGATGGCCGCACGTGGGATGTGGCGAACTTGAAATCCCCGGGCCGGGCGATTGACGTTGCGTCCGATGGACACCAGTTTGTCGGCGTGTCGGACTATAACGATACCGTTTTGACTTCTCCCGATGGGCTGGCCTGGACCATTCGAAAATCATCGGTTTCGGCTCCTTTGCGCGCCATTACCTGGACGGGAACTGAGTATGTTGCCGTTGGGTCAGGCAGCACCATTTTGACTTCGCCGGATGGGGTGACGTGGACGAAAAACTCCGCCGATACGCCAAGTGCCCTCAACGGGGTCGCCGGTAACGGCCGGCGGAGTGTGGCCGTTGGCGACGGTGGGGCGATCTTTGCCTCCGGCATTGCGCCGCAAACCCAATATAAGTCCGCGTCGCTGGCCGTGCTTTCGCCAGCCGTCAGCCCGGGACCCGCAGTGACCGGCGATCCGCTGGCCCAATGGGTCGTGACGAGTTCCGGGGCGACGCCCCGTTACTGGGCGGTTGCCTGGGTGGGAAATGGGTTTGTGGCGGCAGGTGACAACAATACCTTGCTCACGTCTCCTGACGGCATGACCTGGTCCACCCATGTGGTCCCCACCACCAGCGACTTTTACGGAGTTAGAGGCAATGGCACGGTGGCCGTTGCCGTGGGCGGGAACGGAGCGATTGCGACTTCTACCGATCTGGTGAATTGGGTGACGCGTAATTCCGGTGTCCATAACCGGCTGTTTGATGTCGTCTGGACGGGCAGCCAATTTGTGGCCATGGGTGATGCCGCCACCGTGGTCACCTCGCCTGATGGTGCGACTTGGAGCAGACTGCCGGCCTCGGGGGGATTTTCGGTCCATCATGGACTTTGGGACGGCCACCAGTTTGTCATGAGTGAAGGAAAGAACATTGTTAACTCCCCCGATGGAGTGCATTGGCGCGCGAGTTTGGCGCTGACTGGGCCGCAGAAGACGTTCGACGTGGCCACGAATGGAAATATCTATGTCGCGGTCGGACTGGCGGCCGGCCGGGTATATTCGTCGCCTGATGGCCTGACCTGGACCATTCGCCCAACCGGCGCCGAAGTTGGCTTGAGTGGGATTGTTTGGACGGGAGACCAGTTCATTGCGGTGGGAGAGGGAATGGTCCTCAATTCGCCCGATGGGATTAACTGGCACTCGCGGGCCAACGACGCCAAGGTAACGGTTTTGCGGGCCGTGGCACACCACAGCGGGACGACGGTCATGGTCAATGATGGAGGATACATATTGACCAACACCCACCTCTCCCCCGCCGCCACCCCCGAAATCACCCTTGCGCCGGGTCCCCCGGATTCGACTCCCAAAATCAGTCTCACGACGGCTGAAACCGGGGCCAAGATCTATTTCACCGAGGACGGTTCCGTGCCCACGGTAACTTCATCGCTGTATACCGTGCCATTTTCGCCCACCCATTCCGGACTTGTCAAAGCTCGCGCCTTTAAAGACGGACTGGCACCCAGCGAGGCCGCGGTGGCCCGGTTTACGATTGATGGGGTGACGCCATAGGAGCAGAAAATGTCGCAATTTCATTTCGGCAGGTCTTGACCGGCAATCATTTCGGGGCCTATCGTGGTTGATGCACCCCAAACTCCCCGCGTACGTTGCTTTTTGTTTCACCCTTGGATTTCTCGCCTCTTGCGCCACCGGGCCGGCCACGACCGCCGGCAAGTCGGCGGCGGCTGATGAAAAGGGGAAATGGATTCAGATTTTCAACGGCAAGGATTTGGACGGGTGGACGCCGAAATTCAAGGGATCGGTCATGGGGGTGAATTACAAAAACACGTTTCACGTTGAGAATGGAATTCTGAAAGTGGACTACAGCCAATATGACCATTTCAATGGCGAATTCGGCCACCTGTTTTGGAAGGAAAAGCTGTCGCACTATCGCATCCGGGCGGAATATCGCTTTGTCGGGGAACAATGCCCGGGCGGGCCAACGTGGGGGTGGCGCAACAACGGCATCATGATTTTCAGCGAGCCGCCGGAGACGATGGAATTGAACCAGGATTTTCCGGCGTCCATCGAGGTGCAGATTCTGGGCGGCGGGAATCCCCACGGTGACCAGAACAATGGATCTTTCTGCGTTCCGCATACGCGCGCGGTTTACAACGGCCAGTTGACGACTCAACATCGCACTTCGGCCAAGGAAAAGATCTATCCGGGCGACCAGTGGGTGACGATCGAGGCGGAGGTGCACGGCGGCAAACTGATAAATCACATTCTCGACGGCGAGGTGGTCATCAGCTACAGCCAGCCGCAATTGGACCCGCGCGACGCGCATGCGAAGCTGCTCCTGGCCCAAGGCTTCCCCCAGATGCTCGACAGCGGCTACATTTGCATCCAGGCCGAAAGCCACCCCACCGAATTCCGCAAGATTGAAATTATGAAGCTGGACGAGTAATTTTCGGCGACCAGGGGCCGGTCAGGTAACATGCAAGAGCAGCGTTGACGCGGCACTCCCGCCGTGATGACGCT
>CAZLPS010000045.1:0-30814 GCA_964561455.1 uncultured Opitutales bacterium
GCGAGAAATAGCTGTAGGTGGATTCACCCGAGTAGTCCTGCCAGTCGGCGTTACAGACGAAACTCCAGGCTTCATTGAAGGCCATGTTCCAACTGACATTGGGGAGTTTTTGCGGATTCATCCACAAGGGCTCCCATTGCTGGGTCATGAAAATCAGCATCAGCGCAAACACGCCGACCAAACCGAAAACGACCAAGGCCCCGAGGTAGCGGAGCCACGTCATCTCCTCGGCAGCGTCCACGCCGGTGACCTTGTAAACGAGCTTCTCAATTGGAAGCACGAGGCGCTGCAGGAGGGTTTTTTCGCCTTTGAAGACGCGGGCCATGTAATTGCCCAGAGGCGGCGTCAGCGCGATGCCCAGTCCAAAGAAAAGTGCGGTTTCAATGATGGCGTTGGTGTTCATGGAAGGCAGGAGACGATTTTGGCGAGTGTGAAAAAAAGCGCCCGCTTGACGGCGGCGGTGAACAAATTCGAGCAGGTCTCGTTGGTCACGGTGGCCATATTATCTCATCCATGCCGAGTTGCATAATGAAGAGGGGGGTCCTTTTCATTAAAAGGGTGTTAATCTTCCAGTGCTGACTTGCGATTAAGTTATTGGTTCGCAGGGAGTTAGTCCGATTTTCGCGATTGCGCAACCCGTTGATTATCAATGATATTGGCATGGGACTTGCTGCATGTTCCGATTGAATGGAACTGGGGTCCGCATCAACGGAATTGCCGAGAATTGCCGGGGTAAAAAATCGTCGAGCAAGGACCGCCACGACTTGGCCATGAACGAGGGGATTCGCTCCCCTTGACGTTATCCTGGGGCAATGCATGCTGTCACCAGGGTGGCCCTGAAATGCTTTTGTGGCGGCCCTTGGTCCGCGAGGCCGAAATCAACGCCGTCCACAACCCACCCATTTTTGGCTCGCATGAAGAATCACCCGCTTCGCCGTCCACGAAAAAAATCCGGGCCGCCGGCCTATCAAAATCCCGCGTTGGCGCCCGCGCGCCGGGTGAAAGATTTGTTGGCGCGCATGACGCTCGAAGAAAAGGCCGCGCAGATGATGGGGGCCTGGCAGGGCGTTTTCGGGTCGCCGTTGGAGCCGATGAAGGGGCTGGATTTATCCAAGGCAAAGAAACTCTTTAAAGGCGGCCATGGCGTGGGGCAGATTTGCCGTCCGGGAATGACCGGAAAGAATGCGCGCGAAATGGCGGAGCTGACCAACGCGCTGCAGAAACTTGTCCGGGAGAACACGCGCCTGGGCATTCCGGTGATTTTCCACGATGAATGCCTGCATGGGCACATGGCCAATCGCGGCACGAGCTTCCCCCAGCCCATTGCACTCGCGGGGACGTTCAATCCAGAATTGGTCGAATCGCTCTACGCCATGGCCGCGGCGGAAGCCCGGGCGCGCGGGGTGCACCAGGCGCTGACACCGGTGCTGGATGTGGCGCGCGATCCGCGCTGGGGGCGCGTCGAGGAGACATACGGCGAAGATCCGTACCTGGTGTCGCAGATGGGCCTCGCGGCCGTGCGCGGCTTTCAGGGCGACGCCAATTTTCGCGAGAAGAAACATGTCATCGCTACACTGAAGCATTTTGCCGCGCACGGGCAGCCGGAGGCGGGGATGAACTGTGGGCCGGCCAATATCTCGGAGCGGGAGCTGCGCGAGGTGTTTCTGGCCCCGTTCAAAGTGGCGATCAAGGAAGGCGGCGCTATCAGCGTCATGCCATCGTACAATGAAATTGACGGCGTGCCGTCGCATGCAAACTGCTGGCTGCTGGAGGACGTGCTGCGAAAGGAATGGGGGTTTAAGGGCTTTCTGGTTTCCGATTATTTTGCGATTGCGGAGCTGCATGAACGCCCGGCGACGCACGGCCACCACGTGGCCGCCGATAATAAAGATGCCTGCGCGCTGGCCGTTCGTGCCGGCGTTAATCTGGAGTTGCCCGACCCGGACTGCTATGGACACCTCATCGAGTTGGTGCGCGAAGGCGGAATTAAAGAAGCGCACCTTAACCGGCTGGTGGCGCCGCTCCTGTATTGGAAATTAAAACTGGGCCTGTTCGAAGATCCGTATGTGGACCCCGGCGAAGCTGAACGCCTGACCGGTTGTGGCAAGCACCGGGCGCTGGCCCGGCGGGCGGCACGTGAAGCCATCACGCTCTTGAAGAATGATGGAGCCCTGCTGCCGTTGAACCCGCGCGCACTCAAAACCCTCGCAGTCATCGGTCCCAACGCCCATCGGAGCCTGCTGGGCGGCTACAGCGGCGTGCCTCGCCAGGAGGTCACAGTTTTGGACGGAATTCGCGCGCAAGCAAGCCCGGGGGTGGATGTACTCTACCATGAAGGTTGTAAGATTACGCTCGGCGGGTCGTGGGCGCAGGATGAGGTGATACCCGGTGACCCGGCGGAAGATCACCGGCAGATCGTGGCAGCGGTCGAGGTGGCGAAGCGGGCGGACGCCGTGATCCTGGTTCTCGGCGGCAATGAGCAAACCTCACGTGAGGCGTGGAGTCGAAGGCACTTGGGCGACCGGGCCAACCTCGACCTCGTTGGCCGGCAGGACGACCTGGCTGCGGCATTGCTGGCCACGGGCAAGCCAGTCGTGGTGTTACTGTTTCATGGGCGGCCGAATTCAATCAATTTTCTGGCGCACCATGCCCGGGCAATTTTGGAATGCTGGTATCTCGGCCAGGAGGGCGGCCAGGCAGTTGCGGAAGTGCTGTTTGGGGACGTCAATCCCAGCGGCAAACTGCCGATTTCCATTCCGCGTTCGGCGGGGCATTTGCCGGTCTATTACAATCACAAGTCCTCAGCGCGCCGGGGATATCTGTTTGATGAGGCTTCGCCGCTCTTTGCGTTTGGGCACGGTATGAGCTACACGACTTTCGAGCTATCCAACGTCCGGTTAAAAAAACAAACCATTCACGTTGGGGAGTCAACCCGCCTGATGGTGGATGTGACGAATACAGGGACGCGGGCGGGCGAAGAAGTGGTGCAAATGTATATTCGGGATGTCGTCAGCTCGGTCACGCGCCCGGTGAAGGAATTGAAGGGATTCAAAAAAGTGGCGCTGGCGGCGGGAGAGAAAAAGACCGTCAGCCTAACGATAAGCCCGCAATCGCTGTCATTCCACAATTTGGGAATGAAGGAAATTGTGGAAGCCGGGAAATTTGAGATCATGATCGGGCCGTCGTCGCGCGACGCTGATTTGCAAAAGGTGGTACTCACGGTGGTTTGAGCCCGGAGCGAGCGGCCTCGGCATGAATACCTGGGGAAACAAAAACGGCGCGCTGATGGCAGCGCGCCGCTTTTTAAAAAACAATGAATCGCCCAACCGACGCACCAAGAGCAACTAGGCCTTGACGACGTTGCGCTTGCGGCGGAGGGCCATCATCAACATCGCACCGCCGGCGAGGAGGCCCCAGGTTGAAGGCTCAGGCACCACGACGAACTCGAGCGCCGTGCCGCCATTGGCGAAGAGGAAGTGGCTTTGGTTGGTGGCGTCAAAGACACTGCCCGCGACATTCATCGCCTGGAACTGGCTGAGATTGAAGCCGGCGTTGCTCATGTCATTGGCGGAAGTAATGAGCGTGTAAGTGGTGGGGGTCACGCCATCAAAGAAGCCGGTATTCTGGAAGTCGAAGATGATGGTGTCCAAATTGCCGGGATTGGTGACGTTGCCGACGACGCCGAGCAAATCGGAGGAACTATTGGTCACGCTGAGGTGCCAGGGGAGGATCGTGGCGGTGACGTTCCAGACGAGGTTGCCGGTGACGGTCAAATTGGCAAGACCGCTGGCGATGTTGGCCGAAACCCCGTTAGCGATGCCGGGGGCGACCGCGGCGCCGTTGGAGAGAGCAACGTTGCCGTTAATGGTGCCATTGCCACCCAGGATGGAGTTACTGCCATTTACCACGACACTGGAAGCGTACTGGCCGTTGACGACCAGGTTGCCGGTGTTAACGTTGGTGGCGCCGGTGAAGTTATTATTGGCGTTGAGCGTCAAGGTGCCGTTGCCGTCCTTGGCGATGCCGCCCTGGCCGCTCAACGTGCCGTTGATGGTGGCGTTGTAGCCGTTAGTGTTGATGGACGAAGTGGTGTTGTTGCCGAGGGCGAAGTTCACGCTCGTAGTCAGGTCGCTGCCATGAACGCGGACGGTGCCGCCATTGAGGTTGAAGGCGTAACCACCGTTGCCGGCTTGTATGCCATTGACGCCGCCGACGGAAAGGGTGCCGCCGCTGTTAACATTGACGGTGGCGGTGGCATTGGCATCGGAAGCGAGGAGGATGACATTGCCGCTCGAAATACTGGCGTAGCCGCCATTGTCCACTGTGAGGGTGCCGTTGCCGAGATTGCCAACGGTGACGTTGCCGCTGCGAATGCCCAGATAGCCGAGCACGTCCACGGAGCCGGTGGAATTGGCCCCGTTGCCGATGAGGAGGGCGTTATTCAAGCTGTCGGTGCCGTAGCTCTTGAGGAAGGCGTTGGCATCAACGACGAGGCTGCCAGAGCCCTCATTGCCGACGACGAGCGCCCCGGTAAAGGAATTGTAGTGGGCGCCGTCGCCATTGATGCCGATGAAGACATTGCCAGAGGAATCGGCCAGATTGCCGAGGATGAGGCTGTTGTTGCCATCGCTGCCGTGACTGAAGACGCTGCCGACGTCAACGGTGAGGGTGCCGTTGCCAGCATCGCCGACCACGATGGAACCATTGTGGGTGCTCAAGGTGGCGTTGGTGACGTTCAGGCTGCCGTTGGCACCGAAGCCGAGCACGATAGTGGCACCACTATTATTAATGCCGTAGGTTTTAACCTTTGCGCCATCGGAAACATTCATCGTGCCATCGTTCAGGAAGCCGACGGCTAGCGCGCCGTCGTTAACCGTGAGATTCGAGCTGACGCCGGTAATATTGGCCACACCCGTGCCGGTTACCCCAACAACGAAGCCGTTACTCGCCTGGTCGGCGGCATTCACGTTCACCACACCGCCATTCGCCAGAGTGAAATGGCCTGTGCCGTCAAAGCCGACGATAATGGAACCATTGCTGTTCAAGACCGTGCCCGAGTCGGTAATGGTAACAGTGCCGTTGGCGCCGGCATTCTCGCCGACGTAGAGCGATACGCCATGGCTGCCGGAACTGTCGAGGTTGATCGTGCTGCCATTGTTGGCCGTCAAGGCGGCGGTGCCATTCACACCCACGATGAGGGCGCCATCTTCCACATTAAGGGTCGAATTATTGATGGTCGCGGTGTCGTTGGCGGTGGCGGTGTTGGCCATCGAGAATTCCGCGACAGTGATGGTCGCATTGTTTTGGGCCACAAAGGCGGCCGTTTCGTTGGCATTACCGCCGACGTACAAATCAGCGCCGGGGTGATCAATGGAGCCGCCGTCCACAATCAAGGCACCGGCGAGAACATTGGTGCCGCCGGAGTAGGTTTCGGCGTTGGTGAGGGTCAGATTGCCGGTGCCAACTTTATTCAGGATGCCCGAGCCGGAGAGCACGCCGTTGAGGATTGAATCGAGGCCATTGGTGTTAATCGTGGCGATGTTGCCGCCGGCCAGGATCATGTCGATGCCGGTGGTTAGGCCAACGTCGAACACCTTGAGGGTGCCGCCGTCAATGCTGAAGGAGTAGTTGCCAAGGCCAGTGGTGATGCCCCCGTCGCCGTCAATCGCCAGCGTGCCGCCAGGGTTGATGTTGACATTGCCCGTGGTGCCGAAGGTGTTGGCGAGGTAAAGGGCGCCGACCGAAACCACGGCGCCGTTGCCAATATTCAGGGTGGCCGTGGAAGTGCCGTTTTCGCCAAGTTCGAGGAAGCCGAAGGTGGCGGTGGCGTTGCTCGTGACCGTCAAGGTGCCATTGTTGCCGTTGGTACCAATATCCAATTCATCGGAGGCGCTGAAAACAGAGCCGTTGCCGGTAACCGTAACGGTACCGGTGTTATTCGAACCGATGACGGCGTCCGCAGTCGAAACGTTGCCGCCGTTGGCAATGGTCAGGTTCCCGGCTGCGGCCGAGCCAACAAAGATATTCGAGCTGCCAGTGAGGGAGGCACCCGCGCCGACCACCACGTTACCTGCTCCAATGTATGTGTCGCCAGTGTAGTCATTGGCGCCGCCAAGGGTCAAGGTGCCGTTGCCAATCTTGGCCAACGAACCAAGGCCATGGATGCCCGAGGCGAAGGTGACGTCATTGCCGTTGGTGTCGAGCGTATCCAAGCCGTCGTTAAGGATGAGGCGACTGGAAATATCCGTGGAAGTTTCGGTGGCCCATTGCAGGCCGCCGTTTTGGAGGTAGATATTGCCGGAACCGAGGTTGGAATTGTTGCCGAAGTTGATGAAGCCGGCCGTTACGGTGGTGCCGTTGGCATAAGCATTATTGCCGGAAAGGGTCAAATAGCCGTCGCCTTGTTTAGTCAGTGCGCCCACGCCGGCAAGGTTGGTGCTAATGGTGATATTGTAGCCATTGGAGTCAAGGAATGCGCCACCGGCGAGGAGGACGGCCTGACCATCGTCAAAATTGGCGAGGAAATTGGAGTTGTTGCCGGTGGCCTGCAGGACGCCGCCGTTAAAGTTAAGGGCCGCAATCGAGCTGTTAGCTTCGCCGCCGTTTATGACTTGGGCCGTCGCGAGGGTGCCGCCATTGAGATTGACGGTGCCGGTGCTGTTGCCGTCAGTGGTCACGACCAGGCTGTTGGCATTCGTGTCGAAGTAGCCACCGTTCACATTCAGCACGCCGGTGCCGCCATTGCCGACAGAAATGTTGCCGGAACCGTGGGAATAGAAGCTGCCGCCCGACTGGGTGAAGACGCCGGTGCTGTTGACGCCGCCCAACAGTAACGCGCCATCGGTAACGAGTTTGCCGGCGGAGAGAAGGTAAGTGCCGGTGACGTTGGCACCCGTTCCGACCGTAACGTCATTGGCAACCTTTACGATACCGCCGCCCTGGGTAAAGGTGACGTTGCTAGCGCCGTCGGCCAGCACCAAGCCACCATTAGTGATGTTGAAATGGCCGGCTTCAATGTCGACCGCCCCGTTGGTCGCGTAAACCGTGCCATTGGCGCTAAGTCTCGAGGCGCTGCCGTTCATGCTCAAATTGCCATAGCCAGTGGAAGTCTGACCGAGAATCAGCGACGTACCAGAAGCGCCGCTTTCCAAAAAGACTTGACCGCCGTTCGTAATCGTCAAGCTGCCATTCTCGGTGTAACCGATCACGGTGTTGCCTCCGGAGACGGTCAGTTGGGAAAGGTTGCCATCCACGATAACGGTGCCATTGCCGAGCAAGCCGTCGTACAGGCCGACGGCGCCGTCGGAACCTTCAATCTTGATGGTGCCGCCATTGGTGATGGAGAGCGAACCGTTGGCGCCGTCCGCCCAACCCAAAATGACGCTGCCCAATTTTACATCGAGAAGGGAATTATTACCATCCACCGTGACGGCGCCGGTGGCGCCGCTGTAAACGCCGGCCAACAGGCCGCGAGTGAAATTGTCGGTTTTCTCGATGGTGACGTTGCCGCCGTTAGCGACCGCCAAGGTACCGTTGCCACTCGCGCCCACAAACACTCCGCCGGCGAGGGTCCAAGTGGAGCCATTGCCGCTGACCGAGACGGTGCCGTTGGAACCAGCTTCGAGACCCAAATAAGCGGTAATGTTGTAGCCGTCGGTGGCGTTGCTGGAAACCGCGCCGCCGTTGACAATGTTCAGTGCGCCGGTGCCATTGTCGCCCACGGTCAGTAGGCCATTGCCCATGATCAGGACTGTGTTGTTATCGGAGACCGAGACTGTGCCGTTGCCGGTGGGATTCAAGCCGATGTCAATGCCGCCACCGAGCAGCAGAGAGCCGCCATTTTGGATGGTCAATAGTCCCTGACCGTTGTTGCCGATGGTTGCGCTGCCGTCGAGGCTGAGGGTCGAATTCGCGTCGGTGATGGTGACGGAGCCCCGGCCATGAGCACTGACGCCCACATCGAGCGAATAGCCATAGTTATCGGTGTCACCTGTGGAAACCAAGCCGCCATTGCTGATGGTCAGATTGCCATGGCCATTGCCGCCAACGGCGAGGGCATCAGACAAATAGAGGGCGGAGTAATTGCCGGTACCGTCACTGCCGGTGACGGTGACATCGCCGTGGCTGTGGTGATCTTCGCCAATGATGAGGCTGTAATCGTTGGCGTCGGAGGAATTCACATTGACCTGACCGAGATTCTGGATGGTCAAATTGCCATGGCCGCGGTCGCCGACGGTGACATAACCCTGGGCATTGAGGACGGAAGCATCCACCATGACGGAACCAAACGCGTCGTGGTGCTGGCCGATGATCACGTTGTTCGCCGTGGCGTTGCCGCCATTCACGAGGTTGAACGTGCCATTGTCGCCGGAAAGTTGGCCGACAATCAAATCGCCACTGCTGTGAGTAATCGAGCCACCATTCAAAACCAAGGTGCCATTTGAAACAATGGTGCCGCCGGAATAGGTGTTGTTGCCGGTCAGGGTCAGGGTCCCCTGACTGATTTTCTGGATGACATCGTTGCCGGAGATGTTGCCGAAGAGGGTCGCATTGAAACCGTTGGTGTCAATGATGTCGGTCAGACCCGCACTGCTGGTGAGGATGTCAATGTCCGAGGTCAAATCCCTGCCGATGACCTGGAGGGTGCCGCCGGCCATGAAGAATTGGTAGGAGCCGTCGCCGTAGGTGAGGCCGAAAGCACCTCCGGTCGCGAGGGTACCGCCGTTGGTGATGTTCACATTGCCGGTGGAACCGGATTGGTCGGCCAAGAGGACGCCGCCGAGGGCATTGACCAAGCCGCCATTGCTAATGTTCAAAGTGCCGGTGCCATTTTCGCCAACGACCAGCAGGCCGCCAATAAACTCGCCCGCCGGAACAATGCTCGTGCCGAAGGTTGGCCCAATATTCAAAACGGAGCCGTTGCCGTCCACGGTGATGGTGCCGTTGGCCACGGAGGAGAGCGCTCCAAGCATAACTGAGACGTTGTTGCCGTCCGCGCCAGTAACCGTGACATTACCACCGTTCTGAATGGTGAGATTGCCGGTGCCATTGTAACCCACCGCGAGTTGCCCGCTTTCGACGAGCCATTCGGAGGCGAGATCGGTAACCGTCACGCTACCGGTCGAAGGACCATGATAGCCGATAAAGGCGGTGACGTTGTTGCTGTCCGCGCCATAGGTGTCGAGGAAGCCGCCATTCTGGACGGTCAAATTGCCGTTGCCCCAAAAGCCGACAGCGAGAGACCCATTGCCCACATCGAATTCGGCGTCATCCACGGTCACATTGCCGGAACCGTCGCCATGACGGCCGAGGTAGACGGATACTCCGTGGCTGTCTTTGCCGTAGGCATCAACATAGCCGCCGTTGGTCACATTCAAATTGCCGATGCCGTGGTAACCGATGGCCAAGGCGCCGTTGGCGACATCCAATTCAGAGGAATCATTTAAATTTGAATCAAATCCGGTGATATTGGCCGTGCCGGAAGCGATGCTTTCCTTGCCCAAATAAAGCGCGATGCCGTGGCTGTCGGCGAAGCTGGAATAAACGTAACCGCCGTTGGACACCGTCAAGGAGGCGGCACCGTAACCGCCGACGACGAGCGAACCGCCGGACACTTCCAAATATGATTGCGTCCCGGAATTGAAATCAACGCCGTCAACGGTTACAGAACCGGTGGCGGCTTTGCCGTAGGCGATTTCGAGGCCATGGGAATAACTGTTGTTGCCGGAGGCATAAACCTGGCCGCCGTTGGTGATGCTCAAGGTGCCATTGCCATAGTCGCCGACCATGAGGATGCCAGCGGTGACATCGAGTTCCGAGGCAATGCCACTGGTGGATTCGACGCCATCAACCGTGACGGTGCCGTTGGATCCAAAATTGGAGCCGATCACCAAGCCGTGGCCACTGACGCCAATGCCCGCGGCATTCACGTAGCCGCCATTGGCAATGGCCAGCGTGCCATTGCCGTTGACGCCGACCGCCAGCGCATTATTGGAGACCTGCAAAGTGGAGGAAATATTGCTGGTATCGCCCAAGAATACGTCGGAGACGTTGACGGTGCCGGTGGCGTCGGAATTAAGACCGATGCTCAAAGCCAAACCGTTACCATCGTTGCCCGTGATGTTGGCCAAGGCGCCATTGTAGAGGTTCAAGGTGCCGTTGCCGTCATAACCCACGACAGCCCCGCCATTGGCGGCGGTGAGCGTGGAGGAGAGCCCGGAAACCGACTCAACGCCGGAAAGGGTCATCCGACCGGTGGAACCGGTGTTGTAACCCAGGACCAAGGCGAGGCTGTTGCTGTCGTTGCCGCTGACGTTGATTGCGCCACCATTGGATACATAAACATGGCCCGAGCCATCCGCACCGACTACCATCGAACCATTGGTGACATTCAAAGTCGCTGCCACCGGGCTGTCGGAATTGTTATTTACGCCGCTGATATACAAGTGGCCGCTCGAGCCCGAATTATTGCCGAGAATCAAACCGGCGCCGTAGTTGCTTTCCGTTCCGTTGAGCTGGACATAGCCGCCATTGGTGATGGCGAGATGGCCACGGTCGTCGTTGCCGACCACCATCGCGCCATAGTTGACGGTCAAACTGGAAGACTGCGCGGTCGAATTGCCATCGGTGCCGGTGACGGTCAGCTCGGCATGGGAACCAGTGCCTTCGGCGTTAATCAGGGCGGCGATGTCGAGTCCGTCCGCACTATTGTTAATCACCATGGCACCACCATTCTGGATGGTGAGGCTGGACTGGCTGCGGTAGCCGCCCATGGCCAGGGTTCCATTCAGCGTCAGCAAAGAAGTGTTGCCGTCCACCGTTACGGTGCCGTTGCTCCGGTAGTGCGTGCCAACATACATATTGCCAGCCGTGACGTTGCCGCCATTTTGGATGGTAAGGGTGGCGTTGTCATAAGCATGCTGCACGACGAGCAAATCGCTGTCCGGGTGGTAGATTGAGCCGTTGTCCACCACCAGGGAACCACTGCGAATAATGGTGCCGCCTGCATAAGTGTTGGTGCCATTCAAGGTCAAGGTGCCATCATTAATTTTTTGCAGGGCATCGGTGCCGGAAATGTTGCCCGACAGGGTCGCATTGAAGCCGTTCGTGTCAATGATGTCGGTCAGGCTGGCGCTACTGGTAAGGATGTCAATCGAACCGAGAAGGTCACTGCCGACCACGCGAAGGGTACTACCGGCGATAAAGAACTGGTAGCTGCCGGCGCCCGCGGAAATGCTGCCGCCTGCCTCCAAAGTGCCACCGGTGACAATACTGATATTGCCGGTGGAACCAATTTTGTCGGCGAGCAATACGCCGCCCGGAGCGGTCACCACGCCGCCATTGCTAATCGTTAAGGCGCCACTGCCGGCTTCGCCGACCACCAGAAGGCCATAAGGGTTCGATGGCTTCGCGGGGACAAGGCCCTGGGGAATTGGCTGTTGAGCAATAATAAGCGCCGATCCCTCGCCGTCCACCGTGACATTGCCATTTGCGCCGGAATTGTAGCCCAAGGTGACAGTAAAGCCATTGTCGTCTTTATTATAAACCGTGAACACGCCACCGTTGGTGACGGACACGTTACCCATGCCGTTGAAGCCGACCGCTAGGCCGCCACCAACTTCACCTTCGGGGCCAACCGTGCCATTCAAGGTCAAAGTTGAGTTATCCACGGAAACAGAACCCAAGGCACTGGCATTATAGCCGAGATACATGGACAGGGACAATTCACCATCCCAGCCGTTGCTGAAGAAGGTGGCATTGTTGGTGAGCGACAGATTGCCGGTGCCGTTGTAACCAATGACGGTGGCGTAGCCCGAGTTGTAACCGCCCACCACATTGAAGGCGGAACCCGTGCCATCAATGGCAAGAGTGCCGATGGCGTTATTGCCCAAGCCAAGGATGAGGGAAGCATTGCTGCCGTCGTATCCATTCTGATTAACGACGCCGCCGTTGGTAACGGAAACGTTGCCGGTGCCATTATAGCCGATGACCACCGATCCGAATCCACTGTTGTTGCCAT
The DNA here is from genome assembly GCA_964561455.1 of uncultured Opitutales bacterium. Classification (GTDB taxonomy): domain Bacteria; phylum Verrucomicrobiota; class Verrucomicrobiia; order Opitutales; family JABDGR01; genus JABDGR01. The sequence continues at coordinate 12,020 of CAZLPS010000045.1, forward strand.
CGCCGACATTCAAAACAGCCGCTCCGTCCACGGATAAGGTGCCGGCGCCCGAGGCGGCATTGCCCAACACGAGAGACGTGTTGCCCAAGTCGAAGCCAGTAAAGTTGGCGACTGCGCCATTGGCGATGGACAAGTTGCCCGTGCCGGAATTGCCGATGACCACCGAGCCATTGGTGACATTAAGAGCCGAGTTTGTATCGGTGACCATGCCGGTGCCGTTCGAACCGGAATTGTAACCGAAATGAACACCCACGTTACCGTCCGTACCCCGAACATTCAAGGTACCGCCGTTGGAGACCGTCAGATTGCCCGTGCCGTTAAAACCGAAAACCAGTGCCCCGTTGGTGACCGTGACAATCGAGCTGTTCCCGGAGTTGCTGTTGACGCCGTCAACGGACAGATTGCCAAAGCCCGCGCTCTGGTAACCAAAGTAGGCTGCGACGCCCGCGGAATCATTGCCATTCAGATTGACCGCACCGCCATTGGAGACGCTGACGTAGCCCTCGCCCCAGCGGCCCGCGATGAGGGTGGAGGTGAAATTGGCCGCAGAGCCGTCGTCTTGCACGGTGATATAACCGCTGCCGCTGCCGTGATAGCCGAGGATGGCGCCGATGCCATTGCCGTTGTTACCCGTGACATTGAGCAAGCCGCCATTGGAAACATAAATGTCGCCTTCCGTGCGATTGCCGGCAATCAGGGCGCCGCTTTCAACTAACCATTGCGAGTTGGAGTCAGCGATGGAGACATTGGCGGAAGAACTGCCGTGCCAGCCGACATACGCGGCGATGTTGCCGGCATCCATGCCATAACTGTCCATAAAGCCACCGTTGGCAATCGTCAGGCTGCCGAACCCGCGGTAGCCGATGACGGTGGCGCCGTTGGTAACGTCGAGCTCGGAATTCGGGTCCGTCACCGTCAAATAACCCGAAGCACTGGAGTGACGGCCCAGATACAGGCCCACGCCCTGATTATCGGCGCCGTCGAGGGAAACGAAACCACTGTTGGAAACATACAAGTTGCCGGTGCCGTGGAAGCCAATGTCGAGCGCACCGTTGTCCACCTCGAGATACGAATTAAATCGACTGGCAGCGGGGACAATGCCGGGGAGATTGGCGTTGCTGTACCCAGTGACGGTGAGGTTGCCCACCACGCCGCTATTATAACCAAGGTAGGCGGCGACGAGGTTGGCATCATTGCCACTCAAGAAGGCCGAGCCCCCATTGGAAATCGTCAAATTACCCGATCCGCTGTAGCCAATAAAAGCGGCCCCGCCGCTGACATTCAAATTCGAAGATTCCCGGATGAAAGGTCCATGCGGAATCAAGTCAATGAAGACACCGTCAACATTCACGTCACCGGATCCATCGCCGCCCTGGCCAATGAAGAGACCGTTGCCGTTGCCGTCATTGCCACTGAGGTTTACCACGCCGCCATTCGTGATGTTCAAATTGCCGTAGCCATTGCCGCCAACGATGGTTGCGCCACCATTCACGTCCAATTTGGAACGGAAGGTTCCAAAGGGAAAGCCCGCCGGTTGAACGACATTGGGAATGTTCGTAACGACGGCGACGCCGTCCACGTTCACCGTGCCGGTCGAGCTGCCGTTGGCGCCCAAATAAAGGCCGATATTGGAAGCATCGAGGCCGGAAATGTTTGCATAACCGCCGTTGGTGACATTCAGGACACCGGTGCCGCTGGCGCCGACCACGAGGGCACCGCTGGTCACATCCAATTCCGAGGAAATGAATTGAACAACGGAAGGATGGGCGATGGTGGGGTTAATGAGCGGAGCGTAGCCGCCATCCACATTCACCGTGCCGCTGCCGTCGCTGTTATTGCCGATATAAAGGCCGACGGAATTGCTGTCGGTGCTGCCAAAAGTGGCGAGGGCGCCATTGGAGACCGTAAAGGTGCCGGTGCCACTGTGGCCGATGATGCCCGCATCATTGGTGATTGAGAAGGTGGAGCGGGTGTCATCGAACACGCTCGAATTGACACTGATCCGGACGCCATCAACCGTCACCGTGCCAGTGGAGCCATTGTTGTATCCGACATACAAGCCACTATCAATATTGTCGGTGCCAGCCGCCGTGACCTGACCGCCATTCGCGACGGTGAGCACGCCGACGCCAGAGTAACCCACCGCGAGCGCGCCGCTGTTGATGGTGAGCGCCGAAGCAGCCAGGACCGAGGCGTCAAGGTTGCCGGCTCCATCAAATTCATAAACGTCCTGAACAGTGACATTGCCAATTCCGTTGGCCCCGCGTCCGAGATACATGCCGATGCCATTATTATCATAATCGCGGGCGATAACCTGGGCGCCATTGGCAATGGTCAAGCTGCCCTGGCCCCAATTGCCGACGGTGAGGGCGCCAGAATTGACCTTGAGCATCGAGCCCAAATCGGAAATCGATGCGGTGCTGCCGCTGGCGCTGCCGTGCCAGCCAACCACCATGCCCTGGCCGTTGTTGCTGTTGTCGTAAATATACAAGGTTGAACCATTAGTAATGCTCAGGTTGCCGACACCGCGGTAACCGACAGCGAGCGCGCCGTACATTTCCGCATCGGCGCCTGAATCGAGGGACAGATTACCGGAGCTGCCGGAGTGACGACCGAGGTATAGGCTGATTCCGCGGTTATCACTGGTGTCCATGTACAAATAACCGCCATTGGAGACGTTGACCGTGCCATTGCCATAAAAGCCGACATCCATCGCGCCACCATAGACATCCAATTCGGACGAGTAGCTGGTGATGGACTCGGTGCCGTTAATGGTGATGGTGCTGGTCGAGGTATTGGCGTAGCCCACATAGAGCGAGACCCCGCTGTCGTCTGCACTGGAAATGTTCATATATCCGCCATTCATGATGTTGATGGTGGCGTTGCCGTTGTAACCTGCGATTACGGCGCCTCTGGTAACATTCAATCGCGATTGATCGTCCGTGTAGGCATCGGTGATCGTCAGGTTTCCGGTGGAGTTCGCGCCGTAGGCGAGATACATGCCGTAGCCATTAATGTCGGTGCTGCGGGCATTGACATAGGCCCCGTTGGCAATGGTCAAATTGCCGGCGCCGTTGTAGCCCACCGCGAGCGCGCCACCGTCAACGAACATATTTGACTGAACGCCCGGATCCTTCACCGTAATATTGCCGGTGGAATTCGCCGCATAGCCAAGATACACCGCGATGCCGTTGGCGTCACTGCTGTAGGCGTGGACATAAGCCCCGTTGGCGACGGTCAGATTGCCCAACCCGTTATAACCGACCACCAACGCTCCATTGGAAATGGTCAAACCCGATTGAACTGAAGCCGCATCGGTGACGAGCAAGGTGCCGGTGGCGTTGGCGCCATAGCCAAGATACACCGCGATGCCGTTGGCATCGCTACCGGAAACCGAAACATTGCCGCCGTTGGAAACAGTCAAAATTCCATTGCTAAAATCGTTATAGCCGAGGGCGAGGGCGCCGCCAGTGATATTCAACTGGCTGACAAAGCCTGAATTCTGTTCCACCCCGGTCACCGTGACATTGCCGGTGGCATTGCCGTTCTGGCCGATATACAGGCCAATGCCGGAAGTGTCGGAGGAACTGGCATTAACCAAGCCGCCGTTGGAAATGGTCAGGGTGCCATTGCTGCTGTCCGCGGAGGCGATGACCAGGGCGCCTTTATTTACATCCAACTCAGATTGGAAATACACATTCTGGGCGGAAAGCAGGAGGGAGGAGACATCGGAGACGGTGACGGTTCCATTGGAATTGGAATTAAAACCAATGTACATGCCAACGCGGTTGGAATCAATGCCGTCGGCAATCACCAAACCGCCGTTGGCAACATTCGCGGTGCCGGTGCTGCTATCCGTAAAGCCAACGGCCAGTGCGCCGCTCTTAACATCGAAATAAGACTGATAAGTGTTGTTGCTGTTATCCACGGCCACGCCTGTAACGGTGAGGTTGGCGATGGAATTGCCGCCCTGGCCAACATAGGCACCCACAAAATTCAGATCCTTGCCATAGGTGGTAACGGCGCCGCCGTTGGAAATGGTGAGGGCGCCAATGGTGTTGTCTTGCTGGCCAATGGACAGCGCGAAGGAGTTATCCCACATTGAGCGGGTGCCGGTGCTGGCCTCGACGCCGGTGATGGTCACGGTGCCGTTGCCGGCGCCGTTGTAACCAATGTAGGCGCCGACATTATTGTTCTGATCCACGCCGGTGGTATGCAAATAGCCGCCGTTGGAAACCGTCACGGTGCCATTGCCGCCATCGGTATAGCCGACCACGAAAGCACCATTGGCCACGAGAAACTGCGAGGTGGTGTTCGAGCCAAGTTCGATATCGGAAATGGTCAACGAGCCGTTGCCGCCCTGGCCCACATAGGCGCCGATGCTGTTATTATCCACGCCGTCAATTTCCACGTAGCCACCGTTGGAGACCGAGAAGTTGCCGGCAGCGTTTGAGCCGACAACGACGGTGCCATTGGTTGTCAGGGAGGAATGGAGGTCCTGAACCAGCACGCTGCTGGTGACGGTCGGAGCAGAATTTACGCCCACGTAAAGTGAAACACCGGAGCTGTCGCCTGTGTCGGAGCCGGAGATGGTGACGTTGCCGCCGCTGTAAACATAAAGGTCTCCTTCGCCGCCGTGGCCGACGTTAATGGCGCCGCCGCTGACGTTCCACTGGCCGTAGTCTTGCACGGTGACGGTACCAGTACCGTTTTGGCCCAAATAGGCCGCGACGCCTGCGCCATTTGCACCCATGCTGTTAACCGTGCCATTGCTTTGAATTACGAGATTGCCGGTGCCATTGTAGCCGACGGCCAACCCACCGCTGCTGATATTCCAGGTGGAACCGTGGCCACTGACCAGCGCATTGCCAGTACTGCCTGCCTCCATACCGAGGTAAACATCGTTTTGGCTGTCAGCCATGGTGCTGTTGACGACGCCATGATTGAGAATATTCAGGGTGCCATTGCCATTCACGCCAATGACAAGAATGCCGCCGCCAATATTCCACAGGGAGCCGCAATCCTGAACCGTCACCGTGCCGTTGCCCGCGCCGGCCCCAATAAAGGCGGCGACGCTGCCGACACCGGCGGCGGTGGAGTCAACAAAACCGCCGTTGGAAATGGTCAAGCTGCCAGTGCCGTTGTTGCCGATTACGGCCGTGCCGCCATCAATGTAGAGAGCGGAGCCCGGGTCGGAAACCGTGATATTGCCGATTGAACTCGCATTAAATCCGGCAATCAAGGCGTAGCCGGTGCTGGTGCTGCCTTCGAGATTGACGATGCCATTATTCGTCACATTGAGCGCGCCGTGGCCGGTATAGCCCACGATGGCCGCGCCGTTGTTGATGTTCCAAGTGGAGTTGGAGAGCTGGGGGTCTGAAATGTTGATCGTGCCATTCGACTGGCCATTGTACCCAATGTAAGCGGCCACGTTGCCACCAACGGCAAGGTCGTTAACCGTACCACTGGTGGTCAGAGCTGCGCCGCCAAAGACATTCAGTTTGCCCCTGCCGCTGGTGCCGACCGAAAGCGCTCCGGCCGAGTCGTCAATCGTGAGGGAGGAACCGGCATCGGTAATGGTCACATTGCCATAGGAATGACGCCCGTTGTTGGCAACTGAAAGGCCAAAGCCATTGCTGTCCGCGCCAGCGATCTCCACCGAACCGCCATTTTGAATGGTCAGGTGGCCGTGGCCGCTGTCGCCGACGTAAAGAGAGTTAGTAAACAGGGCGGAAGAATTATCCACCGTCATATAGCCGTGCGAATGAGCGGCAGCACCGATGGTACCGTAATTAGCGGTGAGGCTGGAGCCATTGACCAATTGGAGGGTGGCGCTATCGCCGCTATACTGGCCGACAATCAACGAATTGGTGGCGGTAATGTTACCGGCCTCGCCGAATCCATCCAAAAACAAGGTGCCGCCGGAAACGGTGGTGTCGCCCGTATAGGTGTTGTTGCCCAACAGGGTCAAATTGCCGTCACCAATTTTGCGCAAGGTGCCCTCACCGGAAAGATTGCCGGAAAGGGTGGCGTTGAAACCATTGGTATCAATGACATCAATATTCGGGGAAACCATGCTGATATCAACGGAGGAGGTGAGGTCGGAATTGATCACTTGGATTTCGCCGCCGGCCATGAAGAAATCATAATCACCAGTACCAGCCAGAATGCCATTGGCACCGCCGATTTGCAGGGTGCCGCCGGTGCTGAGGTGAACTTCGCCATAACCGGTGATGTGCTGGCCGAGAATAAGACTGCCATTGATGGTGAACAAACCGCTGTCCTCGACGGTCACTTTGCCATTTCCGTAGTTTCCAACCACGACACTGTGGTTGGCAGAAACCGATGAACCACTCCCGGTAATGTCCACATTGCCCGTACCATTGGCGAAACCGCCGACATAGAGTGAGACACCACCAACGCCGCCATAAAGGTTAACGATGCCACCGTTCGAAACATTCAAACTGCCGGTTCCGTTGTAGCCCACCCGCAAAGCGCCGGTATTAACCGCATAGGATGAATCGGCATCCTGCACATTCAATGTGCCGTTCGACAAGGCATTGTACCCGAGGTAGGTGCTCAACGCGCTCAAACTGGCGCCGTTGGAAATAGTGACGTTGCCGGTGCCGTTGTAACCGATCATCAAAGAACCGCCATCAATAAACCATTGTGAGCCGCTGTTGGTCACGGTGACATTGCCCGTTGCGCCCGCATTATAACCGACGTAGGCGCTGACCCCATGGGTGTCGGAAGTTTCATTGTCGAGGGTGGCTGCGGAATCAACCGTCACATTGCCCGTGCCGTTATATCCTACCACCAGGGCGCCACCACCGAGGGAAAGCAAGCCGCTGCCGTCGTCCACCAAAACATTGCCGGTGGAGTTGGCGGCGTACCCGACATACGCGGCCACACCATTGGCATCTTTGCCGTTAATATTCACCGAGCCGCTGTTAAGAATGTTCAAAGTGCCGCTGCTGCCGTTGGCCCCACCCAAAACAACGGCACCGGGGCCGGAAGACACGCCAACATCCAAAGTCGCGGCACTGATGTTGGCGGTGCCGGTCGAGTTCGCGCCGAGTCCCAAATAGAGGGAAATATTGGCGGCATTGGAACCGGTAAGATTGGCATAGGCGCCGTCGGAAACGGAGAAATAACCCGAACCCAGATTACCGACAACCACCGCGGAGCCATTGACCAAAAGCCGTGAGCCGCTGTTTTGCACAACCACATTGCCAAAGGAGCCTGCCTGATCGCCGATGACCAGCCCGCTGGCACCCACGTTGCCGGTGGTGTCAAATAATGCCCCGTTGGACACCGTCAAGTTGCCGTTGCCACTTTCTCCGACAACGCCGTAGAATGCGGTCAGGAACGAGTTGGCACCGTCAACGAACACTTCACCCAGAGAGCCGGCACCCTCGCCTATAGTGAGATTGCCGGTAACGGTGGAATTGCCGCCATCATTGACCGTAAGATTGCCATAGCCCAGATTGCCGACCACCAGGTCACCGTTGACATTCCACGCATGACCCAGGCCGCTGACGAGCGCCGACCCATTACCCGTGGCGGTGTTGCCGAGGATGGTGTTGGCCGAAATCAGGTTACCCCCGGTGACAAACAAATCCTGCTCAGTACTATTGCCCAAAGCAAAGGCGCGAGTCAGCACCAAGGTGCCGCCGGTGACGGAGGTGTTGCCACTAAAAGTATTGTTGCCGGTGAGGGTGAGGGTGGCCGAGCCGGCCTGGGTGAAATTGCCGTTGCCGGTAATATTGCCGGTAAAGGTGCTGGAGAAACTCTGGGCGAAGGCCAAATTCGCATTGTTGGTAATGGTGGTGCCATTATAGGCGGAAGTGTCACCGGCAAAAGTAAGGGTGCCGCCATTGACGGAGGTGGTACCGGTATAGCTGTTGGTGCCGGCAAAGATGAGATTGCCGCCGCCTACTTTTACGACCGAGCCGTTGGAGGTCAAATTGCCGGAATAAGTGGTGTTCGCGCCGTTGGTGCCAACCGTGAGGGCCACGGCGCCCGAGCCGGTGTTATTCAAAGCAATATTCGAGGAGCCACTGAGACCGCCCAAGGTCACATTCGTGATTCCCGGCCCAAAGAGCACCGTGGCAAAATTGCTCAAAGTACTGTTTTGGAGAGCCAAATTGCTGGCCAGAGTCAAAGTGCCACCGAGAACAGTGGTGTTGCCGGTAAAGGTGTTGGCCGAAGCGAGCTTGAAATTGCCCGTGCCCGTTTTGACGAGATTTCCGGAAGTGGCGAGGCTGCCAGCGTCACTGATGAGGCCTGAGAAGGTGGTCGAAGTATTATCACCGCCGGTGACCAGGTGGCCGCCTGCACCCAAGGTGACATTGCCGGAACCCGCCAAAGAGCCGATGGCATCGTGGTAACCATTCAAGTCAAAGGTGGCACCCGAGGCCACCGTGACAGCCGAAGCGCTGTTCACGAGGTCGGCAGCGGCCAGTTGCAGGAGGCCGGCGGCGATGTTGGTGCCACTATTATAAGAGTAATTGGCGGCGTTGCCGGCCAAGATGAGGGTGCCGTTGCCTGTCTTATTAAAGGTATAGGTACTGCCATTGGATTGTATCCCGGAGGTAGCGCCCAAGGTTAGCGTGACGCCATCATCCACTTGAACTGCCGCGTTGGTGCCATTAAGAGTAATGTAGCGGTTGGTGGTAAAGCTATTGGTATCCTGGCCGCCGGTGGTGATTTCGAGTACGGCCGATGTTGAACCGTTGCCGAGCACGACGCCCTGGAGCACATTGCCGGTGTCCGCGCCAATATTGGTGGCATTGCTAATCTGAATAGTGCCACCCTCAATCGAGGTGCCACCGAGGTAGGTATTGTCAGCAGTAAGAATCAAAGTACCCGCGCCGATCTTGGTCAGGGCCAGGGCATTAGCCGGAACGGCGCTGACATTCCCCGCGCCGACGCCAAGGTAACCGTCGAATTCATTGACATCCGAAGGCCCGGGAACATTGAGGATCAAAGTAGAGGTGGATGAATTACCGCCAATAACGGCATTTTGGGTGCCGGTGCCGGAGGTATTCAAACCTTCGATAATCTGACTGACGCCGCCGGAATTAGCATCGCCCAAGACCAAAGTTGCACTACCCGAATTACCGTCGCCAAGGTTAACCAAGACATAAGTGGGCAGCGAATTCGACGAACCGGCGAGAACCAGTGAGCCCTGATAAATATTGGCTGCTCCACCGCCCAAGGCGGAGCCCGCACTGCGCAATACGAGGCTGCCGTTACCGTACTTCTCCAGGGTCAACCCGCCGGTTTCGTCGTCAATGTGGCCGCCAAACGCCAAATTGCCGGCGACAACCGTGATGTTCAATTGATTATTAAAGATGACCGTTCCGGTGCCGAGGTTTAGGTCTTTGGTGCCGACGAATGTGAAGTCAGCATTCAGGGAAACAGGAACACCGGTGGAAATGACGACCGCTGAGGGGCCGGTATTGTCCAAATTGCCGCCATTGATATTAAGGGGGCTATTGCCCAAGGAGCCATTGCTGTTCAGGGAGAGATTGGCGGAATTGAGGTTGATATTGCCGGAGGTGGCATTATTCCCCGAAACCACCAATGTGCCACTGTTAACGTTCGTATCGCCGGAAAAACTATTGTTGCCGGTAAGATTCAGCGTGCCGGTGCCGTTCACGTTCAACCCGGTAACACCGGTGACATTGGCCGATATGGTGGAACTGCCACTGTTGTTTGTCGTGATGGAACTGGGCGAAAGATTGCCCCCGCCAATGATGTTGCCAGAGTTGAGGGTGACGTTGCTAATAGACTCGGTGAGACCCGATTTGAGGGTCAACGTGGCGGCCCCATTCATCGTCAAGTTGGACGCCAGATTGCCGCCGAGGATGAGCTCGCCGTTTTGAATTGTCGTCAGTCCGGTATAAGTATTGGTGGCGCCGTTCAAGGCCACTTTGCCAGCCCCGGTGACAGTCAGCCCAAAGCCATTGCCGCCGTCCCCAATATTGCCGAGACCCAGCGTATGACCCAGGGAGGTGATTTGAATAGTGGAGGCATTCAACGTTACAGCACCATTACCCAAATTCAGGCCATTCGATCCCGCAAAGGTGAAATTGCTGTTCAGGGTGACCGGTGTAGTGCTCGAAATAATGACAGTGGAGCCCTGCGTATTGTCGAGCGTGCCACCGTTGATGATGAAACCGCCGGTTGGCAGGGCTTGGGCCCCATTCAGGTTGATGACGGTGTTCGCATTCAGCACCAAGTTCCCGGTCGCGCCGTTATTGTTGCCGCTGAGAATAAGTGTGCCCTTATTTACACTGGTATTACCGGAATACAAATTATTGCCGGTCAGCGTCAAAGTGCCGTTGCCGTTTTTGGAGAGGCCACCAGTACCTGTGAAGTTACTCTGAATCACGTCACTAAACCCATTGGTGTCAATCAGCGCGCCGCCGGATTGAATGGCGAGGTTGCCATCGGCGAAGCTGGAAATGAAATCGGTGCTGTCGGCCGTGGCCTGGAGCACACCGCTATTAAAATTGATGGTGGCGCCGCCGGGACCATTGTGAACGATCGCCTCGGTCCGGAGCGTGCCGCCATTAAGGTTGACCACGCCGGTGCCACCGGTGGCATACCCCACCACGAGGGATTGATTGAGTCCGGAGTCAAATACACCGGTGCCGCTGATGGTCAGCGTACCATTTCCTTTGCTGCCCACGATGACTCCGCCCGGGGCGGTCAAATTGCCGCCCGAGATGACATAATAACCGGTGCCAGAGGTGATGCCGAAAGGCCCAAATTCCAAAGTATCACCCGAAACTGTGACGTTGCCGCCGGTCTGGGTGAAATTGCCCACGCCCGTTCCGGCGGCGGAACCGAGATTTAAACCGTCGCTAAAATTAAGCGTGCCCCCGTCCATATTAAAGAAGCCGGTTGAGCCATTACCACTGCCAATCGCCGACTTGCCGAGGCCACCGATAGTGACATTGCCCCCAGTTTGGTGGAACGTGGCATTGACCGACTGGTTGGCCACCAACAGCAGATCGCTGCTGTTAACGACGCCCCCTGATACCGTGAACGTGCCGTTGGTAACGGCAATTTTACCGATGGTCAAAAGCTGGGATCCGGTGTTTTGAACCGTGACGTTCCCGCTGCCATTACCGCCCAAAAGCAGGGAGAAGCCATTGTTGTCCGCACCTTGAATGTTTACATTGCCACCGTTTGCGATGGTCAAGTTGCCGTTGCCAGCTTTGCCGATAGCCAACGAGCCTGCGCCGGCAGTGCCCACGTTCCAAATAGAATTGGCGCCCGTTATCGTCACATTGCCGCGGGAGCCGGAATTGGCGCCGACAGTGACCGCAACGAGGCTGGCGGGGTCGGACATTAGCATGTTGATCTTGCCGCCGTTGGAAACCGTGAGATTGCCGTTGCCGCTGTTGCCGATCAAGGCGGAGCCGATCCCGTTGAAGGTGAGGATGGAATTCGCACCATCCACTGTCAAATTGCTGGTTGATCCAGCTTGGGCGCCGACATAAAGAACAATGTTTGAGGCATCCTGTCCAGCGACCGTGACATGAGCACCATTGCTGATGTTCAAAGTGCCGTTGCCAAGATTGCCGACCATGAGCGCGCCGGCCAGGCTCGCAATGGAGCCGGCGTCCTGCATCGTCACTAAACTTGTGCCGGATTGGTCACCGATGGTGAGGCCGAAGCCGGCAGTATTGGCGGCCGCGACCGTGAGATTGGCGCCATTGGCCAGGGTAAGATTGCCATTGCCATGCGAACCAACGAGGAGGCCACCAGCATCAAGTACCAGCACAGAACCGGTGCCCGTCACCAAGACGTTGCCCACGGAGCCGGATTGATTGCCAAGCACCACGGCATTCCCATTGCCGTCGGCACTCTGCACATCCAAAGTGCCGCCGCTGGACACCGTGAGATTGCCATTGCCCGCATCACCCACCGTCAACAATTGGACATTCCACAAAGTGGTGGCACCAGTGACCAGGACCGCGCCGGTCGAACCAGAGCCAAGGCCAATCACGCCACTGCCGCTGCTGGCCAGAGTCTTGCCGTTTTGGATCGTGAGTTTGGTGCTGGAAGAACTGGCATTGGTGCTGCCGATGGTAATATTTTTGGTGCTAGCACTGGCCGTCGATACAGCCGCTTGGTTTCCGCTGCCGGTATCGAGGGTGACCGAACTGGCGGAAGTGGGCACGCTAGCTTGATCCCAATTCGCTGCGGTGCTCCAGTCGGTGCTGGTGCCGCCGACCCAAGTCCAGGTCACCGTGGCGGAAGCGGGCGAGACGCCGCCAAAAAAACATGCTAAAGCCGCGACCGCGCAGGCCGATAAAAGCAGGGTGCGTCCGCGCTTCGAGGGGTGCGGACACGCCCTTGAAAAACGCGAAGCGCCAGAGGCGAAATGTTGCAAAAATCCAAACGTGGAGGAAGCGGTCGCGGAAGCCATAAGCAAGAATTTCGTGAACTTGCAGAAATCATGGCAAAAAAGCGCTTGGGCTACAACCCTAATTGTAAAGAATTTGTAGGCCACCGGCGGAGAGGGCTTTACGCCGCCTTAATGGAGTTTTCCATCCCCTTTTTTCATGGGGCGAATACCCGAATACTAACGCGTTACCGAATAGAAAGGGCGGCGGCACAGCACCAATTTTGCCGCACCGCCGCCCTATGAATAAACGGTTTTAAGATTAGAAGTTTGGCTAAACAGCCTCGCCCTCGGCGTGAGCCTCCAAGGCTTCACCACCCAAGGTGGTTATCTTCAGGCGGCGGTAGGCCGGCAGCCCCGTGCCCGCGGGAATCAAATGGCCCATGATAACATTTTCCTTAAATCCGGTGAGATGATCGGTCTTCCCCAAGGTCGCCGCATCGGTCAAAACGCGGGTGGTTTCCTGGAAGGAAGCAGCCGAGATGAACGACTCCGTTTCCAACGATGCCTTGGTGATGCCGAGCAGAATGGGCTCGCCTTCGGCCGGCTTGCCGCCAGCTTCCGCGATTTTCTCGTTGGACGACATAAATTCATGGCGGTCAACCTGTTCGCCCCAGAAGTACTCGCTGTCGCCCGGATCCGAGACCCGAATCTTGCGCAGCATGCGGGCAATGATAATTTCAATGTGCTTGTCATTGATAGTGACACCCTGTACGCGGTAAACCTTTTGAATCTCCGCGAGTAAGTATTCCTGCACGGCGCTGGGACCGAGAATTTCCAGAATTTCGTGCGGGTCGGCCGGGCCTTCGGTAAGGTGCTGACCCTTCTTCACCACGTCGCCGGGATGCACGATGATGTGCTTGCCGTGGGGGATGAGGTGCTCCTCGGAATTGGCCGTTTGCTCGTCGGTGATGACGAGGCGGCGTTTGCCGCGGAGCATGCCGGGGAAGGAAACCACGCCGTCAATCTTGGCCATTTCCGCGGCATCCTTCGGACGGCGGGCTTCGAACAAGTCGGAAACGCGGGGCAGGCCGCCGGTGATGTCCTGGGTCTTCGAAACGCCGCGGGGCGTCTTCGCGAGCAGGCCGCCCGGGTTGATGACGTCGCCGTCATTGACCACGATTTGCGCCGCCACGGGAATGGCGTGGGTGGCGATGACCTTACCCTTGGCGTCCTTGATTTCGATCTGGGGGCTCAAGTCCTCCTTGTGTTCGATCACCACGGAACCCGTGCGGCCGGAAGCCTCGTCGAGCTCACGTTTGACCGTGACGCCGGGAATCATGTCCTTGAAGGAAATGGTGCCCGCCTTTTCAGCGAGAATGGGAATGTTGTGCGGGTCCCAGCGGGCGAGAATTTCACCCTTTTGGATGGGCTGGCCGTCGTTGCAGAAGAGCACGGCGCCAGCGACAATGGCGTATTCCTCGAGTTCGCGGTCTTCCGCGTCGATGATGAGCACCAAGCCGGTCTTGTTCAGCACGATATTCGCGCCCTCGGCGGTCTTCACCATGCGCAGACCGCGGTACAGCACCCGGCCACCGAGGCGGACCTTGATTTCCGGGGACTTGAGCACCTGGCTGGCGATGCCACCGATGTGGAACGTACGCATCGTCAACTGCGTGCCGGGTTCACCGATGGACTGGGCGGCAATGATGCCGACCGCGGAGCCGGCTTCAACTGAGCGATTGGTGGCCGGGTCAATGCCATAAGCCTTGGCGGGAATGTTGCTCTGGCGCATGTGCGTCAGGGGCGACATCACCTTTACGCGGTCAATGCCGGTATCCACGATCTGGCGGGCAATCGGCTCGGTGATGGGGTCGCCGGAGGCGACTAACAGTTCCGAGGGATTGAGCGGGTTCGGGATGTCATCGCTGGAATAACGGCCGGTAATGCGGTCGGCGAGGGGGACGATTTCTTCGTCACCTTCAAAGATCGGCTGCTTCCAGATGCCGTCGCGGTTGCCGTCGTCCTTGGAAATGGTGACCACGTCCATGGCGACGTCGCACAACTTGCGGGTGAGGTAACCGGCGTCGGCGGTCTTGAGGGCGGTGTCGGCCAGACCCTTGCGGGCGCCGTGGGTGGAGATGAAGTACTCGAGCACCGAGAGGCCCTCGCGGAACGAGGACAGAATCGGGCGTTCAATGATGTCGCCGGAGGGCTTGGCCATGAGGCCGCGGGGGCCGCACAACTGGCGAACCTGGGCTTTCGAACCACGCGCGCCGGAATCCATCATCACGTAAATCGGGTTCGGGGCTTCCTTGCCGCCGTTTTCCTTCAAGACGTTGAAGATGTACTTGCCGATTTCGTCGGTGGCCGCGGTCCAGACTTCGACAATCTTGTTGTGGCGCTCGCCTTCGGAAATGATGGCCTTCTGGTACTGCTCTTCGATTTCGTCAATGCGGGCGCGGGAGCGCTTGATGACTTCCGGCTTTTCGTTCGGTACGATCATGTCGACGATACCGATGGAAATGCCGGCCTTGGTGGCGGACTGGAAGCCGAGCTCCTTGAGCTTGTCGAGGGTTTCGACGGTCTTCTCCTTGCCGGTGAGGCGATAGGTGTTGAGAATCAAGTCACCGAGCTTGGATTTGACGACCGGCTGGTTGACAAAGCCAATGCCCTTGGGCCACAGGGTGCTGAAGATGACGCGGCCCACGGTGGTCACGATGATCTTCTTTTCCTTGTTGCCGTAGATGCTGTCCTTGCCCTTGTCGGGGTTGACGTAGCGGATCCAGGTGTGCTTGTTGATGGCGCCTTCGTATTCGGCGAACAGCACGTCGGTGACGTTCGAGAACAGTTGCAGCCGGGTGCTCTTGTCCGCGCCGTGGCGCGGCTCGAGCGTCAGGTAATAAGAACCCAACACAATGTCCTGCGACGGGGTGAGAATGGGCTTGCCACTGGAGGGCGAGAAAATGTTGTGCACGGACATCATCAGCATCTTGCACTCGAGCACCGCTTCAATGGAGAGCGGGACGTGCACGGCCATTTGGTCACCGTCGAAGTCGGCGTTATAGGCCGTGCAAACGAGGGGGTGGACGCGAATGGCGTCGCCTTCAATGAGAATCGGTTCGAAGGCCTGAATGGAGAGACGGTGGAGCGTCGGCGCGCGATTGAGCAGCACCGGGTGACCCTTGGTGACTTCCTCCAAGATGTCCCAAACTTCCGGCGAGCGCTTTTCAATCATCTTGCGGGCACCGCGCACGGTGTGGACGAAGCCCAACTCCTTCAGGCGGCGGATGATGAACGGCTCAAAGAGAATGAGCGCCATTTTCTTGGGCAGACCGCACTGGTGCAGCTTCAATTCCGGCCCGATGACGATGACGGAACGACCGGAATAGTCCACGCGCTTGCCGAGGAGATTCTGGCGGAACCGGCCCTGCTTGCCCTTGAGCATGTCGCTGAGGGATTTGAGCGGGCGGTTGCCGGCGCCGGTGACGGCGCGGCCATGGCGGCCGTTGTCGAACAGCGCGTCCACCGCTTCCTGCAACATGCGCTTTTCGTTGTGAATGATGACCTCCGGCGTTTTCAGTTGGAGGAGGTTCTTCAACCGGTTATTGCGATTGATGACGCGGCGGTAAAGGTCGTTGAGGTCGGACGTGGCGAACCGGCCACCTTCGAGGGGAACAAGCGGGCGCAGGTCGGGCGGGATGACCGGGACAACGTCGAGGACCATCCATTCGGGGCGGGTCTTCGAGGCGATGAAGCCCTGAATGACCTTAAGGCGCTTCGCCAACTTCTTCTTAATTTGCTTCGAGCGGGTACCGTGCATCTGTTCCTGGAGATCGGTCACCAGGGGTTCGAGCACGAGCTTGCCGAGCATATCCTTGAGGGCGGCAGCGCCCATTTTGGCGACGAAGGCGTCTTCACCGTGTTCATCAATGGCCTGCAAATATTCCTGCTCAGTGAGCAACTGCTTGGGTTCGAGCGGGGTCTTGCCCGGGTCCACGACCAGGTAATTCTCATAATAGATGACGCGCTCGAGATTCCGCGCGGTCATATCGAGCATGAGGCCAAGGCGGCTGGGCATGGACTTGAGAAACCAAATGTGCGAAACCGGCACGGCCAATTCAATATGGCCCATGCGCTCACGGCGCACGCGGGCGACGGTGACTTCCACGCCGCAACGGTCGCAGGTTACACCCTTGAACTTGATGCGCTTGTACTTGCCGCAGGCACATTCGTAGTCGCGAACCGGTCCGAAGATACGCTGGCAGAACAAACCGCCCGGCTCGGGCTTGAAGGTGCGGTAATTGATCGTCTCCGGATTCTTGACTTCACCGCGGGACCACGAGCGGATGGTGTCGGGCGCGGCTATGGTGATGGAGACCGTGTCGAACAGCTGCTCCTTTTCGCCTCCGAGCATTTCTCGGACTTCTTTTTCAGTATGGGTGGGCGGGTTGGTGGTGCTCATGGTAATTTAAGAGATGCGGAAGTGATAAGTCGGGAGGATGCGAACGCGGGGATAAAACCGGCGGGGCGCAATTAAGCGCTGCCGGTGACACTGAGGGGAACGGCCTTGAAGCCGAGGGCGTCTTCCGTGCCGAGGCGAACGTCGAGGCAAAGACTTTGCATTTCCTTGATCAAGACGTTGAAAGATTGCGGCGTGCCGGCGGAGAGCGAGTTGTCGCCCTTGACCAGCTGCTCGTAAATCTTCGTACGGCCCTGCACGTCGTCGGATTTGACGGTGAGCAGTTCCTGGAGGGTGTAGGCGGCGCCGTAAGCTTCGAGCGCCCAGACTTCCATTTCGCCGAAGCGCTGACCGCCGTATTGGGCCTTGCCGCCCAGCGGTTGCTGGGTGATGAGGCTGTACGGGCCGACGGCGCGGGCGTGAATCTTGTCCGCCACCAAGTGATTCAGCTTCATCATATAGATGTAGCCGACGACGACGTCCTGGTCGAATTGTTCGCCCGTGCGTCCGTCATAGAGGCGGGTCTTGCCGGTTTCGGGCAGTTTGGCGTCCTTCAGGTAGCCTCGAATCTGCTTCTCGGAAATGCCGTCAAACACCGGGGTGGCCACCAGCATACCGAGCTTTTTGCAAGCCCAGCCGAGGTGGGTTTCCAACACCTGACCGACGTTCATGCGCGACGGCACGCCCAGCGGGTTGAGCACGATTTCAATCGGGGTGCCGTCGGGGAGGAAGGGCATGTCCTCTTCCGGCACGATCTTGGCGACGACGCCTTTATTACCGTGGCGGCCGGCCATCTTGTCACCGACCTGCACCTTGCGCTTGGTGGCGATGTAGACTTTGACGTTCTTGACGACACCGGAGTCCACGAGGTCGCCACTTTCGACGCTGTCCACCTTGCGCTGGCGTTCGAGATCGAGATCGTCAAACTTGTGCTGGTAGTTGTCCACGATTTCCATGATCTTGATCTTGACCGGGGAGGGATCGATCTGGATGTTCTTGGACACACTGGCCAGGCGGCGCAGGAGGGTCTTGGTAATCTTGCGATTGGCGGGAATGATGACTTCCTTCGTCTCGGCATTCAGCACATCAAGCGGGATTTTTTCGCCAAGCAGAATGTTCGAAAGGGCTTCCGTGAGGTCTTCGCGGAGCTTGTCGGCCTGCGCCCGATACTCCTCGTTGATCTTCTTGGTCTGGCGGCGGCGGTCGGAGGGGGAGAGCTTCTCCCGCTCGTTGTCCACGCGTGACGAAAGCTTGACGTCCATGACGATGCCGGCGACGCCAGAGGGGACGACGAGGGAGGTGTCCTTCACATCGGCGGCCTTTTCACCAAAGATGGCGCGGAGCAGCTTTTCTTCCGGTGCCAGTTCGGTTTCACTCTTGGGCGTGATTTTGCCGACGAGAATGTCGCCCTGCTTGACTTCGGCGCCAACGCGGATGACGCCGTCGCGGTCGAGGTCCTTGAGGGCCTCTTCGCCGACGTTCGGAATGTCGCGCGTGATTTCTTCGGGCCCGAGCTTGGTATCGCGGGCGGCGACTTCATATTCCTCAATGTGAATCGAGGTCAGCACGTCGTCACGCAGGAGCTTCTCGGAGAGCAAAATAGCGTCTTCGAAGTTGTAACCATTCCAAGGCATGAACGCCACGAGGAGGTTGCGGCCGAGGGCGAGCTCGCCCATGTCCGTACCGGCGCCATCGGCGATTACCATCCCTTCCTTGACTTTCTGGCCTTTTTTGACGCTGGGACGCTGGTTGAAGCAGGTCGCGGCGTTCGAACGCATGAACTTGCGCAGGGTGTAAACGTAAATGCCCTTCTTCGGGTCGTGCTTGACCTCTTTGTCCGTGCGCCCGTGAATTTTGCCATCGGGCGTGGTGATAATGCGGGTGGCTTCGACGAGGGCGACCATGCCGTCGCCTTCGGCGACGACGACCGTCTTCGAGTCGCGGGCGACGCGGCCTTCGATGCCGGTGC
>CAZLPS010000046.1:0-30754 GCA_964561455.1 uncultured Opitutales bacterium
TTGGTGATGGAGTCAATGGAGGAGGGCATGGAGGGACGTTTCTAATGGATGAACCACCGCGCGTGCAACCCCTTTTGCAGTCTCCCTGCAATTGTAACGGCACCGCAGCCTCCCCAGCCAAAGCAGGATTTACGCCATCGTCACCATCGGCGGCGGCGTTTTGCCCTTGGCCTTCTTGGTTGGCGTCACCGGCGGGGTCTTGCCTTTGGCAGTCGCGACCACGGGTTCCGCCGCCGTCACCGTCGCCGTTGTCGGTGCGTCTTCCGCCACGGCGCCATCCGGCTTTGGTCCCTTGGGGCCCTTGCCTTTGCCCTTGCCTTCGCCCTTCGGCTTGCGCGGCATGAACTCAAACCCAATTTTGCCTTCATCCTTGAGCACCAAAAACGCCTCGAAAAACCGGCCCGTGCGTTTCGATTTGAAGCCTTTTATGAGATCCGTCTTCTTCAACTCGATCAATTTTTGAAATTGTTCACGCACAATCGTCGCGCCCAGGAGGATGCGGGACAGGCGGAACGTACATTTCGCGCCTTCGCCCCGGCTGAAATTCGCGCAGACATACCCACTTGGCGTTTCATGAATCGGCGCGCCGTCCACCGGGCACTTGCCCACCACGGGGAACTGGGTCAAATCAATCGGCGCACCATCCGCCCCGGCTTCCCCAAACCCGCTGTTCTCAAAGACAAACTTGACCTTGTTTTCCTCGTCGAGTTTGAGCATCGCGGAGAAGGGCCGGCCCTTCTTTGACCGGAAACCGTCGATTGGGCCGATCTTTTTCTTCTCCAGTAATTCGGCCGCTTCCGCGGCCGAAAAGCGGCGGTTCGCGATGATTTTGTAAATGGAAATCAAGCCGTCCTGCGACTTGTACGCGCGCCAAGTTTCCACCAAAGGTTTGCCGTCCGTCGGGCTGATGATGGTGGTCGGCTTGGTGGGGACGTTCTCGTCATTAAATTTCTTGGTACGGTCGACGATTTTTTTGGTCAGGTCGGCAATGCCGCCCATGAACTTGTCGCGCGTGGTCTTGCCCGCCTCCAGCCGGCGCAACTGGTATTCCCATTCGCCGGTCATGTCGGGGCTGGTCAACTCGTCAACCTTCAGGAGCTTAAGAAACTCCATCAAATTCTCCGCCTTGGGCGTCGGCATCAATTCGCGCTGCTGGCGCTCCATGTAATGCAAGGCGATCAAATGTTCGATGATGGACGCGCGCGTGGCCGGAGTCCCAAGGCCCTTTTCCTTCATCGCGTCGGCCAGGTCTTCATCCTCCACGAGCTTGCCCGCGCCTTCCATGGCGGCGAGCAGGGTCGCTTCCGAGTAGCGGGGCGGAGGTTTGGTTGATTCTGCGTTCAACTTCACTTCATTCACTTTGGCCTGCGGCGGCTGGCCGTCGGCCGGCGTCAATGCCGGCAGGGTTTCCTCAATGGCGGCATCCTTGCCATAAACGGCGAGCCAGCCCGGCACCGCGAGCACTTTGCCTTCCGTCTTGAAGGCATGCTTCGCCATCGTGCTGGTGCGCGTGGTGATGTCAAACTCCGCCACCGGGTAGAAGGCCGCCACAAACCGGCGGGCAATCATGTCGTAAATTTTCGCTTCGTCCGGCGTCAGCTTTTCCGGCGGTTCGTCGGTTGGGGTGATGGCAAAGTGGTCCGATACTTCGGCGTTGTTGAAAATGCGCTTGTAGGCCGGGTTGACCAGGCGGTCTTCGATCACCTTGGCCGCATGGGGCGCGAGGTCGCCACCGAGGCGGGACAGCACGCGTTGGACGGTCGAGGCATAGTCTTCGGGGAGTGCCTTGGAATCCGTACGGGGATAGGTGATGGCCTTGTGGCGCTCATACAAGGCTTGCGCGATGCTGAGCGTCTTGCCGGCCGGCAGCCCAAAGCGGCTGTTCGCTTCGCGCTGCAGGGTGGTCAAATCGTAAAGGCGGGGCGCAATCTGGGTCGAACGCTTCTTTTCTTCAGTCACCAGCGCTTGCTTCACCGCGGAAGCCTCGGCGAGCACTTTTTCCGCCGCCTCCTGGTTCCAAATGCGGTCGGCGCGGTCCTCATCATCGGCGCGCTTGAAGTCCGGCCGCTGGTACACGCCGTCATACGGCCCTTGGGCGATGCCGAAATTGGCCACAATGCGCCAGTAGGCGCGGGGCACAAAACTGCGAATCTCAATCTCCCGTTCCACGACCATGGAAAGGGTGGGGGTCTGCACTCGACCCACCGTGGCGACGGAACCGCCGCGGCGGCCATACATGCGGGTCGTCAGCGCACGGGTGCCGTTGATGCCGATCAACCAGTCCGACTCTGACCGGCAGCGCGCGGCCTCCTGCAACGGCAGCATGGTCTTTGCTTCGCGCGGCGTTTTGAAGGCGTTGACGATGGATTCCTTCGTCATCGAGGACCACCACAGGCGCTTGAAGGGCTTTTTGCAGCCGGCCAGCTCGTACAGGTAGGTGAAAATCAATTCGCCCTCGCGCCCGGCGTCGCACGCATTGAGGAGGCTCGTCACATCCTTGCGCCCCATCAGCTTTTTCAATAATTCGTAACGGTCGTTGGTGCGCTCTCCCGCCTTGAGCTTGAATTGCTCGGGAATGATCGGCAGCGCCGTCAGAGTCCAGAATTTCAACTTCTTGTCGTAATCCTCCGGCATGCACAACTCCGCCACGTGGCCCACGGCTGAACTCAGCACATAGTCCTCGCTCTCGAAGAAGTCGCCCGTTTTCTTGAACCCGCCCAGGGCGCGCGCAATGTCCGCGGCGACGCTCGGTTTTTCAGCGATGATCAGGGTTTTAGACATTAAAAAAGAGGAACAAATGACGGGCGCAGCAATGACTTCATAGCAGAAAAACGGACGCTTGGCAAAATTTTTCTTTGCAGAAAAATTTTTCGCGGAATTATTCCGCCTTTGCCACGGTTACGTTTTGGGCATTTCCGCCAGCAAAATGTCCAACTGGCCCAGGAGCTGACCCATGGTCGCCAGCGTCTCATCGCCCATGTTGGAAATGCGGAAGGTCTTGCCCTTGAGCTTGCCGTAGCCGATGTCGATCACGCACTGGAACCGGCTCTTCAACGCCTTGTTCAATGCTTCAAGGTCCACGTTGCGCGTGTTCGCGATGCAGGACAATGCCTTCGACGCGTACCGCTTCTCCGGCAAAAGCTTGAACCCCTGCTTTTCCATCCAGGCGTGCACGAGCGCGTTCGTCGCCGCGTGGCGCGCATAGCGGTGCTCCGCGCCCTCGGCTTTGATTTCATCCACCTTCGCCCGCAAACCGTTGATGAGCGAGATGCAGGGTGTGCTCGGCGTCATGCCCTTTTCGTGATTCGCATGGAATTCCAGGAAATCAAAATAATATCCCCGGCCTTGCACCTTCGCCGCCCGCGCCCGCGCCTTTTCCGACACGGCAAATAGCGAGAGCCCCGGCGGCAGCGACAACGCCTTCTGCGAGCCCGTCAAGAGCACGTCAATGCCGAGTTCATCTTTCTTGATCGGCACCACGGAAAAGGAGCTGACGCAGTCCACCACCGAAATCACGTCGGGAAATTCGCGGACGACGGCCATGATCGCCGTCAGGTCGCTCATCGTACCGGTCGAAGTTTCGTTGTGAATGAGCGTGATGGCGTCGAACTTGCCGGTCGCGAGTTGCGCCCGTACGGCCGCCGGGTCCACCGGCTGGCCCCACTCAAATTGCAGCGCGCCGGCTTCCTTGCCGCAGCGTTTGGCCACGTCGTTCCATTTGTCCGAGAACGCGCCATTCATGCAATTGAGCACGCCCTTGACGACGAGATTGCGGATGGAGCCCTCCATCACCCCCCAGGAACTGCTCGTGCTGATGTACACGGGGTCGCGCGTATAAAACAAGGCCTGCAAATCCGGCTGCAGGCCCTGGTACAGGGCGACGAAATCCTTGCTGCGGTGGCCCACCATCGGCTTCGCCATCGCCGCAAACATGGCGGGTGACACTTCTGTGGGTCCGGGAATGAATAGTTTGTAGCTCACGAATCGCAACATGGCGCGCCGCGCTCCCTTGTCAAGATTGCTTCTCCAACACGCCGCTTGCTCAGCCGGAAATAATCTGGCACGTTGCATCCGCTCGCAGACTGACCAAGTCGCTTTTGGAGCCTTCGAATCACCGGACGGACCGCCCCATGCTTTTTCCCTCCCTGAGAGTTCTTTCAGCAGCGGCGATTTGGATTTTCCCCATCCTTATCCCGGCGCACTTGCGCGCCGACGACCTGTATGTCTTGAGCATTCAAGGTGAAATTACTAAGGTGACCAGCACGGGTGTCGCCAGCCACTACGCTTCACTGGGCGGTGTTAGTGACCGACTAGCCATCGATTCCAAGGGGAATCTATTTGCCACCGTGGCTCACAGCGACCCGGCTCGTCACCGGGTGGTGGACCTCGTCCAAATCGCTCCTAATGGCGCTGTTAGTCTCTTTGTTCCGGGCGTTGGTGCCCAGGCACTGGCGGTCAATTCCCGGGACGAGTTGCTTGTGATCAATGAGAAAACGCTGTTTAAAGTGACCTCCGCCGGGTCCTTGAACCAGATCGCCACCGGTTCAGGTTTTGACTATGGCATGGCGTTTGATGGTCGTGGCGACCTCTTTGTGGCGGGATTTCATGATGGTTCCATCGCTAAGATATTACTTTCGGGCGGGGATATTTCGCCGGCGACCAGTGGTTTTATTCCGGGCCGGGTTAACTTTCCCACGTTGACGCAGGTAGTCTCCGCATGGATGAAATCCATCGCTGGCCAAGATCTGAAACATCCGACATCCCTGGCATTCGGTCCCGATGGTAATCTTTACGTGGGTTCGGATAATGCGCAGGGTGGACAGGCTCCGGGTTCAACTATTTTCAAAGTTACCCAGGACGGTACCATCAGCAAATTGGCCAAGGGTGGGATCGAGTCGGCAATTTTGGCCTTTGATTCCCAAGGCACCCTTTATATGGCCGACAGTGCGACCGGCATCATTTACAAGGTGTCCGACCAGGGCGCATTAACCGTTTTTGTCTCTGGTTTGCAAGCTCCCGTGGGCTTGGTTTTTTCCCCGGGCCTGAAGTTAAGCCCTGTTACCCAAACGTCCACTGCAACAAATGTCACGCGAGTCGGTACCGCCTTGGCGCTGATGGTGGGATTGGTCTTGGCGCTTCGGCTCTTTTTCAAGCTTCGTGGAGTCCGTACGTACCGCCATTCGGGCCGCGTCTGACATTCTTCTTACAATTCCACGGTGGGCTCGCGGCCCGATTTCGAGTATCCTCGGTTTATTCTCCAAGTGGGAGAATCTCCCCATGATCGCGCGCATTTGGCAAGGAACCACCACTCTCGAACAGGCCGACGCCTACGCCGATTACCTGAATGAAACCGGCGTGACCGGCCTGCAAAACGCCGAGGGCAACCGCGGCGCCTATATCCTCCGCCGGGTCGAAGCCGGCGCCGCCCACTTCATGGTCGTCTCCTTTTGGGACTCCGTGGAATCGGTCAAAAAATTCGCCGGCGGCAACCCCCAGCTCGCCCGCCACCTCCCCCGCGACCAGGAGTTCCTCCGGCCCATGGAACCCGGCGTGACCAATTACGAAGTGCTGGTATAGACTTTCGTTGACCACGAGCCCTCTGAACTCGCTGCCGAAGTACCGGTCCCCAGCAGCGATTTCGATCAACTCATGCCGAATTCGTCCAGCAAAGATTATGATTTGCCCCGAGAGCTTTGGAGTGCGGCGGCTTGACGCCGCTTTTCTTCCCTCTTCGAACGGCATTGAGTTGGTGAAGGTCATTTACCTTGTCGAACTTTCGCCGATCAATTCAAAGCGGCGTCAAGCCGGCGCACTCCAAAGCTCCGCTAATTATGTCTTTCTCCTTCACCAAGCGCCTCCACAGTTTCCGCCACGCCTTCCGCGGACTCCGCTACCTCGCCATCTCTCAGCACAATGCCTGGATTCATTCCGCTGCCACCGTCGTCGTCCTCGCCCTCGGCTTCGCCCTGAAAGTCTCCCGCACCGACTGGCTCTGGCTGACCATCGCCGTCGCCCTCGTCTGGATGGCCGAAGCCTTCAACACCGCCATCGAAGTTCTTGCCGACGAAGTCTCCCAGGAACACCGCCTGCGCATCGGTAGGGCCAAGGACGTCGCCGCCAGCGGGGTGCTCCTGGCGGCGATTGGCGCGGCGATGATTGGCGCGATGGTGTTTGTGCCGTATTTCCGGAAATGAAAGGTGCGATTTAATGACGTCGGGACAAGTGGCCATCGAGTCCCGCAGGGACGATAGAAGGCAACCCAGCGCTTTAGCGCTGGGAACCCCAATAAAAAGAAGAAGAGTCCCGGAGGGACGAAAGAACATCATTTCTTTCGTCCCTTCGGGACTCACGGTGTCCTTGCCTATCGGTCCCAGCATTAAAATGCTGGGTTACCTTCTATCGTCCCTGCGGGACTATAATCCGCATAAGAAACCAAATTGCCAAACACCGCAAAATCATCTTAAATCGCTGGTATGAAGCCTTCCCCCGTTGAACTTGAAGTCCATGCCACCAAGGCTTGGGTGGAAGGACATTATGTCTGCGTAAAACTGGCAGATGGCAGAGAGATTCGCTTTCCTGCGGCCAAAAATCGCCGTCTGCACAAGGCCCCTGTCTCCAAGTTGGCCAACCTCGAACTTATTTGCGACGGGACTGGTCTACATTGGCCAGATTTGAATGAGGACCTTTCGGTTCAGGGCATTCTTGAAGGACGGCTGGGTTAATGTTTAGAGCGTGGACCGGAATTTGGATTACGATCTTGTTGCGTCTACATTGATCGACAGTGCGAGGTATCGTCACCAAAACAGGCTTCCACTCTTTGAGAGACCAAATTCCTTTGGATCGCTCCAGAGATTAGTGATTACTCTGAACGTTATGAACTTTCCCTCGACAGCGACCTCCTCAACACGAACTCTCGTCACGCCAAACTTGTCATCAAGCAACAGAAAAATTTGTTCACTCGGGTCGAAGTCAAGTCCTTCGCCCCAAGTTTCAATCTGCTGCTTGATAACGACGTCTGCATATTGAACTACATTCCGCATAATCTTCTCTCACGCATAACTCCCACCCTGCGTCATCCCCAGCGCAATCCGCCGCGCCTTGCGTTCCTTCGCCGCCTTGCGTTCGTAGCCGCTGCGGCGGTGCTCTGCCAGCGGATCCGCCGGCAAATCATTTTCCTTCCTCCACGCCAGCAGGGCGGGGGAGACATCCGCGAAAAACGCCTTCTTTAGTTCCAATTCCGCTGACACCACGTCGTTCTTCGCCTGGGCCGCCCGCAGTGCTTCATGGTCCACCAGCGCGGCCTTGACAAACAGCTCCTGGGCCATGACGACCGTCTGGATGGTCGCCTCAATCTTCGGCTTCTCATTGTGCGACTGGTCAATCATGTACGCGATGTCGGGCGTCTTGCCCTTGTCCGCCGCGAAGAAATGAATCTCGTGGAAGATGCGGAACACCTGGTACGGGTCAATGGAGCCCAGCGTCAGGTCGTCATCCGAATACCGCCGGTCATTGAAGTGGAATCCGCCGAGCATGTTTTCGTCGAGCAGGAACGCGACGATTTGCTCGATGTTCTGGGCCAGATAGTGGTGCCCCGTGTCCACGAGCACCTTGGCGCGCGGGCCGGCCTTTTTCGCCAAAATATACGCCATGCCCCAATCGCCGATGTCGGTTTGGTAAAATGCCGGTTCGAAGGGCTTGTATTCGACCAGCATCGTCATGCCTGGCGCCAATTTCTTGTGGCACGCCCGCAGGCCGTCTTCAAAGCGCTCCTTGCGGGCCCGGATGCTGTCCTGCCCCGGATAATTCGTGCCGTCCGCGAACCAGAGGGAGAGGTATTCGCTGTCCACGGCTTTGGCGATGGCGATGGAGTCCACGCAATGCTTCAACGCGCGGCGCCGCACCGCCGGGTCGGAATTGCCAAACGATCCCCACTTGTAGCACTGGTCCTGGAAAAGATTGGGATTAATCGAGCCGATGCGCACGCCATGCTTTCGCGCCTTCTTGGCCACGGCCTTCGGGTCCTCGCCCTTCTTGAAATCCCACTGGACGTGCACGGCCACCGTCGGGCAGCAACCCGTCAGGCGGTTGACGTGGCCGGCATCCGCCAGCTTGTCGTTTAAATCAATGGCGGCGGCGTCCTGGAAGAACTTGCCGAAGCGCGTCCCGGTGTCGGCGTAACCCCAGCTCGGGGTTTCGATGCGAAAGGTGTTGAGCGCCTTGACAGCGCGGTCGAGGGTTTTGCGGTTCATGGGAAATTTAATTTAGGGTTTCGAGTTTCGGGTTTGGCGTTTCGCGTTTTACAGACCAAGCCTGCTTTTTTGGTTGGTCTGGGTGGGTTCAGGATGGGGTTTGGTAAAGGAGGGATTCCCATGTTGGTGGGAAAGGACTGGGATTCAACTCGAAACTCCAAACTCAAAACTCGAAACTCGAAACGACACGGCCTAATCCAAATGGAACACTTCTTTCAAGCCCAACGCAACGGGGCTCGAATCCGGGTTGCTCGGCATGATGTCCCCCATGTGCTTCCACCATTTCTGGCAGATCGGCGTTTTCGCAATCGCCGCCCAGCGCGCCTCGTCCTCAATCTCCACATAGGCAAACAACTGCCGCGTCTCCGGGTGCAGGAAAATCGAGTAATTATGCGCACCGTGCGCGCGGAGCACCGCGGCCAGCTCGTCCCAAATGGGCCGGTGGCGCCGCTCGTATTCAACTTCAGCGCCGACATTGACGCTCATCACGAAGGCTTTGCGAATCATGGGGGGTTAGGGTGATGCCGCCGGCGGCGCGCCCGCGGCAAGGTGCAGTAAGAAAATAAACAGCCAGACCACTGCGCCCGACACCGCGCAGCAGGAAATGAAGCCCACCGCATCGGTGCGGTCCCATTGCAGGAATTCCCAATTCGTGCCCGGCAGCAGCTTCAAATGATCATAGCGACCCGGGTTGCGCCGGGTTTCCTCCAGCGCCGCCGCCTCCAACTCGGCTGTAGGCTGCACCGGAGTCTTCATTTTGCCGAAAAAATTATTCTCCGCGGTCTTGTCGCCCCGCTTGGTCGCAAAGCTGAATCCAATCAGCAGCGCAAAGGGCAGCAGCCCGTCCACAAAGAAATGCGCGGTGTCACGTTGAACCGCTGTCATCGCCGCCGGCGTCATCCCCACGCGTCCCAGCAGCCAAACTTCAAAATTAAACCGTCCTGTGCCTTTGAGCGGGCTGGCGGTGTCGCCTTCGACGGTGTGAATGAGCTTTTCAAAATACACCGGAGCCTTCTCCTTGGTTTGGTCCACGATGGTCAGTGAGCGCCGTTGATTGAAAAATTCCACGTATTGTGCCGTGCGGGGTGCGACGAGGTTGAGGCTGATCGATAGTATGACGCCGATCCAAATCGCCGCCGGCGTCAACCGTCGCCACGTATACAACAGCATGATCGCCGCGCCAAACGGAATGTTCACCTCAATAATCAGTTTCACCCCGTCCGCCAAATTGCTGATCAAGAACGGCGCAAACACCCCGGTCAGCAGCACGCCGACGATCGCCCAGCGGGCCATGCCCACGGCATCGGCTTCCGTCGCCTGCGGCTTTAAATGCCGGTAAATGTTGCGGACAAACAGCGATGAAATCGCCACCGCTTTTGCCGCCATGATGGACATCGTTCCCGCCAGCACCCCCGATAACATCAGCCCTATCAGGCCCGTCGGCAACAATTGCGTGGACATCGCCCCCCATGCGCCGTCCGGGTCCACCAGCGCCTTCGGCCCGACAAACATGGCCAACGCAATCAAGCCCACAAACGCCCAGACGATCAGCAACAGCCGTTTCGCATAAGTGCCCGACACCCCGCCGAACCGTGCCGCGTATTCATTCGTCGCCGAGCCCAGAATACCCATGTTGGCGCTCAAGCCTAGAATCTGCACCAGACTGGCCCACGTATAGGCCAGGATATACCAAAAACCATATTGATTGCCACCGGCCGCGCCCACCAGAACGAACTTATTGTAATTCACCGAACTGCTTTGGGCGATCGTTTTCAGCGCCGCCCAGCCGCCAATGGCATGAAGTCCCACGGGGATCAGCATTACGGAAAAAATGACGATGAGAAAACCTTGCAACGCATCGTTAAACGCCGCCGCTTTCATTCCGCCCATGACCATGTAGGCCCCGACGACCACCGTAAACACCGCATAGAACACCGCCCGCATGGTATCCGATCCAATCCACGACGCATAGGCGTGCAGTTGGTCATGCGCCTGCAGGTCATTGAGCCGGTCCAACTCGGCTTTTTCCGTCCCCGCCAATGGGGTTGTGGCCGCGGCCACTTTCAAATCCACCCACCGCTGGTAATCCACTATCATCTGCTTTTCCCCGGCGCTCATTTGGGCTTCCGTTTTCACCGCCATGGACGACGTGATTTTATACGCCGTCACATTGGCCACGCCCAATAACACCACCGCCACCAGCATCTGGAAAATC
Source organism: uncultured Opitutales bacterium (assembly GCA_964561455.1). Lineage (GTDB taxonomy): Bacteria > Verrucomicrobiota > Verrucomicrobiia > Opitutales > JABDGR01 > JABDGR01. The sequence continues at coordinate 10,465 of CAZLPS010000046.1, forward strand.
GCGTAAAACACCGCCAGCCGTTTATTCCGAAAGCGATCCTCAAACAAATCCGCCACCGTCGTCACCCGCACCCGGCGAAACCACACGTACACAAACCAGTAAAACGGATTCAGGAAAATTGTCTGAAAATTCAACCACGACCCCGACACCCCCTGCCGGTACACGTTGCTCGCCGTGCTCACCGCCCCCTGCGGCTCCGTGGCGTTTCCAAAATTCAAAAAAAACTGGTAAAACTTTCCGAGGTTCCGCCCCGCCAGAAAAAATCCCTCCTCACTCTTGGACCCGGCCGACGCCCGTTTGCCGATGTAGATGACCACCACCAGGTAGGCCATGACGATGATGATGTCCAGGAGATGCATGAAAAAGTGCGGGGCGGGGAGGGCGCAGCCCGCGGGCGGCGACCCAGGGGGTGGGGAGGGACTAGCTAACCTTACAATGCCCCCGAAAGTCTATCCAAAATTTGCGCTGCCGGAGAAAAACCGCCCGTCGTCCTCCGCCCGCGTTGCGTACTTGCGTGAACTCGCAGCGTGGTTTTAACTTCCATCATGCCGCCTCTCCAAAGTTTGATACCCCGTTTCACGCTCTTAATTTTGGCCCTGTTTGCGGCCTTGGGCTGCGGCGCCTGTGCCAGCCAGGACAATCCCGCCGCCGCGCCCGGCCTCGCCCTCGCGGATTTCCCATCGGCCAATCTCATTCTGCGCAACCCCGCCGGCAAAATCGTCCTTATTGGCGAGTTCACCTGGCCCGCCGCGCCTCTCGCCAAAGGCCAGAATTTCACCGGCATTTGGCACCCGTTGGCCACCACCAAGGAGGTCCCCGCCGCCTGGCAGCCCGATGAAAACGGCCGCGTCAAATACCACTTCGAATATGCCTCTGAAGCCGCCTCCATTAACCTCACCTTTCCCAAAGAAAACGACAACCTCTTTCTCCTCGCCCCGCTGGCCAACGGCCAATTCTCCGGCCCATGGTTTTATACCACGCTGAAAGGAACTAAATCGCTCGGTACTTTTGAGTTGAGGACAACCGCTCCCTAATTGGATTTGCCGACCAAATGAAATCACCCCCGACCCTCGGCCTTTTGAACTCACTGGCTCTGATTTTATTAGCCGTCATTTTTGTGGGCTGCTCTGAGTCTTCTTCCAAAGTAAATTCGCCCGTTAAGACGGGCCGGGTCGTAGCGATGGATGCCATTTTGAGGGATAAGGCCGGCCAGACTGTAATGCAGGCCTCAATTAAACTTCCGTGGCCGCCTCCGCCGCCCGGACAACCGTTTTCGGGCGCCTGGTCGCTCCAGCAACTTTCACCAGCCTTTCCCGTCAAAGGTTGGACTCCGGCCCATTTTAACCTCGGGGGCAGTGTTCAGACCGACGGTTCCGTCTATATTGATCTTAGCTATCCGATCATGGACAATAATGACGTCTTGCTGGGCCGGCCCGACCACGGAGAAATTGTTGGAGAGTGGAAATATCTCAGCTTCGCGGGCGGTAACGTAATGGGCACTTTCATCCTGAAACCCGCAGCGCCGTAGGCTCCGCCATTTTTTGGAGTACGGCGACTCGTCACCGCTTTTGCCTTGAGGAATCGCCCATACCCCAGTAAGGCAGGAACAACGTTGCCAGGCAGTCTTAATCTGCAGAGAAAGCAGCGTTAAGCCGCGGCCCACCAAAAAATTACCCATGTCCCAATCCTCGGCCCATTTGTCGCGCCTCGCTCCGATTCTGAAATCTGAAATTTGAAATCTGAAATTCATTATCTGGGCTGCAAGTTAGCCAGGGTCAGTTCGCAAATTACAAATCCCGCTCCTCCCCCTTCGCCCCACGCCCTTCGTTGCCTGCCTTAAAAGTTAAACGTTAAACTTTAAGCGTTAAACGTTCAGGGTTCCCGTCTCCTTCACAATCTTCTTATTCCCCTCCGCCAGCACCACCGTCCGCGGCTTCCACGTCTTCGCTTCTTCTTCACTCATCACGCCGAAGGTCATAATCACCAGCAAATCGCCTTTTTGCCCCAAATGCGCCGCCGCCCCGTTCAGGCAAATCGTCAGCGACCCCGCCGGTGCCGCAATCGCGTAAGTCTCAAACCGGTTCCCATTGGCCAAATTGCCCACCAGTACCTTCTCGTGCGGCAGGATGCCCACGCGCTCCATCAGCGCCGAATCAATGGCGAGGCTGCCTTCATATTCCAGGCGCGCGTCGGTGACTTCGGCCCGGAGGATTTTTGACCGCAAGAGGTGGAGTTGCATTTCCGCTGGAATATTGGCGCTGATTCGAGGAGAGTGGGTGCGCAGGGCGCGCAAAGGTCGAATTTTGCGCGTCCCGCCCCTCCCGTCAACTCTTGATTGAAACCTCCGCCCGTTCCCGCTGATTAACCCACCATGTCTTCCCGCTGGTTGAAACGTATGGCCGTCCGCTCGCGGCAGTTTGAGGAATTCGCCGTGGACGTGGTGTACGACCGGCGCAAGGATGGCGTCGGCGTTGCCTTCCTTGGAGGCGCGCTTTCTGTCCTCTCCCTCGTATTTGACGGCGTGGTCCGTGTGCGCGTTTGGCTCTACCGCCAACGCATCCTGCTCCGCAATGAGCCCCTGGGCGTCCCTGTCGTCGTGGTCGGCAACCTCACCGTCGGCGGCACGGGCAAGACCCCCATCGTCGAAAAATTCGCCCGTTCCCTCGCCCAGCGCGGCCGCCACGTCGCCATCCTCAGCCGCGGTTACAAAAGCCGCGCCGAGCCGTTTTATATCCGCTGGTGGCGCTGGCTCAGCCACGGCGAGGACCCCCCGCCCAAGGTCGTCAGCGACGGCCAAAACGTCCTCCTCGATTCCGCCGAAGCCGGGGACGAGCCCTTCATGCTCGCCCGCAATCTCCCCGGCGTCGTTGTGCTGGTGGACAAAAACCGAGTCAAGGCCGGCCAATACGCCATCAAGAAATTTGGCTCCGACATTCTCCTCCTCGACGACGGCTTCCAATACCTCTCTCTCCGCGGCCAGCTCAATCTCCTCCTGGTGGACAAATCCAACCCCTTCGGCAACCACCGCCTTCTGCCCCGCGGCATCCTCCGCGAGCCGGTCCGCCACCTCCGCCGCGCCTCCTACGTCTTCATTACCAAATCCGACGGCCAGCCCGACGACGAACTGCGCCAGATAATTTCCCGCTACCATCCCGAGGTCGAAGTCATCGTCTGTGCCCACCGCCCGAAGCATCTGCAATCCGTCAATGGCCTCGGCGTCCGCCCCCTCACGGATTTGCGCGGCCTCCGCGTCGCCGCCTTCAGCGGCATCGCCACGCCCGAGAGTTTCGAAAAGCTCCTCCGCGAGCAAGGCGCCGAAATTTGCCACAACAAACGCTTCCTCGACCATCACCGCTTCACCCCTGAGGAAATGGAACGATTCTTTGGCCGCGCCGTCAGCACCCAGGCCGATATTATCGTCACCACCGAAAAAGACTCCGTCCGCCTCTCCCCGGACTTGGCTCCGCCCGTCCCCATTTATTATCTCCGCCTCGAAATTGAAATCCTCAGCGGTGACCATGATTTCGACGCCGCCGTCTCCCGTATCTGCTTCCCCCGCGACACCTTCCATTCCTCCAACGCCCCTTTCGCCCCCGACGGCGACGACCCCGAAGAGTAGGGCTCGCGCTCGCGCGACGCCGCATTCCGAAATTGTCGAAAAGGACAAGGGCTCCGGCGATCTTTAACCACGGAGCGCACGGAAAACACGGAGCAGCGGACCATGGGCATCCTGCCCATGGCCCTGCCGCGATTTTGAAAACTGCAGGGCCACGCAAAGTTTGCCGGGTGGCCCGGCAAAATATGGCCGAGTGGTTTTAATCTATGCGCATTGACTCCCGGAAGCTCGCGCCGCAAGACTTGTTCCATGGCGCCATGCTCCAAGACCACGATTTGGTGCCGGGCCATCCTGGTGCTGGCTTTGGCGGTCATGGCGCTCGGCGGGAGTGGCTGCATGCTCACCACGCAATTGGGCATGAAGGCAGAAGGAACCTCCTACCACGAGCCGACTAAGCTACAATTGAAGGACACCTGGCTTGATGCCAAAGGCCGGCTGATCGTGCAGGCCGAATGGGAACCTTCCCCGGGCGATCCCGGTCATCCGGTGCAGAATGGCGGTTCGACCCTCGCCCTCGAGCCGGTGTGGTTTGAGTTGGATCTACCCAAGGCTTACAAATACGACCAAATCACGCAAGCCATGTTTCGCCCGGGTTCGCCCGACGTCGCGAAATTGCGGCTGGACGGGTTTGCGCAAATTCCCCTTTACGAAGTTCCCGACAACCAGCCGGCTCACGCAGGGCATTTTGTGGGCGTGACCTATTCGTCGAAACTGGCGCCATCGCCAAGTTTTCCGGAAGGGATGGGAGTCGATCCGCTGATCAGCGTGGAATTTGGGCCGGAAGGCACGGACGCGTCCGGGGTCAAAACCTTCCGGTTTTTTGAAAATAGATTTCGCGACGATGGTCATCTGGCTTTGTATGCCTTGATGCCGGTGACGGTGGCCTTGGATGTCGCTTTGTTCCCGTTTGAATTCGTGCTGTATAATTATGCGATGTACGAAATGTTTCAGCCCCAGCACTAGCTAATTTTCTGAAATTACCTTTCTGGCGTTGCTTGGGATCTGAGGAAAGAATTAACTTTTGGCTCAACGTTTTAGCCGCCCCTGGAGATTTTATCACTGATCTTACTTTTGCAGCTGGTGGCTGCGCGGGCTCCCTAATCGCCCCAAAGATTCAATTAGTGGTTGAACGCTGAGGCAATTCGCTTGGAGGTAGCGCGCGGTTTCAGCGCGCGCTTCAGGCACCGAATGACTCAGAAGCGCCGGCCTCAGTCCTTTGCGCCATTGCGCCTTTGCGCGAAAATTCGGGCCTCCCAAAACAGGCTCGCCCAAGAGGGACCCCCTGCGTAGTGGCGGTAGCGCTCGGGCCGCGCGGCCTAGTTCAGTTGTCCACGGATACTTTCGAAACGGCCTGCTCATCAAGGAGCTTGAGCAACAGCGTGTCGGTGGTATTTCCGTGCCAATCGCGAATGGCCGTTCCCACCATAATGCCGCCCATGGCTCCACCGAACATTAGAACAGGGTAACTTGAGAAAAACAGGAAAATCCCAAACTCGTCCTCCGGATTTGCTAGGGATGCCAAGAAGATGAGGGTACAAACAGTTACTATTACAAGGACCAAGCCTTCAATGAGTATCACCCACTTTGCCCAACGCCACATACGCTGTTTCTTTCGTAACTTGGCCACCATCTTCTGTTCTTGCGGTATTAGAATCATGTCGCCGTCTCTACCTGTTTTTTGCCCAGCGACGCAATTACTTCTTCCACCTCCCAAACGTGCGAAGCAATGGAAGCCGGGTTGACTGACCATGTTTGGGATGTGTCGGAAGTGGTTGCGCTCCTGGACCAAAAGGGTGTAGTGAAGGCGGCGTGATAAAGTTACCCAAGCCCCCTGCCGCGAAAAAATGGCTGTGGTTCGCCTATGTGGTGGTCATTGGAGTGGTGGGTCACGCATTGTATGAGAGAATGCCTTACGTAGCTTATATCGTCTTGGGAATTTTTATACTCATTCGCCTTTATCGGGCCCAAATAGCTGACAGCCGCATGGGAAAGTTTATTTTTGGACCGACCGATCCGGAAATGATGTGGGCGATGACGGGGGTGTTTGTAATTGTGGGCCATTTTTATTCACCCGACATTGTAAACGTGGGCATGGGAGCTTTATTTTTACTCATCGCGCTTCGCATTCGCAATCAACGCTCCCGCATACAGCATTTGGCGGCTGACCCATGGTGATTATAATTCTCATGCTCGTGGGGGCGCTGGTGTCCTTGCCTTGGCTGGTTCTTTGCCTCGAAACCGGGCTGGGGGCCGGTGGCCGGATTTTCCCCCGCCGTGATTCCATCTTCCCACCAATGATGTTCCTGTTGGCCGGGTTCGTCGCCATCATGGTTTTGGCTTGGTGGTATCCCCTCTTAACTCTCCTGCTTTTGGCGTTGGCAGTTGTGCTTCCGATTTTGGCGATGCTTTGGGCATTGGTGGTATGGCTCCGCGACCGCAACTTTTGCGCCTTCGATCCGCTTTTGCGCCGGTGCGGAATCCGCCGTTCGCTGCTCGTCTTTTCGCTGGCGGCCCAAGCCGTCATTTGGTTTATGGTCTGGTTTGGTTTCATCCGCAGCGCCAGCCTCGCCACGCACAACGAAATTCTCCGCCTTTGCCAGGCCATTCCGGGCGTTAAGGCCGTTGATCTTATTGGCAGCACCAACGATAACATGTTTGATGACCACGGGTTTACCATTGAATTGACCCTCGACAACGGCGGCCAGCTGGATCTCTCTGGCCCTCTTTGGCCTGAAGATTTGGATCTCCACCAACGCCATTCATTCGAGATTGGTCGCATCGGCAATTTTACCTTTGTAGGCGTCTCAGTTCGGCCCGGCTTTGGTCCCGAGCGGGCGATGACCCATTTCGGCAGTGTCTCTATTGGCAATTTCACCAATGGCGACTTTCCCTTCGCCGTGACCAGTCTCGCCGACTTGGTCGCTCATTACGATCAAATGGTGGCCGTGGTCGCCCAATGGCCCGTCGCCCCCGCCGCCGACCGCCGCACCCTTCAAACCTCCGACGGCCCCGTCGACTATTTCTACGCCGTCCGCCCGCCCAATGTCCCGCCAGACGTGGCCATCCCCTTGGTCGACCGGAGGCAGTAATATGAAGACAATCCATTTCGCTTATACACGCCGGTTTCACGATCTGTGTGCGTCTGTCGACCAGCAGCTCTCTAAAAAGGAAGGGCTGTACTTATGTAAGGGTTTTATTGAGAAGGAAGATACGTCCACGCCTACCCCTACCTGGCTATTGTGCGCAATTGAGTTGGGCTTCGATGAACGACTCATTTTGATTAAATTGAAGGAGAGCAGAGACTTTAGAATTTCCCTGGATGACCTTGAGCGAATTAAGAATAAGATTCTTGATGAAGATAATCGTCATGCAGTCTTGAGGGATTTGCTTGATACTCCTGAAGGGCTAGGGGAACTTATTCAATGCTCGGTAGAGATTCCCAAATGATGCGGCTTTGGGGGCGTCGCAAGCGTGCTCGCCCAGGAGTGAGCCGCTGCGTAGTGGCGGTAGCGCTCGGGCCGCGCGGCCTATCAGTCATAGAACACCTGGTTAATAATCTTGGTAACCTTGCCATCCTTAACATCTATCAATCGACCCAACCATGCAAAATCCCCAATGGGCGCAGCCCCATCTTCTGAATAAAAAAAGCGAGTGCCTTCACTGAAAGGCTGGACTCCAAGCGGCTTGCCTAAAATCGCAAAAACCTCGTCCTGTGACATGCCCACTTTGACCTGACGAAATTTCCCCTCGGAGAATCCAGGGGCGTATTTCGTGTCGATGCTGGGATAAGGCCAAAAATAAGATTCAGTCTCCGTAACCATCAGAAAAATTATCACGAGAAACTCCAATGCCAGCAAGCCGAGTAACCATCTTATCCAACTCTTTGCTTTTTTGGTCAATTTCATTTTAATGACAAGTTTAGGTGTTTCAGGGGGCGCAGTAGGCGAGACCAAATGAATATTTACTCTTTGCCGCTGATTGGGGTCGTGGACAGTTATTGCTCGATAGGTAGCGCGGTGCTTTAGCCCGCGCTTCTGGTTCACCCGGTGTCACTCGATCCTTTGCGCCATTGCGCCTTGGCGCGAAATCCGCTGAAACATTGCCCCGAAGCAGAGAAAGGTGGCCACCAAGAGGCTCACGTACGCGCCGATACCCGACGAAAGGAGGAACCAGCAAAGCAGGTCCTCATCTGCAATTCCCCAGCCTCCAGCCACAAAGGCAATCATAAATCCGAATGAAGCAACTGTGCCAATCTTGGCTCCGCGTACCCACATCTCTCCGGGGGCCGCCTTTTGTCCTTGAGGCAGCGGGGGTGCTGTCACGAATGACCTATCGCTTTTCATGCACCGATTCTACTCCCGGTTGGCCTGAGAGTCCAACTTTTTTCCTCGCCTTAGATACCTCCGCACGACCGCTAGGCAAATTCGGCCATGTCGGTTGAATTGACGCTCGCCTTCAGACGGTAAACTGTAGGGGCGTTGCTCGCCGACGCTCCTTGGGGTTTTGACAATTGCAGCGTGGGGCGTCGGCGAGCTACAATTTCCCGCCCGTCGGCAATTCGAATATTCTCGCTCCTCCGCCCCAATCCATCCTATCATTCTCCCCATGCCGGCATAGCTCAGTTGGTAGAGCTACGGTTTTGTAAACCGTAGGTCGTCGGTTCAAGTCCGACTGCCGGCTTTCTTTTTTCGCTGAAGGCGAATGAGGCGATGGAAGCGATCGAGGCGACTGAGGTAAGGAAATCAGAAATATTACCCGATGGCAGTTGCTGCCTTCGTTTGTCTGGCTTACCCCCTTTGTCGCCCCCATCGCCTCAGTCGCAGCAGTCGCTTTCACTCGCCTTCACTTGTAAAAACTCCGCACCTGTGCTTCCGCCTCGGCCTCGTCTTCCGCGGCCAGGCTGCCATCGGCCACGTGTTGGTTGATGATTTGCAGGCAGCGTGCGAGTTCGCCCGCGCGGTCGGCCCCGGGTTTATCCGGCAGCACGTCAACGCGCAGTTTCACATCCACTGGATTCGGCGTGAGCCGGCCGTTCACCGTGTGGAGATAAACATCCTGGGGGACAAATCCGGTTTTGCTCACGACCAAATGGGTTTCCGGGCCCTTCCCCAGCACCGCGGAGGTGGGGGTTGTCCCCAGCGGGTTGCCATCAATGGTTAACTTCGCATGGGATGGTGCGGAGGTAAAATCAATGCTCTCTTCCTTGTCGGCGTTCGCCGTGCTGTCGCAACTCGCGACCAACAGCAATGCTGCTACGGCGATCAATCCCGGCAGCAGGCGAAAAATCTGACGGGCCACGTGGTTCGAGCGAGTATTGGTCATGCGATTATAAAAGGCAGGGCGGGGCCTCCGGACCCGCCTAGCCATGTTCCCGAATTATGAACACATTCCCCAGCCCTCCGCCACGATAAAATTTCACCCTACCGGCTCCATTCCAGCATCCGCTGCAGGGGAATCTTGGCCTTTTCCAATATCTCCGCCGGCAACTCTATCTGCGGCCGCAAATCCCTCAGGGCGGCGTGCAGCTTCTCGAGCGTGTTCAGCTTCATGAACCGGCAGTCATTGCAGGCGCACTTGTCCGTCGGTCCGGCGACAAAGGTTTTGTCGGGGATTTCCCGGTGCAACCGGTGCAGCATCCCCGATTCCGTGACCACGATAAACGCCTGGGCGGGGTTATTCCGGCAAAACCCAATCATCTTTTCCGTGCTGCACACCTCATCCGCCAAATCGCGCACAGATTGTACGCACTCCGGGTGCGCCACCACCGGCGCCTCCGGATATTTCAGCTTTATCTTCTCAATCGCGCGCACCGTGAAAAGCACATGCGCATAACAGCTCCCCGGCCACAACCGCATCTGCCGCCCCGTCTTTTGCGCCACCCATTGCCCGAGGTTCTGATCAGGGACAAATAAAATCTCCCGGTCCCGCGGCACGCGCTCGACAATCTTCACCGCGTTGCTGCTCGTTACAATCACATCGCTCAATGCCTTCACCCCCGCCGAGCAATTAATATACGCCACCACATAGATCCCCGGGTTCGCCGCCTTGTACGCCGCAAGCTTTTCCGCCGGACACGAATCCGACAGCGAGCACCCCGCCGCCAAATCCGGCAACAGCACGATTTTCCCCGGATTCACAATCTTCGCCGTCTCCGCCATGAAGTGGACCCCGCAAAACGCAATGACCTCGGCATCCGTCTTCGCCGCCTCATAAGCCAGCCCCAGCGAGTCTCCGACAAAATCCGCCACCCGCTGAATCGCATCCACCTGGTAGCTGTGCGCCAGAATCACCGCCTTGCGTTCCTGCTTCAGGCGCACCACCTCCTGCTGCAACGCCGTCAACGGCGCCGGCCCGCCCACTACCGGTGCATAGACCAGCGGTTGGAACGTGGGTTCAGGGATGATAATGGCCGGAGGCATGGAGCACGCAGCATGTACCAAGTGCGCCGTCGAATGAAGAAAATAATCTGTGGCGGCGTTGCAGCCCGAAGGGCTGCAGGAGCCCAACCCAGAGTTGCGCGCAGCGCAACTCTGGGAATCTAAGGTGGCTATAACTCCGTGCTCTGAAGGAGCACGGGAGCCATTTGCAATCAAATTCCCATTCTGCGCGGCGGATTCTTCAAGATTCGAGCACCCCGGGTTTCCGTGCAGAAGTTTTTCAAGAATTTTAGGTGATTTCTGATTTGCCCCGTTTCGTACCTTGCGCCTAACCTCCCCCCCATGTCCCGCGACCGCCTCCTGTTCCGCTACCGCCTTGTTCTTGGCTTTTTCATTGTCGCCCTGATCGCCAGCGGCCTAACCGCCTTTCCCCTCCAGCACGAACTGGATTGGCTCACTTCCGTTCTGGGTTTGAAGGACCTCACTCCAGCCACTGCCCCTGCTGGTCTCCACCATTGGCTGGTCACCGTCCGCGAGGGCCTGCGCGACACCAACACCAAATACCCCTGGCTCGCCTACGGCACCGACTGGCTCGCCTTCAGCCATATTGTCATCGCCGTCTTCTTCATCGGTCCTTTCCTCGACCCCGTCCGGAACGTTTGGGTCCTCCGTGCCGGGCTCATCGCCTGCGCCCTCGTTTTACCCCTCGCCTTAATCTGCGGCCCCTTGCGCGGCATCCCCCTCGGCTGGCGCCTGATCGACTGCTCCTTCGGCGTCTTCGGCGCGGTGCCATTGCTGTATTGTTTGAGGCTGACGAACACCCTGGAAGAAATTTCAAAGTAAATGTACGGCGGGGGATTCGGTTGGCGCAGCTTTGGAGTGCGGCGGCTTGACGCCGCTTTTCTTAATTAATGTGCGCCCATGAGTTTGGTGAAACACTATGCGGGTATGGGGTTTCTTGGATTCTTTGAAAGCGGCGTCAAGCCACCGCACTCCAAAGCTGCGCGTTTCTGTCCGCAAGAATCGCCCTCCATTCCCTCCCGTCACCCCAAACTCCGCTGCCATTGGCAGCTCGAGGAGCAGAAGGCACCCACTTTCCATCGCGGCCGTTTTGCCATAGAGAGCTATGCGCCATTCCCGCAGCCGAGCCATTCGCCATTTGCAGCCCGAAGGGCTGCAGGAGCCCAACCCATGGTTGCGCGCAGCACAACCATGGGAACCGGCGCTCCATCGAATTCCGTGCTCTGAAGGCGCACCGGAGCGCATTTTCTTCCTCCCGTTCCGGGCGGCAGATTCCTTTCGTTGTTGATCCTCAGGGATTCGCACCACGAAGCCCCGGGTTGGGTTCCTTCGCCCCGTTGGGGCGAGGTCCCATCCGTCCGCAAGAATCCCCCTGCATTTCCTCCCTCCAACCCATACTTCACCATCATGCCCGACCTCAAAGACCCCCGGCTCATGTGGCTGAAATTCTGGATGTTCCTCTTCATCGGCGCCATGTCCGCCGCCCTTCTCCTCTTCGAATCCCCGCACTGGAAAGTCGCCCTCTACCTTGCCCTGACGGTCTGGGCCTTTTGCCGCGCGTACTATTTCACCTTCTACGTCATCCAACATTACATTGACCCCAATTACCGCTTCGCCGGGTTGATCGCGTTTTTCCAATACCTGTTCCGCCGCCAGCCAGGGAAATAGAACATTTTCGATTTTCATGGACCCATGAAGAAAGGCATCGCGCAAGCGCGAGCCCTACAAGGTTGCCCATCCACCCTATCTATCGCAATAACTTCTCATTATGCCAAACCCCAAACCCCATACCGTAAACCGCAAACCATAAACCAAAGCCCCCCTACGACCTTTCCGGCCGCTGCGGATTCGTCACCTGTAATTGCACCAGCATGGCCTCAATCTCCACAAATGCCGCATAGTCCCGCAGCGACGCCAGATCGGGGTCTTCGCGCAACCAGTCCAGGTCGCGATAACCGAGTTCGATTGCGCTGCGCAGCGCGCGGACGGCGTCGGCTTTGCGCTTTTTCAGCGCCAGCGAGCACGCGAGGTTGTAATGCGCGGTCGGATTCGTCGGGGCCAGGCGCACAAACTTCCGGTCCATGCGCAGCCCTTCGTCTATGCGCCCCTGCTTCGTGTACAACCCCCCGAGTAGCTCAATGACCTCCCGGTAGTCGGGGTTGTGCTTGAGGATGCCCTCAAAAAACTTGGTCTCGAATTCGTGGTCGGGTTTCGCCATGGGATTTTATTTCGAGCGGGTGGACGAGACGGTCGTCGCCGATGCATGCGGGCACTTCGCGCCGCGGGCCAACGCCCGGCACCGCGCCGTCACTTGCAATCGCTGGGACTCGGGTTCCATATCGCGCTTGTCGCAGACCGTTTTACCATACCATTCCATGAACGGGGCATCAACTTCGAAAATTTTCTCACAGTCCAGGCAGATGAGTTGCGCCTGAAAGGTGCGGGCGCGTGCGTTTGCCATGTAGTATTTGTAGTCGCGGCCCACGTCCACTTCGCGCACCAGGCCGCTTTCAGTTAAAATCGGCAGACTGCGGTAAACTGTCGCACGGGACACCGAGTCATCCAACACCCTCGCCCGGTCCAGCAAATCTTCGGCGGTGAAGTGGTCGTGCTGGTTAAAGGCCGCGTCAAATATCGCCAGTCGCTGGTTCGTCACCCGCAGACCCTTGCTCGCCAAAAACTCTTTGAACGTCTCCCGCGGGTTCTCAATCGCGATCGATGGCTCGGCCACCGTCACGCGGGTTGGCGTGCCGGACGTCGCGGTGGCGCTGGAGGCGGTGGCGGCCATGAGGGTGGGGGAGAGAGCCAAGTTCGTTATTGAGACAAAATTGACACTAATGCCCCGGCAGGTCAACGTCAGGTTGCAAATGGCGAGCGAACCTGAATTCGATTTATTCCCCGGCTTGGTCGCCGAGGCTGCCACCGCGCGTAAGGCCGTGGCGACCAAGCGAGCGGGCAAATCGGGCGATAACCTCATCGAAGTCATGGCCTTGGCGGGGGTTGACCATCCCCTGGCGTACCGTCTGCCACCGCACCTCGCCGGCAAAGTGTTGCCAGGCTGCCTCGTCCGCATCCCCCTTCGCCACGACCACCTCCTCGGCATTGTCGAGCGCCTCGGCACCGCTCAGGATGTCCCTGACTCCCGCATTAAAAACATCCTCGAACTCGTTTTCCCCGAGCCTATTCTCACCCCCGACCTCCTCGCCCTCGCCAAGTGGATCTCCGCATACTACCTCGCGCCCCTCGAAACCGTTTTCGAAACCATGATCCCCGCGCCCGTCCGCGCCGGCATGGCCATGCGCATGGAGCGTTTCCTCCGCGCCGGCCGGATTGAATTGACCGCCGAGGAACTGGCCGCCCTCGAACGCCGCGCCATAAAACAAGCCGCCGTCTATCGCTTCCTCCGCGCCCAATCCGCCCCTGTCGCCCGCGGCCTCGTCATCACCCGCCTCAAAATTTCCCCGGCCACGCTCGATGCGCTGGTGGACAAAGGCCTCGCCGAAGATGTCACCGAGGAAAATCCCCGCATCGCCTACGACGACGAATTTTCCGCCTCGGAAACCGCCGCCGCCACCGCGGTCGGCAAATTCGAACTCAATGAACACCAAGTCGCGGCCATCGCGGACATCGGCCTCAGCCTCGCCGCCAAAAAATTTCAGACCCACCTGCTTCACGGCATCACAGGCTCCGGCAAAACCGAAGTTTATTTGCGCTCCATTATTTCGACTCTAGCGGAAGGTGGCGGAGTAATTTACCTCGTCCCCGAGGTCGCCTTGACTCCCCAGACCGTCGGACGGTTGCGTTCGGCGCTCGCCACCATCGGCGCGCAGGTCGTCGTCTGGCATAGCCACCTTTCCGCCGGCGAGCGTTTCGATGCCTGGATGGCCGTCGCCCGCGGCCAGGCCCGGGTGGTGGTTGGTGCGCGCTCCGCCATTTTTGCGCCCATCGCCAATCTCCGCCTCATCGTGGTGGACGAGGAACACGAGCCCGCCTTCAAACAGGAGGAAGCCCCGCGCTATCATGGCCGCGACGCCGCCGTCTATCGCGCCAAACTCGCCAACGCCGTCTGCGTCCTCGGCTCGGCCACGCCCTCGCTCGAATCCCTCCTTAATTCCCGCACTGGTCGCTATAAATTAAACAAACTGCCCAATCGCGTGGACGGCCGCGGCCTGCCCCCCTTGCGCCTCGTGGACCTGCGCCGCCAAAACAACCGCTTCGGCCCCGTCGTCATCTCCCGCGAACTCGCCGACGCCCTGCGTGACCGTTTTGACAAGCGCGAGCAAAGCATTCTCTTTCTCAACCGACGAGGGTATTCAGCCAGCATGCTCTGCCCGAAATGCGGTTTCGTGGCCCATTGCAAAAATTGCAGCGTCGCGCTCACCTATCACCGCACCGACGAGCAAATCCGCTGCCACTGGTGCGGCTATTGCGAACCCGCGCCCAAGCGTTGCCCGCAATGTAAAGCCGAGGAAATCCGCTGGAAAGGCTACGGCACCCAGCGCGTCGAGGAAGCCGCCCAGCGCATCCTCGCCCGCGCTAAAATCGTCCGCCTCGACTCCGACACCATGGCGAAAAAAACGCTCTTCCGCCAAATCCTCACCGATTTCCGCAAAGGCAAAATCGACGTCCTCGTCGGCACTCAGATGATCGCCAAGGGGCTCGACTTCCCCAACGTCACCCTCTGTGGCATTGTGGACGCGGACCTCTCCCTCCACCAAACCGACTTTCGCGCCCACGAACGCACCTTCCAACTTCTCGTCCAAGTCTCCGGCCGGGCCGGGCGCGGCGACACCGCCGGCGAGGTTTTCGTCCAAACCTACACCCCCCACGCCCCGCCCATCCAGTTCGCGAAAAAAGCCGACTTCGACGGCTTCCTCGACGCCGAACTCGCCCAGCGTCAGGAGTACCATTATCCGCCGTCCCGCCGCCTCATCCGCCACCTCTTCCGCGGCCACAACGCCGAAAAAGTAAAATTCTACGCCGAGCAATGGGCCAAACGCGCCGAACTCGTCCTCAAGGACGTCGCCGAACTTCGCGGCCCGGCACCCCCGCCCCTCGAAAAAATCAAGGGTTTCTACCGCTACCAACTCTGGTATTTCGTCGACAGCATCGGCCGCATTGCCCCTCTGCTCCGCCAACTCCAGGAGGAATTCCCCTCGGACAAGGAAGTCCTCCAAACCCTTGATGTGGATCCGGTGGATTTGGGCTAATCCCCTGGTGGCATTGATGCCCCATGGTCCCTGAGGATTTCCGGTAAAATAATTTGGGCGCTCCCCGGTTTGCTTTGCGTGCCTCGCGGGCTTGCGGCTGCGGAGCGAAATCTGCCGGGGATCATTATTACAAAATGAAGGCGCAGCCCTTCCCAGCAATCAAAATCCGGGAAGGGAACGGCATTTAATCGGCACTTCGCACGGCTTAACCCGACCGCTTTTTCCATGCCCCGATCTTCTCCACCGCGCTGGCGGCCCGGCTCACTCGCGTCTCTTCCTTTTTCGCCTCCGCCACCCATTTTTGGTATTCCCGCTGGTGCGACGGCGGCATGGATTCAAAAATCTTGCGCACGGCGGGCCTGGCCTGAAGCGCTGCAGAGAGCGCCGGGCATATCTCGACAGCTTTGGTCGTTTTCATGGGTGGAGATTCTTTACCACGGATGCCACGGATAGCCCAGTTTTATTCGGCGCAATCCGTGCCGTCCGGGGTAAAACTCATGGGGCGCAGTTTGCTTGACTCCCTGCTCCCCGCTCCCCGCTCCCAGGCTCCGCCGGTCAGCTTTTCGGCGTCAAGGCCGTATAAAACTGGATGACATAATACGTCGCGGGCGTTTTCCCGACATTGGTCATGTTTTCGTTCGCGTTCGCCGCGTAGAAGATCAGCGAGCCGGTGGTGGCCGTCAGTTTCTTGCCGTCGATATTCACCTCCAGCGTGCCTTCCTTGACGATCACCAATTCCTCCTGCGGGTGGCGATGCAGGGCGCCGGTGTTTTGGCCGGGATTCAGCGTCGAAATGTGGCAGTGGAATTTGTCGAGCGTTGGCGTGGGTAATTCAAACACGTCCCGGCGCTGGCCGGTGGCCGTGGCGACGGATTTGAGCGCCTCCCACAGGATGACCTGTGAGTCCATTTTGCCGTCCGGCGTTATGGCGACGGCCGCTGCCGGGATGGCGGCGCCTGGGGGGGAGGATGAGTTGGGCATGGGGGCGGGCGATGACCCGGCCGGGGTGGGGGTGGTGGCCGGCGCGGAAGTCTGTGCGCCAAGAATGGTGATAATCATGCCAAAGGCAACCAGACAGGGGAGGAGTTTCATGGGACCCTGAGCTTATTTCATCCCTCCCGCCAATGGCACGAAAATATTGCGATGCCCCCGGCTTGCGGCGGGATTCCCTTTTGCCATTTACTACCGCGCGCCCGTTGGCTACCGTAAACCCGCCCGCTCGCGCCCCCAAATTTTACCTTGAGCTTTCTTATAGACGTGTTCGTGTTTCAAAATTCGTAATTCAACCTTTGGAAATTTAGCGTTCCCATGTCCCTCCAAGAGCATCGCCCCCTCATTGTGCGCAGTAATCGCGCACTCGGTTCGATGCTGTTGGAAAAAAAACTCGTCACCTCCGAACAGCTCGACACGGCCAACGAGAAGCTCCTTGATAACATCGCCGCGGACGACCTGCGTCGCGCCAGCATCCTCCCCATCCTCCTCTTTGAAATGCAGGTCCTCAATGAGGACGCCTACCTCGATGCCGCCGTGGAAAAATCCGGTTTGGGGCTGATTGACCTCCATGGGTGCCAGTTTCGCAAGTTTGCCGACCTCCGCCTGGACATCACCGCTTCCTGGGCGACTTGGACCATTCCGTTCGATATCGTGGACGACTTTGTTCTCCTCGCCACGGTTTTCTATTCCACTCCGCCCGTCCAGAAATTCTGGCAGGAAAAATTTTCCGGGAAAAATCTGTTGTGGTATGCCACGGCGGTGCGCTCGTTCCAGACGGCGATGGAGAAAATGGAGCAAATGAAGGTCGACGCCGCCAAAGCCGCCGCGCAAGCCAAACCGGCCAAGGGCCAAACCAAGTCGCCCCATCCAGCAAAGAAGAATTAGGACGCCATTTGTGGCCACGCCAGGGTTTCAAATCATTGACTTAATTTGATTCAACATGACGCCCACCTCCAAGCGTCGAACGGGGACCACCCCTTGCGCATGGGCAACCGTGGCAGCGCTTGTCCTGCTCGGAGCCTGTGCGGTTCCGGGGCAGCAACCCGCGGCAGCGAGCAAACCCGGCAAATTGTCGGATGCCTTGCCCTGGGATGACGTCGGCAGTTTTACGAATGGTTTCAGTTGGGTTCGGCGCGGAGATAAATGGGGCTTTATAGATAAAACCGGCAACGTAGTGGTGGAACCGACATGGGATCACGTCCAGGAGTTTGAGAAGGGTTTCGCGCCAGCCATGCGCGGCAAGCTTTGGGGTATCATTGACCAATCGGGCAAAGTGGTCATTGAGCCTCATTGGCAAAGTGCATGGATAGCCGAACGCGGGATTTTCCTGGTTCAACAAGATGGGAAATGGGGTGCCGTTGACCAGTCTGGAAGTTTGATAATCGAGCCCCAATGGGATTTAATGTATTCGTTTTATGATGACTTGGCCTGGGTGGCCAATGGCACCTTCCCCGACGGCGCGAAGTATGGATTTATTGACCGGGCCGGCCATGTGGTAATTGCATTGGAATGGGACCGCGTGAGCTCATTTTTTGATGGCCTTGCGGCCGTAGAACGCGGGGGGAAATATGGCTTCATTGATAAGTCCGGTAAAGTGGTCATCGCGTTGCAATGGGACAAGGCCGATCCTTTTTCCGGCGGTCTAGCCCAAGTTTGGACCGGCGATAAATGGGGACTAATTGACCCAGCAGGTCGCGTCGTCTGCGCACCCCAATGGGAGAATCAAACCGAACCGTTGAATTTGGTCACGGGTTTGATGGCGGTTAAACGCGGTGGCAAATGGGGTCTCATTGACAAGAAAGGGAAAGTGATTGTCGAACCGGTGTGGGATGACATCGGTCATTTCCATGAAGGCCTCGCGCCGGTAAAGCGCGGCGATAAATGGGGTTTCATTGACGAGACCGGCCGGGTGGTCATCGAACCGCAGTGGAGCAGCACCAGTTCATTCTCCGAAGGTTTCGCGTCGGTGGATTTTCCCGGGCGGCGCGGGCGGGAGGGATATATTGACAAGACGGGTCAAGTGGCCATCACACCGCAATGGGATTTTGCCGGTACTTTTTATGATGGTCGGGCGTATGTTTGGCTGGGCGAAATCGGCAGCCGAAAATATGGCTTCATCGACAAAACCGGACAGATCATCGGCGATTCATCGTGGGATGACGCGAAGAGCTTTACGGAAGGTTTTGCGCAGGTGGCGCGCGGCGACAAATGGGGCTACATAGACGTAAACGGCAAGGTCATCAGTGAGCCGCAATGGGATACGGCCGACGATTTTCACGATGGCATTGCCCGGGTTTCGCGAGGAGGTAAATGGGGTATTATTGATCATACCGGCAGAGTGCTGGGAACGCCGTAGTCGAAGACAATGCGGCACCCGGCGATTACTGCCGCAATTCAGTCATAGTTTCATGCATTGGTACAAGCGCGGTTGATCGACGCATGGTCGCACGGTGCGTCTTATATTTCCTTGCCTTTGGCAGGCATTCAACCTCACAGTTTCCAATGCCCTTGTCGCCCGAGGAGGAAGCCCGCGTTCTGCCCCAAGTCGAGTTGTTGCGCAGCCTGCAAAGTGTTGTGGAGGAAAACCTATCGCTGCTTTTGCCCATCGACCAAGCCTGGCAGCCGACGGATTATTTGCCCGATTTGACGAAAGACAACTGGCATGACCAGATCCTGGCCTTTCGGGAGCCGGCGTTACATCTAAATGACGAAATTCTCGTCGTCCTCGTTGGTGACATGGTCACGGAGGAGGCCCTCCCAAGTTATGCCATCGCCCTCAACCTGATCGCGCAGGACACCGAGGGCACCAGCCCGGAGCCCTGGGCCAAATGGATGCGGGGTTGGGTGGCCGAGGAAAACCGGCATGGTGATTTGCTCAACGCGTTTCTCCGTCTCACCGGGCGGGTGGACATGCGCGCGGTCGAGGTGACGATCCACCATCTGCTCAATGGCGGGTTTAGTCCGCGCATGCAGGGCGACCCCTATGCTGGCCTCGTGTACACCTCCTTTCAGGAGCGGGCGACGAAAATTTCCCACGCCAATGTGGGCCGCCTGGCGGGCGCGGCGGGCGACGAAAACCTCGCGCGCATCTGCCGGAAAATCGCCGCCGACGAATCCCGCCACGAGCAATTCTACACCCGCATGATGCGCGAAGTCATGCAGCGCGACCCCGCACGCGGCTTGGTGGTGTTTCGCGACATGATGCGGCGTGTCATCGCCATGCCCGGCCGTAACATGACTGACGGCAAGGATCCGGACCTCTTCGACCGCTTCGCCACGGTCGCCCAGCGCCTCGGCGTTTACACCGCGCTCGATTACGCTGAAATCCTGGAGCATCTGGTGGAGACGTGGGATGTCGCCAAACTGCCGGTTTCAGGCCCCGCCGCCGAGGCGCAGGAGTTCCTCTGCGAATTGGGCGGGCGCCTGGAGAAGCTGGCAGAAGCGGTCACCCGCCGTAGCGCCCGCCAATTGCCGACGCCGGTGAGTTGGATCCACGACCGGGTGGTGTAGGCGTCCGTCCCCAAGGAGATTTTGCCGGATATGACGCAAAGGACGCATTCCCGGGCAGGGCTGATCCGGCATTTTTCCAATAAAGCAAGGTCTTGATCGTCATAATAATATCCGCCATCATCACCTCTCTCCTGCCATGGACTTTCGCCATCCCCGCCGCCTTTTCCTGGTTCTCGCTGGAATTGCCTTCGCCACTTATTTGCAGGCGGCTACGTCCGCCCCGCCTGATGCCAGTGCTTCCGGCAGCCCCATGGCGGCTCCGCCGACCACCGCTGCCCCCGCGGCAGCCCCTGGCAAGTTCACTGCGGGCGACAATCTTGAATTGCGAGTGCTCGCCATGCAGGCGGACCTAAACTCGGCCGTGAAAATTCTCGGCCAAACACCCACGGCGCCCCATGCCGGTTTTGTGGAAAAGTCCATTGCGGATGTGAATCAAGCGTTGGCGGACACCGGGAAGGGACTCGCCTATGTCGCGGCCAATCCCGTTCTCAATGCCACCTGGGGCTGGACCCAGGGCAGACGCATCTAACTTCCGAGTAATCGGAGCAAATAGGCATGATCCC
>CAZLPS010000047.1:0-30431 GCA_964561455.1 uncultured Opitutales bacterium
CGGCGCCAGCCAGCATGGCCTGGGTTTGCAGGACCCAGTGGTAGGTGTCCATGCCGGAATAGGGCAAAATCAATAAATGCTGATTTTCGGCCAGACCACTGGGGGAAAAGGGATCCACCGCGGGGTGGAAATTGGCATGATGGGTGGAGAGGTCAAGCGTTGTGCCGAAATGCACCCGGGTGTCAGTGGCAATTAAAGCGATTGCCGCGAGCAAGGCGAAAATCCACAGCCGGCGCAAAAGGAATCTTAGGACTGCCGAAGCATAATTCATGCAGGGCACTCTATTCGTGGTAGGGCTGCTGGTTGTGGAAGGCTAACAATCGGGCGCCAAACTGGTTAACAATAAGGACGACTTTGGCGCGTTCGCTCTCATTGAGGGCGGCATTTTTCGCGGCCTCGGCCGCATTTAGCGCCAATTTTTCGGTGGATTCCGCGAGCGCAAATTGGCCCGCTTCGGCATAGGAGCAGGCGAGGACATCAAGGACGTCCGCATGCTGGCCGAGATCCAGCTGGTGGGCCTGCAGCGCCAAGGACAACGCTTCGCGGCCGTTGCGCAGGGAGGCGTCGTGGCCGGTGGCAAGGAGGCGCGCGAGTTCAGTTGTGGCGGGGACGGAGTTGGGCTGCTGGTCCACAGCGCGACGCAGGAGGGCCAGTTGGGCCGACCAGTGTCCGGCTTGTTTTTCCGCCGCCGCGAGTTCGAGAATGAACTGCACGCGTTGTATTTGAGGCAGTAGATTGAGGAGCAGGGGTTCGAGGCCTGGCCGGGCATCGAGCAGGTTCATCTGGCGCAGGAAGGAGAGGAAATTGTAAAGTTGTTCTGCCGAGAGCTGGCGCAGTTCCCGCAATTGAACATTTTGCATGCAGGCCATGATTTGGAGCCGGGCGTCGTCCGGATCATTGGCGAGCACGAGGGCAATGGCGAGTTCCAGACGGTCAGCAAAGGCAAGCTGGTCCGCCTGCGCGAGGTTGGATTTGATTTTTTGGACGAGGATGTTGAAATTATTAATGCGGCTGGCGACGTAGCCCTGGCGGTTGGCATCCGTCACGCCCTGGGGGGGGTTGCTGGCGAGAAGATTCTCCACCCGGGCAAAACAAACCAAGCCGGGCAGGTAGTCGGGTTTTACGCCGACGAGAATATTAAGGTTCTGCTCGGCAGAAATGAAGTTGCCCAAGACCATCTGGCCTTGCGCGAGGCGCACGACGGCAACTTCGGGGGCTTGATTCGGGACGACTTCGTACATGCTGATGTACTGGCCGCGCAAGGCTTGGTCGCCGGGCATGGAGTAGGGGATGAAGCGGAGCCAGGGGGGGACTCTTTGACCTTCAATCAGGCTGTAGATGAAGGCGTCCTGAAGCTTGGGCTTTTCGGCTTCCGGGTCAGCAAAATCACCATTAAATTGTTCGAACAGCTTGCCGACCACGTTGCCCCAGCCTTTGCTCTTGGCGGCATCCTGCAAGTAGGTAATCCAATGGCGGAGCGGCTTTTCCGCCTCATATTCCGATTCGAGGACCGGCCGGTGCATCTCTTTGGACAAGCGCGCATACTCCTTATAGAACGGGTCCCAGGAGAAAATCGCAATATGGGTAACGCCATATTTTTTAATCAAGTCGAGAGCCTCTTTTTCTGTGCGGGCGCTATAGATGGCCATATCCGCTTTTAATCCGCCAAGATTTTCCCAGTAGAGGGTGCCAAGGCCCTTAAAGCCGCCCCAGTACGTCATCCAAGTGGTGGTGGTGGGACCGCTGACGACGACGCCGGTATCGCTGCCGATTTGGGCGCGCAGGCGCTGCGCGGCATCGCGGGTGACTAACTCCATAACCTCCACGTCCGACATGGGGACGTCGAGATGCCAGCGGGCCCAGTCCATTAATGTGAGCACCGGACTGGGGAGCAGCACACTGGCGAGGAAGAGGCCGAGGCCGAGGCGGCGCGCCCACGTCCAGCGGTAGGCATCATGCAGACGCAAGGCAAGGATGACGCCGATCAGGGCGGCAATCCAGAAGGCATAGCCGATTTCCATCCAACGCATCTCGCGCAGGGACAGAATCGTGGTCAGGGTGCCGCCCGGCAACGCCAACGCCATGAGTGCCTGGCAGGGTCGGGGAAGGTTTTTCCACGGCTCCCAGATGAGCAGGAGGCAAACAAAAATGATTAGCGGTACAGCCAAAAACACCCAGGCGTAATAGTCGCCGGGAAACTCCGTCTGTTGAAACATGAAATGATTAAACAGCAGTAAAAAGGCGACGTAGATCAGCAGGCCGCCCGCGAGCATTACCAGCAGAATTAGCTTCTCCCATGCCGGGCGCAGGAGGCAAACCAGGGCGAGGGCGGCCACGGCCGGTCCGACGGCAAAGAGGAGGAAGATACTGGGGAGCGGAAATTTCTCATGGGTCAGGGGAAAGGCCCAGAGCATCAGCCGGAGCACGGCATAAAAGGGCAGGCCGATGCCCAGAGCGCCCAGCACCAACTTGCGCAACGACCGCCAAGTCCAGGCCAGCATCGGGAGGGCCAGCAGAATCAGCGGATTGACCACGGCAATCGTGTAACCCGCGCTGCCGCCAGCATACATCGCCCCGAGGTAGCGGCGCATGTCTTTGAATTCCGCGATATAGTCCTCATGAAAAATGAACAAGAACCGGCTGTTCGAGGTCCACGAGGCAATCCAGAAAACCTGGTCGGCAAACTTAAAAATAATCAAGGGTACAATGACGACGGCAAAGACGCTGCCGCCCAGCCAGGCCCAATCGGAGGGGCGCTCGGCGAGTTTGGCGCCGCCCCACCAACGGCACAGGCGAAACAGAATTTCCCCGCCGCCCGCCCAGGCGAAAGCATAGAGGGGATGGTTGACTTCCAGGCGCATACCCATGTGCGAGGGGAAATACTCAAGTAGATAAAAGAAAATGCTGGTGGCGGCGCCGCTCCAACCCCATATGCGCCAGAGCGACGGATCGGCTTGAATCGAACTTTCCTTGTTCGCGCCGCGAGCCAGCAACCCGGTTGCCAACAATGCACCCATGCCAACCTCCGCCAGCACCGGCGCCTCGGAAGCGGTACTGACCCAGAGCCCCACGCCGCCGGCAATACCAGAAGCGATGAACCAAAGCCGCGCCTGACGGGGGCTGGGCAGCCAGGCCAGAAGCTTCGGGCCGCTGGAGTCTTCTTTGCTCTTATCTTGAGCGGTCAAACTATTGGCTGATTTGAGCAAAAGGAGAATCGCCAGAATTATATTCAGCAGCGCCACGGTAAACAGGGCGGCGGACAACCCGACATTCACGGAAAACGGAAGGTGGTGGGAATCTGTGCGGGACAGGGAATTATAGGCTACGTATTGAATCGATAGGAATAGGACGGCGCCGGCGCCGAAAATGGCGGAACCCAGAAAAAACTTCCGGGCCATGGAAAAGCTTGGAGCCGGCAGCCACGCGAACATGGCCGCACCATCCGGACTGGTTTCGACAGTCGCGGATGTGGGCGCCGGATCCGCGGTGGGTGAAGGGGCCGACACGAGGGAAATGGACCGGGCGTCCGCCCACAGGGTCAGCGTCAGCAAGCAGTTTACCGCCGCCACACCGATCAAACCGCCCGTCCAAGTGGTAGACTTCCAAGCCGCAGCCAAGGCGATCCCCGCAGCCAATAGGAGATTCGAAACAATAAACCACAGCCTCGCCTGCCGCCTTGTGGGTAACCAGGCATTCATGGCAATGCGCGGGGCTTCACCGCCGTCCGTGCGCACCCAACCTGCGGCGCCGCCAACGAGGAAAAGCAGGGTTAACATCGCGCTGAGCGAGGCCAAGCCATGGTGATCGCTTTTGCCCTCGGAAAAGGATTCGTACATTGGCCCTATGGCCGCCATCGCAATGATCAGCATGCCGCCGAGGCCCGAACCAAACCGGCGCACCATGGCCGGGGCGAGCATGACAATCATCAGGACAATCAACACAGTATTGGCAAAGGGGACGACGTCCTCGACTGTCCATGGCAGGGGGACACCGGCGTAAAGGTGATCAATCCAAGCCAGCGCCGTCACCCACCAGCGGAAAGAAGAGCTCCAATGCACCTCGCGGCCGGAGGGTTGTTGGGCGGTGTAATTGTCGTAATCCACCCAGCGGACGCGAAGGTCGCCCGCGGCCATCATGGCCTGGGTTTGCATGACCCAGTGGTAGCCATCCATGCCCACGTAGGGAAGGATTTCGTCCCGCTGGCCCAGCACATAGCCGGTGGGGGAGTTGGGATCCGCCACTGGTGGGGTGAAGAGGTGTTGAGTGCTAACGCTGTAGGTGGTGCGCAGGTGAATGATGGTATCAATCGCCACGAATGCGACCATCGCCACCAGCGCAATTACCCACAGTCGCCGGCATAAGTACTGCCAGACAGCCATAAGTGAAAGAGGTTGAGGCTAATGGATTTGCCGGCGATGGCAATGCTCAAGGCGAAGGGACAGGAGACAGGAGACAGGAGACAGGAGACAGGAGACAGGAGACAGGAGACAGGAGACACTCTCGCATATCAGAAATGGCCACCGATGCCAAACGAATCGAGTTTTAACCCTCTGTCGCCTCAATCGCCTCAATCGCTTCAGTCGCCTTCACTTCATCAACCTGGCCAGCAAGTCTTTCATGGCTTCGGCCCAGACGGTGTAGCCGGCGGGGGTGGGGTGAAGGCGGTCACTGGCCATAAAGAGGTCGGGGTTGATTTGGCCATCAGGTCCGAGGAATTTTGGTCCAATATCAAGGTAGAAAACGTGCTTTTGGTCATCGAGCTTGGCGAGGCCGCGATTAACTTCCGGAATTTGCTGCATGGCGAGCAAGTCATCGCCGCGCGGGAAAATGCCGAGGAGGATAATCTTAGCATCGGGAAAATCCTTGCGCAATTCGTTGACGTCCGCAGTAACGCCTTCGATCGCTTCAGCGCTGGTGCCGCGCCAAGGCGAGGAAGGGGTATTTCGCGTCGTCACGCCGATGTTGTTGGTGCCAATCATCAAGACGACTACTTTGGGGGAGAATCCCTGGCCTTCCCCGTTTTGCAGCCGCCAGAGGACGTTTTGCGTCCGGTCGGCATTAATGCCGAAATCGGCGGCGTTCAAGTTGCCGTAATACTGGTCCCAGACGGGCTTACCGCGGGTGTTCCAAAAGTCGGTGATGGAGTCGCCGACAAACAGCAAATCAATGTTCCCTTGTTTCGCCCGGGCCAGGAAGTTCGTGTGGCGCCCGTCCGTGCCGCGTTGAATGGCTGGAGTGATGCCTGGATTGACCCGCGGCCCGGGAGGCGCCTGAGTTGTGGTGGATGGTTTAAAGCCATTGGGCAGGGTGACAGGCGCTGGCGCAGTCATGATGGGCGCGGGTTCTGGGGCATCGGCGCAACCGGCCAGGGCGAGCGTGAAGGAAATAGAGCAAAACCAGCGCAGAAAAACGGGAACGGGATAATTCATTTTAGGGGTGGGGTGGGGAATTCCATTATTCGCGAATACCTGCTGAATCAAGCCGCAAAGCGCAAAACCGGACACTTACTTTTTGCCAAAATCCAACTCCGGATGAAGCTGATTGAGGATTGGCTTTTCCAGACCGGCGAGGGTGGGGGCAGTTGGGCCGAGGAGGTCGAAGATGACCACTTCATTCTTGCCGGCATACAGCCAAGGCCCGGGGACATAGGCGGTTTGGGTCGGGCCGATGTTCCCAAAGCGCGCGAGGCAATGGCCATTGATCCAGACGACGCCGTGGCCCCATGTGCTCAGGTCGAGAAAGGTGTCTGCGGGTTTATCCAAGTTGAACGTGCCGCGCCAAAAGGCTGGGCCGCTGGCGTTTGCGGTTTTCCATTTCAAGGCGGCGAGCATGGGAACGTCGAGGCCGAGAGGAAAGACTTGCCATGTGCCCAGCGTCGCAGGCTGGTCGCCTTGGATGCTGACGACGCCGGCGAGGCCTTTGCGGTCGTGCATTTCCTGGCCGTAGTTAATGTGGCCAAGCGCTTCGACGAGGATGTCAAGTTGGGTCGCGGCAGTGCGGGCGGGAAGGGTCAAACTCGTAACCGTGGATTTGCGGCGGTCCAAGACTCCGATTTGTTTGCCATCAAGGAACACCCAGGCGAAATCGTGGACGGGGCCGAGGTCGAGGGTGGCCTCCGGGCCGACAGGCAAAATGGTGCGATAAAGGACGCAGCCATGGCCCTGGTCGTAGGTTTCCATGCTGTGGGGTGCGGTGTCGGCGATGGGCGCGGGGAGATTTTCAAAGAGTGGGGCACTTTCCGTGAGCGAAAAGGAGGCAATGCTCACGACGGGGTTGGCGGGCGGGGGTTCGGGGAGGGTTTCGCCGGGCGCCAGGTATTTCATCATTAAGGCGCGGGTTTGGGTGAATTTTTCGGTGGCCCAGCCGGCTTCGCTGATGGGGGCATCGTAGTCGTAGCTGGTGGTGTCGGGTTTGACGACCAAGGCGGGGCGGGAAGGGTGATCCATGCCCGACCACATTCCGAACGACGTGCCGCCGTGCGCCATGTAAATGCTGAACGACGCACCGGATTTGAGCATGTATTCCAAATCGGTGAGGTATTGGGCCGTGTTGCCGAGGTGGTGTTCGACGCCCCAGGTGTCGAACCAGCCGGGATAGAATTCGCCGCACATGAGCGGGCCAGTGGGTTGGACCGCGCGCAGGGCTTTAAATCCGCCCTGTGGGTCCTTGCCGAAATTTACGACTTGGAAAAGATCGCTGCGAAAGCCCTTCTTTAAGTCGCCGGCGGGATTGCAGGCGAACAGCGGGACGTTGAAACCCGAATCGAGCAGGGCCTGGCGGATGGCGCCCATGTAATTTGCGTCAGTGCCGTAGGAGCCGTATTCATTTTCCGCCTGCACCATGAGGATGGGGCCGCCGTTGGTGACTTGCAGCGGGCCGAGCACACGGCCGACTTCCTTCAGCCAGGCGGTCGCGGGAGTCAAAAAATTCGGGTCCATCGAACGCAGTTTGATGGTGGGATTCTTCAACAGCCACCAAGGCAAGCCGCCGCCGTCCCATTCGGCACAGGCGTACGGACCGGGGCGCAAAATTACCCACAGGCCCTCTTCCTGGGCGATGCGGCAAAACTCGGCGGCATCGGCCTGGCCGGACCAGTCATATTTGCCGGGCATCCATTCATGGAAATTCCAAAAGAGGTAGGCGCAGACGGTATTGAGGCCCATCGCGCGGCACATTTGCAGCCGCTGGCGCCAGTCTTCGCGCGGCACGCGGGCGAAGTGAATTTCGCCACACCGGATTTGCAGGGGCTTTCCATCGAGCAGGAAATCCTGGTCGCCGATGGCGAAAGCGTGGTGGGCCGGGGCGGCAGCAGGGGCAATCTGCGCCGGCAACGGCGGGCTGAGCGCGAGGCTGAGCAGCAATCCAGTAAGAATGCCAGCCGGGGATGGGCCAAATTTTGCAAAGGGCATCCGTTTCAGGATATAGAAATCTTTTTTTCAGGCAAGTTTGTTACTTTACCGGCCGGAAGAGTGTCTTATAAACGACGCGCTGAATTACCATAGACAAAGCGCGCCAAATCGCCGAAAATCACCTTTGCAAAATTAACCATCACTTCCCATGAACAAAGCTCTTATTTTTATTGCCGGCATGGTCTTCGGCGCCGCGTTTTTCTTTGGTGGCGAGAAGCTCTTCAATCAACCCGGTGCGGCCGGCACCGTGGCGGTGGACGCGGCCAAGCTCAAGGCGGCCAATGACGTGCTCGCGCACGAAAAGGAGCGCACGGCGGCGCTGGACAAGCGGGAGTTGGATTTGAAGATGCAGGCGGCCAATCTCGACATTGCCAAAAACGCTCCGGCCAACGGCACGGACCCCCAGGCCAAGGCGCCGGGCGCGGCCATCGCCGACATGACCAAGGCGGTGATCAAGCAGCAGATGGACATGCGGTTGGCGGCGCTGACCTCCCGCCTGAAGCTGACGCCCGAGCAGGAGAGTGCCATGCGCGACATTCTGGACAAGCAGGCCGAGATTGCCCAAAGCATGTCGGAAAAGATGCTATCCGGGAAAATGTCGAAGGACGAATTGCAACAGGCGATCAAGGATCAAGGGGGCAATGGGGATATGGACAAGCAAATCCAGGACATGCTTTCCCCCGAGCAGGCGGCGGCTTACCAGTCCTACCAAACGGATGAAAAGAAAACTGCGGCCGAGACTCAGGCCAACATGGAGCTGATGCAAATCCAGTCCACCTTAAATCTGACGGAGGCGCAGAAGGACAAGGTTTTTAATGTGATTTACCAGCAAAGCGCCCAACAGATGGGCTTGGATGGCTCGAAGCCGGCGTCGTTGGACATTGAGGCCCAAATGGAGGCCAAAAAGGCCGCGATGCAGTCGGTGCTCACGCCGGAACAATTCGACAACTATGTTAAGTTTGTGGATGGGCAGAAGAAGATGATCAACGCGATGCTGGGCGGGGCGGCGGGAAATTAAGAATTAAAATGTAAAGATTGAGAAGTGGGGCGCGCTATCTTGATTCGGCCCCGCGACGGTTGTTTGCGCCTGGTGTCTTGGCGTCGCCGTTCTTAATTCTTATTTTTTACTTTTTAATTTCCCGGATTGGCCAGCGCGGCCTGCAGAGCTTTGAGATTGTGGCTGGCGTCGGCGTAATCGGGGTCGAGGCGCAGCGCCTCTTGAAAATGGATTTGGGCTTCGTTGTACCGGTTTTCCCCGACCAGCACGCTGCCGAGATTGTTATGGGCTTCTGCGGAGTTCGGGGATAAATCCAGTGCGCTGCGCAATTCCGTTTCCGCCTCCGGCAACCGGTTCAGGTGGAAATACAGGGTGCCGAGATTCTGATGCGCTTCGACGAAGGCCGGATTGGAATGGAGGGCGCTCAGATAGGCCGCTTCCGCCGCGTCCATGCGCTTAAGATGCACCAGCACGCTGCCCAGGCTGTTGTCGGCCTCCGGGTAGTCCGGGCGTAGATTCACGGCTTGGGCCAATTCCGCTTCGGCCGGCACGTCCTGCTCCAGTTTGGCCAGGTGGCTGCCGTAAAGGTAGTGGGCTTCGGCATCGGTGGGGTCAAGGCGCAGGGCCGTTTGATCTTCGACCAGAGCGCGGCTGGTTTCGCCCTTGGCGGCGAGAGCAGAGGCGAGCTTCTTATGGATTTCAGCGGAATGGTCGCCCAAGGAAATCGCGCTTTCGAAGGCGGTGGCGGCATCGGCGGCGCGGCCCACGCGGAAGAGGGCGTCACCGTAATCGGTCAGGGTGAGGGTGTTGTTGGGGCTGAGTTGGAGGGCGCTGGCAAGTACGGGGACGGCACGGGCGGGCTGGTTCAGGCTGAGGAGGACGGCGCCCAATTGTTGTTTGGCGTCGGCGTAATCCGGGTAGTAGATGGCGGATTCCTGGAACTCGAACGAAGCCGCCGGCAGATCATCCAATTGCAAATACACGCAACCCAAGTTGTAATGCGACTGGCCGTCTTCGTAATTGATTTCCAGCGCCCGGTAGAATTCGGCCTTGGCGGCGTCCAAATCGCCGGACTGGATATAGCACAAGCCCAGGTTGCAGTGGGCTTCGCCATATTCCGGATCAATTTTAATGGTCGCGAGGAGCGGGGGCACGGCTTCGGCGTAGCGGTCGAGGGCAATGTAACTCCAGGCCAAATTGTAAAGCGCGCGTTCATTTTTGGGGACTTGCTTGGCGGTGACCTGCCAGAGCGTCAACTCGTCGCGGTAATCCAGATTGCGATTATGGACTGCGGCGGCGAGCAAGAGGGCGAGCATGCCGAGCGGAAGGTAACTGTACTGGCGCAAAAAAGCGTAAGCACCCAGCACGACCAGGGTCACGAAGGTGATCAGCGGCATGTACATGCGGTGTTCGGCCATGGTCTGGGTGGTCAGCGGCACGATGCTTGAGCTGGGCGCGAGAATGATAAACACCCAGGCGCTGGCGAAGCCGAGTTTTGGCCGCTGCCACAGCGCCCACAAAGTTGCGCCGACGAGCAGGGCCAGAATAAGCGCGGGCTTCCACACGTCATGAAAGTGCTGCACCACGTCGGTGCCGTAATCCATCACCAGCGGATGCGGCCAAAACGCGAGCTGGAAATAATGGGTGACGGCGTAGCATTGCTCGAAAGCGTAAGACCACCAAGTCATGTCGAGGCCGAAGCCAACGGTGCCACCGCGTTTGCCGGCGAGAATCATCAATTGCTCCAGGAGCAGCCAACTGGTGGCCATGGCCAGATAGAATTTGCACCGCTTCGCCAGGGCTTCACGAAACGAGCCAGCGACAAATGCGCGGTCAAACAGCAGCACCATGATGGGCGCGCTGATCATCAGCTCTTTCGAGGCCACGCCCAAAAAACACGCCACCACGGCAGTCGCCTGCCAGCCCAAAACGCGCGAGGAGGCTTGCCAGCCACGCCACCATGGCTGGCGGGCCGCATCCACCGAGCGGAGAAAGCAATAGACCGTCAGCAGATAAAAAATGGCGACGAGGGATTCGTTGCGTTGGATGACGCACGTCACCACCTCGGTCAGGAGCGGATGCACCGCCCAGATGAGGGCGATGAAAAAAGCCAGAGGCAGGGCGGCGTCGCCAAAGCGCGGCGCGAGCGAGGGCAGCAGAAAAGCGCGGCGCAGAGTCGCGAGCAGAATCCACGCCGCAAGAATGTGAAAAATGATGTTGAAGAGATGGTAGTTCCAGACGTTCAGGCCGTCGTGGTCCTTGGAGAAGGATTGGGCGAGCGAATAATTCACGGCCAACGTCAGGTTGACGAGGGGTCGGCCGAGAGCGCCGGCCACGTGCACGTTCGGTGGGGACACGGCATCCCAGTGGAGCCCCTCTTTGTCCCAGGAAGGCCACAAATGGGTGATGCTGTCGTTTTCGGTGATGCCCTGGCGGTCGTCGAAATAGAATCCGACCTTGAACACATTGCCATAAGCCAGGGCCACGACCACGGCAATGATGACCCCGGCGAGCAGCAGCATCCAGAAGTTGCCGCCGGCGGGTGCCGGCAGAGCCACTGGCACGGCGGGAGCCGGGGCAACCGGAGAGGCCGGGGGCGGGAGTTCGGTTTCGCTATGCATGCAGGGGATGGCACGGTATAAGGTCAATAAAACCCCAATTGGGCAAAATAAATTCATCGGCCCGATGGGCGACCGAATTGCTGAGCGGCGGCAAGGTTAGCGCGCATAATGGCGTTTTGGAAGTGGATGTGCCGGCGGGCGGCACAGTGTGGTTTGACGCAAAACCACTTGGCGGTGGAAAATTTTGTGGTGCGGCTGTTGGAGCCGGGGAAAGGGCTTAAAGAATTATGATTAAATATTTGGGAAGGTGCCGTCACCATCGTTCCAGGCAGAGTTTCTCGCGCAAAGGCGAAACGGCGCAAAGGGGGAATTTTCTCACGCTACGGCACGAAGCAGTGATGATTTCGCGTGGCAGTCGGGACTTGGCGGAGCAGCAGTATTGTAGGAAGTCACTTATTTGGTTTTCTTTCGCTGGTTCACGGCCTGGCGCAGCAAATATTCGACCTGGCCGTTGACGCTGCGGAGTTCGGACTGCGCCCAGGCCTCGACTTCCTTCCAGAGGTCGGGGCTGATGCGGAGGAGGAAGGCCTTGCGTCCTTCGTCAGGGTTTTCGCTGTGGGTGCCGGTTTTGGTCACGGTGGTGGAGGCGGCGCGGCGCGGGGGTGAGGGACTTTCGCCGGGGCGCGGGCGGCGGGATTCGTCAGTGAGGATGGAGGGTTTCAAGCGAATAAAGAATGAAGAATTAAGAAAGTACAGAGGCGGCGACATTCGTCGAAAAATCCAATTCTTCGAGGTGGTGAAAAAATAGATTATGGTCCGGTGGCAGCGGGGCCGCGGGTGCCGGGGGCGAAGGGATTGGCGCCGGCGGCACCGGGCTGGCCGGCACGCGCGCGGATCATGGCATTGAGCGGGCTGGATTTGCCCGTGAGCACGCCTTCCATGATGTTTGACATCGGGTCGCCACCCTTGCCAGACATGCCTTTCAGCACGGCCATGGACGCACCGAGCATGGGGACCATTTGGGTGAGGCTTTGCTTTTGGGTGTCGCTCATCTGGCTGTTGTTGCTCATGAAATTGGTAAAAGTCGCGGGGTCCTGCTGATACATTTGCAAAGCGACGACCATGGTGACGCCGTCGCGAATTTTGGGGTCGCTGACGGTGCCGAGCCATTTGGCGGCGCTTTCGGGGTCTTCCTGGCCGACGTGCATGGCGAAGATGGCGACGGCGCGATCTTTGTTGGGCGAATCGGGAAGTTGATTGAGGAACTGGCCGGGGCCGTCGAGGTCATCTTGTGCCCAGGAGAGGATGGCGTTGGCCAGAAGCATGCCGGGCCCGTTGAGGGGGTCGGCGGGGGCATTGGGGTCGGCAGCGGCAACGGACTGCTGGTCAATTTGCGCGGCCCACGAGGCGGCGGCGAGGGGGTCGCTCGCGGCCCAAGCGTCCACGACGTGGCCTTCGATGCGCTGGCGCTCAGCGGGGTCGGTGATATTGGCGGCCCAAGCGGTGGCGTCTTCGGGAGACGCGGCGGCGAAACTTTCGGCAAGGTGGTCAAAAGCATCGTCGCGAGAGGCGCCGGCGGGGAGGGTGGCGATTAATTGCTGCGCATCGGCGATGTGGCCGGATTGGGCCAGGGCGTCGGTGAGGGCATGGAGGGCCTCAGATTTGTTTTGTTTGTCACGTTCGTTGCCTTCACCCAGGGCGGTGATTGCCGCGAAGGCGCTCTTGGGGTCAGTGGAGGCGATGCCGGCGATCGCGGCATTGAAACGAGCTTGCGTGGCTGCGGTGGAGGCGGTGCCGGGATTGTCCTTGAGCCATTGCAGCGCGGCAGCGGGGTCCTTGGCGGCCCAGGTTTTGAGGGCGACATCCATGCCGCTTTCGCGGAGATGCGGGGATTTCAATTGTGCGGCGGAACCGAGGAGACCCTGCGGGTCGGATTTGGCCCAGGATTTTAAAACGGCTTCGAGCACGGTGTCGCGCAGGAGGCCGCCTTTGCCGGCTTGTAATTGTTTCATCATATCCGCGCAGTCTTTCGGACTCAGGGTTTTGGCCCAGAGTGAGAGAAGGTCGGCATCTGGCAGGCCGGGGCCTTTGAGCAGGCTGGCGAGCGTGACGCCATCGGTGGTGTCGGAGAGGACGATGGACGATTTGCCGCCCGACGCGCCGGTGTGTTTGCCCGCGGCGGCGGTGGCAGCGGTGTTCGCGGAATTCTGGCGCCCGAAATAATAACCGGCGAAGCCGGAAGCGGCACAGGCGGCCACGAGGAGAATGAAGGCGGTGGAGGAGGGTTTCATAATTTTAGAAGGCTGGCGGTTCAACGAGAGTGACAGGCTTGGGGTGGATGGGTAAGTTTGAATGGCGGAGGTTTGGCGGCGGGAGTTTTGTATTCCAGATCCCAGCTTCCAACCTCCAGCTTCTCAGTTATACAGTGTTCCGGTGTTGATGACGGGCGTGGCATTCGATTCGCCGCAGAGGACGACGAGCAGGTTGCTGACCATGGCGGCGCGGCGCTCGCCGTCCAGTTCGACCACTTTGCGGGAGGACAATTCTTCGAGGGCCATTTCGACCATGCTGACGGCATTATGCACGATGATTTTGCGCGCGGCGACCACGGCCTGGGCCTGCTGGCGGCGCAACATCGCCTCAGCGATTTCCGGCGCGTACGAGAGGTGCGAGATGCGGGCTTCGTCGGCGACGACGCCGGCCTTGGCCAGCCGTTCCTGCAATTCGCGCAAGAGCGCGTTGGAGACGGCCTCGCCACCGCTGCGCAGCGTGACTTCGTCCTTGGTATCGGTGATTTCGCCGAGGTCATAGGCATACGAGCTGGCGAGGTGGCGCACGGCGGATTCTGTCTGGATGTTGACATAGCGGTTGTAGTCGGCGACGTCGAACTTGGCCTGGGCGGTGTCGGCGACGCGCCAGACGACGACGGCGGCGATTTCAATGGGGTTGCCATGCTTGTCATTGACCTTGAGTTTTTCAGAATTCAAGTTGTAGGCGCGCAGGGACATTTTGGTGAATTTGGCATAAAACGGGTTGGCCCAAAAGAAGCCGCTGGTGCGCACGGTGCCCTTGTAAGCACCGAACAGAATGAGCATGCGCGCCTCATTGGGCTGGAGGGTGAAGTGGCCGCCGAGCAAAAAGATGGCCAGGACGAAGATGATGGGCCCCACGATGACCAGTGCGACTTGAACGCCGTGCCCATGCGCGGGAGTGTCGAGGTTGGCAATGGCGTAGATAAACAGGGCAATGCTGCCAAACAGCAGCAGGAGATTGAAGCCGAGCATGGTGAAGCCATTCATGGCGTTGGTCGGGATTTCCCGACTGGGAGTGGAGGGGCTGTTCATTTTTAATAAGAGATTGAAGTTTAGAGTTTGGAGTTTCAAAAGGCGGCGGTTGGGGTGGCGAAGGTGGGTGAATCACTTTGATACGCTGATTTGACGGCTTCGGCGAGGTCGCAAACGAAATCCAGTTTTTCCGCGAGAGGGTCAATTTTAGTGAAGGCACCGACAAAAAGGGCATAGCGAACTTCGCCGTCGGCGATGGTCACAACGGGGGCGCGGTGGAAGGGCTTGCGCACGGTCATCAACAAATTTCGCATTTCCTGGGTCAGGAGTTTGGACACGAGCGCGGGCTGGGTTGATTTCACCAAGTAGGCTTCGTCGAACGATGGGTCGCCGGTGGGCTGGGCGCGCAGCCGGAATTCCTTCGATTTGAAATCCTGGGGACGGAAGGAGGAAAAACTCAAAAGGGAATTCCAAAACCGGCCGGAATTGGGGCAAATGCGCAGCCGGAAATCTGCCGACTCCGGGCAGACGGCCGCCACGGCGGCCATCGGCAAACCCCGCCAGCGGCAGGTCAAAAAGCGCACGATGCGGGTGCGGCGGGTGCCTTCACCGGCAATTTGCGCGTGTTTCTTTTCCTGCGGGCCGGGTCGAAAACCCATGGAGCCGCCCAGCCGCGCGAGCTTCTTCCTGGTATGTCGCATCAGCCACGCTTGCACCCGGGATTGGGCCAGAAAGCCGACCAGTTTGCCAACCAGCATCACAAGGAAAAAGAACGCCACCGCGAGCCGGATAAGGTCGTCAAAGTCCATGGCCGGATGGAGTCCGAAAAGAAAATGAACGAGATTGGTGAAAAGAGTTTCCATGGCGCGGATGGGCAGGACCGGAGAGAGGCGGCTTCTATTTTCAGGGTTTGGGCTTCGATTGGAAATGCTCGGCAAAATGATTCACCGGCGCGGGTTCGCCAAAACTTCACGGATGCGGGCAGCGAATTCCTCGCAATTTTTTTGGGTGCCGGCGGTGAAGGCTTCGCTCACGGGCAGAATGCCTTTGGGGGCGCCCCAAGTGGTATGAAATTGGCAGACTGGGCCGTCCATGGGTATTTTTGGAGGAACCGGAGGCTCCGCGCCCTGCAAGCGCAAGACGAGGCGGTAGCCCATGACGTTGCCGTCCCCGGCGCCAATGCGTGTGGACTCGACCCTGACTTCCACGATATCCTCAAAAGGAACAGCACCGCCTTTTTGACCGAACAGTCCGCCACGGCGCCAAATTAATTTGCGGGCGTAGGTGTCGAATTGAAAATCACCCTTTCGGCCAAACATAATGCCACCGAGGAGAAATAACCCCACGGCGAAGGACAAGCCGCCAACTTCGCCCGGAACGGAGGCATGGTTGACCAGCCCGTAGACGAGGCGGCCGAGGCAGAGCCCACCCGCCGCCAGCAACACCCAGGCCACGCTACGGTTCGAATCCACGAGGTGGAGCACGGGGCCTTCGGTGAAAATTTTCATGGGGCGGAGGAAGAATGAGGCCAGTCAGATTTTTTGACGCTCGACTTGATCGGCGAGGCGGCAGAGCAGTGGCAGCCGGGCTTCGAGATACCCGGCAACGCGCGGGCTCGCAAAGCTGCCTTGCACGGTCAGGCGCACTTCGCCATTTTCGATGACCAGTCGACCGCATCGCCGGCCGCATTGGCGACGGGCCTCAAGCAATTCGGCGCGGATTTCCGGGGTCAGCAGGTTTTTGGCCTCCTGGGGTTGATTGGACCGGGCGGGAAAGGATTTGTCGAAATCGGAATCGTCCGTGCGGAAAACTTCCAGTTGGCGGCCGGTTAAGAATTTGAAGAAACTTGAGACCGGGCGCAGCTGCAGGATGAGGTTGCCGTTGCCAGCGTATTTTACGGTCGCGACGCTGAAGGTTTGGCTGTGTTTGCCGTAATTTTTGGTGTACGAAAAGAAGCGGGCGTCGCGCTGCTGAAAGCGGCCTTCAAGGTTGGGCAGCCTGGTGATAATGCCGAAGGCGGATGGCTGGGGGATGATTTGAAAGCCAAGGCGGGCTGCCAGCGCAGCCAGGTTTTCCTGCGCGCGGTGGCGATACCAGAAGGCAAAGCCAAGGGCGAGGGCAATGGCGGCGACGAGCAGCGCGACGGGAATGATGTTGGCCAGCGCTTGGTCCATGGGGGTGCTTCGATATAGCGAAGTGATATCATTATGAAATCGTTTGTCAAGGGACAAAAACGATCAAGGTTTGGATGCTGAGTTCTGAATGCTGAATCTTTCGGCCAGAGAATCCGAGGCACACAGGGTATGGAGGGGCTTCCAAACGTTACCTGGCAGCGATACCTTACCATCCCGGGAGATTTACCATCATCGGGCGGGGTGCTACTTTTTGGGGACGGGGACGACCAGGAGCCAGTGGTTGTTTTCCTGGACGAGATTGAGATTGAGGGTGGCGATTTTGTCCGGTTCCTCCACGAAATGGAGGGCCAGTCTTTGGGTTGGCCGTATCGGGTAAATTGCAGTTTCGGCCAGAGGCAGGGTGGCGTCGGCCGCAACGGGCTTTGCGTCCACGGAGTAACTGTCGGGGATAATGGATTGAAACGCGTAGGCGGAGAGATACTCGTCGAGCTCGCGGGGAAAGGTGGAGGAGATAATATTCAGACTTTCCGGTGCCACCAAGGCTTTTAGTTTGGCGACGTCCTTGTGATTGCGGGCGTCAACAAAGGCGTCGGCAAAGGTTTTCAGATTTGAATCGACGGAGGATTGACCACGCAGGAAAAGCGTGGCGGCCAAAAGCACGATGGCCATGCCAGTCAAAGTCGCCACGGACCATATCCGGCGCAGTTCGGGCGCCTTGGTCACCGAAGGCGCGAGGACGAGGCCAAGGGCAATTCCGGCGAGCAGTCCGCCAATGTGGGCGGAATTATCCACACCGGCCTGCATGCCAAAGAGCAAATTGTAGCCGGCGAACAGGAGGAGGCTGCTCATGGTCTTGCGAATCGCCTCCGGGGGAATGGGCAATTTGCCCAGATAGAGGATCGCGATCAGGGCGCCCGCGAGACCAAAGATGGCGCCTGAGGCGCCGACGACGATGATTTGCGGATGCCACCATAAACTGACAATGCTGCCGGCGAGGCCGCACGCGGTGTAAACCAAGCCATAAGTCCAGCGGTCGAGCACGTTTTCTGCCATGCGCCCCAAATTGAAGAGGCACCACATGTTCATTAGAATATGGATGAGGCCATTATGCACATAATTGGAAGTCAGCATCCGCCAGGGCTGCGAGCCCAGCGACAACGGGCCCCAGTCCGCACCCCAGTGCAATAATTGGCCCACGGAAGGGGCCATGGGGGAAACGCCCATGCCGAGCATGAGTAAAAACACGGCAACATTGATGCCAATCAGGGTGTAGGTGAGAACGGGTTGCTTCCGCATAAAGGGCAAAAGGGTATCGTAATGGAATCTCCCTTTGCCGGAGAAAATGCAAGGACGGAGTGGCGAGGGCGAGGATTGAAACAGGTGGTCGGGAATTTGTGCTCTGGGTTCAGGGTGGAGGTGCGGTGGGTTCGGGGAAGGGGCGAACTCCAAGCACCAAGGCACTTACCGCACATGGCACCAGGGTACTTGCCGCACTTGGTAACTGGGCGCTGGCTGCACTTGCATCCGGCAACTGTTTCACCATCATAAGCCTCTGTCACTGCTTCGCTGACGTTCCATGACCCTCCGTCTCCGACACAAAGTTACTGGCCTTGCGCTCGTCTCGGCGCTGGTCCCCGTAGTGGGATTGCTGTCGCTGCTTGTCTGGCAGGAGCGCGATATTCGGGGGGTGGTGCAAGGCCAATTTGAAGAGAGTGTACACAATGAATTGAGCGCCGAGCTGCGCGGGCTCTATGGGATGGTGGAAACGTCGAACGGGCTCCTCCAGGACCAGGTGGACTCGAGCCTCAATGTCGCGCACGAATTGTTGGGTCGGGCCGGAACATTATCCTTTGGCCCGGAAACGGTCACGTGGGATGCCATTAATCAAATCACCAAAGAGAAGCAGCAGGTGACCCTGCCCCAAATGAAGCTCGGGGGCCGCTGGCTGGGGCAGAACGCGGATGCCGCCACACCGACGCCGGTGGTGGACCAACTTCAGGAACTCGCCGGCGGCACCTGCACCATTTTTCAACGAATTAACGAAGCCGGCGACATGTTGCGGGTGGCCACGAACGTGGAAACACTGGATCAGACGCGCGCCATCGGCACGTTTATAGCCGGTGACAGTCCCGTGGTGCAAACAGTACTGGCGGGCGAGACCTTTCGCGGGCCGGCTTACGTCGTTAACTCGTGGTATGTGGCCGATTACGAACCGTTGCGCGACGCGGCGGGGGCGGTGGTGGGCATGCTGTATGTTGGCGTCAAGCAGGAGGAGGATGCGACCTTGCGCGAAGCCATCGCCAATACCAAGGTGGGGGGTAACGGCTATGTCTGGCTCGCTTATGGGATTAACAAATCGAAATTGCCGGCGTTTATTCTGCATGGCGGGGGCGGGGATGTGGCGGAGATGACGGCGGACTCGATCAAAGACCTCGGCGGCAAACCGGTATTTCCGCCCTTGCTCGTGGCGGCGGTGAAAGATCCCGGGTTCATAAAATTCACCGCCGGCTCTTGGCGGGTGGAAAAGGACCCGAACGACCCCGACTACAATAATAAATTTGCCGCAGCGATATATTATGCGCCGTGGGACTGGGTCATCGGGCTGACGGCCTACGACCGGGACTCCGGGGAAGTGCGCAATCAGTTGAGCGACGAGTTTTCGCAATTGCGCAAGGTGGTGACCGTTGGCGCGCTGATCATGCTGGTGCTCATTGTCCTGGTGGCGGCTTACCTCGGGCGCCGCATCGCCGAGCCCATCGCCCAAGCCACCGGCATTGCGCGGAAGATTGCCGATGGCGACCTGACCGTGGATGTCGCGGGCGATAGCAATGATGAAACGGGCCAGCTGCTGGCCGCCAACCGCGACATGGTTACGAGTTTGAACAGCCTGCTCACGCAGGTAAAGCGTTCAAGCATTCAGCTGATTTCCACGGCGAACGAGATTTCCGCCACATCCAAAGTGCAGGAGACAACGGTGCAGGATTTCGGCGCGTCCACCAGCCAAATTGCCGCGGCGGTGAAAGAAATCTCGGCCACGGCGCAGGAACTCGTCGGGACGATGGCTGGGGTGTCGGACATGGCCCAAAACACCGCCACGCTGGCGGACACCGGAGGCAAGCAACTCGACGGCATGAAAGCTTCGATGCAGACGCTGGCGGCGTCCACCGCGGCCATTTCGCAAAAGCTTTCGACCATCCACGACAAGGCGCACGCGATCACCGGGGTGGTCACCACGATCACCAAAATTGCCGACCAGACGAACCTCCTTTCCCTGAATGCGGCGATTGAGGCGGAAAAGGCGGGGGAGTTTGGCCTCGGGTTTGGCGTGGTCGCGCGGGAAATCCGGCGTTTGGCCGACCAGACCGCAGTCTCCGTGCTCGACATCGAACACATGGTGCGCGAAATGCAGGCCGCAGTTTCGACCGGCGTGCAGGAGATGGACAAATTCACCGGCGAAGTGCGCGGCAGCGCGGCGGAAGTGGGCAGCCTGGGCGGGCGGCTCTCGGCGATTTTGCAGCAGGTGCAATCACTGTTACCCCGCTTCGGACTGGTCAAGGAAGGCATGTCGGCGCAGTCGCAAGGCGCGAAACAAATCAACGAGGCCATGGTCAATCTGACCGATGGCGCGCGACGCACCGCAGATTCGCTGCAGGAATTCGACCGGGCGGTCGCGAACCTGCACGGCGCGGTCGAGGCGCTGCGGAAGGAAATCGCCCGCTTCAAGGTCTCGGAAAACCGCGCCACGGGATTGACGCGAATCATTTTTCCGCCGCGGAAGGCGCCGTAATGATGACGTTACGCACTAACATGACTGCGTTTACGGTTTTCAGTTTACGGTTTACCGTTGGATATTCCCGAATCTGTCCGTGCGGCAACTGCAAACTGTGAACCGTAAACCGTAAACCAAATCCATGCTCGCGGTGCTTTTCAGCCTGGGTTCCCGCCGCCACGGACTTGATGCCGCGGCGGTCGAACGCATTGTGCCCGCATTGCCGCTGCAGGCGCTGGCTGACGCCCCGGCGGGGCTGGCCGGCACATTCACCTATCAGGGTGCGCCCGTGCCGGTGATTGATTTGACGCGGCTCATGGCCGGCGAATCCACGCGCCCGCATTTGAGTTCCCGCATTATCCTGGTCCGGCACGCCGCGGCTCGCGGGGCCCCGCGGTTGCTGGGCTTGCTGGCCGAGCAGGTTACGGAGGTGCGCAGTATCACCGGATTATCGGCGGACCTGGCCGGGACCGCGTCCACTACAGCTGTTCACGTGGTTTCGCTCCAAGAATTGATCCCGGCGGAGTTGCTCAACCACCTATGCGGTGTGCCGGACGCGGCCATCTCCCCGCCATGACTCTTTCCCCCGCCATGCGCGAACGCCTGCGCACCATGTATGGTCTCGACACGACGACGCTCGGCGAGACTACGCTACGCTCGGCGTGGTCGCGCCGTTTTACTGTGTCGCAAGCGGGTTCATCCGAAAAATTTGAAGACCTGCTCGCGAAATCTCCGGCGGAGTTTGACGCGCTGGTCGAGGAAATCCTGGTGCCCGAAAGCTGGTTTTTCCGCGATGGCACACCGTTTGGATTTCTCGAACAATGGGCCCGCGAGCAATGGCTGCCGAAGGCGGCCGGCCGGACCTTGCGGGTCCTCAGCGTGCCCTGTGCGGCTGGCCAGGAGCCCTGGTCCATCGCGATGACCCTCCTCGATGCCGGCCTTCGACCGGGCCAGTTTCAAGTACGCGCGGGTGATGTCAGCCAGAGCGCGCTCGATCGGGCCCGCGCGGCGGTCTATCCCGATTCCGCGTTTCGCGGGCAGGACGCCTTGGGGCGCGAGCATCATTTTGAACCAGCCGGTCCGCGACTGCGCCGGGTGCGCGAAAACATTCGCGGCTGTGTGACGTGGTCGCGGTGCAATTTGCTGGATGGTGATTTTTTTCGAACCGTGGGGCCATGGGAGATCATTTTCTGCCGCAATGTGTTGATTTATTTTGACGCCGCCGCCCGCCGCCGGGTGTTGGCGAACCTCCGCAGCAGCTTTACGCCGAACGGACTGCTGTTCGGTGGCCATGCGGACGGCGGTCCGCTCTTCGACGCCGGTTTCGCCTCTTTCGGCCCACCTGGGGCGTTTGTGTTTCGATCCAACCACCCATGAACCAAACCGGCCAATCACCCACCGTGACAACCGCTGCAGACTACTGCTGGCGGCGGATTGGCGTGTGGGGTGATCAATCGTGCCCGGAGTTGGTCGAGCATGTGCATTGCGGGAATTGTCCGGTATTCAGCGCCGCGGGGCGCGGATTGTTGGACCGGGAAGCGCCCGGCGATTATTTGCGCGAATGGGCGGAGCTCTTGCGCGCACCGGCCGGGCAAAAGGAGGAAACAATATCGGCACTGGTGTTCCGGGTGGGCCCGGAATGGCTGGCGGTGCCCACGGCCGCGGTGGTCTCAATCACCGACCGGCAAAAGGCGCACCGGTTGCCGCATCGCACGGGAAGAATTTTCACCGGGCTGGTCAGCATCGCGGGTGAGCTGCAGTTGGCGTTCAATTTGCATGCGCTGTTCGAGTTGCCGGCGGAAGCGCCACTGCACCTTTCGCTCAGCCCCCAGGTATATCCCAGGCTCCTGCTGTGCCGGCGAGATGACCAGGCTTTTGCCTTTCCCGTGGACGAGGTTTTCGGCACCACCGCATTCGCGCTGGCGCGCATGCAGCCGGCTGCGGTCGCGAGCCCAGCGTTGGCGACCTTTACGCGGGGGCAATTTGTTTTTAACCGCCGAGAGGTGCACCTGCTGGACGATGAACTGCTTGCGCAGGCCATTGTCCGCCAGCATTTGGCTTAAGTCCCATTTCATGAACACCGCGCCCATGGACGATTCGCTACTCGACCTCTTTCGGACGGAGGCGGCAGCCCAGACAGCCGCTATGGCGCAGGGTTTAACTGCCATTGGGTCCGGTCTAGCGGGCGTGAAGCAGGCAGAAAGCGTTTTCAATGCCGTGCAGGCACTCAAGGGAGCGGCGCTGCTGGTTGGTTTGGACCAAGCCGCGCAATTGGCGCAGGCGATGGAGAGAATCCTCGTGCCGGCCCGGGCCCAAAAACAGATCCCTGATGCGATGGTGGTTGAAGTCGTCCGCCGCGCTGCCAGTTGGCTGGCACAGTATGCCCAAATCTCCGCCCGGCAAATGGCGAATCCTCCGGCGGCCATCCTGGACGAACATACGGCGCTCCTATTGGAAATGTCCATTTTGACGCCGAAGGAGGAGGGGAAGAGCGCAGGGAGCGGGGAGCGGGGAGCGAGACAAATCGAGATTGGCGAGGCAAAACCAGAAATACAGAAGGGTGAACAACCTGAAATTCGAAACCCGAAACCCGAAACTGCGCCGGCGCCCCAGGCGTCCAAGCTCGACTTCAGCCTGCTCGATCTTTTTCGGGTTGAAGCGGAGACGCAACTGGCGGCACTGGCGCAAGGGGTGGTCGAACTGGAGGGCGATCTGGCGAATCCCAAAAAGATTGAGCCGGTCATGCGGGCGGCCCATTCCCTGAAGGGCGCAGCCCGAATTATCGGACTCGATTTGGCCGTGCAATTGACCCACACGATGGAGGACGCGCTCGTGGCGGCGCAAAAAGGGCGCATCGCCCTCAATGCGGCGGGGATTGACGCCCTCTTGCGGGCCGGCGACTGGTTGGGGGAATTTGCCAAATTGCCCCGGGAGCAACTCGCCGCGCCGCCGGCGGGGCTAGTCGAGGCGCAGGCCAAATGTTTGGCGGAGATGGAGGAGGTGCGGGCGGGGACGGTGGGCAAGATGGAAAATGGAAGATGGGAGAGCGGGGAGCAGGGAGCGGGGAGCGGGGAGCGGGGAGCCGGAGAACTTGCATCCAAGAATTTAATATCCGCGAAGCGGTCGGATGAACGACCCGAAACCCGCATCTCGAGACTTGAAGCGAAGGACCCCGTGGTCCGGGTGTCGGCGACCAGTCTTTCGCGGTTGATGGGTTTGGCTGCGGAAACGTTGATCGAAGCGCGCAGATTGGAGCCGTTTCGGGACAATTTGCTGAAGTTGAAGAACCAGCAATTGCAATTCGTCTCCAAACTGGAGGCCGCCGCGCAGGCGCAAACGGAGGCGGGCCGGGCACCGGCGCAGAATCTTGAACAATTGCGCGGGGCGGCCCAAACCACGCTCGACGGGCTGCGCGCGCAGGTGGAAAATTTTGACCAGGCGGCGCGCCGCAGCACGCTGGCCTCGGGCCGGCTTTACCAGGAAGTCATCGCGAGCCGGATGCGGCCATTTGCCGAAGGGGCGCAGGCGTTCCCGCGGTTGGTGAGGGACGTCTGCCGCACGCTGGGCAAACAGGCGCGGTTGGAAATCGAGGGGCACCGGACGCCCGTGGATCGGGATATTCTCGAAAAGCTGGAAGCACCGCTCAGCCACCTGTTGCGCAATGCCTGCGATCACGGTCTCGAAGCCCCGGCCGAGCGCCGCGCCGCCGGCAAGCCGGAAAGCGGAACCATCCGGGTTGAGGCGCGGCACCGGGCCGGAATGCTGGTGGTGCAAGTCAGCGATGATGGACGCGGGGTTTCACTGCCGCGCCTGCGGCAGAAAATCGTCGAGCAGGGTCACGCCACCGGGGAAATGGCGGCAGCCATGAGCGACGACGAGGTTTTGGAATTTTTGTTTCTGCCCGGATTTTCGACGGCGGAAAAAATCACGGAGATTTCCGGCCGGGGTGTAGGACTGGATGTGGTGCAATCGCTGATGCGGGAGGTGGGCGGCACCGTGCGGATCTTTACGACCCCGGAGCGGGGCACGACCTTCACGCTGCAATTGCCGGTCACGCGTTCCGTCGTGCGGGCGCTGCTGGCGGAAATAGACGGCGAGGCTTACGCCTTCGCGCTCGTCAAACTATATCGGGCATTGCGGCTTCCCCGCGAGGCGGTGGTGATGAACGGAGGCCGTCCGCAACTCTTGGTGGAGGGCGCGGAAGCGGCTCTGGTATCCGCACGCGAGGCGCTGGGTTGGCCGGGTCGGGACCGGAGCGGCGCCGGGGAAATTGCCGTGGTGGTGGTGGGC
This sequence comes from uncultured Opitutales bacterium, assembly GCA_964561455.1. Taxonomy (GTDB): domain Bacteria; phylum Verrucomicrobiota; class Verrucomicrobiia; order Opitutales; family JABDGR01; genus JABDGR01. Next base: position 24,446 of record CAZLPS010000047.1, read on the forward strand.
GACGGCGCCAAACTTTATGCGCTGGAGGTGGACGGCATTCTGGGCGAATCGGATCTGGTCGTGCGCCCGCTCGATGCGCGCCTGGGGAAGGTGCCGGGCATTAGTGCTGCGGCGCTGACCGAGGATGGCGCGCCCGTATTGATTGTGGATGTGGACGATTTGCTCGGCGGGTTGGAGAAAATTGCCGCCGGGGAAGGGGCGCTGCCTCCCGCCGTCGAGGCGGAAAGCGGCCGCCTGCGGGTTTTGGTCGTGGACGATTCGGCCACAGTGCGGGCCACGGCGCGGCAGATTTTGGAAAACGCCGGCTGCGCGGTCGAAGTTGCCGTAGATGGGGCTGATGGCTGGAACGCTGTGCGCCTCGGGACTTTTGACTTGGTCATCAGCGATGTGGACATGCCGCGGTTGAACGGCCTTGAGTTCGTCGCCCGCATCCGGGCAAACGCGCGCTTGCAGCAGCTGCCGGTGATTATTGTTTCCTACAAGGATCGGGAGGAAGATCGGGCGCTGGGGATGGCCGCCGGCGCGGACGTGTATCTTATCAAGAGCAGTTTGGCGGATGGCAACTTCTTGCGCGCGGTGCAGGCGTTGTTGGAGGCCCGGAAGACCATTTCCTGACCAGGGCACCGTTTTGCAGAAACTGCAATTTCATCCGTGCCATCGCGGCCTGCGGTGGTGTAGACTGCTTTATGAACATTGGCCTCGTCAACGACTTGTCCCTGGCGCTGACTGCATTGCGACGCGTGGTGGAGAGCGTGCCGGGTCACACGGTGGCGTGGGAAGCGCGGGATGGGCGCGAGGCGTTGCAATGCGCCATCAAGCAACCGCCGGACATCATCCTGATGGATCTGATCATGCCGGTGATGGACGGCGCGGAGGCGACGCGGGAGATCATGCGGAACGCGCCGTGCCCGATTCTGGTGGTCACGGCTTCCATCACCATTAATGCGGCCAAGGTTTACGAGGCGATGGGCTTTGGGGCGCTTGACGCCGTGCGCACGCCGACGCTGGGGCCGGCCGGTAGCCTCGAAGGCGCCATGGCGTTGCTGGCGAAGATCGAACGGGTGGCGCTGGTGTCGGGCAAAATGAAGGCACGCGAAACCCGCAGCGTGTTCACCGCCCAGTCGGCGGCGCAGGCCAAAACGATGGCCGGGGAAAAAGACCGGCGGCCTTCCATACTGGCCATCGGCGCCTCGACGGGCGGTCCGCAAGCGCTCGCGGCGATTCTCGAAAAGTTGCCAAAGCCATTTACGGTTCCGATCGTGCTAGTGCAACATGTGGATGCCGATTTTGCGCCCGGCTTGGCGCAATGGCTGGCCGAGCGCACGGGCCATGCGGTCATTCCGGCACGGGCGGGCGCGCGCTTTGAGCCCGGCCAGGTTTATCTCGCTTCAACGGCGGATCATATGGTGGTGGATGAAGACGGGCTCATTGCGTACACGCCGCTGCCGCGAGAATTGGTGTATCGTCCGTCGGTGGACGTCTTTTTCCGCAGTCTGGCCCAATTTTGGCCGGGCAGCGGGGTCGGCCTGGTGTTGACGGGCATGGGGCGGGATGGCGCGGCCGGGCTCAAACAATTGCGCGAACAGGGGTGGAAAACTTTTGCGCAAGGCCAGAAGACCAGCATTGTTTACGGCATGCCCAAAGCCGCAGCCGACCTCGGCGCCGCGGAAAAGATCCTGGAGTTGCCGGATCTGGCGCCGGCCATTTTGGCGCATTTTCAAGGCGCGCGGGCGGCGGCAAAACGTTAAAACTTCCCGTTTATGTCCTCGCCCCTCCATCCCGCAGCGAAGGCCATCACCGTCCTCATGGTGGACGATCAGGCGTTGGTGGGTGAGGCCGTCAGGAGAATGCTGGCGGGCGAGAAGGACATCCAATTTCATTTTTGCAGCGATCCGACCAAGGCGATGCAGGCCGCACGGGAACTGAAGCCGACCGTCATTTTACAGGACTTGGTAATGCCCGAGATCGATGGTTTACAGCTGGTAAAATTCTTCCGCGCCAATCCCGCCACGCGCGACGTGCCCATGATCGTCCTGTCCTCGCGGGAGGAGCCGGAGACGAAATACCAGGCGTTCCAGCTTGGGGCGAATGACTATCTGGTCAAGTTTCCAGACAAGCTCGAAGTCGTCGCTCGCATCCGCTACCACTCGCAGGCCTACCTGGCCCGGCGCGAACGCGACGCCGCGCTGGAGGCGCTCAATGCGGAACTGCGCGAGGCCGAGCGTTACATGCGCTCGCTCTTTCCCGCGCCCCTGGAGCATGCCTGTCTGCGGGCGGACTGGACGTACATCTCGTGCACGGCACTCGGCGGGGATAATTTTGGCTACCATTGGATAGACGACGACCATTTTGCGATATTTGTGCTCGATGTATGCGGGCACGGGGTGGGGGCGGCGTTGCTGTCTGTCTCGGCGGTGAATGTCCTGCGCGCACAATCCCTGGCGAAAGTGGACTTTCGCGATCCATCGGCGGTGCTGGCGGGTTTGAATGAAGCGTTCGACATGGAGAAGCAGAATCAAATGTATTTCACGATTTGGTACGGGGTCTATCGCCATTCGACGCGCGAACTGGCGCATGCCTCGGGCGGCCACCCTCCGGCAGTACTGTTGCGCGCCGACGAAGGCGCTGCGCCGCTCCAGCTCAATTCCGCGAATGTCATCATCGGCGCGCTGCCGGGATTGCAATTCCAGGCCGGGCGGGTGACCGTCGCGCCCGGCGACCGGCTCTATGTGTTCAGCGACGGCGTGTATGAGGTGAATTATGCTGACCGGCCCGATGTGATGATGTCGGTCGAGGAATTTGCCGCAGAGCTGGCGCGGCCGCCTGCGCCCGGCGTGGGCAAAATCACCGGCATGGTGGAATTCGTCCGGCGCGCGCAGGGCCGCGAACATTTTGACGATGATTTTTCGCTGGTGGAAATATGTTTTAGTTGAAATCTTCATCCCCTCCGGCACTGCCCGCCCGCCGGCGGCACCAACCCCGCACTCCACCGCATGCGCTACGTTTACCGCAACGATTTGGCCGAATTGGCCCGGCTGGCCGCCGACTTGGAATCTTTTGCCGAACAGCAGGAATTGGACGCCGGGACGGCGCACGCCTTCAACCTGTGCCTCGACGAGCTGTTCACGAACATTGTATCCTACGGCTACGAGGATCAACGGCCCCATGAAATCATTCTGGAGTTGACCGCCATGCCAACGGAGGTTTGCGCCGTACTGCGCGATGATGCCCGCGCGTTTGATCCCCTGACGGAGGCACCGGTCCCCGACCTCGACGCCCCGATCGAAGAGCGCCAGGTGGGCGGTCTGGGCGTGCATTTTGTGAAACAGCTGATGACCCGGGTGGCGTACCGGCGGGACGGCGTTTTTAACGTTCTCGAGCTGGCCAAGAGTCGCGAAGCCCCGCCATTTCCGCCCCCGCAAACTTAACCTATAGGCTGCGATTGCGTGTTGAGTACGGGCCAATAGCTGCTAGATAAAATGCCTTCTCATGAGCCTTCTCCCAGGATTCATCAAAAAGCCGCTCGGATGCCTGCTGAGCATCCTCGCCAGTCTGCTGCTGCTGGTGCTGGTGCTGGTGGTGGTGGGCTCGCTGGTCGTGGACTATTTTGCGATCAACATCGCCGGCCACGAATTAAAGCAACGCAGCGGCTTCACCCTGACGGCGGGCTCCCAGGACATTGGCGTGCTGCATGGCAATTTCGACGTGAAGGACCTGGAATTGACCAACCCGGATCGCTTTGCGGCCAAGGACTTTGTCAAGTTCAACGAAATCCAGACCAGTGTGGAAGTGTCCACAATGCTGAGCAAACGCGTCGTGGTGGATGAAATCGTCGTGGATTTGGAGAGCCTGGCCATCGTGCAAAACAAGGACGGGGAAGACAATTTTGCCGCGTTGCAGAACAGCCTCATGGGCGCCACCGCACCCGCTGACGCCACGAAAAAATCCAAGACCCCGGGGATCCCGCCGTTCACCATCAAGAAACTCACATTAAGCGTGCATGGGGCGAAATATTTCAATTTCAAGACCGGGGATGGCAAGCCGGCCATTTACAACCTCAATTACACCCGCAAGTTTACGGACGTGAATGAGACGAACTTGTTCAGTGTCGAACTGGCGATTGGCCGGGATTTGGACGGCAAGGGATTCGGCATCTTTTCCGAAATCCTTAAAGACAAGATTTTGGACCACGACACCTACCTGGATGCGGCCAAGGGTATCACCAACCTGGTCGGCAATGCCACCGGGGCGGTCCTCGGCGGCGCGGGCATCGCGCTCGACGGCGCCGGCAGCTTGGTGAAGAAAGTCATCCCCTGACCGCCCAGCGGCCCATGAACGGATCTTTCCAGCCACCTCAGGACCAGACGGCGCTTTTGGCGGGCGTAGTGGAGAATCTCTACAGCGCCGTCGCCGTGAGCGATGCCGTGCGGGAGCAGGGGCGGATTGTGGATTTCCATTGCCAATATGTGAACCGCTCCTACGAGGAGCACGTCCGCCACGGGCGCGGGGAGATTTTGCGCAAAAACTTGCTGGAGCGTTATCCCGGATTGCGCGGATCGGAGTTGTTCGCAAAGCTGGTGCAGGTGGTGGAGACAGGCGAGCCGCTCGACACGGAGCAATACCTGACGAATGACGGACTGGATCTGCATGTGCGCCTCATCGTCAAGAAATTTGGCGACGGGATTCTGGTCGCCTTTCACGACATTGCCCGGCGCAAAAAAAGCGAAACGGAATTGCGGCGGGTAAACCAGGAGTTGGAACAGCGGGTGGAAGCCCGCACGGCCGAGTTGCGCCAGGCCCAAGCACGGTTGCAGCACGCCCTCGACACGGCCCAGCAAAGCAATCAGGCAAAGAGCGAATTTCTGGCCATGGTCTCCCACGATTTGCGCAGCCCGCTGACCGCGATCCAGGGTTACGTGGGGCTGTTGGTAAGTGAGGGGCTGAATCAGGAGCAGGTCGAGCAACTCAATGTCATTGACCAATGCGCGGAGGGATTGCTGCGATTGTTAGACGACTTGCTGCGCTTCTCGCGGTTGGAAGCGGGGCAGTTCAAGCTGGAAAACGAACCGTTTCTGCTTCCGGCGTTGTTTAGTGAGACGCTCGACATTTTTCGCCCGGCCGCGCGCCAGAAGAACATTGCCTTGAAGGTTGAGGCGGATCCGGCGCTGCCGCAAATCGTCGTCGGCGATGCTGCCCAACTGCGTCGGATTCTCGCCAATCTGGTGGGCAACGCGCTGAAATTTACCCCGAGTGGCGAGGTGGTCATTCGGGTGCGGGCCACGCCGCTTGCGCCAGATGCCGAAGGTTGGACCTTGCATGGTGAAATCACCGACACCGGTCCGGGGTTGGACCCTGCGCTGGCCCGCCGGCTATTTCAACCATACTCCCAAGGCGAGGGCGAATCGCGCCGTGCCAACAGCGGTGTGGGTCTTGGCCTGGCCATTTGCCGACGGCTGTGCGAACTCATGGGCGGCCACATCAATTACGAGCGCGCCCCCGGCAAGGGCAGCCGCTTCAGTTTTGACGTGAAGCTCGGCGCGGTCGGCAAGGAATGGAAGTTTGGGGGGTGAACGGGATAAGGGACAGAAACTGGAAACTGGACTGGAACTGACTGACTTACTGGAAGGAAATCGCTTTTTCGGGTTTGCCTTGGATTGGAGGAGGGGGTTAAGGGGGAGGTCGGATAGCGCCCCTTTAAGCCCCCCAAAGAAAAGCGGTCGAAGGAGGAGGGCATAAATTCGAATTTTGAATGACGAATTTTGAAATGGGGCTGTGCCGTTTGAGTCTGACCGGCAAGGGTATTCGTTCGGCGTTTGGCAATGCTCCGCCGGCGTCTCAGGGTTGGTGAGACGCTGATCTTTGATTTCGGCCCTCGTTCGCTTCCGTCGCCGTGGTCGCCTCAGTCGCCTGGATCGCGCCAGAAGACCGGTTCGGGTATGAACCGGCGAGATAGGTAACACTTAATCCAGGGAGATAGGTTACAGTT
>CAZLPS010000048.1:0-30157 GCA_964561455.1 uncultured Opitutales bacterium
GTTCCTTTTATTCCAGCCGTCGCCGGCTACAGTTTCTCGTGCCGGCTGCATGAGCGCTGCCGCCCTCTCCTCCCCCCCCGCCCACTGGACGCGCAAGGACCTTCTTGGCATTGAAGACCTGTCGCGCGAGGAACTCGATTGTGTTTTTGCCACGGCCGAGCAGTTCAAAGCCACCTTGGATCGCACCCAGAAAAAGGTGCCCTCCCTGCGCGGGCGCACCATCGTCAATCTGTTCCTGGAGCCCAGCACCCGCACCCGGGTCGCTTTCGAAATTGCCGCCTCCCGCTTGAGCGCCGATGTCATCACGATTTCCGGGACGTCATCCAGCCTCGTCAAGGGCGAGACCCTGCGGGACACGGCGGAAAACATCCAGGCGTTAAATGCCGACATGCTGGTCATCCGGCACAGCGCCGCCGGTTCCGCCCAATACCTCAGCCGCATCATCAAAATTCCGGTGATCAACGCCGGAGACGGAGCCCATGAGCACCCGACCCAGGCGCTGTTGGACGCTTTCACCCTCCGCGAAAAATTTGGCCGCGATTTGAAGAATCTCAAGGTGACCATTCTCGGCGACATTTTGTTCAGCCGCGTGGCGCGGTCCAACATCTGGTGCCTGCAGAAGCTCGGGGCCCAAGTGACCCTGGCCGGCCCGGCCACGCTGGTGCCGAAATTGTTCGAACGCTACGGCGTGCGGGTCCTGCACAACCTGCGCGATGCCCTGGCCGACGCTGACGCCGTCATGCTGCTGCGCATCCAACATGAGCGCCAGACCTCCACCCACTTCCCCTCGATCGGTGAATACACCAGTATGTTCGGGCTGAACCGCCTGCGGGCGTCGTGGCTCAAACCCGGCGCCATCATCATGCACCCCGGACCCATTAACCGCGGGGTCGAAATTGACAGCGAACTGGCCGACTCCAGTCGCAGTGTGATCCTTCAGCAGGTGACGAACGGCATCGCCGTCCGCATGGCGGTGCTGTATTTGTGCGCGTCCGCGATGCCGGGTGAGGATAAGAATGGAAAATGGAAGATGGAAAATGGGAAACCCATTCCCGCACCCGCCGCCTAAAACCGTCTCCAATATTCACATTTTCCCATCCCTCCCACTATTCCCATTTCTCCCAACACCGTTTTTTCCATTTTCCATTTTCCATCTTCCATGCTGCAATGACGGACCCTCTGATTATCCAAGGCGGACGCATTCTCGACCCGGCCAATGGCCGCGACGAGGCCGGCGACTTGTTTGTCGCCGAGGGCAAGATCGTCCGGTCACTCACTGCGGACCAGCGCAAACAGGCCCGGGTCATTGATGCCCGCGGCCTGGTGGTCGCGCCCGGCCTCGTGGATATTCACGTGCACTTGCGCGAACCGGGGCAGACGCACAAGGAGAACATTGAAAGCGGCTCGGCCGCCGCCGCCGCCGGCGGCGTGACCTCGATGGTCTGCATGCCCAACACGGCCCCCGCCTGCGACAATGCCGGCACCATCCAGCTCATTAACGACGTCATTGCCCGCCAGGCGGTGGTCAACGTCTGGCCGACCGGGTGCATCACCTTGAATCGGGATGGGGAAAAACTTGCCCCCATTGGCTCGCTCAAACGCGCCGGCGTTGTGGCCATCACGGACGATGGCGATTGCGTGCAAAACAACGAAGTCATGCGCCGCGCGGTGGAATACGCCAACATGTTCGATCTCGTCGTGATGGACCATTGCCAGGACGAGAAAATGACGGAAGGCTCCGTCATGCACGAGGGCGAATGGTCGCTGCGCCTCGGCTTGCGCGGCTGGCCCAGTGCGGCGGAGGACATCATCGTCGCGCGCAACGTCATCCTCGCCGAGCACACCGGCGCGCACCTCCACCTCCAACACATCACTTCGGCTTTTTCCGTGGACGTGCTGCGCCGGGCCAAACAGCGCAAAGTGCGCATCACGTCCGAAGTCACGCCGCACCATCTGGCGCTGACTGACGCCCACTTGCGCGATTACGACACCAATTTCAAGATGAACCCGCCGCTGCGCACCGAGGCGGACCGCCAAGCCCTGATCGAAGGCCTGCTCGACGGCACCATTGACATCATCGCCACCGATCACGCCCCGCATACCGACTACGAAAAAGATGTCGAGTTCGACTATGCCCCCTTCGGCATCATCGGGCTCGAAACCTGCCTCGCGGTCAGCCTCGAATCGCTTTACCACAACAAGCGCTGCGACCTCTCTTTCCTCATTTCGCGCCTCACGCACAAACCTGCGGAAATCCTGCGCCTGCCCAAAGGCACCCTCTCCGCCGGGGCGGACGCGGATATTTGCATTTTTGACCCTGACGAGCGCTGGACGTTGTCTACCGACACACTTTTCAGCCGTTCCCGCAATTCACCTTGGCTCGGCCAGTCCCTGCGTGGCCGGGTGAAACACACATTCGTCAAGGGGTTTGAGGTTTTTGACGGCGAGAAGGTTCATTCGCCGAAGGAATCGGGCAAAATTATTTATCCAGCCCGGCAGGCGGCAAGCCTGTCGTCATGATGCAGGCTGCCGTCCAGAGTGGGGAGGCGCCCAATGTTCCGGCACTTGTCTGCCAGACCGTATTGGCTGTCGGCGGCGTGGCGGCCATGGTCTGGGCCATACGGCGCTCCCGGCGCGAAGCGCCAACCGGCGTCGAGCCTTGGCGCGCCAGTCTGTTGGATTTTGGGATTTGGCTGTGGCTGATTGGCTTTGGCTACTATGCAGGCATCAATCTTTTGCGCCTGTTCCATCCGACGATCACCACTCAGCCGCCGAACGGCCAGGATATTTTGCTGCAGGGTTGTGCCATGCAACTGTCCGTCCTTGCCGCGCAACTGGGGTTGATCCTGACCAAACGTCCGTTCTCCCCGGTTCCGGTAAGTCGGGTGGCGCTTCCGGCCGGTCGGATCATGGCCGAAGGGACGCTCGGGTTTCTGGCGGTTTATCCGGTCGTAATAGTTGCCTCCCTCGCCTGGCAATTCTTCCTGAAACTGGTGCAAAGACTATGGACCACCCTGGAAACGCCCTTGCAGGAACCGGTGGAAATCCTCGCCCATTCGAGCAGTATGCAGGAAAAATTGCTGGTGCTGGTATTTGCCGTACTGATTGCGCCCGTGGCCGAGGAACTGTTTTTTCGCACCGGCATCTATCGCTTTCTCAAGGGGCGCCTCCCCGCCGGTGCGGCGCTCCTGGGCGCCAGTTTTCTTTTTGCCCTGTTTCATTTTAATCTTGGGTCGTTTCTCCCGTTGTTCGTCCTGGGGATGGCCCTCGCCAAATTATATGAACGCACGGGGAACATCGCGCCACCCATGGTGCTTCACCTGTTGTTCAATTTGGTGCAAATATTGCTTATGTTTGTGTTTCCCGGATCCTCCGTCTCCGCCCAGCCGTCACCATGAACCCTTTCAGTAAACAGCCCGCCGATACGGTATCCTCCCTGCGCGAGATTGCGCTCCTGCGGGCAATTCGGGAGTGGCTGGGCGCGGCCTCACCGCCTTCTCCGCAAGGCATGGGCGACGACTGTGCGGTGCTCGGGCTTGAGGGCGCCCAATCCGTCCTTGCCACCACTGACGGAGTCGTTTACGGCCGTCACTTTGACGATACGGCGCCCCCAGGCGCGGTCGGGGCAAAATTGCTCGACCGCAACGTCAGCGACATCGCCGCAATGGGTGGAACGCCCAAGCATGCCTTGGTGCATTTGATCATCGGACGGGATTTGTCGACGGCCTGGTTGAAGCAATTCTACTTGGGCCTCGCGCAAAGCTGTCGCGAATACGGGGTGACACTCGCCGGCGGGGGCACCGCGCAAGGACCGGACGGAGTTTTTGCCGCAGACTTGACGCTCCTCGGTGTGCCGGGCCCCAAGCTACTGCTCCGTACGGGCGCCCAAATTGGCGACGGGATATTCGTGACGGGAGAATTGGGCGGCAGCATCCTGGGCAAGCATCTCGATTTTACGCCCCGCGTCGTCGAAGGCCAATGGCTGGTGCAACAGCCCGGCGTACGCGGGGTCATTGACGTAACCGATGGTCTCGCCAAGGACCTGCCAGAGATTTTGCCCGCAGGCACGGATGCCCGCCTTGACGTTGCGGCACTGCCCATCGCCGCCGCGGCTAAAATCCAGGCTGCGAGCGACCAACAATCCGCGCTCATTCATGCCCTGACAGATGGCGAAGACTATGAATTACTATTTGCCGTGGACGGCCGGACGGATCTGAAGGCGTTTGCAACCCAATGGCGGAAGGCCCTGCCGACGCCCCTGACACAAATCGGAGTCATCGCCCCCGCCACCAATAAGAAACTTGACCGCCAGTTGCGCAATGCGGCCACCGGCGAGCCCTTACTGCCGAAGGGTAAACAGGGCTTTGAACATCTGTGGTAGCATGGCGGCGTTTTAACCTTCCCGGCGGTGATCCCGGACTTGCAAAATATGCGGGCACCGTATTCCATGGCATTGCCCATCCCATGGAACACTGGCACAAAGCAATAGCGGAAGCCATCGTGGATGGCAAAACGCGGTTAGCCACCGGTTTTTCCAAAGTCAGCCAGGAGGACGCGAAGATTCGCGCAGAATCCGCCGCTCGCCATGCCGCCGAGCGCGGGGCGAGGGGCGAGGAGGGTCGCGATTACCCTTACGGTGTTCGCCCGCTGGCCGAACCGGTCTTGCGGGAATGGCGGCGCGACGACGGAAAATTAAGTGGCCTGCTCAGTGTCAATACCCGGGGTTGCGTGGTCCTCAACACCGCCGCCGTCATGTTTGTAGATGTGGATTTGCCGAAACCGCCCAAGGCCTCCGCCGGGCTGTTTGGAGCCCTTTTCGGCCGCAAGGCCGCCGCGCCCGCGCCCGCACCGGCCGAACCGGCCTTGGCCAAATTGCACGCCTTCGTCAGCGCGCATCCGGAATGGGGCTTTCGCGTTTACCGCACCGCGGCCGGGTTGCGCTATTTGTGCACGAGTGCGCTCCACGACCCCGCCGCATCCGCAACCCTCGCCATTCTGGCGGAGCTCGGTTCCGACCCTCTCTACATCCGCCTGTGCGAAAAACAGGAATGTTTCCGCGCGCGCCTGACGCCCAAACCCGAGCGGGTGGACAAGAGGGCCTTTCGGCGCCATCACCATCGCGATTACGGCTCCACGGTAGCAAAACCCGTGGCTTTGGCCGTCGCCGGCACACCACCGCAATCGCCCTACGAAATTGCCGCCCAAAAATTTGCCGTCTGCCGGTTTCTTGCACAAACCGGCGCCGCCACGGTTCACCCCGAAGCCCAAACCGTTGCCGCCATTCACGACCGATACACCCGCCCGGAAGCGGCTTTGCCTCTGGCCTAACCACGGTTCCGGTTCTCCTTTTCAACAGCGCTGGAATGTGCGATATATTTCCATCCTCCCATGAATCTTGCCCACCTCCGCCGCGACTATACCCAAACCGGCCTCGACCGCAATGACCTCGCCCCCAATCCCGCGGCGCAATTTCGCGAATGGTTCGACCAAGCCACCCACGCGGGTTTGACTGAGCCCAATGCCATGACTCTCGCCACCGTGGGAGCGAACGGCCACCCCAGCGCCCGAATTGTGCTCCTCAAGGAATTTGATGAGCGCGGCCTGGTGTTTTACACCAATTTTGACAGCCGCAAATCCCGCGACATGGCCACCCATCCCCAAGTCGCACTGCATTTCGCCTGGCTCGATTTGGAGCGCCAAGTTTCCGTCGAGGGGCGCGCCGCGCGGGTGACGGAGTCGGAGTCGGCAGAATACTTTTCGAAGCGGCCCTACGGCAACCAGCTCGGCGCGTGGGTCTCGGCCCAAAGCCGCGTAATCACCACCCGCACGGAAATGGAGAAGCGCCTGGAGGAATTGAAGCACCAATACCCCGAGGGCCAAGTGCCATTGCCCCCACACTGGGGCGGTTTCCGGGTCACTCCCGAAGCGTGGGAATTTTGGCAGGGCCGCCCCAGCCGCCTCCATGACCGCTTCCGCTACCGGCGCGAAAAGAATGACTGGATCATCGAACGATTGGCGCCATGAATTTTTACCACGGATGGCATGGATCAAGGCGAATTACCGTCCCGGTTGAAATCCCGCGATTAACCGCATCAATCCGGCAAAACAGCAGTTAAACCCACCCCGCATGAATTCCGTCCGCCTCGGCATCATTGGCATGGGCAACATGGGGGCCGTGCACGCGCGCCATGTGCTCGAAGGCAAAGTTGCCCGCGTGCGGCTGGCGGCGGTTTGCGATCAAAACGCGGCCAGACTCCAACCTTACGCCTCCGCCCGGGCCTTTGCCGATGTCCCGGCGCTGCTCGCCTCCGGCGAGGTGGATGCCGTGCTGATCGCCACGCCGCATTTCGATCACACCAGCGTCGGGATGGCCGCGCTGAACTCCGGCCGGCACGTGCTGGTCGAAAAACCCCTTTCGGTTCACAAGGCCGACGCCCTGCGCCTTCTTGCCGCCCATAAAAACCCGCGACAGGTATTTGCGGTGATGTTCAACCAGCGCACCGACCCACGCTATAAACTTTTGCATCAGATGATTCAAAACGGCGAACTCGGCGCCATCCGCCGGATCAGTTGGACCATCACCGACTGGTTCCGCACCCAGGCCTATTACAACGCCGGCGGCTGGCGCGCGACTTGGGCGGGAGAAGGGGGAGGCGTGCTGCTCAACCAAAGTCCCCATCAACTCGACCTGTGGTGGTGGCTGTTTGGCCAGCCTGCAAAAGTGCGGGCGTTCTGCCAGTTTGGGCGTTTTCATAAGATTGAAGTTGAAGACAGTGTTACAGCTTGCATGGAATATGCCGACGGAGCCCAGGGAGTTTTTGTCACCACCACCGGTGAAGCGCCCGGCACGAACCGCCTCGAAGTCGCCGCCGACCGCGGAAAGATTATCATCGAAGGTTTGAATCTAAAATGGACGCGTACGGATGCACCCGTCACCGCATGGTGCGGCACCCACCCGAAGGGATTTGAGGCTCCGTCAACCAGCCAGCGCGATTCGACTTTCGAAAACACCGGCGGCCAGCATGTTGCAGTATTGCAGAATTTCGTGGACGCCATCCTCGACGGCACTCCCCTGCTCGCCCCTGCGTCCGAAGGCATTCACTCCATTGAGCTGGCAAACGCGATGTTGTATTCGACCTTCATGAACGACACCGTTTCCCTGCCCCTGGATGCCGCCGCCTATGCAGCGGCCTTGGAACGGAAGATTTCGCAAAGCAGCTTTAAGCCATCCCCATCATGAGCGCAAAAGAAGGCCACAACTACGCCCCCGAGGGCAAACCCCGACCCGTGGTAAAGCCCGGCGAATTCAATTTCGCCGCCGCTTATTACGACCACGGCCATATTCACGGCCAAATCAATGGCCTCGCCGAGGCCGGTGCCACGCTCAAATACGTCTACGACCCCGATCCCACGCGCTGCGCCCAGACGTTGCAAAAATTTCCCGGCGCAAAATTAGTGGATTCCTTCGACCGCATTCTGGAGGACCCCGCGGTCCAATTGGTCACCACTGCCGCAATTCCCTGCGACCGCTGCGCCATTGGCTTGAAAACCCTGGCTGCCGGTAAGGATTATTTCACGGACAAGTGTCCGTTTACCACGCTCCAGCAACTGGCGGCGGCGCGGGTCGCGGTGGAACATACCGGTCGCAAATATCTGGTGTATTACAGCGAGCGCCTGCATGTCGAATCAGCGTGGCACGCCTGCGAGCTGGTAAGGCAGGGCGCGGTGGGCCGGGTCCTCCAGGTGCTCCTCCTCGCCCCGCACCGTCTTTCCAAGTCGAGCCGGCCGGAGTGGTTTTTCAACAAGAGCCAATACGGCGGCATCATCACCGACATCGGTTCACACCAGTTCGAGCAGTTCCTCGCCTTCACCGGCGCGCGCAACGCGAAAATCAATTTCGCCCGCGTGGAGAATTTCGCCCATCCGGACAAACCGGGGTTCGAAGATTTCGGCGAAGCTTCGCTCACCACCGATTCCGGTGCTTCGTGTTATTGCCGCGTGGACTGGTTTACTCCAACCGGTTCCCATGCCTGGGGTGACGGCCGGCTTTTCGTGCTCGGCACGGAGGGCATGCTCGAAATCCGCAAATACATGGAAATCGCCCAGCCGGAAATGCATGACCAGATTTACCTCGTGGACCGCCAAGGCGAACGCGTCATTGATTGCCGCGGACGAATCGGCTTCCCCTTCTTTGGCCAGCTCATTCTGGATGTCCTCAATCGGACAGAAAATGCGATGACACAGGAGCACGCATTCCTCGCCGCCGAGCTTTCGCTCCAAGCGCAGAAACTTGCCGATGACCAGCGCGCCAAGCCGTAAAATCCGGCGACGCGCATAGAATCGCGGCCCGGCAACAGCCGGGCCCGGCGATCGTCAAATCCGCGGAGACCCGCGGCTCAACCCCACAAGCGTTTCTTGTGACGATGCGCTTTGGAGCGTTTGCGCCGCTTGTGCTTGTTCATTTTCAAGCGGCGTTTTTTCTTCAGGTTACCCATGGTAATAAGAATCTTGCAGCACCACCATCGCGGAAACGCGACGGGGTGTAAAGGGGTTTTTTACGAAAGGGAGGGGGTGGTGCTCGGGGGGCGAAAAGCACCCGCCCGTCACGCGAACGCGACGGGCGGGCGAACTTTAAGCAGCTAAACCGAACTCAGGGTTTACTTCAAATGGCCGGAAACCAGCTTCGTCATTTCGAACATGCTGACTTTGGCTTTGCCGTTGAACACCGCTTTGAGGGCGGCGTCGGCATTGATGTCACGCTTGTTCTTCTTGTCCTGGAGGCCATGCTTCTTGATGTAGATCCAGAGCTTTTTGGTCAGCTCGGTACGCGGAAGGGGCGTGGCGCCCACGACCGCGGCAAGTTTTTCGTCCGGAGTTACCGGCTTCATAAACGCAGAATTCTTGGCAGGTGTTTTTTTAGGCATACGCGGGCATTTAAGAGGGGGCTCCGAGGGGAAGCAACATAAATTTCACACTTTTTTCCGAGGGGAAACACCCCATTCCCCCGGGGCAAAACCGGCCCGGAAACCAACCCCACCGGTCCCCGCCGCCCGCCCGCGCCGACCGTGTTTAAAAATCATTTCCCATCACCCAAGGTTATCCAAATTCCTTTCCCGGATTTTTACTTTTTACTTTTTAATTCAAAAAAATGGTGCCAGAGGGCGGAATTGAACCGCCGACCAAAGGCTTATGAGTCCTCTGCTCTACCCCTGAGCTACTCTGGCATGGAGGTCCACCGGACGGCGGACCATGGTCGTAAGCTGGCAATCCTATACAAACCCGGCTGCCAACGTCAAGAACTCGACGCAGACCCCCGTTGGAATCCCGCTTGCCTTCCCGTACCAATCGCCAATGCTCTCTATATCATGCACACGCTCTGGCCAGCCAATGAACGCGGAGGATTCCAGCTCGACTGGTTGGATTCGCACCACACTTTTTCCTTCGGCGAGTTTTACGACCCGGCGAAGATTCACTGGCGGCATCTGCGGGTTTTGAATGACGACCGGATCGCTGGCGGCGGCGGTTTCCCGCTCCACCCCCATCGCGACATGGAAATCTTTTCCTACGTAGATGAGGGCGCCCTCGCCCATCGCGATTCCCTCGGCAACACCGCGCAGATCACCCCTGGTCGCGTGCAATTGATGAGCGCCGGCACGGGAGTGCGCCATAGCGAATTTAACCCCTCCCCCACAGACGGTACCCACTTGCTTCAAATCTGGTTTGTGCCGAAGGCCGCCGGCGGCACGCCTAATTATCAGGAATTGGGCTACACTGAAAAGGATCGGGCCAATAAGTTAAAACTTCTGGCTGACCCCCAGGGCCGCGACGGCGCCATGACCATCCGCCAAGCCGTGCAGATTTACACCGCCACCCTCGCCAAAGGCCAAATGCTTGCCCTCCCCCTCGCCGCCCAACAAGGCGGCTGGCTCCAATTGATCAAAGGCGCCCTAACCCTCGACCCAATCGGCGCCAAGCTCTCGCCCGGCGACGGATGCTCCGTTGAAGAAGAACCGAAGCTCACCGCCCACGCCACCGCCAACTGCGAATTCCTCTGGTTCGTATTTGACTAGCCACAAACGCTGGTTCTGTGTTGTCGTTTCGAAAATAGAAATTCAAAATTTTATGACTTCTGCGTTCACTCCCCCCGCCTTTCTCGTTGATTTGCTCGAAGCCCGCTCGCCCACCGGCTCCGAGTTCGAAGCCCAGGTCGTCGTGGACCGGTATATGCGTCCGGCGGCGGACACATATGAGAAGGACGCCCTTGGCAACCGTATCGCCACGCTCAATCCGGGCGGCGACCCCTGCCTATTACTCGCCGGGCACATGGACGAGCTGGGTCTCATTATCAAGTATGTGGACAAAGACGGATTTCTTTATTTCGACACTCTGGGTGGCCATGACCGCAGCGTCATTTCCGGTCGCCGCGTCCAGATCCTGACCAAGGACGGCATCGTCACGGGCGTTACCGGCAAGCGCGCAATCCATTTAATGACCCAGAAAGAGCGTGAAACCATGCCGGAGATCCACCAGATCTGGATTGATATCGGCGCGAAAAGCAAAAAGGACGCCCTGAAGCGCGTTCGCTTGGGCGATCCGGTGGTTTACAATTTGGGCTTTGAATTGCTGTACGGCAGCGTGGGTGCCGCCCGGGCCTTTGATGACAAGACTGGCTGCTACGTCGTCATGGAGACCTTGCGCCGCCTCGCCGAGCGCAAAAAGAAGTTGAAGGCCAAGCTCGTTTCCGTCGCCACCACGCAGGAGGAAATCGGTACCCGTGGCGCCGTCACCGCCGGTTACGCAGTCAATCCGGATTTGGCCATCGCCGTTGACGTGTCACATGCCACGGATTGCCCGGATTCCGACCACAAGCGTTTTGGCGAATACAAACTCGGCGGCGGGCCCATACTGGCGCGTGGCCCGAATATCAATCCCCTTGTTTTCGATCGCTTGGTGGCCTGCGCCGAAAAGGAAAAAATTCCTTATCAGATTGAAACCGAATCGATGCCGACGGGCACGGACGCCCGTGCGCTGCAAATGGCCCGGTCAGGCGTCGCGACCGGATTGGTAGGCATTCCCCTGCGTTATATGCACACCCCGGCCGAAGTCGTGGATCTCGAAGACATTGAGAAATGCGTGCGACTCCTCGAAGCCTTTGCCCTCAGCCTGCAGCCTGGCGAAAAGATGCATTTTTAGGCTGGAAACAGATGTCACCGCCAAGCATTAGCCACGAGCAAACACTGAAAAACGCTGGAACCCAATCCCGGTCGCAAATGAAAAAAATCGCGTCCATGGTAATTCTGGGCGCCACGGCACTGCTGCTTGCGGATTGTGGTGGCGAGGGAAGATTTTCCGCGTGGGAAATTATATTATCAAAATCGTCGGTTTTCGCTTATCTTGGACAGTTCGAAACCAAAACCGTGCACCCCGCATGGATAGTGGAAAGTGAAACTCCAGACGAAGCAATTGTTGCAGTGGGATGGGATACCGACTGGAGATTTGAACGGGCATGCACCATCAAGGTGGACAAAAGTACCAATCGGATATATCTGCAACGGGACGATCTCACTGGGGAGGAGTATTGGGCTCCTGTCACCGATGCCTTTGTACCATTTTCTTAACCTGGGTTCATGCGCGCCTCTTACCTGCTTACTTTCGAACCAAGGCGACCTCAGTCCCCCGTATCCTTAAACGGGTTCAACACGCACAGCCCGGGCCGCTGAAAATCTTTTTTATTTCCCGTCACAATCGTCAAGTCAAGCCACCACCCGCGGGTCGCCCCGGCGCTTGGCTGGCTGGCTGAGCACATCCGCATCGAGTAAATAGTTCACAGCTTCTTTCGATGGGGATATTCACGGCGGCAGGGCGGCAATTCGACCATATCCAGGGGACATTGTTTGAGCACCTCCAGCCAATCGGGCTTGGAGGCAAGCCGCCGAAAAATAAAGGCGTCCTCCTCGGCGTCAAAATCCACCTGAAAATGCTCGCCCGGCGTCGTGGGCGCGACGGCCGCCGGCACGGTCAAACGATGTTTGGAATCCAAAGTTACAAACATGGTGGGATAATTTCACATTGGATTGAAACAGACAAGCATCTGCAACCGACCGTGGAGGATGAATTTGCAGCGACGTAGCGCTGAGCTTCAGCCAGCGCTTCTTTGATGTTCGGATGATCCAAAGCGCTGGCTAAAGCTCAGCGCTACGTCGCCGCAAAATGACCACCGCCCAAGAATTGCCCTTGCCCGCGCGGCCCGGTTCTTGCTACCGTCAGCCCACTCTTATGTCACTCATCGAAGCATTGGCAGAACGCCTGGTCCGGCATCCGAAGCGCGTGGTGTTTCCGGAGGGCTCCGACCCGCGTATTCTCCAGGCGGCCCGCCAGTTTGCCACCCGCAAGCTGGGTGTGCCCATCCTCCTTGGCGACCGCACTCTGATTAAGGAAAACGCCGCCCGGCTCGACTTGCGGCTGGACGGCCTGCGCATTCTCGAGCCCGAGCGCGCCGATGAGTTTCCCGAATTTGTCAAAAAATTCCAGGGCCTGCTCCGCTTCAAGGGGCTCGACGAGGTCTCCGCCCGCGACTATGTGGCGAACAGCAATTACTTCGCCGCCATCATGCTGGCCACGATGGGGGCCGACGCGGTCGTTGCAGGGGCCACTCATTCCGCGGCCAGCGGCCTGCGCCCGCTCTTTCAAGTGTTGACGCTGCAGGAGGGCGTGAGCACGGCCTCCTCCATGGCCATTGCCGAAACCAGCCACCCGCACCTCGGCATTAATGGGCACCTTTTTCTTGCGGACTGCGGCGTCCTGCCCAATCCCACGGCCGAGCAGCTCGCCGACATTGCTGTCACCACCGCCACGCTCGCGCATCACTTGACCAATCAGACGCCGCGGGTGGCCATGCTCGCCTATTCGACCAAAAGCCGCGATCCGAAAAGTCCGGTCATTGGCAAAGTCCAAGTCGCGACCGCCCTCGCCCAGCGCAAAGCGCGGGAACGGGGTCTCGTCGCCGATATTGACGGCGAGCTCCAGCTCGACGCCGCCCTCGATCTTGTCACCGCCAAACAAAAGGGCGTGGACAGTTCCGTCGGTGGCCACGCCAACGTGCTCGTTTTCCCCGACCTGAACAGCGGCAACATTGCCTTGAAGATGCTGCAACTCGTCGCTGGAGCGCGCACCTATGGGCAAATCATCACCGGCCTCACCCGTCCCGCCGCCGAAATCAGCCGCGGCGCCAGCGCCCATGACATCTTCGGTACCGCAGTGGTTGTCGCCGCCCAAGCGGTGGATCACAGTTTTCTGTATGGCCAAAAGGCGTAGCTTGGGACCGGAGGGGTATTTTAATCCATGTCTGAATTGCTGAATGCTGAGCACTGAATGCTGAAATAACGCCAACCACACAAAGTTTACCAACCGCTGCCGACGAGCTTTCCACCAGAATTCAGCAATCAGAATTCAGTATTCGCGTATCCCATGCCTGACGAAATTCGCCAGCCGCTGCTCGCCCAGTCGAGCTTCACGGACGGCAGTGATAAAACGCTGCTGGCCGCGCCGCGCAACGTCATAACAAAACGCATCTTCGTGGCGGCCACGCGCATGAACGAGGGCAAGACGACCGTCTGCCTCGGCCTTTTTGCCGCGCTCCGCTCGCTTTCGCCCAGCGTCGGCTACATCAAGCCCATCGGCCAGCGATTTGTCGAGGTCCAGGGCGCGCGCATTGATGAGGACTCGCTGCTGCTCGACAGCATCTTCCAGGTGGAGGTGCCCATCGAGGCCATGAGCCCCATTGCCGTGGACTCCAGCTTCACCCGGCGCTACCTGGCCAATCCCGCAGAAAACCTCCCCCTGTTGACCGACCGCATGTGCCGCGCCTTCGACCGCGTCGCGTTCCACAAAGACTATATCATCATCGAAGGCACCGGCCACGCCGGCGTCGGCGCGATTTTTGACATGTCCAACGCCCAGGCCGCGAAATTATTCAAGGCCAAGGTCATCATCGTCTCCGAGGGCGGCATCGGTCGCCCGGTGGACGAAATCGCCATGAACAAGGCGCTCTTCGACAAACACGGAGTCGAAGTCATTGGGGCGATTTTGAACAAATGCCTGCCGGACAAGATTCCGCAGGTGATCGAGCACGCGGGCAAGGGTCTCGCGCGTCTCGGCGTGCCGTTGCTGGGTGCCATCCCGCTGCAAAAACCGCTCACCGCGCCCAATCTTTCCCAAGTCGTGGATGAGATCAGCGGCCGCTGGCTCAACGGCCGCGCGCAGGGTCTCAACGAGCGTGTCCTGCGCATCGTCATCGGCGCCATGACGGCCAAAGGCATGATGGACTACCTGCAACCCGGGGTGCTGATGCTGACCCCCGGCGACCGCGACGACATCCTGCTCTCGGCCATCGCGCAGGCCAGCCTGACGGGCAAGAAGATTATTTCGGGTGTCATCCTCACGCGCAACATCATGCCCCACCCGCGCCTGCTCGAAATGTTACACCAGACCAATATTCCAGTGGTCATCACCGATGACGAAAGCTATGCTGTGGCTTCGAAGATTGTCAATATGACCATCAAGACCCAGCCGCACGACACCGACAAAATTCCCATCATCAAGCGGCTCATTCTCGACAACGTGGACCTGCAAAAGATTTTGCACGCGTTTTGAGGCAAACAAAACCCCAAACCCACCCCGCCCCATGAGTGAAATCTTCCAAGCCAGCCGCTGGACCGCGGGAAACCTCTTTTTCCCGACCACCATTCAAGTCACGCCAAATGCGGTGGTCCGCCGCAAGCGCGCGTGGTTCAGCGTGGATGAAATTAGCGTCAGCATGGCCAAAGTGGCGTCGGTCCATATTAAGACCGGCCTGATTTGGTCGAATATCCTGATCGAATCCTCCGGTGGCTCCGACCCACTGGCCAGTCACGGGCACACCAAAAGTGACGCCCGTCGCATAAAGGAATTGATTGAGCAATACCAAGGGCAGCCGGAGAACCGCCCGGAATTGAATGCAGGTTGAGATTCGGCTCCGCCGGCCGGGGCAATCATCATCCAATCCTCAGCGCAGAGGCATCACAAGCCGCGCATGGTGGCATAACTTGATTACTCTTTCGCATCCAGGCCGTAATCATCCAACTAAGCTTTGATCGTGGACAAATCCGTCGGACCATCCACGCAGCCGAGAAATTCCTTCAGCGCTTCGCGCATATTGACGCCACCTCCATCCCGCATGCCTTCCGTCATGGTTTGGCGCGCCGCCTCCGAATACGTGAGCTTGCGCGCCTTCGCCCACCGGCGCAGGCGGGAGTCGAGCTCCTTGGGCAATTTGACCGTGCGGGAAACCATGGCAATTGCCTGACCCCAGCGCCTTACCATGGTCAAACCTGTTTCCCCTGCCAATCGCCGATTATAATCGTTGTCACCGTATTGGATTGCCAAGCGGATTAAGTATTTGGATGGTCTCCGTCAACGCGCCCACCCCGGCGCACTCCCCAAAGGATTCTTATGAATAATGTCATGCAGAACCTCGGCTTGCTGGTGGTCTTTATCATCGTCGGTGGCGGCGTGGGCATCACCTTAATCATGCTCGCCGCCACCCTCCTGCCCAAAATCCTGGAAAAATTCACCCCGGCGCTGGACGAGGAAAAAGAAATCGCGCGCGGCAACCGGGCGGTTGCCGAATATTTCGGTCGCGTCGTTTCCGCCGGTATCCTCGGCATGAGCATCATTGTGGCGGCCGCCGTGCTCGGCGGCATCATCGCCGCCCTCTATTAATTTGT
The DNA here is from genome assembly GCA_964561455.1 of uncultured Opitutales bacterium. Classification (GTDB taxonomy): domain Bacteria; phylum Verrucomicrobiota; class Verrucomicrobiia; order Opitutales; family JABDGR01; genus JABDGR01. The sequence goes on from CAZLPS010000048.1 coordinate 15,765, forward strand.
CGCGGACCCGCCCCCGGAAAGGTTTGGCCCCCGTCCAGCCCCCATGAGGAAATTATCCCTATACTGTTTACTTGCCTGGTTGTTCGCGGCCACTGCGTGGGGTCGCGGTGGTGGCGGCTGCCTGGCCGAAGGGACCTTGATCGAGACGCCCTCGGGTCTGCGGGCGATTGAATCCCTCCGGCCCGGAGATGCCGTCTGGTCGCCGACTCCAACTGGCCTGCAGAAGTCCACCGTCGCTGCCTGTTACCGGGTGGAACCCGACGAAATCGTACGCATCGAACTTTCCGGCCGTGTGCTGCTGGCCACTCCCGAACATCCCATTGAAATTGCCGCCGGGGTTTTCCGCAGCGCGGGGGAATTGCGGCCCGGCGACGATGTGTTGGTTTCGCAGGGTGGCCGGCTCGAATTTACCCCGGTTGTTGCCGTCAACCGCACCAAAACGACGATGGCCGCTTACAATCTATTGGTGGCACCAGCCGGAACCTTTTTGGCCAACGGTGTCGCCGTTCACAATAAAGGCTGTTTTCTGCCGGATACGCCTGTCTTACTGGCCGATGGCACGTCGCGAGCCATTTCCACGCTTCATGCAGGCGACGTCGTTTTAGCGTTTCAGACTGATGGAACCACCCTGGCCGCCGAGGTGCACAACATCATCACTTACGACGTTGACGAATATTGGGAAGTTTCCACCACCGATCGCCAGGTCCGCGTCACGGAGGAACATCCATTTTACGTCGGGGCGGGCACGTTCAAGACCCTTTCGGCCCTGCACGTCGGCGACGTTATTTACGTCTATGACGGCCACGGCCTTGCGCCGCAGCCCATCGTGCGGATGCAGCGAGTGGTCGCGAAGGTCAAAGTTTACAATCTGCAAGTGGACAATCCGAACACTTATTTTGCCGATGGCATTGCTGTTCATAATAAAGGTGGCGGCGGATGCCTGGCCGAAGGCACCTTGATCAATACTCCTGCAGGGTTGCGTGCCATTGAAACACTCCGGCCCGGCGATGCCGTTTGGTCCCCCACCCCGGACGGTTTGCAACGCTCGACCGTGGCGGCATGTTACCGCGTCGAACCCGATGAAATGGTGCGCCTTGGGCTCGCGGACCGTATCTTGCTTGCCACGCCGGAACATCCCATCGAAATTGCCCCGGGAGTTTTTCGCTGTGCGGGTGACTTGCAACCCGGAGATCAGGTGTGGAGTTGGAAGAACGGCCAATTGGAATATAGCAAAGTGATTACTGTTTCCCGGGCACCAACCACGCTCGCCGCCTTCAACCTCCTGGTTTCGCCCGCTGGAACGTTCCTGGCCAATGGCGTCGCGGTTCACAACAAAGGTTGCTTCCTGCCCGACACGCCCATCTTGCTGGCCAATGGTTCCACCCGTGCCATTTCCACGCTCCAGCCCGGGGACAAAGTCCTGGCATTCAAGATCGATGGCACCACCATTTCCTCCACGGTGCGCAACATCATCTCCTACGATGTCGAAGAATACTGGGAGGTTTCCACCGCCGACCGGCAGGTGCGCGTCACCGCCGAACATCCGTTCTATGTTGGGGCAGATACATTTAAGACCATCGCCGCCCTGCACGTCGGCGACACTATTTATGTCTACGATGGCCATGGCCTTAATCCGCAACGCATTCGGCGGATGCATCACGTCAACGCTCCGGTCAAAGTCTACAATCTGCAAATCGATTTTCCCAACACGTATTTTGCGGATGGCTTTGCCGTCCATAATAAAGGCGGAGGCGGGTATTATGGGGGAGGCAGCGGCGGAGGCGGCGACGCTGATCCCATGGTGGTGCTGTTTGTTGTCGGGGGCATATTTGTCTACGTCGCTGGCTCTGTAATCTATCAATCCTGGCAGAAGAAAAGCGAAAACCTCGACTTTCTCTTCTCCCGCGCTCAAATCGCCCGCAAGGCGGACAAAACCGCCAAATTGCTTGATTTCCTCAGCAAGACCGACCCCGCCATGACCGCGGCCAAACTCGAGGAGACCGCGCGGACAACTTTCCTCAAATTGCAGGACTGCTGGCAAAAGCGGGCCTATGCGCCCATGCAACCCCTGCTCACGGACCATCTCTACGCCGAACACACTTCGGAAATCGCCGGGATGGTACGTAATCACGAAGTCAATTTGATGGCATCGTTGGGAGTCGAACACATCGACATTGTCAACGTCCGCTACACCGAAGATCCCGACCACCGCGAGTTCACCGCCCTCATTACCGCCCACGCCCGCGATTATTATGAGGACGACCGCACGGGCCGCTTTTTGCGCGGGGACGACGGTCCCGAGCAGTTCCAGGAATTCTGGATCTTTCAACTCTTCAACGGTGCCTGGCGCCTGCGGGAAATCGAACAATCGCGCGAATCCGACGCCCTCAAAACGGAAAACTTCTTCGAACAATTCACCGACACGGGCGTAAAGAACATCTACGGCGACCAGGCCGCCGCCCAAGCCGGACCCGCCGGCCCCTGGCAGGGGAAGGCCGCAGGCGACAAGGCCACCCGCATCGAGCGGATGCTCAACTTCCTCGCCAAAACTGACAAACTATGGGACCGCCAGCGCATGTTGGATCGCGCCCGCGCGGTATTCGTCCAGGTCATCTCCGTACGCGAAGGCGGCGACCCGGCCAAAGTGCCTGACAACCTCCTGTTCCCCGATGTTGCCGCCCACCTCCGCGCCGACATCGCCGCCAACCAACAAGCCGGTCGCAAAGTCGAGTTCCGCAATCTCTGCGTCCGCAAAGTCGAACTCATCCTCGTGCGCAATTTTGCCGACAACACCCGCGACGAGTACGTCGTGCGCATCAGCGCCCATGCCCAGCGCTGCACCAGCCAGAACGGCAGCCAGACCGTCCTCGACGACTACGTCACCCCCTTTACGGAATATTGGACCTTCGGCCGACTCGACCGCGACTGGAAGCTCAAAGAAGTCCTCCCCCCAGCCGAGGGCGAAAAGGACGTTACTGCCGAGAACCTCGACGAGGACAGCAGCCCCCAGCAAGTCCAGTGGTATTACTCGCAAACCCGGGCGAATTAGCGGCATTCGCCACGTTTTCCCTCATCAATTCGGTATCGCGCCTCGCAGCCGGACAGGCTGCCGCCGTTAATCCAGGGCGTAATCACATAAACGCCACCTGCACGTACCCGAGCGCGATGTTCGCCCCCATGGCGGTAATCATGATGGCCGCCGCCCGCGGAAATTGCTTGGCCTGCGTAAAATTCATGATGAGCGCCAGCAACACCGCTCCCGAGATGATCTGGTCCGCCTGCACCGTCGCCGCAATCTTTCCGAAATCATTCAAAGAAAACACCCACGCCAGAATCTGGTTGCAGAGCGACACCCCGACCGCCACCAGCGTTGCTTCGCGCCAAAGTATCGGAAAATCCTTCCAGTGAAACGCCCCCTTTAACACGAACGTCATTAAAACTGTTTTCAAAAGCAAACCCGCCAAAAACCCCTGCCACGTGTCCGTCCGCGCCCAGGGCGACAATTCCGCCGCGGGACTGGTCCCACTGGCCCCGGCGGCAGTGGCTTGGGCCAGCAGCGATGCCGTCCCCGCGCCGCCTGCGCTCCCCGGTCCCAGGGCTTTCGTTATCACCCCAGACAACGGCGTGCCCTGCGGGACAATTGATGTCGTCGAAAAGTCGCTGATGATCTTTTCCGACTCTTGATCGCTCGTGGACTGTCCCGCGTAGGGCGCAACCATCGAAGCCGGTGTGGTGCTCGCAGCCACCGCCACGGTCGCTTTGGCCGCAACGCTCGCCGAAGCGGCCGCTGCTACGGGCTTCGCGGCTGGCAATACTGTCGGAGCCGGGGCCGCTGACGCGGCAACGCCCGCCGGTCGCAATGCCTCCGGCACGTCGCCGTCAATTTCCGTCACCAAATTATTGCTCAGCACGATCAGCAGGCCGCCCTTGTAGATCATCCGCTCCGCCGCGCTGCTACCCACATCGCCCTGCGGCTCGCCCAAGGCCTTGACAATGTCATCGCGGGTCAAGTTGTCCCGCCAGGGATGGGCGGGGGTTTGACCCGAGGCCGGGGCCATCCCCCAAAGCGTCATCATCATCGCCAAAAGCATCAACCGAGCCCAATGCCGGGCCTTGGCCGAAGCGCCCAATGGTTGAAAGGTTGGCATGGAGTGCAAATGCGAACGCTTGCGCATTGGGCGATATCTTCCCATCTTTACGACTTCGGAGCAAGCGCGAACGCCGTTGAGGTAATCCCATTCCTTATCCTTCTCGTTTCCCTGCTCCTCCTTCTGCGCACTCAAATAACCCGTCTCAGATTTCAGAATCCCCGCTCCCTGCTCCACGCTCCAAGTTTTCACCCTTCTCGCCCTTTACTCATCTTTCATGTCCTCTTCTCCCCGCGTGGTCATTGCTGGTGGCGGCGCCGCCGGCTTCTTCGCCGCCCTCGCCTGCGCTGAAGCCAATCCCAAGGCATCCGTGCACATTTTTGAGCGCAGTCCCGAAGTGCTCGCCAAGGTGCGCGTGTCCGGCGGTGGTCGCTGCAATGTCACTCACGCCTGCTTTGACCCTGCCGAGCTGGTGAAGAATTATCCGCGCGGCGCCCGCGAACTCCTCGGGCCTTTCCACCGGTTCCAGCCGCGCGATACCGTCGAATGGTTCGAGGAACGTGGCGTCGAATTGAAAACCGAGGAGGATGGCCGCATGTTCCCGACAAGCGATTCGTCGCAAACCATCATTGACTGCCTGACCCGCGAGGCAGCCCGGCTCAATGTCCACATCCGCACGGGCTGCGGCATCGCCGAGGTGTTGAAAAAGGACAAAGCTTTCGCGGTGATACTCACGGAAGACGGCACGGTTGAATGCGACTGTCTCCTCCTGGCCACCGGCGGCTCACGCGGGCTGAAAGGCCACGGCCTCGCCGAATCGCTCGGGCACACCATTACGGCGCCGGTGCCGTCACTATTCACCTTTCATGTGGACGACCCGCGCGTCCATGCCTTGGCCGGCATATCCGTTCCGAACGCCCGCGTCCGGGTGGTCGGCACCGACCTGGATGAGGCGGGGCCGCTGCTCATCACGCATTGGGGCCTGAGCGGGCCGAGCATCCTGCGCGCCTCCTCCTGGGGCGCGCGGCTCATCGCGGAGCGCGACTATAAATTCAGCATCCAGATTCAGTGGCTCGCCGACCACGACCATAAGCGGGTGATGAATGAGATTCACGAAGCCCGCATCCATTTTGCGCGGAAGCACGTCGCCCTGTGGTCGCCGATGGGCCTGCCACAGCGCCTCTGGGAGCGCCTCGTCACCGCGGCGGGCATCAACGAGGACATCACCTGGAACACCCTTTCGAAAAAGGACTCCGAAGCCCTCGCCCACCAGCTCTGCGCCGGGGAATACAAGGTTAATGGCAAAAGCATGCACAAGGAGGAATTCGTGACCTGCGGCGGCGTGGCGCTCAAGGAAGTGGATTTTCGCACCATGCAAAGCCGGGTCTGTCCGGGTTTGTATTTGGCGGGGGAGGTGCTGGATATTGACGCGATTACGGGTGGATTTAATTTTCAGTCGGCGTGGACGACCGGGTGGATTGCGGGGAACGCGATGGCGATGTAACGCTGATTTTTATTTGAACGTTGTCGCCAGAATTCAACTTCATGATCATTCCAGAAATCGTTGCCGGAATTGATGTCGGAGGCCCAAGAAAGGGCTTTCATGCGGTCGCATTACAAGACGGAACCTATCTGGACCAATTTGTCTCACATGAAGCTGCAAAGGTCGCAAGCTGGTGCCGTCAGGTTGGGGCAAGCTACATCAGCGTGGATGCTCCTTGCCGCTGGAGTAACACCGGCCGCACCCGCCCCGCCGAGAGCGAATTGAAACAGGAGAAAATCGGGTGCTTTTCCACTCCCAGCCGTGAGGCCGCTGAAGCACATTCAAAAAATTATTATGGATGGATGTTAAACGGTGCCGATCTGTTCAAGTGTCTCGAAACAACGCACCCCCTGTATGCTGGAGAATTCAAGCAGTTGTCACCTCTCCACTGCTTCGAAACCTTTCCGCATGCAGTGGCATGCGCTTTGGAGGGGAGTATCGTCTCCGCCAAGAAGAAATCTTCGATTCGTCGCGCTTTGCTTAAACGGGCCGGAATGGATGAGAGTAGATTGACCAACATTGACCAGCTTGATGCCGCGCTCTGTGCGCTCACAGCCCTATATTTCGCCCGAAATGAATTCAGATCTTATGGCGAAGTTTTGACCGGCTTAATTGTGGTACCGAATAGGACATTGCCAAAATAATTGTCTTGTTTCGTCATTGTTTTCATTTTGTCTTTCCAAGTCCCGCAGGGACGAAAGAAGGTAACCCACCAATTTATTGGTGGGCAGGCTCATGAGTGAAAATCGAGTCCCGGAGGGACGACAGAAAAATCCGGGGATTCTTTCGTCCCTCCGGGACTCGATATCTCTTCGGAGTAGCCTCCCAGCATTAAAATGCTGGGTTACCTTCTGCCGTCCCTGCGGGGCTTTACCCCAGCTCACCTCCTCGCCTCCCGCAATCGAATCTAAACCGGCTTGGCCCGGCCGCCGACGAGGGCTTCGGCCTTTTGGAAATCGGCGACCAGGTCAAGCGTGCCGCAATCGAGGCAAATGTTCGCCTGCAGCTTAACATCGCTGGACTTTAAGGAAAATACTTTCGCATTTTCCGGTTGAAAATGAATGCGGCCCGTGGAATTAAGCACGCCCGGTTCCAGCCGGGTGCCGCCGCAGCGCAAACAAGTCTTGGAATTGCTCATAAGGGTACCGGCGATAAGGCGACACGCCCGCACGGCACCCAGATTATTAGATTCGAGTGGCATCCGGCGAGCTTCCAATTTACTCTCCCAACACACCCATGCTCCGCTCCGTCAACCCCGCCACCGGCGAACTCACCGCCGAATTCGCGCCGAATTCGATTCCTGAAATTGGCGGCGCGGTGGAGGCAGCCAACGCGGCTTTTGGGCAATGGCGGCGCGTACCCGTCGCCGCCCGGGCGGAAAAATTGCGGGGTTTGGCCAAAATTCTTCGGGGGCAAGTCGACCATTGCGCCCACCTTGCGACCGGGGAAATGGGCAAGCCCATCACCGAGGCCCGGGCCGAAATCGAAAAATGCGCCTGGTGCTGCGAATACTATGCCGAGCATGGCCCGGCCATGCTGGCAGAGGAACCGGTGAAGACGGAGGCCCGCGAAAGTTTCGTCACGTTCCAGCCGCTGGGCGTTATTCTGGCGGTGATGCCGTGGAATTTTCCGTTTTGGCAGTTTCTGCGCGCCGCAGCGCCCATTCTCCTTGGCGGCAATGCGATCGTCCTCAAACATGCCTCGAACGTTCCGCGTTGCGCCCTGGCCATTGGACACCTGTTTCGCGAAGCGGAATTTCCCCAAGACCTCGTGCGCGTCATCCTCACCGGCCCGGAAGGGGCCACCGCCGCACTCAAGCATCCGCTGGTCCGCGGGGTGACGCTGACCGGCAGTGCGGCGGCGGGCGCGCAAATCGCGGCGGTCGCCGGGTCGGTCCTCAAAAAATGCGTGATGGAGCTGGGCGGCAGCGACCCCTATCTCATCCTCGCCGACGCCGATCTCGACCATGCGGCCAAACTGTGCGCGCAATCGCGCTGCAATAATTCCGGGCAGACTTGCATCGCGGCCAAACGCTTCGTCGTCATCGAAAGCGTCCGCACCGCATTTGAAAGAAAGCTGATTCACGAACTTCAGACCTACGCCCCCGGCGCCCCCCTCGACCCAGCGACCAAGCTCGGCCCGCTGGCCCGCGCTGAGGGCCGCGCCGCCCTGCAAATCCAGGTGGACGCCAGCATCACCGCCGGGGCCACGCTCATCCTTGGCGGCACACCCATTTCCGGCCCGGGCAACTATTATCCGCCCACGGTGCTAACCGGCGTAAAGCCGGGCATGGCCGTTTTCGACGAGGAAACCTTCGGCCCCGTCGCTGCCATTGTCTCCGCCAAAGACGAAGCAGACGCCATCACCCTTGCCAATAAACACCACTACGGCCTCGGCGCGGCCGTGTTCACCCGCGACTTGGCCCGTGGCCGCCGCATTGCCGTTACCGAACTCGAAGCCGGTTTCTGCGCGGTGAATGACTTCGTCAAGAGCGACCCCCGGCTGCCCTTTGGCGGCGTGAAACAATCCGGTTACGGCCGCGAACTGGGCTTGTTTGGCGCCCGCGAATTCGTGAATATCAAGAGCGTGGTCATCCGGGACTAGCACCGATTGGCGGCCTCGGTGGTGGCCTTTTCTTAATTTTTACTTTTTAATTCTTAAATTCCAAGATGTCCAAGAAAAAGACCCCGCCCCTGCAAAAGGTGGCCTACTTCAACCGCGAACTCAGCTGGCTCGCCTTCAACCGCCGCGTTCTGGAACTCGCATACAATCCGCGCGTGCCGTTGTTGGAACGCCTGCGCTTCCTCGCGATTGTCAGCTCGAATCTCGATGAGTTTTTTGAGATTCGTGTGGCTGGCCTCGTGCAGCAGGTGGACTCGGGGGTCGTTGAAGTCGGCATTGACGGCCTGGGCCCCAAGGAGCAACTCCGCCGCATTCACCACATCGCCCGTGGCCTGGTGGATGACCAATACCGTTGCTGGCAGGAGCAACTGCTCCCGGCCCTGCGCGAAAACAACATTGTCTTTAAACACGAAGATGACTGGAGCCGCTCGGAACTCAATTGGCTGGAAGATTATTACCGCGAGCACATTTACCCTGTGCTCACGCCCATGGCGATTGACCCGTCACACCCCTTTCCGCAACTGACCAACAAGGCGCTCTACATCCTGCTTTCGCTCGACAACCCAAACACCCCGCACGAAGACAAGATGATGGCCATCGTCCCCGTGCCGCGTGTATTGCCACGGCTCGTGCGCATCGGCACGGGCTCCCGCCCGGTCAGCACCTATGTGTTTCTCAGCGCCATTATCCGTCATTTTGCCGCCGATCTTTTCCCTGGATACAAAGTTAACGGCGCCTGGCCGTTCCGCATCACGCGCAACAGCGACCTCTATATTGACGAGGAAGAGGCCGAAAATCTCATCACCAAAATCGAGCAGGAGCTCCATCGCCAGCGCCGCGGCGCCCCGGTGCGCCTCGAAATTCGGGAGGATGTGGACGACGCCGTCCTGGCCCAGTTCCTCAAAGCCATAAATCTTCCCGAGGAATACGTCTTTCGTCAAAACGGGCCACTGAACCTCATGCGGTTCTTCGAAGTCATTGACGATCTCGGCCAGGATCACCCCAAGCTCCTGTACCCTCCATACACGCCCCACCGTCCCGCCGCGCTGGCCACCGAGAATCTGTTTGCCGAGATTGCGCGGCACGACGTCCTGCTGCACCATCCCTATGAAGCCTTCGACCCGGTGGTGGATTTCCTGCGCGAGGCTGGCCGCGATCCCTTGGTGGTGGCCATCAAACAAACTCTCTACCGCACCAGCGGCGACTCCCCCATCATCGAGGCGCTCATCGAGGCATCACGCAACGGCAAGCAAGTCACCGCTCTCGTGGAGTTGAAAGCGCGATTCGACGAGATGAAGAACATCCAGTGGGCGCGGCAACTTGAGGAGGAGGGTGTACACGTCGTCTATGGCCTGGTCGGGCTAAAAACCCACTGCAAATGCTGCCTCGTCGTCCGCCGTGAAAAAGGCACGCTGCGGCGCTACACCCACCTCGGGACCGGGAATTACAATCCCAAGACGGCCCGGGTGTACACCGATTTCAGTCTGTTCACCACCAACCGGCGCGTGACGGAGGAAGTCGCCAATGTATTTAACGCGCTGACCGGATTTGCGCTTTCACCAAAATTCAAGCACCTGCTCGTGGCGCCATTTAACCTGCATGCGGAAGTGCAAAAGAAGATCTTGCGTGAAGCCGCCAACGCCGCCGCCGGGAAGCCGGCCCGCATTTGCGCGAAAATCAACAGCCTCATTGACCAGGAAACCATGGACAACCTCTACCGCGCTTCCCAAGCCGGCGTGAAGATCCACCTCATCGTCCGCGGCATTTGCGGGCTGGTTCCCGGCATGAAGGGACTGTCGGAGAACATCCGGGTCACCAGCGTCGTCGGTCAGTTTCTTGAGCACAGCCGGATCTACTATTTTGAAAATGCCGACGGCCCGCAGCCCGAACTCTACCTGGGCAGCGCCGACTGGATGCCGCGTAATTTCTATCGCCGCATCGAAGTGGTGTTTCCGGTCCTTGATCCGGATCTGCGCAAACGCATCCTCGACGACGTCCTTCCGGCGTACGCGCGCGACAACACCTACGCGACCGAGCTGCATGCCAACGGAGCCTACATTCCCGTTCCCCGCCGCGACGGCGACAAACCCTTCTCCGTGCAGGAATACTTTCTCGCCCAAGGCGCCGACCATGCAGCCGCCGAAGCCCACGCGGCGGAGAAAGAACGCGAGCAACCCAAGCTGCGACCGCAGCCGTAAGCTTGTTTAACTTCTTGGCAGGCCGAGAATTCCGCCTCTTAATGGCCGCATGAGATCTTCCCAGGGTTTAGCTGCATGCCGGACGATCGCCACTTTAGTTAATATCTGGCGCAACACCAACTCCGCCAGGGTAACTTTGTGTATGGGCCTTGCGTGGCTTCTATGCAGTGGTTGCCTGAATATCCAACCGTACGCGGGTAGAACCTTTGCGGTGACAGTGCGGGACGCCGAAACTGGCGAGCCGATTTCTGCGGCAAACATTAGCGTCAAATACGAGAGTTATTCTTTAAACGGCCCCCCATCCGATGTTTTCTCAATCACCAATAATGAGGGTATCGCGACCATCGCCGGAACGTCTTGGAGTCCGCAAGATTGGTCCGTGAGTGCCGACCATTATCAAATTCTTGCGACTGAGACAAACTGGCAGAAGTATGCCGAATACCGTCTGTACCGCCTTCCACCACCACACGTCACCATAGTTGTGCCGAATGCCTTTCACGGACCCCTGAAAATTGAGCTTAAAGCTTCCGCCACCTGGAACGAACAAGGAAACCAATGGAAACCGGTCACCCACTGGATTCAAGGCGAAGCAGGCAGGCGGAACTTCAGCTTCCAGGCTTCATCCACGGGATACGTAAGCATACTAGCCGCGCCTCTTTTGACACGCGTTTTTGCTCGGGGGGCGAATAAGATTGAAGGAACTCTGAATGTTATCGCCGAAAATGGGCAAGCCGTCCCAGTCAAATTTGTTGAATCGGGAACTAAGATTGCACACCCGCTTGCTTGGCCGTTTGACTCCGGCGTCTATATTGAGGACATCCAAGACATTCGCCTTCTGCTCTTTGTCGGATCGCAAACAGATGCCAGTGCTTTTCTTGCGACACTCGCACCGAGGATGTCCCATGGCGTCAGCCTTGTCAGCCGGGATATCTTCAATTCCCTCTTTGACGAAGCCGCGACCTCGTCCGAGCCAAGCCAAAAATAATCTGGTCGCTCCTGTGGGATAACTCTCTTTGGTGGTGAAGGCGGCCACTCATTTGGCGCTGGTTCATGAAGCTCCGTCCTGAAGAGAGCTTTCTACTTGCTTAGCTAACATGATTAGCTAACATGATCAAATGAAAACAACCGTCCGCCCTCCACCGCGCCGCGCCCGCCCCCGTTCGCGCAAGGCCAATCTCTGGCTCAGTTCGGCCACCCAGGTAAATATCCACGCCGCCAAGACCCACCTTTCGCGCCTGCTCAGCCGCGTGGAAAGCGGTGAAAGTATTACCATCGCCCGGGATGGCCATGCCATTGCCGTTATTTCGCCCCCGCCCGCCAAAGGCCGTCCGGCAGTTTCCATGGATGATCCACTACTGCGCGTGGATGAGTATGCCTTTGCCGGCCCAGTCGCCCAACTCACCAACGAGGAGATGGACCGCATTGTTTATGGCGTTTGAAGCTGCATTTGCGGATTCGTCGTTCCTCTGCGCGTTGGTGGCAAAGCAGGATTTTGCCCATGCTGCCGCGTTGTGGGCCTTCGTCGAATTGACCCGCGCCGGCCGGCCAATCTTGACCACCGATTATGTGATCGATGAGGCCCTCACGTTGACCAAAGTTCGGGCAAACGCCGGCGTCAGCCTCGCCTTGCTGGATCGAATCGAACAATCGCATAACCTGCTGTGCGAATTCATCACCCCCGCACGCTTCACCGTCGCCAAGTCATTCTTTCGCAAACATTCTGATCATGGCTATTCTTTCACGGACTGTACCAGCTTTGTGATCATGCGCGAGCTTGGCCTGAACGAAGCCCTTACCACCGACCGCCACTTTTTCGAAGCTGGATTCCGGATGTTGTTACCCACTCAGGCAAAATGAATTGCGGTAATTATTCAATCACCGCAAGCTCATGGTCAAGCACTGAAGCCAACTCAAAGCGCGCCCAGCCGTTGGCGGTCGTCAGCGCCGGTTTCTGGTTCGACACGAGCAGCCGCAAACTCTTCCCCGCCACCCCGACAGGCAGTTTTACTGCAACTTTTAGCGGCCCGACCGGAATCAGCTCCTCAGCGGAGGAGCGCCAAGTGTTGGCATTGGTGAGATTGACCAAATGAAGCAGGGCGCGGCCCGGTTGTTGGTAGAGATGGGTGTCGACAAGGCCAGGACCTTCCACCGTCAACGGAATTTGGTCATTGGCGGCCCAACGAATGAGGTTCCGCAGCAAGAGGCCGTGGTCCGCGGTATTTTCGCGGGCATAACGCCGATCGAGGTCGGCGGCCAGATAAACGACGCGACCGTTGCCTTTGGCTTCACGCACAATCAGGCCGGGCAAATTAGTGTGATCGTTTTGGGACCAAATCATTTCCGGCGGCGTGTTCGGTCGCGTTGGCACAAAGGTCAGCAACACTTGGGCCGAGGCGTCCACGTCGAGGTTTTCGAGCGTGCCACCGTAGGGAATGATGTCAGTCTTTTCGAAACCACGGAGCACCTCGTGGCGGGTACCCGTCGCCGCGGGCTCGCCCGCCGGGTGCGGACCGTAGACTTGGGCGCGCATCTCGGGCAGCAACCGAAGATAAGTTTGTTGCGACGTGCCGGCCACCTGGCGCACGCGCGCCGCCTCGGTTCGCAACGCATGAGTCGCCGGCAATTTCACGCCAAAAATGTCTGCCAGGGCAAAATCAGCGCGATTGTCGCCCCACTCGTCGCAGAGGCTGGTCGCGCCGGTGGCGATCAACCCGCCGCCGCTTTGCACAAATTTACGGACGGCAGCCACATGGGCATCCGTCATTGTGCCCAGGTTCGGCAGAATCAACAGCTTGAGCTGGAGCGCGACCTTTTCGAGATCGTCCGCATGAACCATGAGATAGGGAATGCGCGCATGGAGCAAAGCTTCGGTAAAGCCGCGTTCGGGCTCGGCGACTTGCTGGGCGGCATTGGCGCGCCCGAAGAAATCGTGATTGCGGAGGGAAAAGAGGACGCCGACGGTGGCAACCGGGGTGCGATGCAGGACATACTCTTCGTTTTTCAAGTGCCATTCGCCCATCGGCACAGGCGTGTCGTACATCCGGCGATCTTCCTGGTACGCGTTGATGTAGTGCCACCAGGGTTGGATGCCACCGGCGAAACCTTCGAGGGCCCACAGGCGAGCCTCCGGCTCGGGGCGGCTGGCGATGCGGAAATTGGTCGCGCCATACTGGTACATGGCCATGCTTTCCGGAGCCAGTTTGTCGGGCCCCATCAAGCCATGCACGAGGCGGCCGGAAATGCCGTTGGCCTGAAAGCCGGTGGCATCCGTGCGGCGCTGGTTGTCGAGCATGAGAATCTCGGCGCGTTGGGCGATGGCCCGAAGATCGCGGAAGTCGCCGCCCATGCCTCCGCTGTTCATGCCGGACCAAATACAGTCCGGCCCGCCCGCTGCGCGGGTGGTTTTGTTGTAAAGATCCCAGATTTCCAGGCGCAATCCATAACTCCACTCTATCCACGCGCGGTAATTCGAAGCATTCCAATCGGCGGCAGTCGGCAAATCGAGCCCACGCTGTTCTTTGAATTTCTTGGCGCAGTTGTCACATTGGCAGATCAGATCGCGCCCGGCGCCGCTCCAAATATTGTCCGTAAAACCGTCCGGATGGTATTTCTGGGCAATCTCCGTCAAAATGGCCGGAATATGCTCGCGGTAATACGCGCCGTTGATGCAGGGAATGTTCAGGGCGCGATCCTGAAAAGGCCGCCCGTTGGACCCGACAGTGAACCACTCCGGATGGGCTTGGTAGGTGGCATTGGGCGCGCCATTAGAGTCCATGCGCGCGAAGACCATAATGCCATCCGCATGCGCCGCCTTGACGAGATCGCCGAACAAATCCTTGTCGCCCAGAAACTGCGCCAGTGGATGAAACGGGATTTTTGTCGGGTAAAAGGCCACGATGCCGCCGGCGTTGACGACGATGCCCTGGGTATTCGTGCGCTTCC
>CAZLPS010000049.1:0-6868 GCA_964561455.1 uncultured Opitutales bacterium
CTCCTGGCTGGGCCGCAAACGGGTCAGTTGTTCATGTTGGTAGTGGACGACTGGAGGGTGGGGGAGGTGGACCCAAAAGTTGGATCGGAAGGATCGCTAAGTCGGGAACCCGCCAACCCGGCCACGGCCCATGGCCAATCCCAGGCTCATCCGGCCGCGGCGAGGCTCTCCGGCGTCACGATCTTGTTTAGCGAATCGCGCAGCGAAAAAAGCTGGGAGGTCGTGTCCCCCTCGTTGGGATTGACGTTCTGGACGTGAAACGTGTCTATGGCCACGCCCCGCTCCGTCGAAATCCGTGCGAAGGTAATGTCAAAATTGTGGTCGGATATCGCCTTCGTCATCTGATAGAGCAGCCCGATTTGGTCACTCGCCTGGACTTCGATGATCGTGCGCTTTTGCGCCAGCTCCTGATAGATGTCAATGGAGGGCGGGAGCGGGGCGCTCAGGCGGTCCTGGGTGCGGAGGTAGGAAAGCTGGCGGTGCTTGCGGGCCTGCTCGAGAATCTCGGGCAGCAAATCCTTGTTGTGGAGGAGGGAATCGCGGACGGCCTGTTCAAAGAGGTCCCGCGCCCGCGCATTCTGCACCGGGCCGCCGCCGGGGTCGCACACCTGAAAAGTGTCAATCGCGATATGGTCCGTCCGCGAAATTGCTTTTACGCTGAGGATGTTCACGCCCGCCACGGTGAAGGCGCCGGACAGCCGGAAAAACAGCCCCGCCCGGTCCCACGTCACCACATTCACGACCGTCAGCGCCTGGTCCCGGTCGTCCTGCCAGTCAATCACCGGCACGAGGGAGCCGATGGACTCCGCCTGGGCGATATTGTGGAGGAGCCGGTTGACCATGCAGATATGGAGATAAACCTCGCCGGGCGAACTGTGGACGAAGTACCGCTCCGGCAGCACGTTAAAGTGGGCCTCGATCTCCTCGGGGGCGATCTCGTCAACGTTGAGGGCGTGGATTTCTTTAAGCATGGAGAGCTTGCGTTCCTCGTGCCGCGCGTGCGCGACCTCGCGGCCCTCGAGGACTTCGAGCGTGGCCGTAAACAGGCGGAGGTGCAAAATTTGTTTGTAACTGTTCCACAGGGAAATGGCCGTGCCCCGGGCATCGCAGTACGTCAGCACATACAGGTAGCGCAGGACGTCCGTATCCCCCACCACTTCGGCAAAGGATACGGCGGTGCCCGGGTCATCCACGTCGTACCTCTGCCAGAATCGTGCCATTTCCAAATGATGCCTGATAATGAACAAAATATATTCCTGGGCCTTCGTTTCCACCCCCAGGCGGGCCAGCAGGGGTTGGGAAATGCGGGCGCCGCTCACCGCGTGGTCCTCAATGCCGACGCCCTTGCCGATGTCATGCAGGAGCATCATGAGGTAAATAATCCACGGCTCGGTCGTCTTGCGGATCTCATGGTCAAAGCCCTTGCAAATCTCGTCCTGCGCCACAAACACGCCATCCAACTCCTTGATGGTGTTGAGGGTATGAATGTCCGCCGTGTACCGGTGGTAGTACTCATGCTGCACCAGGCACGTCAGCCCGTTAAACTCCGGCAGAAACCGTCCCAGCACCCCGAGCTCATGCATCAGCGCCAGGGTGGGGTGGACTTGCCCGAGATCCTGGATTATCGCCAAAAAACTCCGCGCCGCGTGCGGGTCCGCCTGCACCTGCGGCGTGATCAGGCCGAGGTGGCTGCGAATCAGCAGCGTCAGCTCAAAATCGAGCGTCGCGTTCATTTGCTGCGCCAGCCGGAAGACCCGGATCAGCCGCACCGGGTCCTGGGTGAAGATCTGCCCGTGCTCCTGCGCCAGCGTGTTCCCCGTGACCACAAATCCATCGATCCGCTTTTGCCGCGTGTGCCGCCGCACCGTCAAAAAGTTCTTGATCGACACCTTCCACGACGTTTCCTCCTCCCCCACGATCGCCAGCCGCCGCTCCAGAATGGTGGACAGTTGATAGATCACCTGCGCGTGCTGGTAGTATTCGCGCATGAAGACCTCCACCCGCCGGAAGACATTCTCCTGCGCGTACCCCAGGTTCAGCGCCACCTGCGGCTGTTTCTCCAGATCGAGCAAATCCGTCACGTGCGAGCTCGAGAAATGCAACTCGTTGCGCGTGCGCAGCAGGAAATTGTACGCCGCGTGGAGGCGGTCGCGCTCTTCGGGCTGGAGATACTGCTTCTCCACCAATTCCTCGAGGGTGCCCGCATTCAGCCGGATGCGCGCCATCCACAAAATGTTGTGGTAATCGCGCAGGCCGCCGACTCCGTTCTTGATTTCCGGCTCCTGCAGGAACACCGTGTTGCCGAATTTCGCCCGCCGGTCCGCCTGGTCCAGCAACCGCGCCTTGATGTAGTCGTGCGGCGATTCGCTCCGGCAAAAATTGCCATAGGCCTGCGCAAACACCTGGAACAAACTCGCCGACCCCGCAATCAACCGCGCCTCCAGCAGCGCATTCTTGGTGGACATGTCGGCCTTGGCCTCGTCAATCGCCTCCCGGATGGTCCGCGTCGAGTGGCCAATTTTCAGGCCCAGGTCCCACAGCGGATACAGGATTTCGTCTGTGTAGACCTTTTGCACCGGCTCAAGCGTCTTGAGTTTAACGCCCTGTGGGAAAAGAAACATCACGTCCACGTCGCTGTACGGGCAAAGCTCCGAGCGCCCGTAGCCCCCCAGCGCCACCACCGCGCTTTGAATCGGCAACGGTCCGTTGGCCGCTGCGTACGCTTGGTCGGCGAAGCGCGTCAGCATCTCGATGACGACGTCCATCACCAGGGCCCGCTCGTGCGTCACCGCCAGCCCGGAGCCTCCCGCGCGGTGCGCCTTGAACAGGCGCTCGTGCTCCCGCGCCAGAAAGCTCTTCAGCAGCGGCAGGCGCTCCGCCTTGGTCAGCACCGCGTCCGCGCGCAGCGCCGCAGCGGCCACCTGGCGCAAATGGGCAAGAGTCTCGGGCGTAACGTCCACGTCGGGCATAAACCGGCAGCATAGCAGAATCCCCCGCGCCAGTGGCAATCACGAAGCGTCGCCGGCCCCGTAAATTCCCTTGAGCAACCGGGCGAAAGCCGTTGAAGATGACGCCCGATGCGCCCCGCCTCAACCCTTCCTGAGGCATTCTGAGGGCATCCGAGGGTTTGGGAAGCGGAAGAAGTCATTGCACTCCTAAATCAAAAGGGTGTAGAGAAGGCGGCATGAAGCCTAAAAATTTCATTTTGATTACTCTTCTGGGCGCTGCAATGTGCCTCTGCGTTTGGTGGTTTGCTCGACAAAAGGAGGATGCGCGTGGAAAATCTACCGAAGTGCCAAAGCCCAAACAAATTGCGCTCCCGAGCATCGGCACTTCCATCGCTCCACCCATACTAAAACCCAACTCAGTTGCCGCAGGGAAACCAGTCGCCACGCCAACTCTAAGCACCAGTTCTGACCCGCAATCGGACTTGAAAACTCTTATCCCGGAAATTGCGCGCTTAATTCGGGAGGGCAACGACCTGGACGAATATCTAACTTACGAGAACCCAAAAAATAGAAACCCCAAAACGATTCAGCAATTGAGGGAGGAGAAAGCTCAAAACGACAGCGATTTTGCCCAAGACCCGCAGTTCCGAATCATCATGGACAAAGAGCACGACAAGCGCGCCCGCGCTTGGGAGGTTATGGCAAGCCAGACGCCTGCGTTTAACGGAGCCGGCGACGAGGCGACTTACAAGCTGGTGGAGGACATTGGCAACGGCAGTTTACAAGATGAAATCACCTTTACCAAAATAGACGGCAAGTGGTATGAAGATTGAAGGTTAGAACTGGCGCGACCTTTTCAAGCTTTGCAAATCCCAAATTTTCCAACGAGTTACTGAGGCTTTCCGAGCCATTCCGAGGATTTCTGGGGGTCAGCGGCTTTCAAACGAATACACTACCAATCAACCCCATGATCTACTCCCAGAATCCCCACCGCCCCGTCGTTTCCCAACGCTCGCTCGCTTTGGCCGCGTTGCTCTTGTGCCCGCTCATGGCGCACGCCGGCCCGCCGTTTATCACCGACGACCCGGAACCCGTGGAATATCAACATTGGGAGGTTTACGGGGCGTCCCAAAACATCAAGACGAACAACGGCTGGTCCGGCACCGGGCCCCACGTCGAGGTGAATTACGGGGTCATACCGGAGATGCAGTTGCACGTCATCCTGCCCATGGCCTATGCGGCGCCCTCCCAGGGCCCCAACCATTATGGTTACGGGGACACTGAGCTTGGGCTGAAATATCGCTTCCTCAAAGAGTCTGATTATTTTCCCCAAGTCGGTGTCTTTCCCCTGCTGGAAATTCCCACGGGCAATGCCAACGAAGGCCTGGGCACCGGCCATTTGCAGATCTTCCTGCCGCTTTGGGCCCAGAAGGACTTTGGCAAATGGACCATTTATGGCGGCGGGGGCTACGACATCAATCCCGGCGGCGCCAACCGCAATTGGGTCTTTACCGGTGTGGTCGCGCAATACCAACTCCTGGAAAATTTGGCCCTGGGCGGGGAACTTTACAATCGCACCTCGCCGCAAGTCGGCCTGCCGGATGATACCGCGTTCAACCTGGGCGGTATTTTGGATTTTAACGAACATACCCATCTGCTGTTCTCGGCCGGGAGATCCATCCGCGGCCCCACCAGCTTTCAAACCTACCTCGCTTTGCAATTCACCTTTTAGTTCGCTCCGGCGCCGAAGCTAAATTCATGGCTGCCCCCAGCGCATTACCGCCAGAGTCGCCCAAACCCAGCGGGTGGTGGTTGAATTCAACCGTCCTCGGCATTGGCCTCGCCTCGCTGTTGAGTGATTGGTCGCATGAAACCGCCACCGCCGTCCTCCCCGCCTTCCTCGCCTCCATGGGCGTGGCGGCCCTATGGATTGGCTTGATCGAGGGCGTCGCCGATGGCCTCTCCAGCCTCGGCAAATTGGCTTCCGGGCATTGGACGGACCGGCTCCCGCGGCGCAAGCCCGTCATGCTTTTAGGCTACGCCATTACTGCCCTGGGCACGGCCAGTTTCGGTTTCGCCACCGCCGCCTGGCATATCCTCCTCGCGCGCGCGGGGGCGTGGTTGGGCCGGGGCGTGCGCACCCCCGTCCGCAAGGCGATGCTCGCGGCCGCGGTATCGAAGGAGGCCTATGGTCGCGCCTTTGGCTTTGAACGCATGATGGACACCCTTGGCGCCATTGTCGGCCCGCTCAGCGCCTACTTCTTGCTGCGGGCGTTTGGCCACGATTTTCAACCGGTGTTTTTCTGCACGCTCCTGCCTGGGTTGGGGGCGGTTTTGGCGGTGGCTTTTCTCGTCCGGGAAAAAACGCGGGTGAAAGTAAAGTCCGTCTCTTTTCGCGATGGCTTGCGCGGGTTGCCGAAACGTTACCAGCAATTTTTGCTCGCGGTGAGCCTATTCGGCGCCGGCGACTGCGCGCACACGCTGCTGATTCTGCTCGCGATGCAATGGTTGACGCCCATTTACGGCGCGGCCACCGCGGCCAGCGCGGCCGTCGGTTTGTATATTCTGCACAACGTTCTCTATGCGGGTTTCGCCTATGTCGCCGGCTGGCTCGCCGACCAGTATTCCAAGCCGATGCTGCTCGGCGCCAGCTATGCACTCGCGGCGGTGATGGCCGTGATGATTATGCTCTTGCCGGCGGGATTGTGGTCGTTGGCGGGCATTTTCATTTGCGGTGGCATCCACGTCGCCATGAACGAGACGCTCGAAGATTCCTTCTGCGCCGAATTGGTGGACGAATCGCACCACGGCATGGCCTTTGGCGTGCTGGCCACCGTCAACGGGGTGGGGGATTTTATTTCGAGCGTGGCCGTCGGCGCCTTGTGGAGCGCCTTTGGCGTGCGCGTGGCCTTTGCCTACAGCCTTGTGCTGTTCGCCGCCGGCGCCGTGTTGGTCGCGCGGTTGGTGCGTGGGGCCGATCAACCGTTGGAAAAAAAGTAAATTCCGGAAGCCTTCCCGCCGTGGCAGCGGCCACAAATCTTCCAGTCCCGCAATTCCTCGCATACCTCCCATATCTCCCATTAATCCCAAATCCTCCCTGTGCCTTGCCTCCCTTCATAATCTTCCATTTATGTATGGGCGCATAGGCTGCCCTGATTTCAGGCAACCCCGATTTCAAGCATACCTGCACTTCAGCCCGGCCATGGAAGCGGGAGTCGCCTGCCATGTCTGGGAAGCGGAAGAAGTCATTGCGCACCTAAGCCAAAAGGGTGTAGAAGCGGCGGCATGAAGCCTAAAAATTTCATTTTGATTACGATTCTGGGCGCCATTGGGTGCCTCGGCATTTGGTGGTTTGCTCGACAAAAGGAGGATGCGCGTGGAGAATCTACCGAAGTGCCTATGGCTTCCATGCCCAAGGCGCCCAACCAGCTTGCGCCGACCTCACCGCAGCCAAGCCCTACGCCAAGTGTCGCGGGCAAACCTATTGCCACGCCCACGCCAGACACCAAAGCCGACCCCCAAGTAGATTTAAAAACCGCCATTCCAGACATCGCGCGTTTGCTACGGGCTGGCGATAAAGCAGGGATCCTGCAAACTTACACCGAACCCGGAAGAGTTAATTCCGCACAGATGCAACGGTTGCAAGCCCTACAGCAGCAAGCCCAAGGCGACCCAACGTTGCAGCGGCTTAATGAGGCGGCAGCGGAGTCTTACGAGGCCCTCGAAGCACTGACGCCGACCTATAACGATGCTGGTGACGAAGCAACCTATGCATTTGTAATGTTTGGAGGTGGAATAAATCCCGACACGAACGCTGAAGTCACCTTCGTTAAAATCAATGGCAAATGGTATGCTTGGCAACCTCACCTCAGACCATGACCAATGAGCTTAATTTGCTCTTCCCTGCACGCCCATGAGGG
>CAZLPS010000049.1:6968-29816 GCA_964561455.1 uncultured Opitutales bacterium
ACCTCAGACCATGACCAATGAGCTTAATTTGCTCTTCCCTGCACGCCCATGAGGGGTTCTGAGCCATTTCGTGGGTTTCTAAGAGCAAACTAAGCCACCACCTCTTTTTTGCGTTCTTTGCGTTTTCCGGGGTATGACTATCTACTTGTTCCGGCCGCTTTGGCCGAACCGGCCGCAAAATTTGGGTTGAGCGGGTTGGGGATGACTTTGCGCTGTGACGGCCCGACTACCAGATCCATGTCCTCCATTGGCACGGCACCCAAAAGCACTTCATCACCCAGAATCACGGCCCCGACATAACATTCGCGATTCGCCAATCGCACCCTTACCGGGCCCATGTTGGGATACAAAGCACGTATTCCATCAGCGGTCGTGACCTCCTTTTTGGATGTCTCGACCAGTTCCAACTGGTTGGCCACATGCGGCGGCAGGCACAGAAACAGCGCGCCGGTGTCGGCCAGGGCGTTGACTTCCACCGCCAGCAATTGCGGCAGGCGCGGATTATCCAGCGTAATTTTGGCCGAGGCTGGACCCATGGTTTCCTTGATGTCCGAAATCGTACTTTTGGCAAGACCGGTTATCGTTCCATTTTCCCGCAGAAAGGGCCTGGCTCAGCCCGGCCCATGAGTGCTAAAGTATGACTGCAATTTCCTTTCCAAATTCGCACCATACGCAGCATCCGTTTTGCTGCCCAAGGCTTTGGACACTTGATCTTCCAGCCAAGGCCGCAAAGGCGGCAGACGATCCGTGGTCATTTCACGAAGGTCCAGCAAGCTACCCTCAACATCGCGTAAATAATGTTCCGCTAAAAAGCGGTCGCCTCCAATCTGCCAGAGCGCCAGGATGTTTTTCGCCAAAAGCTTGCGAGTCTCCGGGTTTAAGCGGCCACCCAGGAAGCCATCCGGGGCAAATTGTCTAACCTGATCATCCGCGCCCAGAAAAGCGTAGTTCGGCGAATTTCCCGTGCCGGGCGATAGAGTGACCATGAGATGCCATTGCGGCGCCGCAGAGGTGGGGCCAACCGCCTCGGAAATCCAAGTTTGGTCGATTTGCTGCCCAGTAACTTTGTAAAACCAATACCGCGTGTAACGCATTCGGCCGCTGGCAATGTCAACTTCGCGCGTCCAGCAATTAATCTTTGACCAGCCCGAAAAGCAGTAGATCCCAAAGGCGGCCAGGAAAAGGAGCCCGCCGAGCAAACCTGCGATGCGTATTCCGGGCTTCATTTAAAGGAGATATCCCAAATTGCCCCGAATTGCAATGGTCTGCAAGAGAGGGGGAATGCCATCAAAATATCTTCCATTTTCCATTTTCCATCGTCCATTATTTCGATATAATCTCCCTTTTTACCCATGTCCGGAACCGACATCGCCAAGGCCTACGATCCGAAACTCGTCGAGCAACGCTGGTATCAAGCGTGGCTCGACGCCCGCGCGTTCGCGGGCGTCGCCGACCCTTCCCGCACCCCCTTTTGCATTGTCATCCCACCCCCCAACGTGACCGGCGTCCTCACCATGGGTCACGTGCTCAACAATTCCATCCAGGACATCCTCGCCCGCCGCGCCCGCCAGGAGGGCAAGGCCGTCCTCTGGCTTCCGGGCACCGACCATGCCGGCTTGTCCACCCAATCGCGCGTCGAAAAGGAATTGCGCAAAGAGGGCCTCGACCGGCGGAAAATGGGCCGCGAAAAATTTCTCGAACGCGTGGTGGACTGGCGCGACAAACATGGCGGCATCATCATCGAGCAACTCAAACGCCTGGGCTGCTCCTGCGATTGGGACCGGACCGTGCACACGCTCGACCCGGCCTACAGCCGCGCGGTGCTCACCGCCTTCGTCAAGCTTTACGAGCGCGGCTTTATTTATCGCGGCAAGCGGATGGTGAATTGGTGCCCGGCATCGCAGACCGCGTTGTCGGACGAGGAAGTGATTCCAAAGGCGCAAAAGGGTTCGCTCTACCACATGCGCTACGAAATCGTGGAGCGCCCCGGCGAATATATTCAAATCGCCACGACCCGGCCGGAAACCCTGATGGGCGATACGGCCGTCGCGGTGCATCCGGAAGACCCGCGTTACGCGCATCTCCGCGGCGCTCACGTGTGGCGCCCGTTCCCCCGCACCCAGATTCCCATTATCTTCGACACCGCGGCCGACAAAGATTTCGGTTCCGGCGCCCTGAAGGTGACCCCCGCCCACGACAAGGTGGACTTTGAAATCGGCCAGCGCCACAA
Source organism: uncultured Opitutales bacterium (assembly GCA_964561455.1). Lineage (GTDB taxonomy): Bacteria > Verrucomicrobiota > Verrucomicrobiia > Opitutales > JABDGR01 > JABDGR01. Next base: position 9,199 of record CAZLPS010000049.1, read on the forward strand.
CCTGCCCATCATTGAAGTCATTGACGCCGCCGGAAAACTCAACGACCTCGCGGGTCAGGAATTCAAGGGCATGGACCGTTTCAAAGCGCGCAAAGTGGCCGCCGAGAAACTGAAGGAGCTTGGCCTGCTCATCAAGGAGGAGCCCTATGAGAACAACGTGGGGTTTTCCGAACGCGCGGACGTCCCGATCGAGCCGCGCCTGTCCGAACAGTGGTTCTTGAAATACCCGCGCATTGAAGAAGCCAAGGCCGCCGTGCGCGACGGGCACATCCAGTTTTGGCCCGACCATTGGAGCAAAGTGTACCTCAACTGGCTCGACAAAATTCAGGACTGGTGCATTTCGCGCCAGGTCTGGTGGGGCCACCGCATTCCCGTGTGGTACCATAAAGGGCTGGACCGCGAGACGCTCACCCCCGCCGATTACCAAGACCCGCAGAAAGTACACATTTCCGTGGATGGACCCGGCGACCCCGAAAACTGGGAACAGGAGGATGACTCGCTCGACACTTGGGCGTCCTCCTGGCTCTGGCCCTTTGCCACCCTGGGCTGGCCCGGCACCGAGGAGAAGACGTTGGATGCCGCCACCACGAAGCAGAAAGCGGAATTGGATTTCTGGTATCCCACGACCGACCTCGTCACCGGCCCGGACATTATTTTCTTCTGGGTGGCGCGGATGATCATCGCGGGCCTTGAATTCATGCGCCCCGGCGAATCCCTTGACCGGCGCATTCCCTTTAAAAACGTCTATTTCACCGGGATTATTCGCGACAAGCAGGGCCGCAAAATGTCCAAAACCCTCGGCAACTCGCCCGACCCGCTCGACCTCATTGACAAATACGGCGCCGACGGCCTGCGCTTTGGCACCATGAACAGCGCCCCCAAGGGCAATGACATCCTCTTCGACGAAGCCAACGTCGAGCTCGGCCGCAATTTTTGCAACAAATTGTGGAATGCCGCCCGCTTCCGGCAGATGCAGGGACCCACCGACGCCAATTCCACCCTCGAAGAAATCATTGCCCGCCTCGCGCCCACTTGCGCCGATGCGGACGACCATGCCATTTTGGGCCGCCTGGTGGAGACGCTTGACGCCGTGGCGAGAAATTTCGCCAGTTACGAATTCAACCTCGCCACCCAAAATCTTTACGCTTTTTTCTGGGGCGATTTTTGCGACTGGTATTTGGAGGTGGCCAAGGCACGCGTCACCGATGAATCCGCCAAGGCGCACGTGCTGGCGGTCCAAGACCTCTGCCTGCGCCAGTTTCTCCTCCTGCTGCATCCCTTCATGCCGTTCATCACCGAGGAACTGTGGCATGGCCTCGGTTACGGACCGGACGCAGCATTTATCCAAAGCACGCCCACGGGCCGCGGGGCCGAGTTGCAGGCCGCTATTGAACGACGTGGTCTGAAAATCGATTTTACGGCCATTGCCGAAACCGTGAGCCTGCGGGATTTTGTGTCGAAGACGCGCGCGGCCAAGGCCCAGCGCAATTTGGCCGCCAATCGGGATTTGCCCATCAGCGTGCAGGCGACTCCCGCCAATCAGATTGTCATCGAGCGCAATCGCGAGAAATTGCAGCGTCTTATCGGCTCGCCTGAAATCAATTATAATACGGCGCTGTTCGATCCCTCTCACAGTTCTTCCGCCGCCACCTTCACCGTGGCCCTGGGTTCGGTCGCCTTTCCCATTCAGGTGGACAAAGCCGCCGAAAGCCTCCGCCTCAACAAGGAACTGGAAAACCTCACCAAAATCATCGCGGGCAGCGAGGCGAAATTAGCCAACGAGGCCTTCACCTCGAAAGCCCCGGCCAACGTCATTGACGGCGCGCGCAAGCAACTGGCGGAGAACCAGGCCAAGCGCGACGAACTCAAGCGTTTGCTGGTGGCGTTGCAGTGATTTTTCCCTCCACGAATTAATACGTCTCGCTTGACCGCTGTTTCGCCTGTCCGGGGTGTTCCTTCGTGAATTCAACTTTCATGCCGCCGCTTGACCCTCTTTTGTATGGCCCGACCGTCGCCGCGTTCCTGGACGGACTGCCCCCGGCACCGCTGGACGTCGGCCCCTCCCACGAACCTTTCCGCCCGGCGCTCGCCGCCCTGACGCCGGAATCGCTTTTTGCGGCGTCGGGCCTGCCCGTGCGCGATGTCACCATGGCGCGTTGCTGCCTGGCCGGCCTGTGGTTGCGGCACAATTTCTTTGATGAATCGCACGCCATTTCCCAGGACATTGCCACCCCCACCGGCAGTTTCTGGCATGCCATACTCCACCGTCGGGAGCCGGATTATGGCAATGCCCGTTATTGGTTTCGGCGCGTGGGCCCGCATCCAATTTATCCAGCCTTGAATGAAGCGGCCATGGCCGCGGGGTGGCCGACACTGGCCAGATGGGACCCCTTGCTGTTTCTCGGCCGCGTCGAACAAGCACTTCATGCCGGCCCCAAGACCTCCGAAGCCCAATTGTGCCGCACCGTCCAACACCTGGAGTGGAAACTGTTGTTTGACTTTTCGTGGCGGTCGGCCGTCGGCGAGTCTTAATTCTTGGAACTTGGTCAACCGCGTTCTTTTCATTTTCCAGCTTCCTTCCTTCGCTCCCTGACATCCATGGCAAAAATTCGCCATGGGGTTCGTCATTTTGTGCTAGGCATACCGGACAAAATATGTCATGCCTGAAAAACACAGAGTAATTTCTGAATTTATAAGGCATTGATGGACAAGGAGTAGAATTATCCCCGACAAAAATTGGCACGTTCCATGATAAACACCCCCTGAACATGGCAGCCTTTCTTTTTCTTCTCGGCATTTTTTACCTGGTCGTTTTGCCGATTTTGGTGTTCGTGGCCCTCAGCCGCCCGGGCGCGGCAGAGCACAAAATCAAGGTCTTGGAATCCCGCCTCGAGGGATTGGAACTGCGTTGGCGTGAATTCAGGCGGACAACCGCGCCGACTACCCCTAAGCCCAATCCGCCGGCAGCAGCGCCTGTGCCGCTGACCCAGCCCATGCCGCAAGCGGTTGCCTCGGCCTCGCTGCCTCCGCCACTTCCTCCACGCCCCGCGCCCGCTCCCACGCCAATCCCCACAGCCAGTTTCGTCGGCACTGCGCCGCCGCCACTGGCCGCTACCAAAAGGGAAATCCCTTTGCCGACACCCGGTGCCGCCACCCCGGAAACCTTGGACCCCGGTGCGGAAATCCGGCTGGGCGCGCGCTGGGCGACACGGCTGGGGATTGGCTTTCTTGTGGTGGCGGTGGTCTTCTTTGGCATTTACATCAGCAAATTCTCGAGCCCGTCTGTCCGGCTCGCAGAAGTGGTGGGGCTGGCGGCGGGAGTGACCGGATTGGGTGTTTGGCTGGAGCGCAAGACGCGCGAGTTTGGCGAAGCGGTTTTTGCCGGCGGCCTGGCGATATTTTATTTTGCCGCGTTTGCCGCTCATGCCATTACCGCCATGCGGGTAATTGACCTGAATTCCGTCGGTACCGGGTTGCTGGTGCGATATATTGCGGTGGGCCTGATTGCGTTCATTGCCTGGCAGCGCAATCGGCGGCATGTGGCCACTATGGCGGTCGCTTTGGGCATGATTTCGTGCTTCTTCGCGCTGCACAATGACCGCATGGAGATCACGTTGGGCGCGGCGTTGGGGCTGATGGCGGTGGCCGCTGCGCTACGCATCACGCGCGGGTGGGTCTGGCCCCTCGCGGCGGGTTACGTGGGGGCGCAAATTTGTTACCTCGGCTCCGTGCTGGCGGCGATGGGCTTCACTCTCGAGAGCTTTTTCCAGGGTGCATGGGAGCTGGTTGGACGCCACCAGGATCCAACGGCAGTCTTGTGGGCCGGATTTACGCTCGTTTATCCCGTGGCCTTTTTCATTTTGCTGCTGGCCACCGACACGGTGGCGGAGTTGCGTGGCGGCAAAGGCTGGTCCGAGTCGAACAACCGCGACGTACGCACCGGCATCGTGCTGTTCGCGACCATTCTTTATGGTTTGGGCTCCTGGTGGGGTGGGGCGGAGTTTGGCGATTCTTGGGACTCGCACAATCTCCTCGCGGCGGCGGTCGTGTGCCTCGCGGCCGGATGGATCTATCGCGCCCGGAAGGACCTGCCGGATATTTATGAAATCCTCTATGCCGCCGCTGGTGCCTGGACGGCCATTTATTTCATCAACGAATACACCGGATGGATTCGCTGGCTCGCGTTGTTATTGGAAAGTTTTATCTTTGCGTGGCGGGTGCGCCGCCACGGTTCCAGTCTGGCCTGGGCCTGCTTGTTTGCCGTGTGGGCCTGTTCCTTGGGCATCGCCTTGCGGGACGCCAGCCATTTGAGCGCGGCCGTGGGTTCATGGGACGCGCAGCGGTGGAAGTTTGCGGCTTGGACGGTGGGCTCGGTCCTTCTGTGGGCCTGGATCGAGAAACTGCCCCGCGCCGTCAGGGACGACGAGAAGGTTTGTGTCAACAGCAGTGGCTACTTGACCGCTGCCGGCGGCGTGATGCTGGCGCTTTTCGCCTGGACCAATCCGGCGCTGCCCTGGATATTTTTGGCTCTCGGCGTCGGAGTGGCGGTTTTTGCGATGGTTGGCAGGATGCGCAATGCGTGGCCGACCGTGTGGTCATCGCTGCTTTTCGCGATGTGGCTGTATGAACCCGCCTACCAGGCCACGCCCTGGGCGGTTTTCTTAATGCTGTCGGCGTTTACCACCACGGTGCTAGTGGCGACGGGCACCTTGCAGTATTGCGCCAAGGGCGAATCACTGAAAAGTGCCGGCATTGCCGCCGAGTTGCTGGGCTTCTTTTCCTTGCTCTACACTTGGTCTCGCGGCTTTGAGGCGTTTGCGGCCGGTGACGATTACCTGATGCTGGCGCTGACGCTGGCCGCTCTGGTCATGGCGGCACTGGCTTGGTGCGGGCCTTGGCGCTTGACCGGTGACCTCGCGTGGGTTTGGGCGTTTGCGGGCCTGATGTTTGGCATCTGGTCGCGCTGGAACTCGCATTACACCGGCGTCGAACACGCAAGTTTGGCAGCGGTTTTGGTGCTGGGCGTGCTTTGGGGATTCCTCGCTCGGCAAACTCAGCCGCGGGTCTACGCACTGCGTTTGAACGCCATCGGTCTGTTCCTGCCGGGCTTGCTGTTTGCCGGATGGTCGGCTTTGTCCATTCCGCAAGGGACTTCGGTGTTCACGCAATCGCTGGTCTTGGCGGGGGGCGCGGCGGCTTATTTCACCGTGGGACGGCGCGATTGGCTCCCGGGCGGGACCACCGCCGCCGCAATCTTGTCCATCGGTGCCGGCTTGCGCACCGTGCTGCTCCCCATGGCCGTTTTGCCCGATTGTTGGACCCCCGCCGCCGTGGCCGTCGTGATACTCTATGAAGGCTGGCTGGCACGGCGCCGAAACCCGCGCTGGGACCGACCCTTGCGGGACAGTGTCCTGTTGCTCGTCGCGGCGGCCGCCCTGCTCGTATTTGACGGGACGGCGTGGCGGCTGCCGCAACCTCTCCGGCATGACGATTTGACTTTGCTCTGGGCGGCGGCCGGCGCAGTCGTGTTTGTCGCCGGCCTCGCTGGTCGGCTGCGTTCCTATCGTTACGCCGGTCTGGCCGGTCTCGCGCTCTGTGTGTGCCGGATGTTCCTGGTTGACATTACGGATCAGCTCGGGCGCATTTTCGCCTTTGGCGCGCTCGCCGTGGTATTGTTGGCAATTGGCTTTTCCTATCACAAATTGCGGCCCTGGCTCGCTGGTCGGGACACGGATGAATTACCGACCGTCCTGCCGCCGGTGAAGAAAACTGTTTCTTAGTCGTATCATCCTCAACCCGAAATCCCCCATGCCTGCATCCTTATTCGAAGCCGTTGACCGTCCCAAAGCCGAGGCCTTTTGCCGGCTGACCTGGTGTAATCCGTTTCATGAAGAACGTGGTGCGCTTGAGCGCCAAGCCTTGGGCGACGCCTGGCGGGCACCGCCGCCCGACGGCATGGACTGGGAGGGCGGCTTCCCGGTGGCCGCGGCGAATCCGAATACCGAGGCCCTGGTGCCTTTGTCGAAGCGCCTGGTCAACGAGGCACGCGAGCGCCTGCGCCGCCGCACGCCCACCGCCAACGAACGTTCCACCTACCGCGATTTGGTCATTTTCGCCCTGTTTTATCAATTCGTGGACGAGTTTCACCGGATGATCCGCCAGGCGCGGGAACGCGGTTCCGCCACCCAGCGCTGTGCCTTTTACGATCGCTTCCGCGCAGAGTTGGACCGGTATTGCCCGCCCGACCAGCCGTCCTTGCGCCTGGATTTGCCGCCGGAGCGTTTGTTTGCCACGTTTTTTCAGGTGCGCCGCGCCTACGCCCATATTCACGAGTGCATCATTGGCTCGTCGGCGGAGGCGGGGAGGCTGCGCGCACGCGTGTGGCAGTCCATTTTTACGCGCGACATGGCGCGCTTCGAGCGGGCGTTGATCGGGAAAATGGGGGATTTGATTACGCTCATCACCGGGCCGTCGGGCTCCGGCAAGGAATTGGTGGCGCGCGCCATCGGCCTTTCGCAGCATGTGCCGTTTGATGCGTCGCGGCGCGAGTTTGCCGAAGATTATTTGCGCGGGTTTTATCCCCTAAACCTCGCGGCGTTGTCGCCGACCCTCATCGAGTCGGAATTATTTGGCCACCGGCGCGGCTCGTTTACTGGCGCATTGGGGGACCGGCTGGGTTACTTCGAAGTTTGCGGTCCCCATGGTACGGTGTTTCTCGACGAAATCGGCGAAACTGACCTCGGCATCCAGGTCAAACTCCTGCGCGTCCTGCAAACGCGGGTCTTCCAGCGCATCGGCGACACCGAGCCCCGCACCTTCGCCGGCAAAATAGTCACTGCCACCAACCGCGACCTGACGCGCGAGATGCGCGCCGGAAGGTTTCGCGAAGATTTGTACTACCGCTTATGCGCCGACCACGTCCGTACGCCAGCGTTGCGGGAGATTTTGCACGGCTCTCCCCATGAACTTCCCATTTTGATCCGGCACATCGCCGCGCGCATCGCCGGGCCGGATGAGGCCACGGCACTGACGGAAGAGGCCAGCACGATTTTGGAGCGTGAATTGCCGGCGGATTACTCCTGGCCGGGCAATTTTCGCGAACTCGAACAGGCGGTGAGAAACATTTTGGTGCACGGCGATTATAAACCCGAAACGTCCGTCACGATCAGGGTCGGAGCGGTGGCGGCATCCGCGAATGGGCACAACGGCCATGATGCCCCGGAAACCATCGCGGCAGCCTTGGAATCCGGCCAGTGGACTGCGGACGAATTGTTGCGCCGCTACATCAGCCGCGTCCACCGGCTTTCCGGTAGTTATGAAGAAGCCGCACGCCGTCTGGCGCTCGACCGGCGGACCGTAAAAAAATACCTCCGGCAATCAGGTTCCGTCGAATCCAATGGTGGCGCCAATTAACGCCTTTGCGAACCTCTTTGTCGGCCCAACTCAAAAGAGCAATATTACGCACAATAAACATTATGTCTAATTTTTGTTTCCCTCGGAGTATGGGCTGAATCTGAGCCAATTGGCCTGATTAACCTACCGAACGTTGTCCGGCGCTTCGGTCACGCCCTTGCCTACGAATTCCGGCTCCGAAACATCAAAGGTGATGGTCTTCCCATTGGATGTCGGTGCGTAGGTTCCGGCGGGCAACAGCGCCCCTTTAGGTAGCACGGGATTGGGACGTCCATTGTTGGTTGACGAGGTCTTGATTGATTGCATCGGCAAATGCAACTCGGGCGTGGTGGAACTGCCGCCAAATGGGCCGTTCCTGTTCGCTCCATACGGCATCGAACCGTCTGAGGTGACCATGCGCGGCGAAACCGTTCCACCGCTCCGGACACGCGAAGTGACGGTACCCGGGTCGAAAAGCGTGGAACTGCTGGTGAGATTGGAAAGCCCTTGACCACTGAAGCTGGCTTGGCTGGAGGAGCCGCCGGCATGGGTTACCGGCAAGCCGGGCGTGCCGGAGAAGGAACCCTGGAATTGGTAACGATTCACGTCCTGGAGGGAAAGATCGTGACCGACTTGGGCGAGCTCGGTGCCATTATCCACGGCATGAAAAGTAAAAGCATCCGTGAACGTCGAGGGCGCGGGCGTATTTGGTTTCAGGTTGCGGCTGCTGGTGAATTTATCGAGCGGCGAATCTTTTTGCAAACTGCCCTGGAGCTGCGGATAGCGGGTGTTCGCACTTGGCGCCATCTTCAGCGGCAAATTGTTGCCCACGGGAAAATCGCTCTTCCATTGCGGGGAATCCGCCGTTTTGCCATTGAGCGGGCTGTAGGTGCCGCCAAGGTTGTTATTACCCGAAAGCGTCGCCCGGCTGTCATTGACCCGGTTGTTCAACGTGGGCGTCTTACCGACGAAAAAACTCTGGGTGGGCTGCCCTGTCGCGTCCATATATACGGGCGACGCTTGGTTGGTCGAAAACGGCGTGTTCATCGCCGTAAAGTCATTGTGCTTGATCTGTGCCCGCGCCAACCCCGGCCCGGCGGCAATTACGAGCAGTACGCCGACAGCAAGGCGGCCAAATGGTCTTGGGGGATGTCCAAACATGTCCAACGCGCCGCATCCTAGATATTCTTTGGATGGTTGGCAAGGCCGTTGCATCAACGACGAGCATCCAATTCCCGGGCGACTTCGACAAAGGCTGCCGCCAAGGCGGACCAATCGGCAGCGGTCGTCTCCCACCCGGCGGAAACGCGGATCGCGCGACGGGCGGCATCGGCGTCCAGGCCCATGGCGGCGAGGACATGGGACGGGCCGGCATGGCCGGTGGCGCAGGCGGAGCCGGTGGATATTTGAAATCCGCGCCGGTCGAGGGCGGCGACCCAGCGGGTGTTGGCGTGACGCGGGGGAAGGAACAACGCGGTGTTCCACAGGCGGGGAACCGCCGCACCGACGAGGACCATGCCGGGAAGGCCCGCAAGCAGGGTGGACTCGAACGCGGACCGCGCCCTCTCCCACTCTGCTTGATTGGCTGCGACCGCGTTGGTGCGCGCGGCCAGCGCCGCCACCATGGCGCGAATCGCGGGAAGATTCTCCGTGCCGGCGCGATGATTGTGCTCCTGCCCGCCCCCGCGCTGGCCGTGAAAATCGGAACCGGAGGGAATCTTCAGAAACCCGACGCCCTTGGGGCCGCCGAATTTGTGACCCGAGGCGGTGACGAAATCGCAATCCGCCAATTCTCCCGCCGGCAGTTTGCCGAGCCATTGCGTGGCGTCACAATGAAATGCCACGCCAGCCGCCCGAACCCGCCGCGCATTTTCCAGCCACGACTGCAGCACGCCGGTTTCGTTGTTGGCGGCCATCACCGAGACCAGCATGACGGATTTGGCCAGCATTTGGATCGGTGGTACGACGCCCGCCTGGTTCACGGGCCAAAGGTGCACACGCCCCGGAAACCAATTATTTGCTGCGTCGAGGACGCTGGGATGTTCAATGGCGGATACGGCAACTTGCGCTCCCGGCGGCGCGACGCGGGCGAAATGGGCGAAGACGGCATTGTTCGCTTCAGTGGCGCCGGAGGTGAACACGAAATTTTCCGGCGAACCGCCGACCAACCTGGCGAGTTGCTCCCGGGACTCCTCCAACAGCGCGTGCGCCCGGGCGGCGCCGCGATAGGGGCTGGACGGATTTTGCCAGGAATGTTCCGCAGTTTCGCACCACGCCGCCAGCGCGGCGGGGTGCGGCGGCGTGGTGGCGTTGTGGTCAAAATACGGCATGGCCGGCAGGCGGAAATTTATTGTGCCGGTAAATTCAATACCATGCCAATATGGAGCGGCGAATCAGCGCTCGGCAGTTTGTCGCGGTTGGCATTGAATATCTCCGCCCAGCGGCTGCGGCTGCCCAATTCCTTCTGGCTGATGGACGAGAGCGTATCTCCGGCCCCAACCGTATAGGTGCGAACGGCGCTTATGGCAGTAACCCGGGTTGGATTCGTCACCATTACCGCCGCAGTTCGCCCATTGGATGCAACCGGAGACCGAATGGCGGGCACCGGCGCAACCGGCACCGGCATCACAGCCACTGGCGCGACACGGTCCGCCCCGACTGGGCTGACGCGCAAGGGGGCGGCATTGCCGAGTTGCTTGCGGAGGTTGTCGTTTTCGGTCCGCAAACTTGCAATTTGATCAAGCAAATCCGCTTCGTCAAAGTTGCCCGGATGGCCGGGCAATGCGCGCGCGAAATTTTTTTCGGCGGTTTCAATCAATTGCCGGACCATCGGCGCCTGTTCCGCCTTGGGTTTGGCGGCGAGGAAATGCTGAAAATGATAAATGGCGGAGACGGGGTCGTTCTTAAGATTAAGATAGATTTGCCCCGATTCGAGATGCGATTCAGGTGCGTCATCATCGCGAGATTTTATCACCCGCGCAAACGCCGCGAGGGCGTCGTCCTGGCGGCCATCGCGTTCCATTTGCAGGCCGTACCGGTATTGCGACTCGTCGGTTTCGAGCACCGCGGCAGTTTTATCCGGGTTACCGCAGCCGGCAAGCAGGCTGAGCCCGAGCAACGCCAGGAGCGGGCGCCAAAGGCGATGACAAGGACGAAAGACAAACATGGCTTGAGCATTAAACCGACCGACTTCGCTAATCAATGCTGATATGCAAGAAACCCTGACGACTGGGCCACTGCACGCCAGCAGTGTCGGGCGCTTTGGACTCGTCCAGCCAGCCCGACGAGTCCGAAATATCCGACAACATAAATCATCCCACCCTCCGGGCAACTCATTCTCCCTGAAAGGTCAGAATTATGGTTCTTCGGTGCGGCTGCGTGCGATGTTCCCACAGGAAGATACCCTGCCACGTTCCGAGCAGCAATTGCCCGTCCTTAAAGGGAATGACCTCGGCGCTGCGCGTGAGCGCCATCTTGATGTGACTGGACATGTCGTCCGGGCCCTCCAGCGTATGGCTGACGCCGGGCTGGCCGTCAGGCACCAACTCATCCATAAACTGGTGTAAATCGCGCCGCGCGCTCGGGTCGGCGTTCTCCATCAAGACCAGGCTGCAACTGGTATGCTGGCAGAAAATCGTCACGGTGCCTTCGCGCATGCCTGCCCGGCGCAGTGCCGCAACCACGGTCGCCGTGATTTCGTGCGTGCCGCGCCCGGGACTCCGGAAGGCCACAGACTCGGTGCGGACTGCCATGGCGTTGTTACTTGCCTTTCAGTATCGGCGGCGGCGGCATATTTGGATCGGGGATTCCCGGGACCACATTGCTCGAACCGACCGCAGCGGCGGGTTTGGGCAGTGACGCCGCTGTCGGCAATATGGGCGCCGGATCCGGCGGCATTTCGCCAATGTGCAAGGTCAACGGTATGTCCTCATTGCCCCGGCGCACACTCAAGGCCACATCCTGGCCGGGCCGAAGATAAAATTTTGCCTGGCGCAAATCATCCTCGTTGTTAATTGCCATGGTGCCAAGCGAGCGCACCACATCGCCCGCTTTCAACCCGGCATCCAGCGCCGGTCCACCGTAATCCACGCTGGTGACCATGACGCGCACGCCCGATTCCGCGTCGCTGCGTTGTTCACTCGCAAAACCCAACCGGCCGTAGGCGACTTTGCCGCGGGTGAGCAGATCATCGCGCACCCGCAGCGCCGCCCGGGCCGGCAGAATGAGCGAGGAGCGGCTGTCTTTCAGCGACCAAATCATGATGCCCACCAGCCGTCCCTGCAAATCCAGCACCGGCGACCCACCTTCACCGCCGTCGTCCGGAATATTCGTCCGTAAATGAAGTGTGGCAAGTTGCACCTCACCAAAGTTTACATTGTATCCTTGTAACAGGCCCATGGACGGGCCAGGCAATTGGCCCTCCTTGCTGGTCACGGCAAAAAGCATGGCGCCGATTGCCGGCACGTCCGGACTGTCAGCCAGGTCAAGCACTGCAAAATCTTTCGGTAGTGGAGTCGTCACATGCAGCACGGCCAAATTGCTCACCAGGTCGTAGCCCTTGATTTCCGCCGGATAGCCAATGCGGTTGTATTGCACCCAAACCCGTTTGGTGGTCTGTTCGGCCGCTTGCAACAAATCTGCATGCGTGGTCAAAATGTCCCCGTTCTTGCTGATAAAAAATCCGGTCCAAATATAGGGCGTGTCACCGGCCGCCGCGGAGACGGCCGCGTTGACCTGCACGACGGCCGGGCTGGCCTTCTGGAAAAGCGAGTAGTAACGCTTTTGCAACTGCAGCACAAAATCATCCGGCTGCGCCGCAGGATTGTCCGACGGCGAACGGGCTGAATCGGTCACCATCGGCGAAGCCGACACTTCCAGGCGGGTTGCCTGCCCAAAGGCAGCGCCAGCCCAAAAAAATGCCACGACGGCGGCGGCCATCCTGCGGGTCAAAATCATCATGCCAGAAATCAGTAGGCCGACCCGCGATCACGGGTGGTGTATTGCGCGCTCTGAAGGGTATCAGCGGCAAAATGCACGCCATGGGAGGCTGCCGCAGCGAACGCGACAGTCGCCGGAACTTTATTATAATTGGCGGGACTCGGGGAGTTTTCGATCGCGGCCACCGCGTATTGCAGCCGGGCGCCGACTGGCGGGGTGTCCGTCTCGTGCAAAACGGGCAAGACCATCGCAACTCGGGCCGGTTCTTTTTCCGGCGTTACTGTCGGCGATGAAACCGCCGGGCTTGTCGCCGCCGCCAAATGGGCAGGAAGGAAGGCGGCCATGGGCGTCATCGTCGGTTGGCCCGGCCAAATGCTGAAAACTACCGCTGATGCGGAAGCTAGGCCGATCGCCAGCCAACGTGCGCGACGCCCAAATATTGCGCTCCACCATCCGGTGGTTGGCACCGGCTCCACCAGCGCGCGCCAGACCCGGGCATTAAGTTCCCGGTCGAAGCGAACCCAGAACTCCGACCCCGGGCGTTCGTGACGCTTGAGGCGGAGGAGTTCTTCCAGCGTTATCTTACGCGGTGTTTTAGTGGGTTCAGGCATGTCGGAGTTCCCGCAATCGCGGGTTCAGCGCAAATAATCTTGGAGATAAGATTGGAGTTGGAGTTTGGCGTAGTGGAGCCGCGAGCGCACGGTGCCCTCGGAACATTCCATGACTTGGGCGATTTCTTGATGGCTCAGGCCTTCGATTTCATAGAGAATGACCACGGTCCGATGCCTAAGAGACAAACGCTGGAGAGCTTCGTTCAATTTTTCTTGTAACTCTTTGATAATGGCTGGCTTGTCAGCCTGTAACTTGTCCGTCAAAGCCTCCACCAAGTCGGATTGGGAGACTTCCTCGCTGAGGTTTTCGAAACTAAAGAAACGGCGCATTCGATTGCGTTTCAGGTGGGACAGCGAGGCATTGACCGCGATCCGGTAAAGCCAGGTAAAAAACGACGAGTCACCCTTAAATCTCGAGATGGACCGAAAAGCCTTAATAAAAGCCTCCTGCGCGAGATCTGAGGCATCTTCGCGGTTCGCTGTCAGATTGTAAATGATGGCATACAGGCGTTCGCGGTATTTTTGAATTAATACGTCGAAGGCAGGGACGTCGCCAGCCTGCACCCGCTGGACCAGCGCCCAATCCACCCCGGCTTCCACCGCATGCTCAGGTTGGACGACGGTCAGCGTTTTCGAAGTGGCAAAGAGGCGGGACACGGCTGGACGCACTTTCGTGGATTCTGCGTGGATTGGCAACACTGGATTTGAATCCGCTGGCATAATCGCCCTTCGGGGATTGGGTTCGATCGCTGAAGTGCTGTTTTGTTATCAATCCGGCCAATCTCGCCAGGTGGTATAACCTACCTAACGACGTAAACTTCGGATTTGCCTCCTTTCGGAAATCGCTATCTTATGCCTGTTTACCGAACCGTGCCCAACCCACTCTCTCCCGAAGCCGAACTCGAACTGCGCGAGCAACTCAAACGTTGCTCGCCAGAAACGTTGGAGTCCGTGCTCCACTACCGCAAGACCGGCGACCCCGACGGCGTCAGCCAGGTGGTGATTGGTATTATCGAGCGCTTCCTCGATCCGGAGGTGCGCCCGCGCCTGCGGGCCGGTGGTGACGGGTTGCGCATTTTTGATGACCTTGGCATTGATTCCCTCACCATGGTCGAGGTCGTAATGCTCGTTGAGGATGTGTTGCAAATCAAAATCAACAACGATGAACTGCGGGATTTGCGGACGATCGGCGATGTGAAGACTTACATTGACTGCCGCGTCAAGGGCCTTCCACTGCCGGAACGCCCGGTGCATGTGCACGTGGCGGAGATATTGGCGATCATGCCGCAACAGCCGCCGTTCCTGTTCGTCCAGGAAGCCACACTGCGGTCGAATGAAGCGCGGGGCGTTTATAAGATTGCGGGCGACGAATCTTTTCTCGAGGGCCATTTCAAGGGGAACCCGGTACTGCCCGGCTCGATCATGCTCGAGGCCCTTGGCCAGCTCGCCGTGCTTTTTCTCTTGAAAACCAAACGTCCGGAACTGACCGCCCCCGTGTCGCCCGCCAAAATCTTTTTTACCTCCTGCGACGGCGTGAGGTGCCAGCGCATCTGCCGGCCCGGCGATATTCTGACGCTTACCATTAAGCCCAAGCGCATCAAGCATCCCTTGGGCATGTTCGAGGGGCACATTACGTGCGGCACGGAGAAGGTGGCCTTTGCCGAGGAGATTTGCCTGACGTTTGATTACCTGGCACCCGGCGAAGTCGTGGGTGGCAACGGCCAACACGCCAGTAACGGGGAGCAGGGGCGTAGTAGCGGGGAGCAGGGAGCGGGGAGCAGGGAGTCCAAGCCTGCCAGCATCGCAACAGATGTTCCGGTTGCCAATCGAATTTTGCCCAAGTGAGTTTTGGTTTCATCCCTCATACTTCATCCTAACTGGGTTCCCTGTCTCCCCGCACCAAGCTTTCCTTTCCATGCCCAAGGTTGTCGTCACCGGCCTCGGATTTATCTGCCCGATCGGCAACGACCAGGCAACCGTGGTGAACAGTCTTCGCGGGCAGCGGCATGGCTTGACGGCTTATTCACGCTTTGAGGGACCCAATATTCCGGTACGGGTGGCGGGCCTGGTGAAGGACTTCGAAACTGAATCGCCGGATCCGGAGGACTGGAAGTATCCCGCCCAATATAAAATCAAGCGCGAAACGTTGCGCGGATTTGCGCCTCACGTACTCTTTGGCTACTGCGCGCTGACGCAGGCCATTGCCGATGCGAAGCTCAAGCCGGAGGACGTTTCCAATTTGGATACGGGAATGTTTACGGCTTCGGCGGGCTCGGCGATGATGCTCCACCACAATCTTTCGCGGATGGAGAAGCACGGGGTGATGAAGTGTTCGCCGCTGGGGATTGTCGCTTCGGTGGTCGGCACATTGAGTTATAATCTGGTTGCGGCCTTCAAGATTCTCGGTTCGTCCTGCGGTTTTGCCTCGGCGTGCGCGTCGTCGGGCCATGCGCTCGGCTTTGCCTGGGAGGAAGTGGCCTCCGGCCGACAAAAGCGCATGCTGGTGGTGGGTGGCGAAGACGGAAATTTGGAAACCATTCTCCCCTTTGCGGGCATGCGCGCGCTGAGTTTAAATCCCGATCCCAATACGGCGTCACGGCCGTTTGACGTGGCGCGCGACGGGTTTGTCGGCGCCGGCGGCGCGTGTGCGATGGTTTTGGAAACGGACGAAGAGGCGTTCAAGCGCGGCGCGCCGGTTTATTGCGAAATGCCCGGCTGGGGCATGGCGTCGGATGGCTACAATGTCGCCATTTCCCATCCCGATGGCAGCGGCCTCATCCAGGCGATGCGCGTTGCCCTTCGGCGGTCCGGGTTGGAGCCCGGCGAAGTGGATTACATCAACGCGCATGCCACCTCGACGCCCATCGGCGACACGTCGGAATTGCGCGCATTAAAGGCGGTTTTCGGCACGAACCACATTGACACTCCGGCCATCAGCTCGACGAAGGCGCTCACGGGCCACGGGCTGTCGCTGGCGAGCATTTTGGAAGCGGGATTCTGCGCTGCGGCCATCAAGCACGGCTTCATGCCCGGTTCGGCCCACATTCAAAATCTTGATCCCGAGGCGGCAGGGCTTGATATTATCCGCGAGACAGTAAATGAACGCCCGCATGTGGTGATGAGCAACAGCAGTGGCTTCGGCGGAGCGAATGTGGCGCTGGTGTTTAAGTCGGCGACCTGATTTTTAGCACAGATGGCACGGATTACACGGATTTTTGCCATCCGTTTGATCCCTAGTAAACGCCTCCTCGTTGCCGCGCCCTATCGTACAAGCATCAACGTCCTTTCGAAAACCGGCACGGAGACCTTATCCGGCAGTTCCTGCCCGCGGAGAATTTCCGGATGCACGCGCGCGATGAGCACCTCCTCGTAATAGGAGCGGTTGAAAATACCAATGCGCCCGCATTCCGGCAGGCGGCGGGTCTCACGCCAAAGAAAATCGTGCTTCAATTCCTCCTCACTGGGTTGTTTGAAGCTGAAGACCTCGCACCCCTGTGGATTCACCCCGGACATGACGTGCCGGATGGCTCCGTCCTTCCCGGCAGAGTCCATGCCTTGAAAAATCAGCAACAGCGCATAGCGGCCGGACGCGTAATACATGCGCTGGAGCGAACTTAACTCTTCAACATGTTGCTCCAGGAGCTTGCGATATTGCTTCTTTGACTTGCAAATAGACTTCACGTTCGTCGGCCATGTTTTCAGATTCACTTTCTCGCCAGGCCTGACCCGGAATTTCTTTGAGTGAATCTTCATGTTGACAGATTGGATTTAGCGTTCAGGGTTTGATTTCAAACAGTGGCTATTGTGTCGTACCTTTTCCTTAGCCAGTGCTTCAAAGCCGGAGATCACGTCGAATAACTCCTCGTCAATGCCGCTTTGGCGCAAACGATGGAAGGTGCTGCGAAGGTGCTCCAGCAAATCATCAATGTTTTTGTCGGCGCGTTGCATGGCCGCCAGGCGGCTGGCGTTCTCGCTCGCGAGAGATTCAGCGCACGCCCGGAAGAGAGAAATGAAAAGATATTCGCGGATGAGCGCGCGCAAGGTAGTAGTGTCAACGCACATCACCTCGGGAAGGTTTTTGGTGGGCCAGCTAACTTTTACGAGGCTTTGCTGCCAGGCTGCGTCCAGCGGCAACAACCTCTGGCTCACAGGCTCATAGAGCGCCCCCGCCTGCGGTCGGTTATGAAAGATGTAAAGTTGTGTATATTCGCCTTTGGCGCGCCGTGTCTCGCTTTCAATTTGAATCTGCCCTACCAGTGGGGTAATGGCTTGGACGGAATTTGGCACCGTGAAAATTCCCATCATCGTCAGACCTGCATCCGCGAGACGCGCATTGACACGCTCGCCAACCGCCCAGACGTGGGCCTTGCCGGGCAGCTTGGCAAGTGTTTTAGCCGCAAAGTCGGCCACCACGTCATTGAACTGCCCCACCAGTCCTTGGTCCGAGCCAAATACGACTGCGCCGATAGCGCTCTCATTGGCCTTTTTTTTCTCATTGGGCTTTGGCATTATTGGCGCGCCATCCCGAAAACACGCACCCAAACCCAATTCCACCGTTCTATAATAGCCGCCCAAGGCGAGAACTGATTTCTCATATTGGCCAATGCTTGAAGCCGCCAGTGCCTTCATCGTGCGGACAACCGATTGTAGTTCTCCAGCACGGTTAATTTTTCGGAGAAGGCTTGCGGTGCTGTCACTCATGGCTTCGCCTTTTCTTTGACAGCGGCCTCGGGATTAGCCTTCGCTTGGACTTCTGCCGGGGCTATGGATTTAGGCGCGGGGTGGCCTTTGGGAACGGGTTTTGGCCCGACTTTAGTCACTGGTTTCGGCGCAGGCTTGATCTCAGGTTTCGGTTGAAAGGGCACAAGCGCGATGCGGGCGAATTCGATAATTGTGTTACGGTCTTCGTCAGTCAATTTATCGGAAGTTTCAAATCGTGCGGCAATTTCCGCAGGGAGGTTTGCCGCAGCCTCATGCACGGCGTGTTCGGCATCGGTCATTTGGTTAATCGGCACCAAATCGAAAAGTTTCGCCGTCAACGCCAGCAGAACAGCGATCTGGGCGGGCACGGGCACCGGGCTGAATTCCGGCTGCTTGAGACAGGCACGAATTCGACGCCCATGCTCAATGATTTTGCGGGTGTCATCATCCAAGCGGGCACCAAATCGGGCAAATGTCTCCAATTCTTCGAACTGCGCATAATCGAGTTTGAGGTCGCCCGCCACGGCCCGATAGGCCGCCCGTTGCGCCTGGCCACCCACGCGCGAAACGGATTTGCCGACATCAACGGCGGGCAGTACGCCCAATTCGAACAGCGAGGGCGAGAGGTAGATTTGGCCGTCGGTGATGGATATTAAATTGGTGGGAATGTAAGCGGAAATATCCTGAGCTTCAGTCTCGATAATGGGCAACGCCGTGAGCGAGCCGCCGCCAAGTTCTTTGCGCAAGTGGGTGGCGCGTTCGAGCATGCGCGAGTGGATATAAAAGATATCACCGGGGAAGGCCTCACGGCCGGGTGGTCGGCGGAGTAGAAGTGAAAGCTCGCGATAGGCGCGGGCATGCTGGGTGAGGTCGTCATAGACGATCAGCACATCGCGGCCCGCTTCCATAAAATGTTCTGCAATGCTGGTCGCAGCGTAGGGAGCGATAAAGGCCAGCCCTGGCGGGTCGCTTCCTTCCGCCACCACGACGACGGTATAGTCCATCGCGCCTTTTTCCCGCAGGACGGACGCGGCCTTGGCCACGGCAGATGCGCGCTGGCCAATGGCGCAATAGACACACACGACGTTCTGCCCTCGTTGGTTGAGGATCGTGTCGAGTGCTATGGCGGTTTTCCCCGTCTGGCGGTCGCCCAGGATTAATTCGCGTTGTCCATGTCCGATGGGAATAAGCGCATCAATGACTTTGAGGCCGGTTTGCAACGGCACCGTCACCGGCGCGCGATCCATAATCGGCGCAGCCGGGCGTTCAATCGGCAGGCGCGCGCTGGCGGCGACCATCCCATTGTCATCGAGGGGCCGACCGAGCGGATTGATGACGCGTCCCAGCAATCCCTCGCCCACAGCCACGTCCATGACTCGTCCTGTGCGCTCGACCTCATCGCCGGCATGAAGATGCGAGTAGTCGCCGAGCAGAACGACGCCAATTTCATCCTCATCTACATTGAAGGCAATGCCGAGCACATCGCCGGGAAATTTTACCAGTTCTTCGAATCCGACGCTGGGCAGCCCAGAGACCTTGGCGATGCCTGTGGCGACACTAATAATCGTGCCAATCTCCCGTGGCGCAAGTTGCGGCGCGTAGGCTCCCCGCACCTGGTCAATGCCAGCAAACGTGCGGTCGAAGACGCTTTGCAAATTTTCTGGAGCTGCGTTCATGGGCTCTTTGTTTCCGGCTTTGATTCAGCAAGTTTCGGCTCGGCCTTGGTTTCGGCGCTGGCCTCTATTGTAGCTGCGGGTTCAGGTTGGGGCGTGGCTACCGCATCCGGCTTGGCCTCCGCTTTACTGTCCGGAGCCGGTTCAGATTGAGCTTTGGATGACACAACAGGTAGCGCCTTGACCTCGGTTTCCGCCTTCGATTCTGGTTTGGCATCAGTTTTGGGCATTGCCGCGACGGTTGGTTCAGGCGTAGTTTTGGCAACAGCGGGTGCCTCTGTTTTGACTTCAATCTTTGCCTCGGCCTTGGATTCGTTAGGTTTGGGAGCAGCATTAACCTCAGGCGCAGGTTGACGCGGTTTGGCCTCCGGTTTTGATTCTGTTTTCGCCTCAGGCTTGGGCGTTGCGGCATCATCAACTTTCGTCTCGGCCTTGGCTTCAGTCTTGGGCTCCGCTTTTGTTTCCACTTTTGGCTCGGCTTTAACTTCCGGTTTATGCTCGGGTTTGGGTGGTGGTTTGTCCTTCTCTTTCAGCAGTTCGTCCACGCCCTTTTCCAACGACGAAAGATAGTCTGCAATACTCCAGGCCACCTTTTGTCCGTTCGAAGTCAGTTCAATGCCACTGACCAAATCCGGCGCAGTCTCGAATCGAAGGTGAATATCGGCCGAGAAAGTTTCGTTGATGGCATTTTGGATCGCTGAGCGTTGCTCGACCGGCAGGTCAAAGGCGCTGCGGACAAGAGCGGGTTCCGCTGCCGTCGTTAGAGCTTTGCCCAGGCCTTCTTTAGCCGGCCCTCCCATTTCTCTTAAACGGCGGGTGAAAATCTCGCCGAGGCGTTCTTCTAAACTTGTGGTGGCAAGATCCGTCAGTGCCTTTCGCGTGATGGCAAACACTTCCTGTTGGGTCCGGCGGCTGATCGCTTGGTTGAGGTTGTGGGCGTCGTTACGCAATGTTTCCTGCCGCTTCGCGCTCACGGCATCAGCCGCTTTCCGCGCCTCATCAAGGAGCCGCAGGCGCTCAGCCTTTGCTTCATCCGTCGCCTTGGTCAAAAGGGCCGCACGTTGTTGGTCGAATTCTTCGTTCTTGTGCTGAAAATCGTCGCGCTCCTTTTGGGCCTCGGCCTTTTTTGCGGCGGCGTCGGCCAGTTCCTTGGCAATCAGTTTCTCCCTTGCGTCAAGGGCGTGCAGGATGGGCTTGTAGAGAAAGCGCTTCAACACCCACACCAAGATGAGGAAGTTGATCGCCTGCGCGCCGACGGTAAACCAATCGATGAGCATGGGATTACTTTCCAGCGGCTTGAGCG
>CAZLPS010000050.1:0-29721 GCA_964561455.1 uncultured Opitutales bacterium
CCGCGCCATTCATCCGGGGTGAGGTTGACGGTGGTCAAGTTCGCACCGGAGCGCAAAGCGCGGACATAGCCCGCGATGTCCCCGTTGCCGAAGGCGCTGACGGCGGGAATAATGTGCCGGGGGTTGCGCAGCCGCAACAGGGCCACGCAATTCAACGCGGTTTCCAAGTCGCCCGCGGGCGCGTGGGCCAACGGGGTGTGACTCCCGGGAATAAAGGGGCTCACGCTGGATCCCGCCAGCGGCAACTCGGAAATCAGCTGGAGCGAAGCCGCGAGGCTGTCCACGGTTTCGCCGGGCAAGCCGGCAATAAACCCGGAGGATACATTCCAGCCGGTGGCGGCCAGTCGGCGAATGGTATCCAAGCGTGCCGCCAATTTTCCCGGCGCTTCCAAGCGCTGGTAAGTTTCATGGCTGGCGGTTTCAAATTTGATGATGTAAAAGGTGGCACCGGCGGCGCGCAATTCATCGCACAAATCGGGCGAAAGGGTGCCCAACCCAACACTCAACCCGAGCTTCGTGTGCTTCCTTAGTTCCTTCAGCAACGGCAGCACAATTTCGCGGACGGCTTTGGGGTCCTCGCCGGCTTGCAGATTAATATCGGTCACATAGGCTGGGCACCGGTTAATCAGGGTATCGCACAGGACCTCGAAGGGAATCCGATACCGTTCCAAGTCCGCCCGACTGCGCCGCATACCGCAGTAGTGACAGTTCTGACGGCAAAAATTGGAAATTTCGACCACCCCGCGCACAAACACTTGATTGCCAAATTCCGCCCGGGTGAGGGTTTCCGCCTGCTCCAGTAGGGCGGATTGATCCATCCCGCGCATCAGCAGCATCTCCGACAGGGTTGGGCCATCTTCCAGGGAGGCCGCGGATGAGTGGCGCAATGAGAGGAGAGTATTCATATGGCAGATCGGGAAACGCGGACGTGCAGCCAGCGGCCAAGGACGACGGACGCGACTACGGTTGCACCCATTACAGAAAAGAGGATGATTGCCGCGCGGGCCGGGTTCCAGGCGGCCGACCAAGTGACCAGGGCGATGGCCGCAGTGGCGAAGCCTCCGGCCCAAAGCAGGGACAGGATCTGATTGGCTTGATAAAATGCCGGGCGGATACGAATGTGTTCGGGGGCATAGCGACGGGCGTAGGCGAGAGTAAAGGGCTGGCCCAAGGCCACGGACAAGGCCGCGGTCATCGCCAGTATCGCCGGACACAAAGCAAAGAGCAGTCGTGGCGCCAGCCTTGTGTCAAGCCCGGTCAGGCTAATGACGCTGTAAATTAGAAAATATGCAGCCATGCCAAAATCCAGCGGCGGCCAAGTCCATCGTGTCCGCCAGTTCAGGAGGATAAAAACCGTCAAGGCTAGCGGCGCCGCCAGCGGCGCGCACCATTCATGCATCAGCCCAAAGGCCACCCACGGCACAAGGCCGATCCACCAGGGTGGGGCGGTTGGCGCGGCTAATTTTGAATAATGCTCAAGCGAACGCATGCCGGTATTTCCAATAAAATAGTTTTTCGCACCGGGCCACGCAAGCCCTACGGCAGGTTGCGGCATGGGGTAAAACCCTAATGTTCCACGGGAGAGAATTGCCGGCCGAGCCCGGAATCTTGCATTTAATTTGCCATTGGAGGAAAGCGCGCAATAAGATTGGCACAAGCAATGCATTACGAGGCAATCGTTATTGGCGCCGGTCCGGCGGGAAGCACGGCGGCGGCGCGTCTCGCCCGCGCGGGGGTTAAAGTGCTGGTGGTGGACAAGGAAAAATTTCCGCGCTTTCGCATCGGCGAATCACTTCTGCCCGCAGGCAACCAATATTTCGAGGAGATTGGCGTGTGGGGAAAATTGGCCGGGGCCGGTTTCGTCGAAAAATATGGCGCGGAGTTCTACGACGGCAAAACCGGGCGGGGTATTCACATTATTTTTGCGAATGGCTACTTTGGCGGTCCCCCGATGACCTTTCAGGTCGAGCGCGCGATCTTCGATCAGGTTTTGTTGGACCATGCCGCCTCCTGCGGCTGCGAAGTCCGGCTGGAAACCCGTGTGACCACCGCCCGGCGCGAGCAAAAGGTTTGGCAGGTGGAATTGGCCGGCGCCACGCCCGGCCCGGTGTCGGCAGATTGGGTGTTCGATGCCAGTGGACGGGATGCGGTGATGGGCCGCGTGGTTTCCATGTCCCGCGATCAATTGAACTATCCCAAGCGCATTGCCATCTACAATCACTTTACCGGTATTCCGCGCCGAACCGACCGCCGGGGCGGCAACATTCACATTTTCCGCCTGCCGGGCGGCTGGTTTTGGCTGATTCCGCTGGCGGGCGGCAAAACCTCGGTGGGATTGGTGATGCCGCTGGATGAAGCGGGCCGGGGACAGTTGCGGAATCCGGAGGAAATATTCTGGCGCACCGTGCGCGCGACCAAGCTGCTGCCGGAAATGATGGAAAAGGCCCAGCCGCTGGACCAGTACCGGGTCACCGCGGACTACTGCTTTTGCCACTCGCGGTTTGCGGATGATGGACTGTTTATGATTGGCGATGCCGCGAGCTTCATTGACCCGGTGTTTTCTTCCGGCGTGAGTCTCGCCTGCGCCTCCGCCAGCCGTGCGGTTGAGACTTTGCTGCAATTGAAACGCACCGGCCGGCCCTTCGACCGCCGGGCGCAGGCGCGCTACACCCAATATATGAAAAACCGGGTGCACATCGTGCGCCAGTTGGTGGAGTCGTTTTACGACTCGGCCAGTTTTGAAATATTCATGCAGCCCACCAACCGCTGGAGGGTCTTTCCGGCGGTTAACGCGGTCCTGGCCGGTCATCACACTTTGCCATGGTCCGTACGCTGGCGTTTCCAATTTTTTCGGATGGCGTGCACCATCAATCGCTTTATGCGCCATCGGCACGGCGAAGAGGTGGCTTCATGAGCATCGAGCATTCCCCGGTCGCGCTGGACTCGGCGCAACTGCGGCAATTATTTGATGAAAGTGCGGGAATCTATGATCGCGTTGACGCACTGGGTTCCGGCGGGCGCGGGCTGCTCTACCGGCAGGAGGCCCTGGCCCGCGCCGGCCTGCAACCCGGCGCGCGAGTGCTGGATGTGGCCTGCGGTACCGGCTTGATGAGCGAGGCGGCCATCCGGCTGACCCGCGGCCAGGTGACGCTCGTTGGGGTGGATCCCAGTCCCGGCATGTCGGCCCGGGCCCGCGCCAAATTGCCGCTCGAATTTCACGAAGGAGTGGCGGAATCCCTGCCGGTTCCTGATGCCGCCTTCGATTTGGTGATGATGGGTTACGCCTTGCGCCATGTGCCGGATTGGAACCGCGCCTTTCGCGAATTCGCCCGGGTCCTTCGTCCGGATGGCCGGGTGGTGCTTTTGGAGATCACGCGACCGGAGGGCCGACTCGGGAAGATTTTTTTTGACGGTTATTTTGGCGGAGTACTGCCCGCGCTGGGCGGGCTGATTACGGGCCGACTCAGCGCCTGGCGGCTTTACCGCTATTACTGGCGCACCATGGCGGTCGCGCGACCGCCAGCGGCAGTACTCGCCGCGCTCGATCAGGTGGGTTTCGCGCTGGCTGCCCACCGGTTAAAATACGGTTGCCTCAGCGAATACACCGCCAGAAAAAATTGATTTCTCCCAGCCATCCATGGAAAGTCACGGCAATCAGGGCGGCGAATTATGGCAGCAATGGCAGCGGACGGCGGCCCGCCGGCCGCGGCGGACCTTCCTCACGGATGCCCCGACCGGACGTACCTTCGGCGCAGCCGAGATAACTTTTGCCGCCGAGGCTGTGTTTGGTTCAAGCCATTTTGGGCGGGCGGGTGGTTGCGTTGCCTGGGTGTTGCCCAATGGAGTGGATTGGCTGGCGATTTTCCTGGCCGCGCAGAAGGCGAACTGGGCCGCCTTGCCGCTGGATCCCGGCTTTGACCCGCACCATGGAATGGAACTGGCGACGCAACTTGGGGCAACCCATTGGTGGAATGGACAAATCCTGTCATTGCTGGATCCGGCCAAGCATAGCTGGCAACGAATTGCCGTGGTAAAAGCGACTTCGGGTTCGACCGGACGGGCGACGGCGGTTCCCTGTCCGGCGCGGAAACTGCTCGCGGACTATCAACACATCCGGGCGGGCATGGGGCTGCGAGCTCGCGACAAAAATCTCGGGCTCATTCCCTTTGGTCATTCGTATGGTTTGGGAAATTTGGTGCTGCCTTTACTGGTTGATGGACTTCCGATCATCACTGCCGCCGCTTACACGATTGCCCAAATTGGCGAATGGACGAAACGTTTTCAGCCGAGTATTTTTCCCGCTGTTCCGGCCATCTTTAGACTGTTGGCCGAAACCCGCAACGGTCAAACCCTGGATGGGCTGCGATTGGCCATTTCGGCGGGCGCGCCGTTGCCGGCCGAAATTGCCCTGGCCTTCCAGCGGCGCTTTGGCCGGAAAATTCATAATTTCTACGGCGCTTCCGAGACGGGTGGAATTTGCTATGACAAAACGGGCGATGCTTCGCTGGCGGGCCGCAGCGTCGGGACACCTTTGCCCGGTGTCCGGATAAATTTGCGGGCAGGACGCGTGCAGGTCCATAGCGCGGCGGTCGCCACCTCCGGTGGAAAATATTTGTTGCCGGATTGCGGAGAATGGAATGAACAGGGCGAACTGGTGTTGACGGGCCGGGTGGGGCGCCAAGCCAACTTGGCCGGGCGCAAAGTCTCGCCGGGAGAAATTGAATCCAATTTGCGCGGCTTGCCCGGGGTGTCCGATGCCTGGTGCGGGGTGGGGGAACGCGCTGGACGCAATTTTCTCGCAGTCGCGGTGGAGACCACATGCTCCATTCGTGAACTGACCAAATTCGCCGCGCTGCGGCTGCCGGCTTGGAAGCAACCGCGCGTTTGGTTGGCTCTGCCGCAATTTCCGCGCACCGCCCGCGGCAAGACCGACACTCGCGAGTTGGCCCGGAGGCTCGGAGTCTGAGGCGCGGGACTTACGCTGTTTTGCCTTTGCCCATGATCACCCTGCCTTCAGCCAGCATCTCGTCGTCGCGAAGAATCTGAACTTCAAATGCCGCCAATTCCGGCCACGCTGCGTCAAGCCCGGCGACAATTCGCAGATTTTGTCCCGGGAAAGCCGGTTGCCGAACCCGGAACTTCTTAATTTCCACCAGTTGCAGGGGAGTGGAGGGCGAAAATCCGGCGTGGCCGGCCCAGAGCGCACCCGAGGTTTGCGCGGCCATTTCCACAAAATAAACGGCCGGCAGAATTGGCCGGGCGGGAAAATGGTCGCGAAAAATCGGCCAATCGGGGTCAAGCCAGACGCGACCCCGGAGCAAAGGACCCGGTTCCAGCACACCGATTTCATCGACCAGCCGGAAACCCGGACCGTGTGGGAGTTGGGGTTGATTCATGGACGGGAGGTTCGAGTGGAATGGCCGAAACTGGACCGAGTGATTTCCAATCACTGAAGATATAAGTCAGGGAAGCCTTGTCCGCGAAGTAAATATCGAGACGCATCGGATCGAAAGTCGTCGCATTGACTTCAATCACAATTCGACCGGGCTGGTAGGCCGCAGCTCCGGGCTTGACCGTCAATTCGATGCGCACGAGGTCGTGATCGTGCTGCGCACTTTGGGCAAAGTCTTTCTGCCAGGCGTCAGGGGCTAGCCGGAAGAAATCCAGCAGCGAACGCACCATCGGTTCAGCAGCAACCTGGGGCGGACGGCCGGAAAATTTTTGCCCAACTTTGTCTTTTTGAACCCAAACCAGGCCCGCCACGGGCGCGGTGTAGGCCATTTCCAGGGAGGCTGGAGCGCGATAAGCCACGTTGCCGTCACTCGTTATGGGCGCGAGCAAATCGGGGCTCCGTGCTTCCTGATGGAAATTGCCACTCCAACCAGCGGTGTTGAGGCGATGGTCCGAATAGTTTTTCTGAAACGCTGCCAATTCCGTATTCGTCAGCGGCGTGGCTGGGAGGGGCGTTTCCGGAGTGGCCGCGGCGAGGATGCATACCGCCATTACGAGATTCGAAATCATTACTGGCAGCTTGGCTGCGGGTGCGGGAAAGGCAACTACTTACCCTTGGGTTTGATGTTGGCCAGTAACGCCGGCAGGCCAAGCGCGGCCGCCAAAAAGGAACTTAATATCCCGAGTGCCAACACGACCCCGAAATTGCGCAAGGCCGGTTGGGCACTGAAGCCGCTTGTGCCAAAACCGATGATCGTAATAATGGCCACCAACGCGAGCGGCTGGCCCAACCGTTGCCGGGCGGTTCCCCAGCGTTGGCCCTCCTGCTGGACGAAGAGCATGATGAAGATGCAAAAATCCTCCCCCAAACCGAATAAAATGGGCAAACTGGCAAAAGCAGCCAGTGAAAGTGGTTCGTGCACCAGCGCCAGGCCCGCCAGCCACCAGCCGACCCCGGCGGCCATGGCCAATAAAATGCGGATCAAATGCGTGATCGAACCGAGCCCCCATGCCAGCAACGCCAAAATAATGACCATGGCCCAAACCGAAGTGGTGAGGACATTGCTCTTGATCAATGCCGGCAGCGTTGCCTGCAATCGCGCAAAGGCGGTGGAACCGCGCGACCACACTTCCACATCGGGGTCGCCGTGGCTCCAGTGGTCCAGCGCATAAAAAAGGTCCCGGTAGGGTTCGGCCAAATTCGGTTGAAATCCCTCGGCGGTGAATACCGGCGCAAGGTCAAACGCGGTCCGGGAGGCCCAGGTTTGGCGATTGGACGCCCATGCGTTTTCGTCGCCAGAAATAAATTGAGCCGGCAGATAGGCCGAAAGAACATCCTGGCCGCGTTGGGCTTCCAGTCCCGGCGGCGACATCCGTGACCAGGAAAAGTCATAGATACCATCCGGATGCAATCCCGCCCAGCCGAGCAGCAGCCAGCCGCCGAGGAGAAAAACCCAACCACATTTCCGCAGCCAAGCCGGGGCGGGTTGTTCAGATTCGTCTTTTTCTAGGGAGGGGGAGGCATGCGTGCCGATGTGTTTTTCAACCCAACTGGCCCAGGGGCCGATGGCCAATGCCGCCACCACCATCAGGCAGACGTTGATAAGCACCGCGAACTGCCGCAAGCCCGGGAGCGCGCTGGCCGCCAGCCCACCGAGGCCGACCGCGGTCGTGAGAACGCAAAAAATTAGACTGCGTCGCAACGTTCGCCAGCGGGGCCCGTCCTTTCGCCCGCCCCGGGCAAAATGATGGTAAACGACCGCGCCATAGTCGGAACACAGGCCGAGGGCGATTGACGCAAATGCGACGCAGAGCAAATTGATGCTGCCCCAAACGATTCGGGCCACCAGCAGCCCGGCGAGCAATCCAGCGGCTTGCAATACGAACAACGCCATCAAGGGAAACCAAGAGCGATAGGCGACCAAAAAAACCAGGGCGATGAGAATGGCGGAACTGATGGTCATGCCGATCATTTCGCGGCGCATTTGGCTGGCGATTTCCGCGACGTATGCTGCCTCACCGGTCAAGGCGACACTACCCGGGGTAAATCCATGGGCGGTCAGCGCAGCCCGCACCAACGCCACCAGCGGCGCCGCCGTGGCCAGGGTATTGGCGCGGATTTTCGGGGCCACGCGAAGAATGGGATTCGGCGGCGCCAGTGGCGCACCCGTCGTCCCCGCCACTGGCGTCGTTACCACCCAATCCGACAGTCCGAGCGGATCATAATGAATGCGACCCCACGCCGCCGGGTCCGGCCAGCCGCTCAACGCCGCCCGTGCCTCTTGGAGGTGTGCATGAACTGCGGCTTCGCTCGTGGCCCTGGTAAATTGCGCAAATTTATCCGGCGGCAATCCGATGAAGACTGCCGCCCAGCCGTCGGGTGCCAGCCGCGAGGGATCAGTCAGCACCTCCGCCTTGGCCACGAGTGGCGAAGCGGCCAGTTCGTCAGCCACCTGGGTAAGCCGTGCCGCCAGTTGCCGGGAACCGTCGCGGCTTATTTCAACGACCACGCCGAGCAGGCTAAAGTCATCACTTCCCCGCGCCTGGAGCGCGCGCAAGTCGCGCACCGCAGGCAAATCAGCCGGAAACAAATCAACTAAATCGCCCTGCCATCGGAGCGTGAGCAAAGCCCAGACGGCCAAACCGAGCCCGGCGGCCAGCAGGGCGCCGCGCAGGGCAAAATGGGCGGTCCGGCGATGCATGGATGAAACCGGAGTGGAGGTGCCGGTTAGGGCTGCCCATTGATCCAATTCTGCAGTGTCGTGAGCGTTTCCAGGACCCGGCGAACCAGCGCCGGATCCTTAAGGGTGACGCCGTAACGCCGCTCGACCGCCACCGCCAATTGCAGCGCATCAATGGAATCAAGGCCCAATCCCTCGGGCCCAAAGAGCAAATGATCGGCGCCAATATTTTGCGGTTCAATCCGCAATAAAGTGTTCTCGAGCAGAATTACCCGCAAGTCTTCGAGCGTTGCCTTGTCTTTTGCCATAGAGTGGCAACCAAAGGCTTATTCCATTTTTACGCAACCGTGAAATGATTCCCACCCCAGAGCGGCGACTTGGTGGCCAGCGCCCCAGAGGGGCAACACAAACGATTTTTTTTCCGCTGGCGCAGACGACAGCAGGCGCGCCAGAGCCCAACCGGCGGAAGTGGCGTGAGCTTCGCCAAGGTATGGCCAATCCGCATTTATTTCCGAACGCGCGGGCCGCTGTTTCCACGCCTGCTGGGCGGGCCCGGGCGGCGGCATTGGCCCCGCGTGCACCGGCCACGCCGGGTCAAACGCCGCCAGAACTTCGGCCAGTGCGCCAGGTGCTTCGGGGAGGCGACCCCAGGGCAATCCGGAATGAATTTGGAGATTTCCCTGGGAGCATGCGGGACCGTCCCGTGTGAGGACAAAAGCCACGGCGCCTTCCGCCGGAAAAACCTCGCTGGCCTGATGAAACCAGCCCGCCCGCAGCGATATTTCCATCATCGCTTCGTCCACTTCTTCCGCGGCTGCGACCACTACGGCATCCACCGTGCCCTGTTCGAGCCAGAGCGCGGCGTTGACCCAGGCTTGGGCCAGGGCGGTGGCATCACCCACCCAGGCGGATGATGGTCCCTCACGGCCCAATGCACCCAGTGCATGATTCAACGGCGCGTTGAAAACCGTTTCTGCAAACCATGCGGGATTCGCGCCATCCAAGCCAGCCCGCACCACGCCCTCATAAAATTTCCGGGTCAAAGTCAGCACGCCGTTGCCAAACGCAGCCGCCAGGCCGATCGTGGCGTCGGTCGGCAAATTTGCCCGGCGAATGCCTTCGTCCACCGCTTCGACCAGAAAAAGGGTCTGTGATCCGACCCGGCGCAGACGCGGGTTCGCGCGCCAGCGGGTCCAACAGGGTTGGGTGAGATCAACGCAACCCGCGGCCACTTTCGGTGCGGATGTCGAAAGCGTTGGCCAGACCTGCCGGCGGGCCGCAGTGCCATCGAGCAAGCGCTCGAGACCCGGACCCGCCGGGCTGACCGCGCCGATGCCGGCGATATTGAAGGTAAATTTCATGATCAGGCGGGCAAGAATACCAACGCCGCATTGGCGCCGCCAAAGCCGGAGTTGCACGAGACAAAGGCACGACCGTTCGCGCGTGATTCACGGGATCGCACCAGACTCGCCGCCAGATTTGGCAAAGGATCGGCCACAGCCAGGGCCGGCAGCGGGGCGTGGCGGCGCAGCGCTTCAATGGTCATCACGGCCTCAATGGCTCCTGCGGCCCCCAGGGTGTGGCCAGTGATGTTTTTGATTGAACTGATTCCCACAGCCGGCAAATGACCGCCAAAAACGCTTTCATAAGCATGCGCCTCCGCTTCATCGTTGGCGGGTGTTGCAGTTCCGTGCGAATTGACATAAGCCACTTCCTCCGGAGCCACGTTCGCCTGCGCGAGCGCTTGGTGAAGGGCCCGCTGGAGGGCAATGCCTTGGGGGTGGGGATGGGTGAGATGGTGCAAGTCCGTGGACTGGCCGTATCCAGCCAGCCGCGCCAGCGGGGTGGCTTTTCGCCGGATTACGGCGGTTTCACTTTCGAGGATCAAATAGGCAGCACCCTCTCCGAGCCACAGCCCGTCGCGCGAGACCGAGAATGGCCGGCACGTCGTCGGACTCATCGCCCGCAGGCAGGAAAACCCATGAAAGAGCAAGGTACTGAGGGATTCCGTGCCACCGGCGGCGATGCGTTCCGCACGGCCGGAGGCAATGAGACTGGCCGCGGTGCCGATAAGATCCGCCCCACTGGCGCAGGCATTGCTCAAAGTGACGCCAGCGCCCTGCAGACCGTAAGTTTCCTGAAGGGCGTGCGGCAGGTAGCGGGCTTGATAACGCATGGCTGACGAGATGATGCCGCTGCGCTCGCCCGCGCGTGCGTGGATGATGCAGGTTTCCCCGTATTCCGTGCCGCCGCCGGTGGTGCTGCACCACATGGGCAGCGCCGGATCGAGGCAACGGTTTTCCGCCCCGCGCAATCCCGCTTGCACGAGCGCTGCATCCAGAGCGGTATGCGCCATTCGAACGCAGCGCGGCCAGCGCACGCGGGCGGGCGCAGGAAGCATGGCTTCCTCCGCCACTTGCGCCGCAACGTGACATGCGCATCCGCGAATATCAAAATGCCGCACGGGCTCGACCACAGGCCGACCGGTGGCGATATGGTCCCAGACGGCGCCGACGGTTGCGCCGGCGGCGCTGACCACACCCATGCCGGTGACGAATACCGGTCGGGGGCGACCTCCAGCGATGTATCTTAGTGCCATGGTTTGTGATAAGCGGCCCGAACGCCGACCGCACCGCCGCGAAAATAGAAAGTGGGCGGATAGTGAAATTGGCCCACGCTTTCGTCAAACACGAGGATCTGTGGTTTGTCGGGTAGATTGGGGTCGTAGACGGTGAAATGCCCCGGGTCACCGGTTTTTTCGCCCACGGCGAGAACGGCGTGATTGATGCTCAGCCAGGGAAAGTTGATCAACCAAAGCACGACCGGCCCGTCCCGCGCAAGCAATTGCCGCAAAAGTGAAACGGTGGCGCGCTGGTTGGGTGGCCCCATCGGCAGAATGATACGCCAATTGCCGAAGCGAAAGTATGACTGCCACCAACCGCCGAGGGTGGCGCGGAAAACGTCCGGTTCCGTTGCACTCGCTTCGCGTAAATTGGCAAATCCCCCGAACGTTACGCGCGCGCGAAAATTCCGGGTCTTCCATACCGGCCGGGCGACCACACTGCGGATTTGCCGGGCTAATTCCACCGCGGATGGACGGGGTTGGTCCGGGGCAAACTGGGCAAACCGCCAAAATTGCGAGGCGGAGCGGGTCAGCACAAAGCACCGTTTCATATACCTTTCTCCGGCGGTCGCGCCTTGCCCTGCGCGTTCCCAAGACGCCCGGCCATTTTGATGGTGCCAGATCGTTTCGTTGGGAAAAGCGAAAACATCATTGCGCAGGCAAAATGTCGGCGATGGCGCGGTCATATTCATGAAGTAAGCGGGGTGCGACGGAGTTCGAGCAGGCAGCGGGTGTCCTGATCGTCGCAATGGCGCGGGTGAAAAATGAACTCCTGGCAGCCGGGCAGGTCCAAGGCCACGGCTCGCCGAACTTCAGCGGGTTGCATGGCGAAATTCCGGTCCAAGCCCCACAATCCGGCGCTGGCCAGGCCCGTCCACTCATGGCGCGGTCGCGCGCCCAAAAGCCACGCGCCAGCCGCGGTAATTGTGGCTGTCGGGCTGCGGTCAAAAAAATACGGCCAACCCAAGCGCAGCCATGCTCCGGGCAGGCATACGGCCTCACGCCAAAGCACCCGCCACAACCGCGGGTGAATTTGCAAATGATGATGCGAATTGACAAAGCTGGCCGACAGGCCGGTTGCGACAAAAGCCTCCCGTTGCACCCTGGCCTCATTTAGGGCCAGCGCGCGATGTTTCTCCTGCAAGCCAATGGCCCAGCCTGCGGCGGCGGGAGAATTACCCCATGGCCAGACGGCACGCGTCATGGGCTGCGAATCATTGAAGTGCCAGTGCAACCCGACGCTCAGGGTGGGGTGGTCGCGCGCCATGGCCACAGCTTCTGCCGTTCCCGGCTGGCCCATCATCAGCGCGGCGCCGTGCAATGCGCCCTGCAAATGGGCCTGCAGCACGGCGCGATTGGTCGCGGCGTCGAGCCCAAAGTCATCGGCAATGAAGACATACCTTTCCTTTGGGCTGGGCTTTGTCTCGGGCAAGTGCATAGGTTGTACCAGATGATATACACGTTGGTGGCTTGGTCAATGGCTGCGCTCGGTTGGTGGCTGACAGCGTATGCTCTGGTGCGCCATTGCCGGCGGACGCCGGCGTTGGCGGGGCCACGGCTGGAGGAGTTGATCACCATTTTCAAACCCCTGCCGCGTCTGGGTCCCACTGGCGCCAGTGAGGGATTGCGTGAAGCCCTGCATTCTTTTGTGCGGCAATTGGATGGTGAAACCGAATTGCTGCTGGGTCTGCATGAGGAAGATCGCGCCACCGCTCAAGGCTGGGTCGGACCATTGCAAGCCGCAGCTCCCGAGGGGGCCGTGCGAATTTTTTTTCGCACCGGCCCGCATCTTCGCGCCAACGCCAAGATTTCCTGGTTGGAGTGGCTGGCCCCCCACGCCCGCGGTACGTGGTGGCTGTGGAGTGATGGGGACATGGTCGCTCCCCCCGGTTGGCTCGACCGGGCGCGCCGTGCGGCCCTGGCGTGGCCGCACGCCAATTTGGTGACATTTCCGTATTTCGTAAAATCTCCGACCCATTTGCAAAGCTCGTGGGATGCCGCTTTTGTCAATGCCGAGATGTTGCCCGGAGCCTGCCTGATGGCGGTGCTGGGCCGGGAGGTGGATTTCGCCTTTGGGGCGGCAATGTTGTTTCGCCGGGAAACTTTTTTGGGCAAAATCGACTGGGCGACTTTGGGTTCGCAATTGGCCGACGATTTCGCCGTGGGGCAGGCGCTGGGTCGCTGCCGGGTCGCCCTGCCCGCGCTGGAGACGCTGGCCGAGGAAAGCACGTGGTGGGGCGCGTTGCGCCATTATCAACGATGGCATAAAACCATCCGCTGGTGCCAACCGTTCGGTTATGCGTGCCAAATTCTCATCAACCCGTTGCTCGGATGGTTCACGGGAGTGGTGCTCTGTCCGACTTGGCCTGGGGCGTGGCTGGGTTTGTTGCTGCAATATGGCGCGGAAATTCTGGTGGTGCTGCTGCTTAATCGTCAGGCCGGCGGCCGCCGGGTCCCGTCGTTTTCTTCGTTCTGTGTGTTTGCCAGCTGGCCGGGCTTGCGTTCGGCCATGTGGTTGGTCAGCTGGTTGCCGGTGGGGGTGCGCTGGCGCGAGCGCACCTGGCGCGGCTTGCAACGGCCTGATCATTAAATGGCGCCCAAGGGGCCAGGGTCCCTCCGCCGCAGGCCTTGCAGCAGCGGACAGGTCATTAACGTGGTCACCAGAGCCATCACCACGAGCATGGCGAATAATTTCGCGGAGATAAGATTCATTTCGTAGCCGGCGTTGAGCACGATTAGTTCCACCAGGCCCCGCGTATTCATGAGCACGCCCAGGGTTAATGCCGCCCGCCAGCGCAGTCCGCTCAATTTGGCGGCGATCGCGGTTCCGCCGAGTTTCCCCGCGGTCGCCAATGCGATCACCATCAAGCACAGCAGCCAATCCTGCGGTGAGTCCAACAGGTTGATCTGGGTGCGCATTCCAGTAAAAGCAAAAAAAGCGGGCAACAGGAAAACCCGCACCAGGGTTTCGAGGCGTTCGAAGGAGCCTCCGCCCGGAGTGTTTGCCCGCGGAACTATCGCCCCCAGCAAAAACGCGCCAAAAATGGCATGGATGCCAATCAGATTGGTGAGGCCAGCCGACACCGTCATGAGGATCAGCAGGACGATATACCCATCGAAGCGGATTTTTTTTAAGATGGGCCGCACCACCCATAACATGGTGGCCAGGTAGAACGCCACCCCGATCAGGGTGTACACGCCGTCGGTAGTTCTTGCCTGCGCAAGGCTGATCACCACCGCCAGCAGGCACCACGCGGCCACATCGTTGATCGCCGCGCAGGCCAGCGAAAGATGGCCCATCGGCGTTGGTCGCAGCCCGGTATCGGTCAGAATCCTCGCCAGCACCGGAAATGCCGTGACCGACAGGGAAACCCCGACGAACAGGGCATAGTGCGCCCGGTTGACCTTTGGCCCCGCCAGGGTCGCATCCGCCAAAACCGCGAAGGCCAGTCCGAGCAAAAAGGGCGGAATAATACTCGCAAGTGAAATCGCCATCGTGCTTTTGCCATTGCGCCGCCAGTCGGCTCCATCATGATCCAAGCCGATGAGGAACATGTAAAATACTATTCCAACCTGGGCAATTCCGCCAATCCAGGGTACCACCGCGAAGGGAAAGATAAACGCCTTGGCCTGCGGGAAGCATAGACCAAGAAAGGAGGGGCCCAACAGGATACCTCCGATAACTTCACCCATCACCAGCGGCTGCCGGAAATATTTGAAAATAAACCCCAGGCCCTGCGCGACCCCAATGATGACCGCCCACGCGAGCAGCAGATGGCCGGTAAGCGTTAGCGTTTCCATCACCTCAATCGGTTAAAACCCGCCGCACGAAAAAAATTGGTTCCGGTTGGTCCGGGGCACACCCAAGCCATGCACCTCGGTATCGCGCAATTCCCGCCACAAACCCAGGCTCCAGTTCACCAGGAACGCCTTGGGTCCCTCATAAATGGCAAACAACGGGGTGGGTTGGAAGGCCGCGGTGGCGGCTTCCTGTCCTGCGGCACTGGATAAATCGGGCGGACAATGCTGCAACTTTCCGGATGCCGGTGATTCACTGGGGGGAGTGCGGGAGAGGCTGAAAATTCTGGTGCGCGAATTCACCGCCGTTATGGCCTTGACGAATTTCTCGCCGATTCCCGACGATGCCCCTGGAATGACGAGGGTGCCACAAGATAGCAGGCATTCTGGCGCAAGGATTGCGGGAGGCATGAATGCGAGGGTGAAAAGGAAACCTTTTGGCCGGCTGATCCCGGCCATTTATTTCCAGCTAAGCCAATACTGCCGCCGGAGCGCCTGAGTCCTAACGATTCACTCCGGCCAGTCAACCCAAGACAAGATTAACCCGTCGCTTTTTAGGGGAGGTGTTGACCCCATTGCGATATTGCCGCGCTTACCCTACAATCTGTCGAGTGCATGGTGTAGGTCCAAGCCTGCAGAAACAGATTGTTCCAGTTGCACCACCCGCAAAATTCTCCGCCTCACGCCATTCACCCACATGAAATCCCTCCCTTGTTTGCGCCTGGTCCCGATCTTTCTCACCAGCCTTGTCGTCTCCGGCTTGACCGGCTGCATTGCCACTCAAAGCTCCAATGTTAACATTGCCGGCAAAATCATTCCGGATGACACCTATACCCAGATCCAGCCCGGCAAAACCAAAGATTTTGTGGTTGGACTGATTGGCGAGCCCTTTAAGAAAACCACCGAGGACAACGGCACGGAGGTCTGGCGGTGGAATTACAATGAAAGCAACATCTCGGCGCGCACCATTATGATCCTCTATGTGGAGGTGCATCGCATCAACTCGACCCAGACGGTCGCCGTGGAGTTCAAGGATGGCCGGGTGACCAAAGTCTGGCGGGAGTAACCGGTTTCACGGAAGCCGCCAAGATGCGGGCGATGCCTTTTGCCCGCCGGGGGGAATTGGCAAACCGCCGAAATCATAAGGGTCGATGACCCCGATCAGATCGGACCCCCAGGCAAGGGGCGCCCTTTTTTTGAGTGGACTCGCCTCCCTGGCCCCGGCAGCATCGGCTCCGTTTAGTTCCACCCCAAAGTGTTACCCCCTTTGCTGCGAACCTCCGTCCCCGATTCGGCTGGTCGGGCCTTTTGTCATGACGAAAATGGAAAAGGCGCCGAATGGGAATCCCTTCTTCATAAAAAAACTCCGGTTTATCTTTAAACATGAAAACGAAAACCAATTTTGCGATCATGCTCGCGCTGGCGCTCACGCTGCCGGTCGCCACGATGTTTATTGCCAAAGCGGCCGGCGCAGGTAGTTCCGCTCCCATTCGACCCGAGGGCCCGTGTGACGTCTACGCCGCCGGCGGCGCCCCCTGCACTGCCGCCCACAGCACCACCCGCGCCCTCTACGCCGCCTACAACGGCCCGCTCTATCAGGTCTTGCGCCAGTCCGACGGCAAGACCCTCGACATCGGCGTCGTGAAACCCTCCGCGACGGATGGCGGTGGCTATGCCGATGCCGCCGCGCAAGACGCCTTCTGCGCCAATACCTACTGTTGGATTACCACGCTCTATGATCAGTCGGGCCACGGTAACAACCTCAAACAGGCGCCCCACGGCGGCACCGGCAACCCCACGGCCATGGGTGGGTTTAACAGCCTGCCGATCGCCGACATGGCGCCGATTACGATAATGGGCCACAAAGTCTACGGCCTTTTCATCGAGCCGGGAATGGGCCTTCGCTGGAACGACGCGAAAGGCACCGCAGTTGACGATCAGGCTGAGGGCCAATACTGGGTCGTTAACGGCCATCACTATAATTCCGGCTGCTGCTTCGACTACGGTAACGCCGAGACCGACAGCCGCGACGACGGCAACGGCACCATGGAAACCACTTACTTCGGCAGCGCCACGGCTTGGTATCACGGCCCCGGGCAGGGCCCATGGGTCATGACTGACCAGGAGAATAACTTGGTGGGTTGCGTGAACCCGGATGGATCCAAGAATTGCCCAACCCTGCCCGTTATTTCGTGGCGATTTGTGACCGCGATGGCCAAGGGCGAACCCCACCACTGGACCTCCCTGGGCGGCGATTCGCAGAAGGGCCCCCTTCAGGTCATGTTCGATGGTGGGCGCGTCCCCAATGCCAATCCGCCCTATGACCCGATGCGCAAGCAGGGCGCCATCCTTCTCGGCAACGGCGGCGACAATAGCAACCAATCGCAGGGCACCTTTTATGAAGGCGCCATGACCGCCGCAGGTACGTTCCCGTCGGACGCTACTGACCAAAAGGTGCAAGACAACGTGGTCGCCGCCAAATACGATGCCCCAGTTGGAAGCCTCACCCCCGCCTCCGCCATCGCCACGGCGCCCGGTCTCCAAACTTTCTCCCCCGGCACACCACAGGACACCTCCGTGACCTTCACCAATTCCTCCGGCATGCCCGCGACCGCCGTGACTTTGAGTATTACCGTACCCGCGGGATGGACTTCCGTGGTTGCCGGCGGGGCCGGGCCGTCCAAGAACTTCGCGGAACCGGTCGCGCCGGGCGCCACGGTAAGCGCGACTTTCAAGGTTACCCCGGGTCCGACCGCCTTCAATGGCGACCTCATCGCCAACCTCACCTGGTCTACGAACGGCCTGGCCCATTCCGAAAAAGCCCTTGAGAAGGTGCGGAATGTCAGCCCCATCAAAATCAACGAATTCGCCGTTAGCTCTGCCACGCCGGCCAACCCGTCCAATTCGTTCATCGAGCTCTATAATGCCGGTGCCGCGGACGCCGACCTCTCCAACTGGACCCTGACTGAGCGCCCGAGCCAGCAATCCATCTTTTCCTCCGTGAAGATCCCGGCGGGCACCAAGCTTCCGGCTCGCGGCTTTTACGTGCTCGGCCTCGCCAACTCCGGATTGGCCATCCCCGCGAAAAAGGGCGATGCCACCATCTATGTCCGTAGTATAACCGGCATGAATGTCGGCGATGCTATTGAAATTGACACGGGCTCCGGGGTCGAAACCCGCAAGATCGCCAGCATCGGGACGGCGGCCGGCGCCGTCACGACATTGTGGCAACCCCTCCCCGAAGGCCCGGTCATTACCATCCCCGTCGGCTCGACCAGCGTGCCTGTCTCGAGCGTGGCCGGTTTTGAGGTCGGCCAAAAGATTGGCATCGGCTATGGCACTTCCACTCCCGCCGTTTCCCGAATCGTGGAACAATACGAGGTCGTCACCGTTACCGAACTCGGAAAGGCCGGTAACCAAACCGCTTTGGCCGCGGATGCGAAAGTCGGCGATACCAGTATCCGCGTGAGGAGCGTCGCGAGCATTTCCGTTGGCGACAAAATCCGGTTGGACATAGCCAGCGCTGACCATGGCATCGAGACCGTCACGGTTAAGGCCATCACCGCCGGAGCCGCTGGCGGTCGCGGCGCGGGGCGTGGTGCTGGCGCTGCCGGTACCGTCGAATTGTCCGCCCCGCTTAAGTTCAACCATGCGTCCAATATGCCCATTAGCGTTTGGGGAACCGGAATTTCATTCCAGCCAGCCACCGCCATTGTCCATGCGAGCAACGAGCCCGTCCAACCGCTCGGCACCGGCATCACCCTCGACAGTCCCCTTGCCAGCGACCACGCCATAAATGCCGTGGTGCGTGACGCCGTGGTCACGACCGAGGGCTACCAAATGACCCCTGCCCCCAACCAGTGGTTTGGCGGCCCGGCGTTGGGCAACGCCGGCAGCATGGTTTTGCGTGACGCCTCCGGCTTGGTCGTTGACAGTCTCAATTTCGGCGCGCTCGTTGACCCTTGGGCCGCCAAGGGCTTCCAGGAAACCGCAGGATCAGGTCGCGGCGGCTGCTTCGTCCCGGCGCCCGGAGGCAGGGGTGGACGCGGAGCGCGCGGCGCGGCTGCTCCGGCCGCCGCCGGACCCAATCGGAGCGCCGCCCGGACCACCGACGGCACCGACACCGACAGCAACTGCGCCGACTTCCAGCTGCAAACCCCCACGCCCGGCACCCCCAATCACGCGTAGGGCTCGCGCTTGCGCGACGCCGCAATCTGAAAAACTGTGGGGGCGTTACTCGTCGATGCTCCTTTCCGAAATCTTTTGATTCCGGACGCGCGTCTCCCACATTGCTCGCCGTGGCCTCACCTGTATCCCTTAAATCCCCTTTGGCACATAACTCCCTTGGCTCCCGCGTCTTTCTTCAAAATTCGTAATTCGTAATTCAAGATTCCAAAATTTATGGTGCCCCCTCTTCGCCCTTGGCCCTGGTGGCGCCGGCTCCTGACCGGCTTGTGCGCGCTCGGCGTGGCCCTGAGTACCTACCTCGCCTGGCATTTTGTCGTCGGCGGCTCCGTCATCGGCTGCAGCGGCGGCAGCGCCTGTGACCAGGTGCTCGGCAGCAAGTGGTCGGCCATCGGCGGAATAATCCCCGTCAGCGGTCTGGCCACCGGGGCGTACCTCGCGATGCTTCTCGCCAGTCTTTACCTCGGCTCCGACACGGAGGCCTCCATGCGGCGCCTAGCCTGGTGTGTGCTTTTGGTGCTGGTCGGCGCCGCTGCTGGCTGCGCCATGTGGTTCATCATTGTGCAGAAATGGTTCATCGGGGCCTTTTGCCCCTATTGCATGGCCACCCACCTCACCAGCCTTGTGCTCGCGACCTTGGTCACTTGGCGGGCACCCAGGGAATTCGCCGGCGTCTCATCCCACCCACCCGCCCCATCGGTCTCATCAGTCCAATCTGCCCCATCGTCCACAGCTGCCGACCTGCCCACGCCGGAAATCTCCTTGGTCGGCGGTCCGCGCATTACTCGCCCTTTAACTGTGAACGGTCTCGTCCTGGTTGGCGTGGCCATGGCCGGCGTCCTCGCGGTCTGCCAGGTTGCCTTCACCCCGAAGGACGTCTTTCAAGCCGGCGAGTCGCCTGTCTCCAATTTGCCGGTCCTCGATCCCCACAATGTCCCGCTCGTAGGTTCCCCAAATTCCCCCGTCGTCGTCACCCTGGTTTTTGATTACGAATGCCCTCATTGCCAAAAATTGCATGTGATGCTCGAGGAGGTGATTCGCCGCTACAACGGCAAGCTCGCGTTTGTCCTCTGTCCCGCCCCATTAAATACCCATTGCAACCCTTACATCCCGCGTGACGTGGATGCCTT
The DNA here is from genome assembly GCA_964561455.1 of uncultured Opitutales bacterium. Taxonomy (GTDB): domain Bacteria; phylum Verrucomicrobiota; class Verrucomicrobiia; order Opitutales; family JABDGR01; genus JABDGR01. The sequence goes on from CAZLPS010000050.1 coordinate 19,869, forward strand.
TAAGGACTCTTGCAACTTGACCAAAATTGCCTTGGCGGTTTGGGTCGCCAATCGCGCCGCGTTTCCCGACTTCGACCGTTGGATGTTCTCGCCTGAGCCCGACCAACCCTGGCACCCGCGCAGCCCCGACGAAGCCACCGCCAAAGCGGTTGAAATGGTCGGCCAGGCCAAGTTCGACGCTGCCCGCGCCAACCCCTGGATCGACAAGTATCTTCAAATCTGCGTCCGCATCTTCGGCACCGCTGGTGCCCACGCCGTCCCGAAACTCGTCTTCGCCTCCCACTGGGCCAATCCCGAGCCCAATGACCCGGACGATCTCATTTCAATCCTGCAAGCCAGCTTGGGCGTGCCGAAGCCGTGAGTGTGAAAAGGATGAAGGCTGAGGGATGAAGGATGAATCCACGAAAGATCACGAAGGTTCTCAAATTACCTATTTCCCCCAATTCTGCAGATTCTGTCAAAGTATTGGAGTCAGAATCCGCCTGCTGGAATTAAGCATTAAAAGTTAAACGTTAAGCGTTGAGCGTTCAGCCTGTCTCCTTAGTCCCTCTGTCCCTTGGTCCCTTCAGGCAACGGCCGCCAGTTCTCTCCCGCCTTCCCATGATCCTTCCTCAGCCAACCCAGACCGCCAAAACAACACACTCGCCTCTTTCCGCCTGCCAGCATGGAGCAGGCCTTCTTGATGCGGATAATCCGCGTCTCCGGCTGTTTGCCTGAGCTGAGCCAAAGAATCCAGTCCCGGCGCGCCATGGGAGTAATCGCCATCCAGGTGGCCTGCGCCCGCGGGGCGACGGCCAGAGCGTCTCGCAGGTCTGACGGCACCCGGAGTTCAGATTCGTCTTCGACCCGGGTAATCTCCATCACGACGGTGTCTCCCGCAGCGGCACCGGCGGCCTCTTGCATGACCGGGTTAACCCGAAGTTCGTGACTTCCATTGCCGTCGGGTTCAAGCGCGGCGCGAAATGGGAAGCCATTGATCGTTGCTTCAATCGCTATTTCGCCTCGCGAAGGCAGCTTCGCGCTCGCGCTCCTGGGCAGGGTGAGCAATGCCCCCGAGCCAGTCTTTCCGGTTGCCCCGGGCCGAACCAACTTGGCACCAAAGCGAATCGTTGACTTGGTTTCTTGCGACGTGGACGGTTTCATGGGAGGCAAATCTAACAAATGATGTAAATATTCAACAAGCCTGATCCGGATAGGGCTGTGACGCAGCTCAGCGCTACGAAACGGCCACTTGACCCGTATACAATCATTGATGAAGAATTGCTTTTCGGGGATTTCAGGGTGCGTGGTTCGGTATATTCATGGTTCGCGAACAGGTGGCTTCACGTTATCCAGTTCAGCCAGTCGGGCCCGGACCAAATCCTTCACCAGTTGCCGGTCCATTTTCCAATCCACCGGAATCCGAAAACAGTGCTGGTTGACGACAAACTTCCCCAATCGCTCCTTAAAATCTGCAATCACCCGGGGGCTCCAAGGCGCAAAGGTCAGGTGATGTTTGAAGGCACACATGCCAGCAACATACTCTCCCTTCCGGTGGATGGTGGGCACGTTCCAGGAGATTTTGGATTCCAGTTCCGGGAATTCGTCCAGAATCAATTCAATGACGGACCGGAGCGTCCTGGCTTTCGCCGGATCAAGGGAGTCCAGATATTCCTCCACGGAATTGAATCGCGGGGACTTCCTTGCTTTCTGCCTGCCTTTGGTGGTTCGTTTCTTCATGAAGAGGTGTCTGAAAAATCAAGGCGGCCGGGCTGCGCCTCCATTCGATCCGGTCAACGTCGCTACTCATCATCCAAGCCCTTGCCCCGGAGAATCTGCGGGAGGCATTTTTCGACCCGGGACGCCCGGGTTTGGGATTCTTTGGCGCCGGAAAAATACAAAAGGTAGCCTCGTTGCCGGCCCGGCGTCAAAGCCGCAAACGCCGTTTTCAAGGCCGGATTGGACTTCAGCCTATTCTGAAATTCTTCCGGCATCTTGAATTCTGCCGTCATCTTAAGTTCCACTTTCAAGCCTGCTTTTTCCACGCCAATGGCTTCCTCGATGTGGGCTTTTAGGACGGCTTTCCTATCCACTATTTCCCGGACATGGGTGAACCGGATCTGGCGCGCCGCCTGTACGTTCTCGGTTTGCTGGACGAGCAGGCCATGGGTGTCCTTGAGCAAAGCGCCTTTGAAAAATAAATACGCGCAGTATTCCTTGAAATCGTGGATCAAAACGATGTTCTTCCCCTCGAAGGTGTAGCACGGCTTGCCCCACTTCGATTCCTCGGTCAGGTCACAGTCCAGGGCGATTTTACGCAACAGGGTCATTTCTTCCCGCCACTTGGTGGCGTCGCGCAAATAGGCATCCGCCGTGGAATTATTTTTGCTTTTGGTCATGGCAGAATATTCCATTTGGGTTACTGTGTCACGTCACCGGTTGGGGGCCCCGGATTCATGCTTTGAGCCCTGCCTGCTTGCCGGATATCGTCGCGTCGTGCAACTTGTTTTATATTATACCCCCATGAATTCCCGCCCTCGTTTCCTGGTGCTGCCGCTTCTGGTCGTATTGATTTTCGTGCCAACCGCCGCGCTGCACGGGGCCGATGCGACCGCGGCCGACATGCTCCAGCAAAGTTTTATGGCTCCGCCCGACGACACCCGGCCGCTGGTGCGCTGGTGGTGGTTCGGTCCGGCGGTGGTCAAGTCGGAGTTGGAGCAGGAAATGAAATATATGAAGGAAGACGGCTTTGGCGGCTTCGAGGTGCAGCCAACCTACCCGGTCGCGCTGGACGGCCAGTATCCCGGGGTGGTGAATCTCAAGTTCCTGTCTCCGGAATTCTTGGACATGCTGGGCTTTGTCGCGGGCAAGGCAAAGGAACTCGGCCTGCGCATGGACCTCACCCTGGGAAGCGGCTGGCCCTACGGCGGGCCGATGTTTACGCGCGAAGAGGCCGCGCAATCCATTCGCAACGGCGGCGTCGCCCCGGTGCAGCCCGGCCAAACCAGCGTGGCCCCACCTGCCGGTGCCGGCGGGCGCGGCGTCGTCGCGAACCCCAACCTTATCGCCGCCGTGCTCGGTCCCATCCCCGGCGTCGCCGACCCCGGCAAAGCGTATATTTCCCTGAAAGTCGCGAACGGCTCCGCGCAATTGCCCGCTGACCTCCGGGGCGCGACCCAGGTGCAGTTCTTTGTTTATGCGCAGGCCGGCTTGGTGCAGGTCAAGCGCGCGGCCTACGGGGCGGAGGGCTTTATTATAGATCACTACGGCCCGGCGGCGGTCGCCAAGTTCATTAACCAGGTCGCCCTTCCGGAAATCAACGCCTGCGGCCCCAACGCACCCTATTCGATTTTTTGCGACAGCCTGGAAATTACTGGCGAAGGCTGGACGCCGAACTTCCTGGCCGAGTTCCAGCAGCGCCGCGGCTACAGCCTGGAACCGCTGTTGCCCGCGCTGTTTAACAATAGTTTTCCCAAAGCGGCGGAAATTCGCGGCGACTACGGCAAGACCCTTGCCGAGGTTTTTGACGACCATTTCGTCAAAGCTTTTGCGCAACTCGCCAAGGATCAGCATACCCGCTTCCGCATCCAGGCCTACGGCACACCCCCAACCACGCTGCTGACTTACGCCGACGCAGACATGGACGAGGGGGAGCAATGCAGTTGGCGGTCGTTCGCGCCCACCCGTTGGGCCGCCTCCGCCGGCCATTTGCTCGGCCGCCCCGTCGTCAGCGCCGAGGCCTTCACCTGGCTGCATGCCCCCATCTTCGCGGCTGCGCCGATTGATATTAAAGCGGAGTCCAACCAGGATTTTCTCAACGGCGTCAACCAATTCCTCTGCCACGGCTGGCCCTACAGCGCGCCGGGAGTGGAGTATCCCGGCTGGCATTGGTATGACGGGGCCACTTTCAGTCACAGCAACCCGTGGTCCATTGCGATGCCTGATATCATGGAGTACCTGACGCGCGCGGGCTATCTGCTCCGCCAAGGCACTCCGGCCAACGATGTCGCGCTTTATCTGCCTGAGGAAGACGGCTTCACGGAGATGACCCCCGTCAATCTTGGTTTCGCGGTGGCCGACCGGGGTATTCTGAACAACCATGTCAATGGCGTGATGCCGACCATTCTCGATGCGGGCTACAACCTCGACTACGTGGACGACGGCGTGCTGGCCCTGCGCGGAAAGGTGGAGGGCGACACCCTCGCCTTTGGCGACGTTAAATTCAAAATCGTCATTCTGCCCAACGTCACGCGCATTCCGCTGGCGACGCTGCAAAAGTTCAAGGAATTTGCCGACCACGGGGGCATTCTGATTGCGGTGGGCAATCCCCCGTCCCAAGCTCCCGGTTTCCTCGCCACGGATGCTGACCATCGGGCCATCCAGAACATCAGCCAGGAGCTGTTCTCCTCCGGCCCCAATGCCAAAGGCATCGTCACGACGCCCGATCGCCTGGGCGCCACCCTGATTTCCGCGCTGCGGCCCGATGTCGCATATTCCAAAACCCATTCCGAACTGGGCTTCATCCACCGCCATACCGGGGCGGGCGAGGTTTACTTCCTCGTGAACACCTCGAACCTGCCCGTCAGTGACACCGCCATTATTCGCGCCGCCGGGTTGAATGCGGAATGGTGGGATCCGACGACCGGGCTCGTGACGCCGGTGACAAATGCCCAGGCTTACGTGGGTGCGACCGGCATCCCCGTCAGCCTGCCTCCTTACGGCGCGCAGTTCCTCGTGTTCACGAGCCGCCATTTGCCGATTCCAGCGCCCGCTGCAGGCGCCATTCCCGCGCCGCTGGATTTAAGCAGGGACTGGAGCGTCACTTTCAGAAACGCCTCGGCTGAGGCCGACCCCGCCCCGCAGCATTTTGCACTCCTGGGCGACTGGAGCGCCAATCCAGCGCTGACCTATTTCTCCGGCACCGCCACCTACACCAAGCAAGTGGACGTGCCGGCGGCGATGGTGCAAGGCGGGCGAAAGGTGAACCTCAATTTCGGTGAAGGTCAACCGACGGGTCCCGGCGGAACCCGGGTCCAGGGCAGCGGCATCAGCGCCAACTTCCAGCCTCCGGTGGGCGACGTGGCCGTGGTTTTCGTCAATGGCCGGCGCGCGGGCGCAGTCTGGTGCCCGCCTTACACGATGGATGTCACCGGCTTGCTCAAATCCGGCGCGAACCAGATCCGCATTCAGGTCGCCAACCGCGCGATCAATTTTCTGGCGAATCACAAAGACGTTGACCAGACCTTGGTGAAGGCGGATCCGCGACTGGGTGGGAATCGCTTCACAAACGAGGACTTGAGTCGCGTCCAACCATTGCCCTCCGGCCTCTTCCGCGCCGTGCAGTTGACCGCATCGCCCTGGTAGGGAAGTCACCAGGGCATGCTCGAAATATTTGCCGCCATGCTTTCGTTCATCGTTCCTGCCTTTAATGAGGAATCAGTCCTCGTTGGGACGCTGCAGGCCATCCACACCGCGGCCCGCGCCAGTGGCCGACCCTACGAAGTCATTGTCGCGGACGATGCCTCTACGGATGCCACCGTGGAAATCGCCACGCAAAACGGAGCAACCGTGGTCGCTGCGAATTGCCGTCAAATAGCCGGTACTCGCAACACCGGCGCACGTTATGCGAAGGGTGGCTGGCTGTTCTTTGTTGATGCAGATACCGTGATAAATCCCTCCGCCTTGCAGTCGGCGTTGCGGGTGTTCGAGCACGGGGCCGTTGGCGGTGGTTGTCTGGCCCGATTTCACGACGCCGCGCCACTCTATGCCCGGCTGCTTTTGATTGGGATGGGCTTTTTCATGCGCGTGGCCGGCATTTCCTCCGGGGCGTTCATGTTTTGCACCCGCGCTGCTTTCGATGCCGTGGGTGGCTTTGATGAAAAGCTTTATGGTGGCGAAGATGCGGCGATGTCGGCCGCACTCAAACGCCAGGGCCGGTTTATGGTGCTGGGCACCCGGGTGGATACTTCCGGGCGGCGTGTGCGGGCCATGTCCGGGTTGGCCCTGCTATGGTCGCTGGTGTGCATGGCATTTAACCCCTCCGGAATGCTGGCCCAACGCGAGTCCGTAAAGAAAATCTGGTATGACCCCGACCGGTCGGAAAAAAATGAGCGTTCGCACCCGTTGTCGAGGCAGGCCTCCAACGCCGCGGCCCTGCTCATTGTCGCTTCGCTCGCCACCGTTCCGCTATGGATTATTCCATGGCCCCATGCCCTTGAGACAGGCCCGCTGGCGTGGGTCAGGTATTTTGCCACGGCCATCGTCAACCATGTGGGTCTGGTGCTTTGGCCCTGCGCTTGGTATTTAATTCGCGGAATTAATAAAACCCCCCGCTGGCCCGAACGGGTCAAACTTCTCGTCATTGTTGCTCTTTGCCTGTGGTTTGGTTGGCGGGCGGCCACCGGCGTCTTTGACTTTTGGTGGTATTTGTAGTTGGTAACAGTTTGTTGACCGTCGGGCGTGGCGTGAGTCCCTTTGCGGGTTTTCCTCCGCCTGTCAGGCTTTTCCGGCTGCCTTCCCGCAATAGCGCGACGTGTGTATTACTGCGTGTCACGGTGAAGATGTGACTACCGCGCGCAAGAACCGCGGTGCGCCGGGCATCAACGCCGCGGTCTCGCGCACCGTCACTGTGTCCGCCAAGCCGTTGACTTCTGGCCGCGAGTCTGGCGTCTTTATGGCGGCAAGAATGCCATTCACTTTGGCCGCAGTAGGGCAATACCCCATATCAACTGTCCAGTGCTCGAGATAAGCTGTTGGAGGTTATGCAACCGAACCCAACCGCAAGTAAATCAAAATCACGGTTCCGCTCGGCGAAGAACCCTTATTCGTTCAGAATTCTCCCGAAAACAATAGCGGTGTTGGCATTTGTGTCCATCCTCGCCGGCGCGGGGAGCCGGGCGGAAGCGCAAACCATTCTGCTCGGTTCAGCGGACAGCTTCGCGGTTCTTGGCGGCGCGACCGTGACCAACACCGGTGCAACCACCATTTTCGGTGACTTGGGCGTAAGCCCGGGCACAGCCATTGTCGGGTTTCCTCCAGGCGTCGTGACCAATGGGACCATTCACGCTGGCGATGCGGTTGCGAGCCAGGCTCAGGCCGACGCATTGACCGCTTACGACCAGCTAGCCGCTCTCACCGTAACGCCCGTCGTTGGTGATTTGACGGGTCAAGACCTCGGCGGGCTCACGCTTGCGCCGGGTGTCTATAAATTCGCTTCGTCGGCCCAACTGACGGGGATCCTCACCCTTGCTGGCGCGGGCCTCTATGTCTTCCAGGTTGGGAGCACGCTGACGACCGCCTCAAGCTCTTCCATCGTCTTCCTTGACTATGCTGATGCCGGTAATCTCTACTTCCAGATTGGCAGTTCAGCCACCCTCGGCACGGAAACGCAGTTCGCGGGGAACCTCATCGCTTTGACGAGTGACACGCTCAACACCGGGGCCAGCGTGGCCGGCCGAATCTTCGCCCTTAATGGGGCTGTGACGCTCGATTCCAACGCGATCGGTCTGGTGCCGGAGCCGGCGTCTGCCGCCTTGTTCTTGGGGAGCGTGGCGTTGCTTCTCATTCTCGGAAAAAGGGCTCGCTCGCGCTGTCCAAAACAGATCCATAATGTGCTGGGAAACGCGGTGAAAAACGGGTCTGGTTTCGATTCTTCTATGGAGTAAAAAGCCGGGGCGGCCCTGGAGTCGGGTGTAGCATGGGTATGAGTAGCACGGGCATCTCTTGCCCATGCAGAAGTGGAAGAAGATGCTTGGGCAGGATGCCCATGCCGCTCACGCCATCCGTGGTAAAAATCCAAATCCCCCCAAATTCTGTAAATTCTGTCGGAAAACTGGAAGCTAGAAGTCAGAAGTTGGAAGCTGGAATTTCATCTGTTGCACCACCTATCCGTGTTATCCGTGCCATCCGTGGTAAAAAACAACCCCTCTTCGTGCTTTTTCGTGGATTAAAAATGATAGGGCGATAAATTATGGAGTTACCCTGCTTTTTAGGGGGCATGTTTGGAATTGCCGAGGCCGGGAGAGGCGGTTAACTTTTGGTTCGCCAGACACGTTTTTGCCGGTGTCGCATTGGTCAAACGGTCGCTCGTGCGTGGCCCAAATCCCCCCCCAAATCCCCCATGAATCCACAGTTTTCCCTCTCCGCTGCGGTCCTGTTAATCGGTGTGAGCATCGCCTCGGCCCAGCCCACCGGTACTCCGGCTCCGGCGGCGGCTTCTGCTTCTGCTCCCGCTGCCTCTCCGGCTCCAGCTGCGACCTCGACTCCGACGCCAGTTCCGGCTTCTGCCTCTGCCACGGCTTCGGGCTCGGCAACGGCCCGCGCCGGAGGCGCAGGCCGCCCGGCAATTCCCCTTCGCGACCCGCTCGCCGCAGGCTACGTCAAGGCCATCGAATTGCCCGATGGCCAAGTGCCGCCGATGGAAGCCGATGGTAATTTCATCATCGGGCGGACCCACAAGCCTGCTCCGGAAATGAGTCCCGTCACGGGAGGCCAGCCCAAGGGCAAGGTCTACAAGTTCACCCTCGACTCAACCGAGAGTAAATTTTATCCGGGTATCGCTCCGGGCGGAGCCGGGCCGGATGGCACGGTGACCAGTCAGCCGGCCCCGTATAAGCGCTCCGTTTCAGTTTACGTGCCCGCGCAGTATGTGCCCGGAACGGTTGCGCCGGTGATGATTACTTCCGATGGAGACGGCCGGGCGTATAGTGTACTCGACCATCTGATCCCGGAGAAGAAGTTGCCGGTGATGATCGTGGTCGCCATCCCCCCGGGTGGCCCCGATGGACGCGGCGGCGAGCGCAATCTGGAATACGACACCATGTCCGGCAAGTATAGCGATTTCGTGGAGACTGAAGTCCTGCCGATGGCCGAAAAAGTCGCCAACGTGAAGCTCACGAAAGATCCGGACGGGCGGGCTGTGATGGGCACCAGCTCGGGCGCGGCGGCCGGCATGATCATGGCCTGGTTTCATCCCGAGCGCTACCACCGGGTGCTCACTTTTTCCGGCACTTTCACCAACAATCAGTACCCGACCGATCCGGCGTTTCCGCACGGCGCGTGGGGACTCCACGAAACGCTGATCCCCAAGAGCCCCGCCCAGCCCCTCCGCATTTACATCGAATGCGGCGACCGCGACAACTTCAACGGGCCGACGCGCGACTGGGTGGAGGCCAACGAGAACATGGCCAAGATCCTGGCCGAAAAAGGCTATCACTACAAATTCGTCTTCGCCCGTAACGCCGGCCACACCGATCGGCCGACCATCTCCGAGCTCTATCCCACGGCGTTGCAATGGATCTGGCAGGGCTATCCGATTGAGGGAAAAGAGCCGCTGCCGCCTCAGCCGAAATCAAACTGACCGTAGGGCCGGTCTGGCTTTGAGCGAAAAGGCCGGCCTGGCGCTTGAGGTAGCACGGGCATCACCGTTCCATGTTATCCGTGCGATCCGTGGTCAAAATGCTCCTTCGCCCTCTTCGCTCCTTTGCGTTAATACCTCCAATTCCGTCAATTCTGCCGGAAAACTGGAAGCTAGAAGTTAGAAGTTGGAAGCTGGAATTTCATCTGTTGCACCACCTATCCGTGTTATCCGTGCCATCCGTGGTAAAAAACAACCCCCCTTCGTCCTTTTTCATGGATAAAAACCCCCTCTGTTTTCTCCGCCTTCTCCGTGTTTAAAGCTCCCCCAAAAGAAGATGGGGCAACGAACCGGGGGCTCAGTTTCTGAAGTGTGGAATTGGGAGAATAATCGGGTCTCCCCTGCGGTCAAATTCATCCCGACCATCACGCCTCTTTAGGCTACAAAGGCTGGGGTAATGGGACGCAGGGCAGACGCATCTAAATCCCCCGATTTTTGAAAGATTTGGTTGGCTTGCCC
>CAZLPS010000051.1:0-29210 GCA_964561455.1 uncultured Opitutales bacterium
TCCGGGGCATCGCCAAGTCCTTTGCGGGCGTGCGCGCGCTCCGGGGCGTGGACTTCGACTTGCAGGTCGGCGAGGTTCATGCCCTGCTGGGCGAGAACGGGGCGGGGAAATCCACGCTCATCAAGGTGGTCACCGGCGCGCACCAGCCGGACGGCGGGAGCATTGAAATCCTCGGCCAGAAGATTGAGTACCTGTCGCCCGCGCTGACCCGCCATTACGGCATTGCCTGCATTTACCAGCAGCCGGCCTTATTCCCAGATCTGACCGTCGCCGAGAACATTGGACTGCGCCTGGAGCCTTCCAAACCCCTGCGGCGGGTGGACTGGGCCGGCCGCCGGACTCGCGCCGCCGATTTGCTGAAACGCATCGGTGCGAATATTTCCCCGGAAAGTGAAGTGCGCTCGCTCTCCATGCCCGAGCAACAGCTCGTGGAAATCGCCTGCGCCCTTGGCTCCGGCGCGCGCATCGTCATCATGGACGAGCCGACCGCGTCGTTGACGCAGAAAGAGCAGCATTTGCTCTTCGCGGTGGTGCGGGACTTGCGGAAATCGGGCGTCGGCGTGATTTATATTTCCCACCGGCTCGAGGAAATTTTCCAGCTGGCCGACCGCGTCACCGTGCTGCGCGACGGCCAGAGCGTTGGCACCAACGCCGTGGACGACATTAATGAGAACAAACTCATTCAATTGATGGTCGGGCGCGAGGTTTCGCACATTTACCCACCGGGCGAATCCGCGCCGGGCGAGGTCGTTCTTGAATTGCGCGGCGTGGGCTGCAAGGCCTCGGGCGTGCGCGGCGTGACTTTGCAGGTGCGGGCGGGGGAAATTCTGGGCCTCGCGGGGCTGGTTGGCGCTGGCCGCACGGAATTGGGCCGCGTGCTCTTCGGCCTCACGCCGGCGGACTCCGGCGAGATTTTGCTCAATGGCAAACCCGTCGCCGTCACCTCGCCGCAGGACGCCGTCAACCGCGGCATCGCCTACGTGCCCGAAGACCGCCGGCGGCATGGCGTAATTTTGGAAATGCCCATCGCCCACAACATGACGATGGCCATCCACCAGCGCATCTTTCCCGGCACGTGGCTGCGCTTCGGAGCGGAACGGCAACTGGCGCTCGATTACATTCGCGATCTCGCGGTAAAAACTTACGGACCCGAAGCGCCGGGCGGTTCCCTATCCGGCGGCAACCAGCAAAAGGTCTCCCTCGCCCGCTGGCTGGCAACCAAGCCGAAGCTATTAATTTTGGACGAGCCCACGCAGGGCGTGGACGTGGGCGCGAAAAGCGAAATTCATAAAATTGTGCGCCGGTTGGCGAAAGACGGACTGGCGGTGTTGATGATTTCCAGCGACCTGCCGGAGGTCCTCGGCATGAGCGACCGCATCGGCGTAATGCGCGGCGGGGAACTGGTCTCCATATTGCCCGGTCATTCTGATGCGCACACGGTAATGGCGGCGGCGTTGGGGCAAAGGGGCCCAGGAGGTTCCGCATGAAGAAACATTTCCGTGAATGGTCGGTCGCGGCAGCACTAGGATTCATCCTCGTCGCCTTGGCCGTGTTTGCGCCGCCGTTCTACCATCCGCAGCCACTGTTGTCGCTGGTCACCTACGAGGCGCCGACCCTCATCGTGGCCGTCGGCATGGCGACCATCATCATTTGCCGGCAGATTGACATTTCGGTCGGCTCGCTGTTCGCCGTTTGCGGCGTGTGCGGCGCCCTTTTGCTGGACCGCGGCTGGCCCTGTCTTGCGGTGCTGCCAGTCTCGATGCTGCTCGGCGCACTGATGGGTGCAATAAACGGCGGGCTTGTCGCCGGGCTGGGGCTGCCGTCCATCGTGGTCACACTCGCAACCATGGTCACTTGGGCGGAGGCGTTGCGCTGGTTGCGTCAGGGCGTGCTCGTCAATGTGGGTCACGCGCAATGGTTCGGTTTCACCCAAGGTGAAGGCCAATTGACCATTGTCATCACCGCCCTCGTCATTCTCCTCATTAACGCCGTCGGGCTGCGCCACCTTGCCGCCGGCCGCTTTATTTACGCCGTGGGCACGAACGCCGAAGCCGCGCGCCTCGCCGGCCTGCGCCCGCGCCTCATCACTTTCCTGATGTTCGTGCGCCTCGGGACGCTGACGGGCCTGGCGGCATTTCTCGCGGCCGTGCAGGCGCCAACATTGCAGCCCAAGCCTGACAACGGGCTGGAACTCAAGGCCATAGCCGCCGTCGTCGTCGGCGGCGTGGCAATTTCCGGTGGGCGTGGCAACCTGTGGGGCGTGTTCTGCGGCGTGCTGCTGCTGACAGTCGTCAGCCCCATTAGCCCCGCGTTGGTTTATCTCGGCATCCCGTCGTATTGGGGCAAGGCCATCCAAGGCGCGATCATCCTGCTGGCCGTGGTGGCTGACGGCTGGCGCGCCCGCAAACAAAAGTTCTAACCGATGTCCTCTCCAACTTCAAGTCCCCCCGGCTGGAAAGCCGCCCTGCGCAGCCATGAGTTCATTTTGCTCGCGGTGCTGATGGCGGAATGGGTGTCGTTCTATTTCGCCGGCACCCACCATACGTCCCATGGCACCTTCGGCTTCGGCACGGCCGACGCCCAGGCCGACATCTTGCGGCACACGGTGGAAATCGGACTGCTCGCATTGGTCATGACGCCAATCATCCTGACCGGCGGCATCGATCTTTCCGTCGGGTCGGTCATGTGCTTCAGCGAGATCGTGTTCGGAAAATTGTGGCGCGATGCCCACATGCCCATCCCCATTGCGGCCACCGGGGCCTTACTGACGGGCGCGGCCGCCGGCGGACTCAATGCCTTGCTCATCACCTGGCTGCGGCTGCCGCCACTCATTGTGACACTCGGCACCTATTCCATTTTTCGCGGCCTTGCCGAAGCCGTAACCCGGGGTGCGGACGTGTTCGCCGAATTTCCCGCGTCATTCACGTTCCTTGGCGAGAAATCCTGGCTCGGCGTTCCCGTGCAGGTTTACGTCTTTGTCGTCGTCGCGATCGCCGTCTGGCTGCTGGTGCATCGCACCACTTGGGGGCGATCCTTCCGGGCCATTGGCTACGCGCCCGAGGGTACGCGGTTTGCGGGAATCCCCGTTGAGCGGCGGCTGGCGCTGGCATATGTGCTGGCTGGCACCGTGGCGGCGCTGGCCGGACTGATCTATGCCTCGCGCCTCAATCAAGTCACGGCGGCGGATGGCACCGGCTACGAACTCGCTGCCATAACCGCCGTGGTGCTGGGCGGCACCAGCATCTTCGGGGGCTCGGGCACGGTGCATGGCACGCTGCTCGGCTGGGTGGCGGTGGCGGTGCTCAGCGAAGGTCTCGCCTATGCCAATCTCCCTCGCGAGTTGGGCGGGATGCTGACGGGTGTCTTGCTCATCCTTGCCCTCAGCGCGAGCATCCTCCCAAAAGTCTTGTCTAATTGGCGCGCCCGTCGCCATACTGGCACTTCCACATCTCAACCCCCACCCCCTGCTTCGACATGAAACGTAATCTTATGCTGCTTCTGGCCGCCGGCCTGGCCTTGGTTGCCTGCTCGAAATCCGACTCCAACGCCCCTTCGGGCGGAGGCGACAAAAAGCCCGTGATCGCCATGCTGCCCAAGAACAAGGCCAACGCCTATTTCATTTCCTGCTCCAAGGGCGCGCAGGACGCCGCCACCGCGCTAGGAGTGGATCTCCGCTTCGACGGCCCCACCAAGACCGATCCCAGTATGCAGACGCAAATTGTCGAGGGCTGGATCAACCAGGGCGTTGACGCCATCGCCGTCGCTGCTGAGGACAAAGCCTCGCTTTCCACGGCTTTGAAAAAGGCACAGAGCAAGGGCATCAAAGTCCTGAGCTATGACGCCGACGTCCTGCCCGACGCTCGCACCTTCTTCGTCAACCAAGCCACCCCCGAGGGCATCGCCAATACTCTTGTTGATGAGGCTGCGCGCATCATGGACGGCAAAGGCGAATTCGCCATTATCACTGCCAGCCTGGTTGCCGCCAACCAGAACGTATGGATCGCGAAGATCAAGGAGCGCCTCGCCAAATACCCGAATCTAAAGCTTGTCACCGATCCCCTGCCGAGTAACGACGACAAGGATCAGGCCCAGCAGCAGGCCGCGACCATTATGAATGCCCACCCCGACCTAAAGCTCATCATGGCCATCTGCACGCCCGGCGTCCCCGGCGCGGCGGAAGCTGTGAAGCAGGCTGGCAAAGTCGGCAAAGTCCATGTCATCGGCCTGGGCCTGCCGAATGAAAACAAGGATTATGTCCACGCCGGTGTGACTGACTCCGTTGTGCTGTGGGACACCGGCAAGCTTGGCTTCCTGACCGTTCAGGTCGCCAACGCTCTGGTCAAAGGCACGCTGAAGGCCGGCGACAAGGAATTCAAGGTCGGCGACACGACCTACAAGATTGACGGCGACAACATTCTCCTCGGCGAGCCGACGATCTTTAACAAGGCCAATATTGATAAGTATGATTTTTAAACTTCGGTCCGAGCTTGCTTAATCCGCCAACGCCTTCCGGAATCCGGAAGGCGTTGTTGCTTTCCCAGGGAGAATCAATCCGCGAGAAAGCTTCTTTTTTGGCTTCATCCTTCATCCTTCATCCTTCATCCTTTACCCCGTGCGCCTGCTGGACCGCTACCTGCTGTTGGAGTGGCTGAAGGCCCTCGGCCTCGCGCTGGGGGCCACGCTCGCTGTGCTCCTCCTCGAGGACATGTACGGCAACCTCGGCGATTTGGTATCCGATGGCGCGCACCCCCGGGAGGTGGTCATTTATTACGGACTGCTGTTGCCAAGTTTCTTGCCGGCGGTGTTGCCAATGAGTCAGTTGGTTTCGCTGCTTTTCATCGTCGGCAACTTGCACCGCAACTTGGAAGTCACCGCCATGCGCGCAGCCGGCCTGAGCCTCTGGCGCATCGCCCGGCCACTGTGGCTTGGCGGCGTCGTTCTCGCCGTGGTGCTGGCTTGGTTTGACGCCGTGGTGGTGCCTGGCGCCGTCACTGCCGCACGTAATTTTCGCGACCAGCTCCACCACCAGGCAGAAAAACAACACCATCCCGGTGGCGATGCCGGCCTCGTGCTCGACCTCACCTACGACAATGCCACCGCCCGCCGCCGGTGGTTCATTGACAGTTACAGTTCCGACACCCGCATCGCCCACGGTGTGCACATCTACGAATTCAACGCCAAAGGCCTGGACACGCGAACCGTGCTCGCCTACGAAGGCCACTTTGACCCCGCTTCCAACCATTGGGTGCTCAGCCGTGGCCGGGAGATGAGATTTGACGACACGGGCAGCCCCATGCAACTCATCCCTTTTACCGCCGAACGCACTTTTGCCGAGTTCTCCGACGACCCCGCGCGCATGCTCACCCTGCGGCAAAGCGCGGGCAACCTGTCCCTCGATGAATTGCGCAGCGCGCTGGTGCAAGCCCCCGCTGGCGGCAATCCAGCGATGGATGCCTACGCCGTCGAGTATTACTCGATACTGACCAAGCCGCTGATCTGCCTGCTCATCGTCGGCCTGGCGGTGCCGTTTGCGGTCGCTGGCATCCGCACCAGCCCGGCCGTGGGCGCGTCGAAAGCTGTCGGCCTGTTTTTCGCCTACTATATCGTGTCGGGCGTCAGCACCCACCTCGGCAACCAGCATTTCCTGCCGTCGTACCTGGCCGCCGGGCTGCCCATCTTCGTCATGCTCGGGCTGTCGCTGTGGCTGTTCCGGAGGGCGGCGTAGGCGCGGAACATTCAACCTCGAACATTCAATGGGGCCGCCCCAAACGAGGATGCATTATTTCGGAATTGAAGATTGAATGTTCGAGGTTGAATGTTCGATGTTAGTTGCATGCTGTCTCTCAAATTAAGAGCCCACTCGCCCGCCCGCGTGCTGCAAGGTCACCCGTGGGTCTTTGCCGGCGAGCTAGCTGCGCCCATTCCTCGCGATGCCCATGGCAAAGCCGCCGTCCTGCGGGATGCCCGCGGGCGCACGCTCGGCGCGGGCCTGTGCAGCACGAAGTCAGCCATTGCCTGGAGGCGCTACAGCAATGACGCCAAGCCCTTCGGCAAAGTCTTTATCGAAGGGGCCATCGCCGCGGCCCACAACCACCGCGAAGCCATGGGCGCGACGGGTCCGGTGCGCCGCCTCATCTGGTCGGAGGCCGACCATCTGCCCGGGCTCGTCGTGGACCAATACGGCATGGCGCTGGTGGTGCAATCGCTGACCGCCGGCATCGAGAGCGAGTTGAAGGATATTTGCGCGGCACTGCAGGCGCGATTCAAGCCCGAAGAAATTATTTTGCGTAATGACGCCCCCGCCCGCCGCCATGAAGACCTGCCCCTCGAAGCCAAAACCCTCTCTGGCAACTCCTACCCCGCCCGCTGGCTGAAAATTGACGGCCTGGAATATTTCGTGGATTTGCTGGGCGCGCAAAAGACCGGCTTCTATCTCGACCAGCGTGCACAGCACGTCCATGTCGCCCAATGGGCGAAGGGAAAGCGCGTGCTCGACGGCTGCTGCAATCAGGGCGCCTTTGGACTCCAATGCGCCAAGGCCGGCGCGAAAAGCGTCCTCGGCGTGGACAGTTCCGCCTCCAGTGTCACCCAGTCCGAGCAAAATGCCGTGCGGAATGGTCTTTCGGAAATCGCGAAATTCGAAACCGCCAATCTCTTTGACTGGTTCACCGCCCGCCGCGACGAACGGAATCAATTCGACCTCATCATCCTCGATCCGCCATCGTTTGCCCCCAAGCGGGGCGCCCTCTCCGGCGCCATGCGCGGCTATAAGGAACTAAATCTCCGCGCGATGCACCTGCTCGCCCCCGGCGGCATTCTGGCCACGTATTGCTGCAGCCAAAACGTCACGACGTCCGCCTTTCTCGACACGGTGGCCGAGGCCGCGAATGACGCCTATTGCGAAGCCCGCCTGCTCGAAGTCACGTCGCAACCGCCGGATCATCCGATTTTATTGAGCTGCCCGGAGACGCATTATTTGAAGGGCGCGATTTTGCAGGTGGAGTAATTGTATCGCTTTTCTCCCAACTAAAGACCAATGGCACACCGATTGATACTGCGCATTTTCAAGGGTACCACTGAATCTCAATTCCATGGCTTGGTTGAAGACCTCGCCCGGGAGATGAGTGCCACCCTGCGTTGGGGCGTTCGCGGTGTAGGTCGGGCAGATTTTCGCCTTTCCACGCAAGGGGATGTCCATTCGATTTTTCTCCCCAATCAAAAAGGTGACTTTCCTTTCATGGAAAAACTCGGACGCAAATCCGGCCTGCCCTGGATCGAGCTGCGGATTCAAGAGGGGGCAATTTGGGATTATGCCCTGTATCAGGGAGATCAGTGCGTGGATCTGTTTAGTGTTTGTCCCCAATATTGGAGCGACCCGCCTCAATTAACAGTCTTTTCCTACGGCAGTTCCCTCAAACGCATGGTTTTTGAAGCTTTTGGTTCGCGACGTTACGATGACATGGATGAGCGACTCGCGGAGTGGAAGGGTAAACCGGCGGTATTGGCAGAGCTTTGGGGCCTGCCAAAGGCGCGAATTGAGCGATATCTGGTCAATTGGGGAATTGCAACAGATCCAAAAGAGCACACTTTTCAATTCACTTTGTCTGGTCGTGCCTATCCGGACGACCAGTTTGAGTATGGCAACTATGAACAGTTTTTTGACATGCTGCGAGTGCTCGGAGGCAAGGAACCGCTGGATTTACATACACTGGAGTTGTCCGGTGGCGACCAAAAAAACGTCGCTTAGCCACCGCCATTCATTCTGCGGAGATAGCCTATGCAAACCTTCGCCCAGCTTCCCGGAAATCCATTTTTCGGAGAATGGGATTTTGCAGGTGTGGTGATAGCTCGATGGAACCCATCCACATCTTCATTCGCAAATCATGAGTCCCGCAGGGACGGCAGAAGGTAACCCAGCTTTTCAAAGCTGGGCATCCAGAGGCTGATAAAAGTGAGTCCCGTAGGGACGAAAGAAATCGTCGGAGGTCTTTCGTCCCTACGGGACTTTTATTTCCCTTTAGACCACTTTCCCAGCTTTGAAAAGCTGGGTTACCTTCTTTCGTCCCTTCGGGACTTGCGTCCAGAATGGATTGCATTCACCTCCACTCATGCCGAGGATATCTTCCGCGCAGATCCTTCTTCACCATCTCGTAGGAATTGGCCCAGAAGGCGGCGAGGTCGGTCGTTATCTGCACGGGTCGGCCGTTGGGGGCGAGGAGTTCGACAGTCAGGGGGAATTTTCCGCCGAGGATGCGGAGTTTTTTGGCGTCCACATCGTAGAATTCCTGGACCTTGGCGGAAATAATGCACTGGCCGTCGGCGGTGTAGCGGAGGACGGCATTGCGTTTTTTGCGGGGGAGGATGAATTCCTTCGGCGCCATCATGTCCATGGCCATTTGTTGCTCGGCCGAGAGCCAGGCGCGCAGGACCGGCAGGACCGGGCGCTCGCGGGCCTCACGGGCGGAGGAGGCGCCGTGGCAGATTTCCTCGATGAGCGACTGACGGCCCTCGTCGTCAATGACGTGGATGCCCAGTTCCGGAGCGCGCTTGGCCAGGAAATTTACCCGGGCGATAAAGGATTCAGCGTCGTCGTCCCAGTTTTTTAATTCGATGCGTTTGGCCAGCACTTCGGCCGCGAGCAGGCGGGCGGCGGCATCGGGCGCGGGATCGGGCGCTTCGCGGGATTCGAGCACGAGGTCACGGAACTTACGGAGCACCTTCCGAACGGCGCGCTTCTGAACGGAGTCATACACGGTTTCGTCGGCCTCGGAGAAATCGGCGGGGTACAATTCCTTCAGCCAGGATTCCTCGACTTTGGTCGCGAGGCTGAGGAGCACCGCCACTTCCCCACGGGCATGCGTCTCCTCAACATCGGCGGCAACCAGCAAGCGTGCATGGCGCACAGCGCTCTGGCGGCGGAGTTCCCCGCGACGCCCATGCACCAGCCGGCACCGCAGCGTGCCGAGGTCTTCCCGCAACGCCAGTTGGTCGCTGAAGCCGACCAGAAGGCAACGGCGCACGGCTTCCTCATCCAGCGGGCCCGGCGTGGTGTCGAGTCCTTGCGCCTCGGCCAGGCGCAGGAATTGCCGCGCCAATTCCTCCGCCTGGATGGCGCTCAAGCCGTGCAGGCCCCATTGGCGGCACCAATCCTGGTCGAAATTCTTGGCCCGGCCCATTTCCCAAAGGCGCAGAATGTGGAAGAAGTCGGAGTCGGCGTCACCGAGCATTTCCGCGCGCTTTTCCTCGGCGTGGGCGTCGCGCAGGGGCATCAGCAAGCTGCGTCCCTGGGTGAATGCGGCGAGGAGCGCAACCGTCGGCAGGCAACCGCGCTCGTGCGCCTCGAGAAACATGCGGGCGTAACGCGGGTGCAGCGGAAACACGGCCATGCGCTGGCCACGCGTTGTGGCCATGCCGCCGGCGTCAATCGCGCCAAGGTCCTGCAACTCCGTCCGCGCTCTCGCCAACGCGGCAGGCGGCGGCGGCTCCAGCCAGTTGAGCTTGTCCAAGTCATGAAATCCGCCGGCCGAAAGGGACAGGACGCTCTCGGCGAGGTCCACGCGCTGGATTTCCGGGGTATCGCGCGCCGGACGGTGGGTGTGCTCGCGCTCGCCCCAGAGGCGCACAACGCGGCCCGGTGCCGTACGCCCGGCGCGGCCCGCGCGCTGGTCGGCGCTGGCCTGGGAGATGTTTTCGATCAAAAGGGTGTCGATGCCGCGGCGGGGGTCGAAACGGGCCACCCGGGCCAGCCCGGCGTCCACGACGATGGTCACGCCGTCAATGGTGAGCGAGGTTTCGGCGACGTTGGTGGAAACGATGATTTTGCGGCGACCGGGCGGAGGAGGAGCCACCGCCCGATCCTGCTCGGCCGCGGGCAACTGGCCATGCAGAGGCAGCAACAGACAGCCATGTGCAGCGGGCACGCCCTGCAAGGCGCTCAAGGTGCGGTTGATTTCGTAGGCTCCGGGCATGAACACCAGAGCGTCGCCCTCGGGATTCTCCTCCAGCAGGCGGCCGCAATGCCAGGCGGCCTGTTCCCAGACCGGCTTTTCGGCCACGGCCCGGGCTTGGGCGGAATATTCGATGTCGATGGGATACGTGCGACCTTCGCAAGTGAGGGTCTCGCTCGGCTGGAGCCAGGCCGCTAATGCGGCAGCATCCAGCGTCGCGGACATGACCACCATGAGTAAATCGGGCCGCACCGTCTCTTGGGCCCGGCGCGCCAGCGCCAAAGATAGGTCCGTGCTGAGGTGGCGTTCGTGAAATTCGTCGAAGACGATCGCTGAGACCCCCGGCAACCGAGGATTGTCCAGCAATTGCCGCAGCAGAATGCCCTCCGTGACAAATTTAATGCGCGTGCGGGCCGAGACGACGCGGTCAAAACGGATTTGAAAGCCCACTTCGCCCCCCAACGGCGAATTGCGCTCCTCGGCCACGCGCTTGGCCAGCATTCGGGCTGCGAGTCGCCGTGGCTGGAGGACGACAACCTCGCCGCCCTCGGCCAGCCGCTCATCGAGGAGAATTTGCGGCACCTGCGTGGATTTGCCAGAGCCGGTGGGAGCTTGGATGACAATCCTCCGCACGCGCCCCGCCGCCGCACGCAAGGGGGCGCGCAGAGTCTGGATGGGCAGGTTGGCGGGGTTCATGGTAGCTGGGAGCGGGGAGCGGGGAGTCAGACCTCAAAAGCGGAAGCGATGGGCTCAGGTTTGAGTGTTGAATGTTCGATGTTGAAGGTTCGATGTTCGATGTTGGAGGAAGGATGAAAGAACGGTTTTTTGGAAAAGACGAGCGTGTTCCTTCTTGCGCAATTGTTTCCCCGGTTCTTAAATGGCGGCAACATGACCACCGGCGTCACTTTCCGCATTTTAGGCAGCAGCAGCTCGGGCAATTGCGCCCTGCTGACGACGCCCGGCTGCCGCGTGCTCATTGATATTGGCTTTCCCGCGCGCAAGTTGAATGAACTGCTGGAGCCGACAGGGCTGCGCCTCCAGAACATTGACGCCGTTTTCATTACCCACGAACACGGCGACCATACCAGCGGGCTGGCCAGCCTGTTGCGCCACCCGACGGTGCAGGTCTACGCTAATCGCGAAACCGCCCGCGCCGTGCAAACGCGCCTGCGCTTCCGGCCCTCGTGGCAGTTTTTTGAGACGGGCTCGACGTTTTCGTTTCGCGATATTGAAGTCAGCAGCTTTTCCATTCCCCACGATGCCTCCGACCCGGTGGGTTTTCTCTTTTCCATCGCCAATTCTGCGACCGCGGACGCCCGCCACCGTATCGCCTGGTGCACGGACCTCGGCTATGTGCCCGAACTCGTCCGCGAACGCATTCGCCGGGCGGATGTGCTGGTGCTGGAGAGCAATTACGACCCGGACATGCTGGATCGCGACCACCGCCGACCCTGGTCGCTCAAGCAGCGCATCAAAAGCCGGCATGGGCACCTCTCGAACCACGCGGCGCATGAACTCCTGCGCACAACGGAAAATGCCGCCTGGCGGCGGGTCTACCTCGCGCACCTATCGCGCGAGTGCAATGACGTGCAACTTGTGCGCGACACCTTCGCCGCGCTGGGCAAGAACGGCCACCAGTATGCCATTGAGGTCGTGGACCCGGTGGCGGCGATGATTACGTGCGAAATGGGCGCGTGGTAGACGAATTAATCCCGGGCCGGTTTTCCCCAGCCGCAGGCCAGTTGCACCAGGCGGCCCAGGGCATGGGCCAGCAGCACGCACGAGACAATGATGAAAAACACGGCCACGCGGTTGGCATAGACGTAAAAATGGCCCAGCGGCAGGGTATGGCCGCCAAATGGCACCGCGGACAGGGCTTCATCTTGCAAGAAGCTAATCATCACGCCAATCATGGCCACGGCATAAACAGCCGCCAGCGCGACAGCGGCCAAATAGATTTTGCGCTTCAATGGGGTGGAAGGCATCATGGGAGACAGGGAGGTTACAATTCTCTAACAGTTCGCCTTGGCGCTTGCACCCTGGAGTGTCGGCCTGCCATTGGTAGAGCTGGGCCAGTCCCACAACCTTTTCGCCAATAAGGCACTGATTCTGCTACACCGGGGACCAATCCATGCGCCGATCCTTCCAACACACCAAGATCACCTTCACCCTTGGGCCGGCCACCGAGAGCGAAGAAATGCTCGAAAAGATGATTCGCGCAGGGGTGGATCTCTGTCGCCTCAACATGGCCCATGCCAACCATGAATGGACGCGGGCGTCCATTCGCCGCGTCAAAGCCGTCTGCGGCCGCGTGGGTCGGCACATTGCCCTGATGATGGACGTGAAGGGCCCGGAAATTCGCACCGGGGACCTCCCCCTGCCCATCGCCCTGGAAGTCGGCCAAATCCTGGACTTTGTCACCAATCCGGCCGCTTCTCTCGGCGACGGGGTGCCGTGTGTTGGCGTGAATTACCGCGATTTCCCCAAAGACGTGGTGGTGGGCAAAATCGTGCTGGTGGACAGCGGGCTCATTCGCCTCGAAGTCTTGGAAACCCATGAAGCGCGGGTGCGGTGTAAAGTTATCGTGCCCGGTAATCTCACCAGCCGGCGGCATCTGAATCTCCCCGGCGCCAAAATCAATTTGCCGGCCGTGACGCAAAAGGACCGCGCGGACATCGAAGTCGGCATTGAGGAAGGAGTGGATTTCTACGCGCTGTCATTTGTACGCGAGGCGACGGACATTGACATGCTTCGGCGCTTTCTCACCGACCGAAAAAGCACCGCCCGCATCATCGCCAAAATCGAGGACCAAACCGCCATCGAAAACCTTGACGAGATTATTTCCGCCGCCGATGGCCTGATGGTGGCGCGCGGCGATTTGGGCATCGAGTGCCCCTTCGAGGAGTTGCCCATTATCCAGCGCCGGGCCGTCCAGCAGTGCATCATCCACCGCAAGCCAGTCATTGTCGCCACCCACATGCTGGAATCCATGATCTCCTCGCCCGTGCCGACGCGCGCGGAAGTCAGCGACATCGCCACCGCCGTGCGCGAACAGGCGGACTGCATCATGCTCTCCGGTGAGACCACTTCGGGGAAATACCCACTCGAATGCGTTCATACCATGAAGCGCATCATCGAGCGCATCGAGAATAGCGAAGAGAAGCCGACGCCCTTGGATCTTCCCCTGAAAACGCACAAGGATAAGCTGCTCCGCGCCGCCGCGCGCCTGGCGGAAGAAGACCACCACGCCGGCATCGTCGTCTTCACGCGCAACGGCAACTTGCCCGCGGTGCTCTCCGCCCTGCGCCCGCGCCACTGCCCGATTTACGCATTTACGGACTCCGAACCCGTCTTCAAACATCTGCTGCTCCACTGGGGCGTGGAGCCCTTTCTCATGGAATTTTCCCGGGATTACGAACAAACCATCCAGGATGCCTTCGCCTATTTGAAACGCCGCGAATGGATTGTCGCCAAGGACTGGGTCGTGGTCGTCACCAACGTCATCATGGGTGAAAAATTGATTGATACGATCCAGTTGCGCGAGGTGGAGTGAGAGCTTTCGAGGCGTCACCTTCCGCTCACGAGCCAGGATGAGAACCTGCAATGAGGGGCACGAGTTCGATGCTGATTATATTTCCGTCCGGCGCCGAACCCACACCGATCCGCACCGAATTTCCGGGAACGGCCACGATTGACGGCATACTTTCGATGACCTTGCTCGCATCACTCCGAGTCGCACTCAACTCGGATTTAATAAAATTTCTCGCCGCCGGACCACGCAGCGCTTCGATGGCTGAGGCCGGCAACTGCAAACTGCCGGGTTTTTCCACAACCATCTCAAGGTGAATTTGGTTTCCGCCGTTGGCCGTGATCACCGTAGGGATGATGACACAGCTTGAACCGGAGGCCATAATGCGTACCACCGGGACACCATCCGTGAATTCAACCATGCCCCAGTCATTGACGTCGGGCGGGGCGGGTGATTCCGATGCCTTGACGGGCGCTTGTTTGGGGGCGGCGACGGCGGTCGCCGCCGTCGGCTGGACAGCCGCAAGGACCATGGTCGAATGCCGGGCCGGAGCTGCTTCGGAAGGGCTTTGGGCAGGCTCTCCCGGTTTCGGCTGATTCCGCCACCACAGGAGCGCCAGCAAAAGCAACAGCGCCAATAATCCCATGATAACTCGTTTATTCTTCATTCGGCATGGGGCGACAAGCGCCGGTAAAAAAGGCTGAAAGCGAAAAACAATTAGTCCGATCAACTGGACGCCGACGAGTCTGAAGGCGAGCGCGGCTCCGCCTCCGCCATCACCGGTGCCCCCTCGGCGATGGCGTCGCCCACCGGATCCTCGAATGGCAGCGGCTCTTCCAAATCCAGGCGCACATCCCCATTTTCCGCGGCGGCCTCCGCGGGCGCGTTGTTTTCGGCGGCGTCGGCGGCGGCGGCTTTGACCTCGCCCTGCAAATCCACCAAGTCGCTGAGGGAGCGGAAGAAACTTTGAATATCCGTCAGATCCGCCAGATCGCCGACCACGCGGTCAAACAGGGTGCGTTTCTCGGCCTTGAGGCGCTGGATGCGTTCCTCGATGGTGCCGGTGGCGATCATGCGGTAGACAAACACCGTGCGGTCCTGGCCGAGGCGGTGGACGCGGTCAATCGCCTGATCCTCAACGGCGGGGTTCCACCATGGGTCGAGCAGGAAAACATAGTCCGCCGCGTGCAGCGTGATACCAGTGCCGCCCGCGCGCAAACTCACGAGCATAATTCCCGCCCCGGTCGAGGTTTGGAATCCATCCACCGGCTTTTCGCGGTCAAGCGTCTGGCCCGTCAGTTCCCATATGGGCAGGCCGGGAAATTTCGACTCAATCAGCGAGCGGGCGCGGCGCAACAGGGAAACAAATTGCGAGAAGATCACGACTTTGTGCCCACCCGCGATGACTTCCTCCAGCCGCTCGGCCAGGACATTGAGCTTGCCGCTGTTTTCCACCGGCGTGTCCATCCACGGCAGCAGTGCCGGGTCGCAACAAGCTTGACGGAGGCGGGTAAGCAGCGTGAGCAAGGTGAGCGGCCGTTCGCGCGCGGCGGCGGCCAAATCCTGACCAAGCGCACCGACACCTTCGCGCGCCAGGCGCGCATATTCCTCGCGTTGCATGTCGGTCAACGGGCAGACGAGTTCCATCTCGACTTTATTGGGCAATTCCTTGGCGACTTCACGCTTGGTGCGGCGGAGAATAAAAGGTGCGATTTGCTTGCGCAACTGGTCGCGCTGGGCGGCGGGGTTGCGCAGTGATTCCGTTTCAAAGGCCTTGCGCGGCCCAAGGAGTCCGGGCATGAGGAAGCGGTAAAGCGTCCACAAATCGAGCGGTCGGTTCTCGAGGGGCGTGCCGGTCAGGGCAATGCGGTGGCGGGAACGCAGGCGCAGGCAGGCCTGGGTCGCCTTGGCTTCGGGATTCTTGATGAACTGCGCCTCATCGAGCACGGCATATCCAAATTCCACCTTTTCCAAAATTGGTTTGTGCCGGCGCAATTGCGTGTAGCTCGCCAGCCACAGCGCCGGGCCCTTGTGCTCGGCAAAATCATGCCCAGCCTTGAGCACTTCGACCTTCATGTGCGGGAAGAACCGCGCGACCTCATGCCGCCACACCGGCACCACACTTGCCGGGCACACGATGAGATTCGGTTTGTCCCCAGAGCCGCGGATATCGAGCAGGCTCAAGACTTGCAGCGTTTTGCCGAGACCCATTTCGTCGGCGAGCAATCCGTGGCAGCCTGACTCGCATAAATGCCGCAACCACTTGACACCCTGCGCCTGATACGGGCGCAAAAACGGCGGTAGACCATCAATGGACCAATCGGGCTTGAAGAGGGCGTCCTTCCATGCCTGCAATTCCGGGCTGACCTGGACGTGACCCGCCTCGCGCGCAAAAACGGAAAGCAGCATGTAATTGGGCAACCCGCCGGAAAGACGCTTGTCGAGGACATGGTGCCAGTCGGCCAATATTTCCGCCTGATCCGTGGGCAGGCGCACCAAGCCACGGCCGGCGATAAAGCTCGTACCCGGCCCGCGGCGCAGGAGCCGCCGCGCCTCTTCCGGCGTCAGCCATTCATCACCCACCCGCAAATCCCAATGAAAGGCCAGCCGCCCACGGCCTTTGGCAATCGCACGCCCGGTCAATTCCGTGTCGCGCAATCCGCGCGTGAGGGCGTTGACGGCGGGGTCCACGTCCACGGTGAAATAATTATGCCAATTCTTGAGTTCATTGCGCAGGAACCCGGGCGCCTTGTCCCACTCTTCCATGACGTAGCAGGCACGTGCGCTTTGGAAATGAAAACCGGCGCGACGGGCAAGACTGGCAAGGCGGATCATTTTCTCCCGCTCCGGGCCGGTGAGATCGAGGCCTTCAGCCGCCTTGCCGAATGCCGCCTGTTTTTCGGCTGCCGCCCCGCGCTTCTCGGCTTTCTTCACCCAATAGGCCTCGCAATAAAGGCCTAAATCATTGACCGACAAGGCCAGAGTCAACGAACGCACGCCAGCGTCACTGGCCGCCGGCGCTGGCGGCGGTGGCGGAGGCGTTACACCGGAAGACGACAGCGCCGTGGATTTTCCGCCGTTTGCCCCGGGCTTGTGGCCATTGCCGTTGGCATGGCCGTTGCCGTTGGGTTGGGCCACGTCACGGCCCGGTTGGCGTTTGTCCGGCGGCAGTGGGGAGGCTTCCTCGGCGACCAATTCCTCGATTTCATAAAGGCCGGCCACAGCCAGCGCCCGGCCCTCGTCCTCGCCGGAGGTCGAGGCGCGCACGTGGAGTTTGCCATCGGGCCATTCGAGGACGACGTAGCTTTCGCGCTCGTCCATGCGCCCGTGGATAATGGCATCAGTCTCAGTGAGTTCCATCTCGCGCACGCAACCTTGCCGATACCAGGTGCGCCCGCGATCGAGGACCTCGGGAGTGAAATCGGTTTCCCACGCGGCGGTGAGGCGCTGGAACCAAGCTTCCAGGGCACCGGCGCGATAAATGCGCTTCGGGGGGCGGGCGGGCATTCGGAGGAGTTTCAGGGTATTTTTGCCACCAGGCAGAGCAGGACCTGAGCC
This sequence comes from uncultured Opitutales bacterium, assembly GCA_964561455.1. Taxonomy (GTDB): domain Bacteria; phylum Verrucomicrobiota; class Verrucomicrobiia; order Opitutales; family JABDGR01; genus JABDGR01. The sequence continues at coordinate 17,035 of CAZLPS010000051.1, forward strand.
CCAACCAGACCGGTGGCAAAAAAATATCCGGCCATTTAACCAGCTAACGTGCCCCATGGCAAAGGATTAACGTTTCAGAATACAAACTTTTTGCATTTGCCACATCCTGGAACTTTGCTAGAGTAACCGTTTGGCCGGATGGCTGAGCGGTCGCTCGCGGCAAGCGATCCCATTTCCGAGGGTGGAAAATCGCGGGTCGGACGGGACGAGAACTCTTGATTTCGCGAGATGCGAATTTGCAAGCAAAGGCAGACTTGGTTGATTGCCAATGTTTTAGAACCGCAAATAAAATGTACTCGATGGCAAAAAAACAAGCAATTTGGCAACCCAAACGAGGTGTCAATTCTTTGCCGCAGGCAATATGCAACTGAAATTGTAGGTTCCGGAATCCGCGGAAAAAAATGCGTCATTCCCCGATGCAGGCAAAACGTGAATTCCATCGCTTTGGGCAAGTGGTTGGCCGCTTTCCGTAATTAAGGCGACATCGCTGGTTGGAAGGTGAATAGTGGCCGTCGTGTTCGCCGGAATTTTCAAGCGAAGGGTGAAATAGCTTCCGTTGCGGTGCCATTCGCTTTCGATGCGACCATGCACGGTGTCAAGCGATGCCTTGGCCCACTGAATGTCGCCCGCCGGGTTGGGAGCGATGATAATCTTTTTGTAACCAACTGCCGATGGATCCATCTGTATGCCCGCGAGATCGTGGTAAAACCATTCCATGATGTGGCCAAGCATGAAGTGGTCTTGAGAGGCCCCACCACCACCGCGGGTGTCCCACGATTCCGTCAGGCTGGTTGCGCCTTGCGCGAGCTGGTAGCCATAGCCCGGACGGTCGGACTGGTTGTTCATGGTGAAAATCACATCCGAGCGCCCGCCCAGCGCCAACGCGCGCAGGAGATAGCGGTATCCCACGTCGCCGGAAGTCAACGCGTTGCCGCGCGATTGGATGTCGAGCACGATACCGGCAATGGCGCGCGGAATTTGCCCGGCCTCAGCCAGGCCGAGCGCCACCGACATCGCATTGGCTGTCTGGCTGCCGGTGGAAAACTGCCCGGTGTCAGCGTGGTAAAATGCCTGCTGATAGGCCGCGCGAATATTGGCGGCCTGTTTTGCAAAATTCACGGCATCGTCGTTTTTCCCAAGCAATTGGGCGGATTGCGCCATAATGTTCAGGTCGTCATAAAAAATCGCCGTGGCAGTGAGCGCTTTCGGTGTCAATTGCGCCTGGCCCGGTCGGCCAGGTCCGAGGTCAAACCAGTCGCCCAGGCCATAGTCGAGCATGCCGTTTTGCGCGCGACCGGCCAAATACGCCGTATAGCGCTCCATTGGGGCATAATAACGCCGCAGCAGTTCCACGTCGCCCGTCCACTGGTATTGCTGCCACGCGCATTGCACGATGGCACTGCCCCATTCGGGAGAATCACCGAAGGCGTTGCGGCTGCCCGCCGGAGTGGTGCGGTCGGTGAATTTTGTGTATTCCGGCGCAATGCTGGGCACCAGACCGCTGTCGAGCTGGCTGTCCGTCATGTCGTTTAGAGCCTTGTTCATTAACGCGGACAAGTCGAATTCGTAGCGCAACGATGGGCCGTTCAAATAATCCTGCTCAAGCCAGCCGAGTCGTTCGCGGTGCGGGCAGTCCGTCAATACGCTCATCATGTTGCTGCGCTGGGCCCAGCGGATGAGCGTGACGATGCGGTTGAACAAATCATTCGAGCAGGTGAATTCACCCACGGGCTCCGAATTGGAATGCACCACCACGCCCTCGATGGAATCCACCGTCGGCAGTGCCGCTCCATCGGGCGCAGTCAACTCGACCTGGAAATAACGGCAACCGTGATAAAAAAATTTGGGAAACCAGATCTCGCCGGACGCGTCGCCGCGCAGCGTGTATTGCCAATACGCCAGTTTATTGCCTGTCGTGGAGCGATCCACCGTGCCGTTGCGCGCGAGCAGTTCAGCAGGGATGATGCGCACGGTTGCTCCCGCCGGGCCATGGACCTTCAAGCGCGGCATCATGGCGGCGTTCTGGCCCAGGTCGTAAACCGTTTGTCCCGGACGCAATTCGGCAGCCTTAACCGGCTGGAACACATCGTGGGCGCCAATTGAAGACGCGGCGTCCGACAGGCCACGCAGTTTGCCGCCGGGGCCGTCCACTTCCGCCGCTGCCGCCCATGGCGCATAATCAAAACCTGGCTGGTTCCAGCCAGTGGGTTCAAGGCGCGCGTCATAGGCCTCGCCGCCGTATACGGAGGAAAAGGTAATCGGCCCGGCGGCGATGCGCCATTGCGCGTCGGTCCCGATGGTTTCCACCTGCCCGTTCTCGAATTCGAGGCGTATTTGCGCGATGGCTTTGAGCGAGCCGAACGAACCGGTAAATTTCGAGTAGCGTGCGCCAATCACATCCGGGCCGTTGTTATACATACCGTTGCCCAGTATCAGGCCGGCGGCATTTGCTCCTGCATGAAGCAAGGCAGTAACGTCGTAGGTGTCATAGAGATCGGTTTTATCGAATTTCGACCAACCCGGCGTGAGCAGATCATCGCCTACTTTTTTGCCGTTGAGCGTCATTTCATACTGGCCGAGGCCGCACACGTTCACCACCGCTCGTTTGAGGCCGGGTTTGACAGCAAAAGGTCGCGCAAGCAGGTAAGTGGCTGCTTTTAAATCCACCGATGGTCCAATCCATTTGGCATGCCAGTCGGCGTCATTCATCACGCCCATTGTCCATTTCGCTGGTACACTCCACGGCAACGCCTCTCCATTTTGGTCCCACACCCGAACTTTCCAGTATATTTCCTGGTCGGTGGCCAGCGGCTTGCCCGCGTAGAGCACATCAAGTGTTTGGTCGGATTTAATTTGGCCGCTGTCCCACAGGTCGCCTTTATCCTGCGCCAGCGAGACGGCGGAGGAGGCAGCGAGAATTTGGTAGGCCGTCTGGGATTCGCCGCGTTTGGCGGATTCCAGAATCCAACTAAGGCGCGGATTGGGCCGGTCCATGCCGAGCGGGCTCGCCCAATATTCGCAGCGGAGGTTATCCACTAATGCGGTGGGGGTCGAAGGGGTCGCGGCCCGCAGGGCGGCAAACGTTAAAGCGAGACCGGCAATCACAAAAGTTTTCCGTGGCATGGCAGGAGCACTCTTCATCGACTTAAGGGGTTATTATTCACACTTAACCGGCAGATTTTACATCTACTCAACACAAAACTCGTTTAATCAAAAAATTTGGGATATTTTCCACATTTTGCCAATGAAATTGGCAACCCAATATCTCCAAAAACTTAACCCGTTGTCCTTCAAAGCGTAAAATGGCGGGATGGACGGGACTCGAACCCGCGACCTCCTGCGTGACAGGCAGGCGTTCTAACCAACTGAACTACCACCCCTTTAACCATGGCAAACTGTCTATGAAAGACATCGGAGGGGGGGTTGTCAAGAACGAGTGCGGCAATATGCGTTTTAAGTGAAATGCCCCGGCATCGAACATCAGCCTTGCTGCCAGAGTAAAGGTGGGACGGAACTTGCCATTGCCATGGGGTGCTGCGCGGGTAGAGTTTTTGCCGTCATGTCTGGCGCACTTCCTTCGGGCTCTCCGGGAACAATCACCTTTGCCGAAGGCTTGGTGCGCTTTCACAGCGCGGAAGGCGTGCACGCCTGCCCGCCGGGCGATGCGCCCTGGACGTGGGATGCGCGCCGGGGCTGGTGGGTGGCGGAAGCACAGCATTATCCGAAATTGCAAATCCAACTGAACGAAGACCCCGGCCAAAATGGCATTCTTGACGAGGTGCCGAAGTGGAAGGAAGTGCATTTCTCGAAGTTGGAATTGCCGCCGCTGCACTCGTACCAATCCGCCGCGATCGCCGCATGGAAGGCCGCCGGTCATCGCGGGGTTTTGGCGTTGCCCACCGGGTCCGGCAAAACGGTCGTGGCGCTCTCCATCATGGCGGAGGCCGGTTGCTCGACGTTGGTGGTGGTGCCGCTGCTGGCATTGATGCACCAATGGTGGGAGCGCATCCGCCAGCATCTCGGATACGAAGCCGGGGTGATTGGCGACCGGCAGTTTTGCTACCGGCCAATTTGCGTCACCACCTACGAAAGCGCCTGCCTGCGCATGGAACGCCTCGGCGCCTTGTTCAAGTTGATCGTGTTTGACGAATGCCACCACCTGCCGGGCCGCGTGCGGGGCGACGCCGCGCGCTTGTGCGCCGCGCCCTGGCGGCTCGGACTGACGGCCACACCCGACTTGCCCGCCGGGCGCAGCGAGGAGGTCGGCGCGCTCATCGGTCCGGTATGTTATCGCTTGGCCGTGGCGGATTTGGAAGGCGATACGCTCGCCGAATATGAGGTGCAAAAACTATCCGTGGATTTAACCACCGACGAACGCGCCCGCTACGACGAGCTGGGCCGGCTGATCCGCGACTACATCGCCGAACGCCGGCGCGATGACCCGAAATTTGAGTGGCAGGACTTGCAGTCCGCCGAAGTCAAAGACGCCCGCGCCCGCGCCGTTGTTCGCGCCCAGCGCGAACGACAGGCCATTGAGGACCGGGCGGAGGGCAAACTCGAGGTGCTCGAACACCTCTTGGGCAAGCATCCGCAAATTCCCACCCTGATTTTTACCGGCTCAAATCGCATGGCGCGCACCGTGGCCCTGCGCTTCCTCATTCCCTGCCTGCTCGACCATTGCGGTAAATCCGAACGCCGGGACATTTTGGGTGGGCTGCGGGAGCGACGTTATCACGCCGTCGTCGCCAACCAGGTGTTTGACGAGGGCCTGGACTTTCCCTCCGCGAAGGTGGCCGTCGTCCTCGGCGGGCAATCCTCCCCGCGCCAAGCGCAACAGCGGCTGGGACGCATCCTGCGCCCGGCCCACGGCCAAACCGCCATCCTCTACGAAGTTTTCTGCCGGGACACCGGCGAAGTCCAACGCTCCCGCGCCCGCCGCCACACCGATGCTTACGCGCGATCACGCCATTCGCGAATTCTCCGGCGGTAAAGTCCACCCCGACCGGTTGACCGTCAAACGCCACCCGCGCTACCCCGCGTTGGCGGCCGCCATGATGCGCGCCTATCGCACGGGCGCCGGCCGGACGCGCCAGGAATTACATCAAGCAATTGAAAAGGCATTTGCGGAGGAGGACGACTGCCCGCCAAAGCGCATCCGCGCCTTTTGCAAAATCCTCGATGATTATTCTGAATTCGATACCGCTCCGAAGGCTTGGCAAACCCGCCGCGAAGTTTTGCGCCATGCCGCCCCAATGCACCCGCTGGCGCGCGCATCGGGCAACGTTTTCCAACGCGATGAAAAAGCCGCCAAACAGGAAATCGCCGCGGCCCTGGCCCGCCCCTGGCCGGAGATTGAACGCGATTACTTTGCCGACACCCCCGGCCAGCACCGGCTGCGCGCCTTTGCCGGGCCGAAAGAGCCCGCGGCCTTGTTGTCCCTCTACAACTTGGCGCAAACCCAGGTCGCGCTCTTCGATGCCGAGCGGCTCACCCTGGAATTGACCTCGGGCTATAAGGCGGCGCTCCGGGCCATCAAGTTCTCTCGATTGGTGCATGACATCACCCGGGTTGCGCCCGGCCACTACCGCGTCGAGATTGACGGCCCGGTGTCGGTCATCCGCGAGACCAGCCGCTATGGCGCGAGCATGGCCCGGCTCTTGCCGGTCCTCGTCCGCCTGCGCGGCTGGAAATTGTGCGCAGTCATCAAGGCGCGTGGCTGGCGCGGAAGACTCGCCCTGGAATTGTCCCCGGAAACGGGCCTTAAAGCGCCACCCGGCGCCGCGCCGGAATTTGACTCCGCCACCGAAGAAAAGTTTTTCGAAAAGTGGGGGCCGGAACCCCGCGACGGCTGGACCTGCCATCGCGAAGGCGAAATCCTGCACCGCGGCCAGAAAGTGTTTTTCCCCGATTTCATCTTCCGCCACGCCGACGGCCGCAAAGCCAGCCTGGAAATTATCGGTTTCTGGACGCCGGAGTATTTGCGCGCCAAGCGGGAAACCCTCCAGCATTTTGCCGGCGAACGCCTCGCCCTGGCCGTGCGCGACGCCACCAAGGCCGACTTTTCCGACCTCGGCTTCCCAATTTTCCCCTATCGCGAGACTTTGCAACCGAAGGCCGTGCTGGCCTGGCTCGAAAAGTTATGAGGTGCAGGAAAGTTTGATGATTTTAATTTGGGACGCGGCCTCCCACGCTGCGTCACACTTGGCCGCAAGCTTGGCGCCTTCCTTCGGAAATACCTTGGCATAGGCGTCCAAAAGGTAATCGTAATGTCCCCAACCCACATCCATGACCTCCTCGACAATTTCTTCGCAACGCTTCTGGTAACTGATGCGCTCGGCTTGGGACATGGCCTTTAACATCACCATGACCCGGTCGAACATGCGTTCCAAGGCCATAAAGAAGCCTTCATCGGCATAGCCACATTCAATAACGTTTTTGTGCCCACGCTCGATAAAATGGAACATCAGTTCCAGCCGGCCGTCCGCGCGGCCAATGGCGCGCTCATAGCGACTGATGGCTTGTTTGGCGGCCCGTACGTCCGTGCGATCCTCGATCTCGGGATATACTGCGGCATTGATAATTTTCAGATAAGGCCCTAACGCATCGTTCCCCAAGCTGAACCGGGTATGCAGAAAATCGCGGTTGTCTCCACTCAATTTGTACAGGTCAGACAGCAAAGCCAGCAGTTCCGCTTTGCCATAGTCATGCTCGCGCAATGCATTGGCGACATCGCGCCAACTGGGCTTGGATTTTTCGGCCATGGTTAAACGTAGTCCTGATAAAATGGTGGCTAAATCGCCTCGAACGTAGCGCGGTGCTTTAGCCCGCGCTTCCGAATCAGCAAACTCCCTGAAGCGCGGGCTAAAGCACCGCGCTACGACGAGAGCGTGCCTTGCTAAAACAAATACCCCCGGGCACACCAGTAATGCCAGTCTGAAATGGCTTCCGCCGCTTCGGCCTTCAGCCCTAATCCCGCCAGTTGCTCCAGCGGAACGGCCATTTTGCGTCCGCGCCATTTAATCTTCATTCTTATCGGCCCCAAATCATCCTCTTCCACTATCCCAATCACCTCTGCTTCCTCCCCTGGCCCCAACGGCGACGCCGGCAGACGCGCCCGACAGCGCGCTTGGAAGGGAAACGAAAGCTTCTCCGCAAGATAACACTGCCAGGCAACATGGCGTTCGTCTTCATTGTAGCAATCTACCAGAATTTCGTTGTCCAGTCGGTCCTCAACGGCTGGGTCTTTCTTTTTGCGCGGCATGTTTTCGACTAACACTTCCAAGAGATCTTGGAAAGCTGAAAACAGTTTAAAAAAAGATGCCCAGCAGGATTAAACTTTGCGTTCTCGGCGCCTTTGCGGTGAAAATCAGTCTTCCGCCACCAACTCATGAAATCCGACAAGGAACTCTACCGCCAATTGCGGGCATTGCCAGCGGAGAAATTATGGTCGGAGGAAGTGCCGCGGTTTGACCAGGCGGCGCCTCGCGAGCGCATGCAGCGCGTGGCCCTCATTCGTGCGGTGGGCGTGGTCTTTGCGGAATCGGGTTCAGACGAGCAGCGGACGGCGGTGCGTGGCTGGTTGAAACGCCTGCTACACGACCCGGAGGAGAAGATTCGCCGCTATGCGATGGCCGCGCTGCCGAAGATTGGAGCCGGCACCGTGGAGGAGGGCGAATTGCTTTCGCTGCTCAAGACGGCGGCCGGCGACCGTGAGAAAAAATCGGTTGGGCAGGTCTTGGAGAAAATTGGCGGCGCGGCCACGCTCGCCGCGGCCACTGAAACACCCGGCCTGATGCCGCAAACTGAGCAGAAAGTGAAAGCCAGCCTGGCGAGGGCGGAAAGTCCCAGCGCGGTGCGGCTCGATCGCGTCTACAATCCGGGTCGCGGATTGCGCATCCACCTGCGGTGCCGGAAGGGCCTGGAGGAGATTGTCCGCGACGAGGTGAAGGAATATATTTCGCGACACGGCAAATTTCGCCTACTGGAATTTCGCGGGGAGTGCGTGGCCATTATGCCGGTGGCGCCGTTTTCGCTTAATGACCTTTTCCAGTTGCGCTGCTTTGACACCGTGGGCTTTGGGCTCGGGGTGGTGCGCGCGCCGAAACCGGAGCAATCCATCGAGCCCCTGGCGCAAGTCATTACATCGCCTTTGTCGCGGAAACTGCTCGAGGCTTTTACCGAGGGGTCATTGCGTTACCGGCTAGAGTACATCGGCAAGGGCCATCAACGGGCCGCCGTGCGGGAGGTCGCCAATCGCGCCTATGCGCTGTGTCCGGAGATTCTCAATGACCCGCGCGAGGCGCCGTGGGCGATTGATCTGCATCCCATCAAGGGCGGGTGTTCCGTGGAATTGCGCCCGAAGCTCACGCCGGACCCGCGCCTTTATTATCGCACCGATGACGTCTGGGCCGCCTCCCACCCTCCCCTCGCCGCCTGCATGGCCCGAGTGGCCGGGCGCGTGAAGGACGAAGTTATTTGGGATCCCTTTTGCGGTTCGGGACTGGAACTGATCGAGAGCGCGCTGCTGGGTGGCGTAAAGAGCATTTTTGGCACTGACTTGGATTTCGCCGCCCTCGACATTGCCCGGGCCAACGTGGCCGCGGCGAAGTTGACCCATGTTGAATCCCGTTTTGCCTGTGCGGATTTCCGCGATTTTGAGAAAATCGAAGGCTTGGCAAAGGGCTGCGTGACGCTAATCATCACGAATCCGCCGATGGGCCGCCGCGTGCGCGTCCCGAGTCTCTATGGCCTGATCAACGATCTCTTTCGCGTCGCGGCCGATGCCTTGAAACCTGGCGGGCGCCTGGTGTTTGCGAATCCGGTGAGGGCGGAGCCGGCGGATCGTTCGCTGCAATTGCAATCGCGGCAGGCGATTGACCTTGGGGGCTTTGAGTGCCGGTTGGAGGCGTATCAGAAGTTGTGACAAGGGCCGAGTTGCGCCTTGTTTTCAGATTTGCTGCAATACTCGCGGAAGTCGTTTCTCGAAAAAATTACGCACCTTGGCCAATGACGTAGATTTACCCTCTTCCCATGGAAGCAACTTTCCAAAGTTTGCCCCCAATGATTCCTTCCAGGAATTTGCCTGCGGGCTTACGGCCACCAACAATGCCACTTCAAGCAGGGTCACTACATCACGTTCATTGGCCGGTTCGGTCTTTGCCTGGCCTATCGCCTGCCGTAAGAATTCGCGGGCAACCGGAATCAACATGGCGACATGACGCCGATCCTGTCGCAAGGACTGATCCAGTTCCGCCACATTGGCCATTTTCGCCTTCAATAGTGCGATGGGATTAAGAACGGAAAGGAAACGACCGCTTGTCTGGATTCTCACACACATTCGGTCAAAATCTTTGGGGGTAAGACCATGAACCACGCTTAGCACCTCGACCGTTCGTCCGTCGCTGGAAACCAACCCAGCCACGGCCATTTCTCGTGGCGGGAATAGACTGAGCTTCCAACCCGACGTTTCTTGCATTCGTTGCGCAGTTTCGCGATTGCCATATACATCGCAATCCTTGCTCAAAAATGGCTGCCATGCGCTCAATTCAGGAAGGTTTCCCGCGTAAAGTTGAGCCCAGAAATTTACGGCCTGCCCACCGACCAAAATTGGCCACGCTTTCGCTTCCGGCCCGACCGTTAGCGCCGACATGAAATCCTCGGGGCGAAATTGGGTATTACTCACCGCCTCAGACTAGAGAAAACGCTGCTCCAATCAATCTTAACCGTTCGCATAATCTCGGGCGAAAAAATGCTGTTTTCCCGCTGAATTTGTTCCGGAGTGGCCAGATGCAAGGCGAGACGCTGCGCGTCATATTTGCGCAGGCGCTCGTGGTAGCGCACCCAGGAGGGCCAATCGGCCTTCCGGGGTGGCCTGGGTGTAACCAGCTTTGCCATGTTGTTGAAATTAACAGAATCTTACTTGATGGTCAAGAATGGCGGAGGCCTTCGCGCCCCTGCGCCTTTGCGCGAGATTCACCAAATTCTGTTAATTACGTCAAAAAGAATTACCGCGACGGCACCGCAGACTCTAATTGCTCCCAGCGGGCGAAGGCCAGCGAGTGTTCGCGCTCGAGGGCTTCCAGGCGATTCTTCACCATAGTGACGGCGGCGGGGTCTTTTTTATAAAAGACCGGGTCGGCCATTTTCGCGGCCAGTTCCGCTTGCTCGCGTTCGAGGGCTTCGATGCGCGCGGGCAGGGATTCGAGTTCTTTGCGCTCCTGGGTGGAAACCTTGGAATTTTTGCCCGGGGATTTTTTCCCACTTTCCAGACGGGTGGGCAGATTGATGACGGGAACGGCGATTCGCTGCTTCGCCTGCATCCAGTCGTTGTAGCCGCCGACGAAATCGCCGATTTGGCCATCGCCCTCGAAGACGAGAGTGCTGGTGACGACATTGTCCAGGAATTCGCGATCGTGGCTGATGACAAGGAGGGTGCCATTGAACTCAACGAGGAGGTCTTCGAGGAGTTCGAGCGTTTCGGCGTCCAGGTCGTTGGTTGGTTCGTCCATGACGAGGACGTTGGCCGGCTTGGTGAACAGGCGCGCGAGGAGCAGGCGGTTGCGCTCGCCACCCGAGAGGACTTTGGCGGGCGTGCGGGCGCGCGCGGGCTCGAAGAGGAAGTCTTGAAGGTAGCTGATGACGTTGCGGGTACGGCCGTCAATGGTGACGGTGTCATTGCCGCCCATGATGTTTTCCGCGACGGTCTTGGTATCGTCAATCTGGGCGCGGAGCTGGTCGAAATAAACAACTTCCAATTTGGTGCCGTGGGTGACGGTGCCCTGGTTGGGGGCAAGTTCGCCGAGGAGCAACTTGATGAGGGTAGTCTTGCCTGCGCCATTCGGGCCAATGAGGCCGATTTTGTCGCCGCGAATAATGGAAGTGCTGAAGTCGCGCACCAAGGGTGGCTGGCCCGGCCACGCAAAGGTCATGTTTTCGACGGTGACTACCTTGACGCCCGAGCGCTCGGCCTCGGCGAGGCGGAGGGTGGCGCTGCCAACGCGTTCGCGCCGCGCGGCCCGGTCGGCGCGCATTTGCATGAGCTGATTGACGCGGCTTTGGGCGCGAGAACGCTGGGCGCGAACCCCCCGGCGAATCCAGGCTTCCTCCTGGGCGAGCTTCTTGTCGAACAAAGCCCGCTGGCGTTCCTCCGCTTCGAGGACATCCTGCTTGCGGGCGAGATACGTGCTGTAGTCGCAGGCCCAACTGGACAAACGGCCGCGGTCAAGCTCGACAATGCGGGTGGCAAGGCGGCGCAAAAAGGCCCTGTCGTGGGTGACGAAGAAGATGCTCTGTTTGGCCTCGAGCAGGAATTCTTCCATCCACACGATGGATTCAACGTCGAGATGATTGGTGGGCTCGTCGAGCAGCAGGAGATTGGGCTGCGCGGCCAGGGCACGGCCCAAGAGGGCGCGGCGTTTTAGACCGCCGGAAAGCTGGGAAAATTCCTTGTTGGGGTCGAGCTTGAGGCGGGCGAGGAGATCCTCAAGGCGCACGTCGCGCTCCCAGTCCTCCTCGTGGCCGCCCGGGTCGCGCAAACCGGCGCTGATCACGTCATGGACGGTGCCGGCAATGTCGGCGGGGATTTCCTGGGTCAGGCGGGTGGCGACGGAGCCATCGGGGCGAAACACGGAGCCCGCATCGGCTTTAATCTCGCCGGCCATGACACGCATCAAGGTGGATTTGCCCGCGCCATTGCGACCGACCAGGCACACGCGCTCGCCCGGGTCAATCTGCAGGTTGACCTTGTCGAGGATGTGCGGACCGCCGAAACTGAGTTCAATGTCGAGGAGACTAAGCAAAGCCATAGCGGTTCATAGTAGAGAAAATGGGGGGTGTGGGCAATGATAGAGTGGCTTTAGTTTCGCCTTTCGCGTTTCACGTTTCACGTTTCGCGTTTCACGTTTCGCGTTTCGCGTTTCGAGTTTCGCGTTTCGCGTTTCGAGTTTCGCGTTTCGAGTTTTTGGGTTCCCGGCGCGGCGGTTGGCTGGAAGGTTCAAGAGTTGATTTATGAATTGGGATTCATGATCTAAGAAATGTGCGCCACGTGACCAGATTGCTGAAGTTGATGTCACCGGCAACAAACCGAAAGTGAGAACTGGGGGGGGGGGGGGGGGTTGGGGGGGTATTCCCCATTCCCGGGGGGGTGGATGGGGAATTTAATTGTACTAAAGCCGAAT
>CAZLPS010000052.1:0-1672 GCA_964561455.1 uncultured Opitutales bacterium
GCATTGATTACGACCCCACCCAGGAGGTCAGCATTCAATTCTTCAAAACGGTCCAGAACAAGGTCCACTGGGCGATCACCGGGCAGACGGCCGCCGAAATCATCCACGACCGGGTGGATGCGGCCAAACCGAGTCTGGGCCTGACCAACTGGCGCGGTGCGGCCATCCGCAAACAGGACGTGGCCATCGCCAAAAATTATCTGCAGGAGCCGGAACTGGCAGCTTTGAACAACCTGGTGGAGCAATACCTGGTTTTCGCCGAGGGCCAGGCAATGCGAAGGGTACCCATGCACATGGCAGACTGGGTAAGGAAGCTGGACGGCTTCCTGACGCTTAACGAGCGCGCCATTCTCACCCACGCCGGGCGCATTTCCCATGAGGTGGCGAGAGCGAAGGCCGAGTTGGAATACGATAAGTTCAAGGTCCTGAGCGCCGCATCGCCCCGGCCGGTGGATGCGGATTTTGAGCGAGCGGCAAATCAAATCCAAAAGTTGCCGCGCGGGAAAAGTCGCAATTCCAGGAAGGTATGATTTGCCGGAGGAATGGGGTGAGGCGATTCGGAGTTTACGGTTTACGGTTTACCGTTTACGGTTGAATTGAACACGGCGGGTGGCGGGGCAATCGATAACTGCAAACCGTAAACCGCAAACCGTAAACCCTTCATGCCAACTTCCTCCCCGTCCCCCGGCCAGCCGATTGAATTTTTCAACCGGCACACGGGGCGTGTCGAGACGGAGCAGGTCTATGGCGAGTGGTGGCTGCGGTGGGGCTATGAGACGCGGCTGGGGCGGCTGGCGATTTGGACTTTCGCCCAGCGGGCCTGGTTTGGGAAATTCTATGGCTGGCGGATGCGCCGGCCCGTGAGCCGCGAGCGGATTGCACCGTTCATTCAACATTATGGGCTGGATGCCGCGGAATTTGCGCGGGCGCCAGAGAGTTTTGCGAGCTTTGATGATTTTTTCTCGCGGACGTTGCGTCCGGGCGCGCGGCCGCTCGAGGGTGATGCGGATACGGTGGTCTTTGGCGCGGATGGGCGGCATTTGGGCTTTCAAGACGCGTCCCAGGCGGAGGGCGTGTTTGTGAAAGGGCAGAAGTGGGACATTGCGGCGCTACTGGACGACGCGGAGCTGGCGAGGATTTATGGGCGGGGGACGCTGGTGTTGTCGCGATTGTGTCCGGTGGATTATCACCGATTTCATTTTCCGATGGATGGCACCCCGGGGCCGGCGCGGTTGATTAACGGGACGCTGGCGAGCGTGAACCCGATTGCGTTGCGGCGGCGGCTGGAACGCTTGTGGGAGAACAAACGAGTCGTTACCATTTTGGAAACGGCGCGATTTGGCAAGGTGCTCGTGCTTGAAATTGGAGCGACCAATGTCGGCAGCATCACCCAGACGTTTGTCCCGGGGAAGCCGGTGGCCAAGGGCGCCGAAAAGGGATTCTTCTCCTTTGGCGGTTCGGCAACGATGACAATTTTTGAACCAGGTCGCGTGAAGCTGGCGGAGGACTTGGTCGAGCAAACGAAAGCGGGGCGGGAGTTGTACGCGAGGATGGGGACGAAACTGGGGGAGTGCTTTAGTGCTTAGTGTTTTAGTTCTTAGTACTGAATACAGAATACCGAATTTGGAATTTGGAATTTGGAATTTGGAAACAGAACATCGAACATCGAACA
>CAZLPS010000052.1:1772-29010 GCA_964561455.1 uncultured Opitutales bacterium
TCGAATATCGAATATCGAATATCGAATATCGAATATCGAATATCGAATATCGAATATCGAATTCTCGCCCTTCGGTTGGCGAAGAAATGCTCGGCGGGCAAGCACTAAGCACCAAAAAACTAAGCACTAAAACACTTTGCCTTTCCCCCGCTCCTCTTGATACCTTCTGCCTCCTACCCCCAAACCCATGCTTGTCCGAGAAACCGATTTAGCCTCGATTGTCGGGGCGATGCATTCGCAGCCGCATGCTGTGCTGGGCATGCATCCGGTGGCCAAGGCGGGAAAGAAGGGACTCATGGTGCGGGCGTTTTTGGACAATGTGCGCTCGTGCGAAGTGGTGGATTTGACGTCGGATCCGGAGCGGCGATACCCGCTGAAGTGCATCCACCCGGCGGGATTTTTTGAGGGATTCATTGAGGGGCGCACGGAGGTGTTTCCGTACCGGTTGCGCGTGGCGCGCGGGAATGGCGAGATTCGCCAGTTTTACGATCCCTATGGATTTTTGCCGACGTTGTCGGAGCAGGATCTTTATTTGTTTAATGAAGGGAATGATCACTTCGTTTACCGCAAGCTGGGGTCGCATGTGCGCGAGCATGGGGGGGTGAAGGGCGTGTCGTTTGCGGTGTGGGCGCCGGGCGCGCGGCGGGTGTCGGTGGTGGGGGAATTCAACCGGTGGGACGGGCGGTACCATCCGATGCGGTCCATGGGCGGGTCGGGGGTGTGGGAAATTTTCATTCCGGGGCTCGAATCGGGCGCGAAATACAAATATGAAATCTTCACGGGTGGGTCGAAGTTGATCCTGAAGACGGATCCGTATGCGCTGTATTTCGAGCCGCCACCGCACAATGCTTCGATCGTGTGGGATTTGTCCGGCCACACTTGGGGCGACGAGGAGTGGATCAAATGCCGGGCGGCAACCGACTGGGCGAAGGCGCCGTTGTCGTTTTACGAGGCGCACCTGGGTTCGTGGAAAAAAATTGCCCAGGATGGAAATCGCGCGCTAACGTACCGGGAGACGGCGGCGGAAATGGGTGCGTATGTAAAGGAGATGGGCTTCACGCACGTCGAGTTCATGCCGTTGGCGGAATATCCGTTTGAGGGTTCGTGGGGTTACCAGGGAACGGGATTTTACGCGCCGACGCACCGCTATGGCCGGCCGCAGGATTTCATGGCGATGGTGGACGGTTTTCACCAACTGGGCATTGGCGTCATCATGGACTGGGTGCCGGCACATTTTCCACGCGATGCGTTTGCGCTGGCCGAGTTCGACGGCACGCATCTTTACGAACACGCCGACCCGAAACAGGGCGCCCACCAGGACTGGGGCACGCTGATTTTCAACTACGGGCGCCATGAAGTGCGCGGGTTTCTCGTCGGCAGCGCGCTGGCGTGGATGGACCGCTACCACATTGACGGTCTGCGCGTGGACGCCGTGGCTTCGATGCTCTACCTCGATTACTCGCGCAAGGAAGGCGAGTGGATTCCCAACAAGTACGGCGGGCGGGAGAATATTGAAGCAATTGAATTTTTGCGGAAAACGAACAATCTGGTGCACCAATATTTTCCGGGCACGCTGATGATTGCCGAGGAATCCACGGCGTTTGGCGGGGTGTCGAAGCCGACCAGCGAGGGCGGGCTGGGGTTTGACTTCAAATGGAACATGGGCTGGATGCACGACACGCTGGAATATTTCCAAAAGGACCCGATTCACCGGCGGCACCACCACAACCAATTGACGTTCCCGATGCTGTACCAGTACACGGAGCGGTTCATTTCCGTGTTTTCGCACGATGAAGTGGTGCATGGGAAAGGCTCGCTGATTTTGAAGATGGGTTCGTGGGGGATGACGGACAAGGCGCGGACGCTGCGGGCGCTGTATGCGCTGATGTGGTTGTGGCCGGGGAAGAAGTGCCTGTTCATGGGGCAGGAGTGGGGACAGTCGGCGGAATGGAAATACGACGCTCCGCTCGAATGGCATTTGCTGCAATTTATTGACCACGAAGGCACGCGTCTGGCGGTGCGGGATCTGAACCGGATTTACCAAAGCGAGCCAAAGATGGCGGAGTGGGACCTTGACGGGCGCGGGTTCGAGTGGATCAACGCGCATGACGGCGAAAACAGCGTGATCACTTTCCTGCGCATCGGGCCGGGATGGGAGCCGATTTACGCGGTCGCATGTAATTTTACGCCGGTGCCGCGCCAGAATTTCCGGATGGGCCTGCCCCGGGCGGGACGGTGGCAAGAAGTTTTGAACACCGACGCCTCGTGCTACGGCGGGACGGGCTTGGGAAATATGGGCGGGGTGATGGCGGAGGCGAAGTCCTGGGACCACCGCGAATTTTCCGCGCCGGTGGTGTTGCCGGGATTGAGCACGGTGATTTTCAAGTGGGAGCAGCCGGCGAAGCCGGTGAAGGAGCAAGGGACGGCAGGCGGGGTGGTTGTAATTCCGGAGAAGAAGGCGACGGTGGTCGTAAAGGGGCCGGTGAAGCCAACGCCTGCGGCGAAGAAACCTGCGGCGCCGAAGAAGGCGGGTGGGTCGCGGGAGAAGTCGAGCTAGGCGGGTCCGGAGGCCCCGCCCTACCAGGCACGCTCAGATAAAATTCTGGACAGACTGACCAGAATCAGGGAAAATGCCCCCGTGAAAGACTCCTGGCAATTACAAGAGGCGAAAGGCCAATTTTGCGCGGTCGCGGAGAAAGCCGCGGGCGGGGGGCCGCAGCTTGTGACCAAGCATGGGCGGCCGTTTGTATATATTGTGGGAGCGAAGACCTGGCAGAAGTCAAAGAAGCGGCCCATGACCTCATTGGAGGCGTTGCGTTCCTGTCCGGAAGATTTGACCAAACTCGTATCCCGCGATCGGGATTATCCCCGCGATATTGAGTTGTGAACTTCTTGATTGATACGAATGTCGCCAGCGACATCACCAAGCCGCAGCCGAACGCGCGGGTATTGGGTTGGTATGGCGCACAGCCTCCGGAAGCGCTGTTTATTTCGGCGCTAACTCTGGGGGAAGTGCGCAAGGGCATTTTACTTTTGGATGAGGGCGCTCGCCGTCGCTCGCTGTTTCGCTGGCTGCAAGATGTGTTGGAGCCGTCGTTTGAAGGGCGCATTTTGAACGCCGATTTGGCCGTTGCGCATACTTGGGCAGAGATGCAGGCAAAATGCCGCCGACAAGGCCGGATTTTGCCAACGATGGACAGCCTAATTGCTGCAACCGCCTTGACCCACGGCTTTACAGTGGCGACCCGCAACACGGCAGACTTTATGGCGACGGGCGTGCCGGTGGTGAATCCGTGGGAGGCGTGACGGAAGAGAAAAGGGTAAAGAGTGAAGAGTAAAACCAGGGATAGGACGACCACCCCGCTAATTAAAATCAATCTCGAAATGGCTCATGCCCATTTGGCAGGCGCCCTGGAGGGACGAACCGGGGGGTTGCGCGGGGATTTCGAAAATGGTTTCACCGGTGGGCGGGAGGGTGGCGACAATGCCGAGGGCGGGGATGCGGAATTCAACGGAGCAATCCGTGGTGTCTTTGGTCTTAACCTTGAGCAGGGCTGGCTGGCCGGCGCGGGCTTGTATCAAGCCGGGGGTGTAGCCGAAATTGGCGGTGAGTTCGATAGTTTGGGTATTCTTCGCCGGATTGGTGCCAGCGACCGTTGGCGGAATGGGTGCGTTCGCGGTGGAGCGGTAGTAATTGAAGGCCATCACGATCACGCCAGTCACGGCAAGGAGGGCGAGGAGCCCGGAGATTTTCGTCCGCGGGGACATGGAGGGAATCGAGCCGAGCGTGGTGGCCGCTACTTTTTCCGGCTGGCGCGGATGGTTTCGTAGAGGAGCCAGAAACCGAAGAGCACGGCAAACACAAAGCCGAGCGTCCCGAAAATATAGGGGAACGAAAATAGATCCTCCTCCTTGACCCGCGAAACGATGAGCGCAGACGACAGCAGGGTGGCAGCGATGATGATGGCGAGGACCAGGCGGTTGACCCCGTTGATGAACGAGTCGCGCAGTTCATCCAAGCCGCGGTGGACGAAGTTGATGCTGGCCTCGCCCTCCTCGAGATTCCTCAGCAGGCGCATCATCGTGCCGGGAATCTCGCGGGCCTGGCGAATGGCCGTGCGCCAGTCCCAATAGAACAGGCTGGCGATGGTGTGCGGGTGCCAGCGCTCGAGATTCAGTTCCTTGAGGAATGGTTCGGCGACGCTACGGAGGTCGAATGCGGGGTCGAGGACCTTGCCCGCCTCCTCATAGGCGAGCGCGGCTTTGGCGAGCAGAGAATAGTCGCGCGCGAGGCGGATGCCGTTCGAGCCAAAGATGTACAGCAGGTCAAGCACGATGCGGCCAAAGTCGCCGCTGGCGGTGTCAAAGTGCTGATACTTGCGCAGCATGAGGCTGACTTCCTTCTCCAACTTCACCGGGTCCACCCGGCGCTTGGTCACCGCATTGGCCAGGGTCACCTGCACCACTTTTTCCGGATTCTGGTCGGCGATGGCGGCGAACAAATCGGCGAGGAAGTAGCGCATGTGGCGCGTGAGCTGACCGGCCATGCCCCAGTCAATCAGGCAAAGACGCCCGTCCGGCATGACAAAGAGATTGCCGGTGTGCGGGTCGGCGTGGAAGAAGCCCGCGATCATGATTTGATGGAAAACGGAGCGCCCCCCGTTTTGCGCGGCCCGGGCGCTGAGTTCCGGCGACAAGCGGGCCTGTTCGGGCGGGACGCCATCAATCCAATCGAGGACGAGCAGGCGCTTCGTGGTGAACTGTTCGAAAACCCTGGGGGAGAAGACCTGCTCGGGATGGGGATTGGAGGCGTTGAAATGGGTGGTGTTACGCGCTTCAAAGGTAAAATCCAGTTCGCGCATCATGCTCTCGCCCGCTTCCCTGACGATGGCAGGCAGGTCGTAAGGATTCAATTCGGGGAGATGCTGCTGCATCTTGAGGGCGAACCAGCCGATGATTTCGAGGTCGGATTTAATCTCCTTGCGCAGGCCGGGGCGCTGGACTTTCAGCGCGACCTTTTCGCCGGTGCGCAGCTTCGCGCGGTAAACCTGCGCGATGGAGCCGGCGGCGACGGGCGTCTGGTCAAATTCATCAAACGTCTCCTCAATCGGCCCCTTCAACTCGCGCTCGAGCAATGGGCGCATTTGTTCCCAAGGCGCGGGGCGGACTTGGTTGCGCAGGAGTTTAAGCTCCTCGATCAGCGGCTCGGGCAGAAAGTCCGCCCGGGTGCTGATAATTTGGGCGAATTTGACGAAGACCGGACCGAGTTCTTCGGCGGTGACGCGAATGCGCTGCCAGACGTTCAGGCGTTCCCTGCGGGTGGGAACGAGGCGTGAAAGCCAGGAAGACGGGACTTCAATTTGCTCGAGGAACTCCAAAAAGCCGTTGCGGCCCAGGACGGCGAGGATTTTCGCCAGCCGGGCCGCATTGACGCTGAAATGGATGGGGTTCAAGGGGGTGGGAGAACATCGAACATTGAACGCCCAACGTTGAACATCGAATTAATGGCCACGCAATAACACAATGACTGGCCGCCCACTCCGGGCTGGGACCTCGTGCCGTCGGTCCGGCAAATCAAATGTCAGGTGTTCGATGTTCGAAGTTGAATGTTCGAGGTTCGAAGTTGCAGGCGTTCAGGAATTTTTGGCTTCGAGGGCGGCGACGCGTTTTTCCAGGGCATTCAACTCCTCGCGCGTGGCGAAATTGGATTTCTTCAGCAGTTCCTGGAGGCGATGGCTGAGGTCGGTCTTGGCCTGTTCGAATTCCTGTTTGCCGTCGGCGATGATGCGGTCGGCCAGATTTTTGGCATCCTGGGTGGAGAGCTTGCCCTTTTCGACGTATTCGTGGAGGACGCCCTCGACTTTTTCCTTGGTGGTCACGGTGGCGCCGATGCCGGCCAGCATGGTCTTTTTGATGAGGTCAATCATGTTAAGAATGGGTTGGTTGTTGGGCGGGAGGCCGTGGATACGCCATCCCATGGCAATAAGTTACGCCGGACAAATGGAAAAGGCAAAGACGTTCGCGAGGACTTTGGAAGTTTCGGACGCGGATTGAAAAGCAGGGCGGCCAATGGCCTTACAGCAACTTCGGCACGAGAAACCAGCCGAGAATCCAGTGACCGAGCGGGCGGTTGCGGCCGGGGTCTTCGGCGCGTTCGAGGTGGAGGAGGCCGCATTTCTTAAAGTCAATGAGGACCGGGTCGGTCTGGCCGCTCAGCAGGCAGGAGGCGAGGGCCTCAAAATGGGGATTGTGCCCGACGACGAGGACGGATTTGCGCGAACAGGCGAGGCGGAGGGCCATCGGGCGGGGGTCATCCTCGGGGCGAAGGCCGGGGGCTTCGTGCAGAAGCGTGTCGAGACCAAGCTCCTTGTGAAAGATCTCGGCCGTTTGAACGGCGCGTAACAGCGGGCTGTGCCAAATTTCGGCAATATCGAGTTCGACCTCGCGTTTGCGGAGGAAGGAGGCGAGCTCGTCCACCTGTTTTTCACCCTTGCGCGTGAGACGCCGATCGGCGTCGGCATCGCCGGGCTCGGCTTCGGCATGGCGCAGGAGGTAGAGGTTCACGGCCCGGCGACTATGGGCCATCGACCGGTGCAAGGCAAGCGCGCAGCCGGGACCGGTCTCACCCTGGCTATTTTAACCTTTGGCCAAAAACGGATAATCTGTGTATCCCTTCGGCCCGGAGCCATAAAAGGTGTCCGCCTCTGGCGGGTTGAGCGGCGCGTTCAACTTATACCTTAGCGGGAGATCGGGGTTGGCGATGAACGGCTTGCCGAACGCGACGGCATCCGCCTCGTCGGCGGCCAGTAGTTTCTCCGCGGATTCTTTGGCGAATCCTTCGTTGGCGATGTAGACTCCGCCAAAGGCCGCTTTGAGTTGCGGGCCGAGGCGGTTGGGGCCAAGGGACTCGCGAGCGCAGAGGAAGGCGAGCTTACGGCGCCCAAGTTCGCCGGCGACGTAGCCAAAGGTGGCGGCGGGGTTCGAGTCGCCCATGGATTGTGCGTCACCCCGGGGGGCCAAGTGCATGCCGACACGTCCGGGACCCCAAACCGAAATAACCGCATCGGCCACTTCGAGCATGAGGCGGGCGCGGTTCTCAATGGGGCCACCGTATTCGTCGGTGCGGTGGTTGACACTGTCCTGGAGAAATTGGTCGAGGAGGTAGCCATTGGCTCCGTGAATTTCGACGCCGTCGAAACCGGCGGCCTGGGCGTTTTGGGCTCCTTGGCGGTAGGCGGCGATGATGCCGGGGATTTCCTTCGTTTCGAGAGCGCGGGGAACGGGGTAGGGTCGCTCCGGTCGTAACTGGCGCACGTGGCCGGCAGCGGCGATGGCGCTGGACGAGACCGGTTGCGCGCCATCCAAGAAAGATGGGTCCGAAATGCGCCCAACATGCCAGAGTTGCAGCAGCATGCGCCCACCGGCCGCGTGGACCGCCGTGGTGATGGCCTTCCATCCCTGAACCTGTTCAGCCGACCAGATGCCAGGGGTATCGGGGTACCCAACGCCCATGGGCGTGACAGAGGTGGCTTCCGAAAAGATGAGCCCGGCGGACGCGCGCTGAACGTAGTACTCCCTCATGAGTTCGTTGGGCACCCGGCCTGGCCTGGCACGGCAGCGGGTGAGCGGGGCCATAAGGATGCGGTTGGGCAAATGCAGTTCGCCAACGCGGAGAGGGTCAAAAAGGTTGGGCATGAGAGTCGGTCCCACGTTAATCCAAAAGCGGGGGCACCTTTTCGTTTTTGCGGGACCGGCGGGAAAGAAAGACAAAGAGCCCGACAAGCAAAATAAGCACCGCCAGCGCGGTGCCGGTGGCAAGAGGTAGAAGGAGCGGGGTAGCGTTGCCGGTGGATACGGTGGGGGAAGCGGGCGCAGCAACGTTCGGATTGGTGTCGAATTCGATGATGAACCCCTTTTTCGGATTCCCGGCCGAAGTATCGTTCCATTGGGGTGAGCGGGCGGGGGCGTGGAGGGAATAAAATTCCAGAGCCTCTTCGCCGGGGTCGGAGTTATCGGGCTGGCCGGGCGACCAATTGGTATAAGTAAAGGTGCCTTGGTTGGCGACCCAATGCCAGCCTTGGGCAGGGCTGGGTGAGCCGGCGGGCTGAGAGCCACCGAGCCAGGGCCCCATCAGATTTTGGCCGCTGCTGGTGGGTCGCCAAAAAATGGGGTCATCGACGAGGGCGAAGACGAAGTCGTTTTCGCTTTGGGAGGCAATAGTGGCAAGGTAGCCGCCATGGGCCTGGGCATATGCATCAGCGTCCTTCCAGCTAATGCCGAGGCCAGGGTCAACGGCGACGGCTTGGTAAAAGTGGCCGTTGCCGCCGTCGCTCCTCTTCCATTCGACCACGGGCCGCGGTTGGATATCGCCGGGGCTCGGGGCGGTCGCGGCCAAAGGAAGGGCGCAGAAGAAAAGGGAAACGGGGTTCATGGCTGGCAGCAGGATGTTAAGTGCATCTTTTCGGCCACGGCAACCGTGAAAGGGCGGGTTGGGGCCGGATAATTTACGGTTGCACTGGGGCCGGCAGGCTGCCAAGCTGGCGGGCTAACCTTTATCAAACCATGGCCGCTGAACTCATTTGTTTGGAATGCTCCGAAGCCCGCAAGGAAGGCAAAACGCCTTCCCGATATTTCGCTGCGCGCAATAAGCGCGTGAAGCAGGAAAAAGTCGAGAAGATGAAATACAACAAGTTTCTCCGCCGGCACACGCTGCACAAAGAAGTGAAGCTGTAGAGGAAAGGCAAGTTTGCGGTTTACAGTTTTCGGTTCGCCGACGCCGCGGCGGGAGCCCATCGCGTTGCAGATGTTTCTGATGCTCGGCCAACCGGTTTGGCGGTTGGATTAACTGCAGACCGCAAACCGTAAACAATCTCAATTTCCACTGAGGATGTTCGTGGGCAGGACTTTGGCCGGGTCCACGTTGGCGGTGACGGAAGTAACGAGCCATTTTCCGCCCGATTTACTGCAGGCGAAGGCCAGGTACAATCCGCCTTTCTGGTATTTCGCAAAGACATAAACCAGCGTTGAAGACGGCGACAGGGAAACGGATTTGATTAATTCCGCACCGGCGAAGGTTCCGGCGGTATTTTCCGCGTCGGAAAGGCTTTTGGTGATCGCGTTGCGGGAAGCCGCATCAATTTCGAGGCTGGAGCCCTTGGACCAGGCGTCAATGGCTGAGGCGTAACCATTCTTGGCGTAAATGGCAAAACCGGCGGCAACGGTGTCCGGCATGCCGGCTGCTGCGGCGGGAGCGGCCGCCGCAGCCCCATGGGCGGGAGTCAAGGCGGCAAAAAGCAAGGCGAGGGCGAGGAGTATTTTCTTCATGGGAATGTAGGGGCCGGCCACAAAACGAGCCGGGTCGGAGGAGGGATAAGGTTGAGCCAGGGGCATACATGCACCAAGCAAGGTCAATCTATAGGCAATTCCATGAAATTGTAAATGGCAACTAATGCGATATTTCGTCAGGTGATTTCCCCACCTAAAGGGGCCAGTGCCGGGAAGATGGGACCATCTGGCGCCGGCGGAGGGGACGAATATCCCGGGTTTCCAAAAAAACGACGCGGTGGCCGGGCTTTACTTAGTTACTTTGATTCAGTGGACTGGCGGTGGCAGGGGGGCGGCGGCTGGCGCGCCATTTGTCACGATGATTTCGCACCCAGTCAATCAGGGCGGTTTCGAAGCCGATATCATGCCCGGCTTTTTCGGACTGAATCCACTTGTGGCGGAGGATTTCCTCCCGTTCCGCCAGGTATTCCTGGTAGAAACTGGAGCGGTTAACAAAGTCGAGGCCGCCGCGGGGTTGGTCAGCGTGGGAGGTCTTCATCTTCTCGTCGAGCAAACGGGAATTAGGGGTGGCTGGAAGCCGGCCGAAAGCTAACAATGAAGTTAGTGCCATTGTCACTCTTTTTTAACAAGTCTTTTCTGTGTCTGCAATGTCAATTTGGGGTGACGAATTCAAATTAAGATGCGCTTATGGTCAAAACAGGGCATTCGCCTTATAAGATTTCCATCACGAATGGGCCAACTTTTCGAGGAGGCGCCGGGCAATGCCCAGAAAGGCCTGGCTGGCGAGGGTGTCAGGGTGGCTGATTACCAGGGGTATGCCCCGGTCTCCGCCCATGCGTACGCGGGCGTCGAGGGGCACTTGACCGAGGAATTCGGTATGCAATTCCGCGGCCGCGCGGGGGCCGCCGCCTTCGCCAAAGATGTGCTGGCGGGTTCCGTCAGGGTTCTCCAGAAAGCTCATGTTTTCTGCGACCCCAAGCAGGGGCACGTTGACTTTTTCAAAGAGCAAGGCACCGCGCCGGGCGACGGAGGCGGCCGCGAGCTGCGGGGTGGTCACGACAACAACTCCATGCAGTGGAATGGTTTGCGCCAGGGTAATCTGGGCGTCGCCGGTGCCAGGCGGGAGATCCACCACCAGGATTTCCAATTCGCCCCAAGCGACTTGGGTTGCAAATTGCTGAATCGTCTTCATGACCATGGGCCCGCGCCAAGCCACGGGTGCGTCCTCGTCTATCAGGAGTCCGAGCGACATCATGCGGACGCCAAAATTCTCGACCGGCTGGAGCAGCTCGCCGTCGATCTCGGGGCGGGTGTTTACGCCGAGCATGAGTGGAACGGAGGGACCGTAGATGTCGCAATCCATCAGGCCGACGCCGTGGTTGGGGCCGCGTTTGGCGAGCAATTGGGCAAAGGCGCAGGCGAGGTTGACCGCAAAGGTGCTTTTGCCGACGCCGCCCTTGCCGCTGGCCACGGCAATGCGGTAACGCACTTTTTCCATCTGCGAGGGAAGTCCCGCAGTGTGTTTTGCGCCCGGGGGCGGGGGAGCTTTGGCGGGCACCTTGACGGCAACCTCGACTTCCGCGCGATTGACCCCGGGGACGGCGAGTAGCGCCGCGAGGGCCGCGTCATGGAGTTTTTTGGGCAGATCTGAATCCGCAGTCGTGACTTCGAGGCGGGCATGGGCGACTCCTTCGCGCATTTCGGCAGTGCGCACGAGGCCAAAAGAAACAATGTCCCGACTGAAACCGGGATACTTGACGGTCTTCAGGGCGGCGAGAAGCGAATCAGGCGAAAAGGGCATATTTCAAGTTCTTTAGTTGCTAGATTTTGTTTCTGGTTGGCAACGCGGCAGGGCGACGGGCAAACACTCAAGGGGAGACTTTTGAGCCTCCAGCTTCTCGATTCTGGATTCGAGTTTCGAGTTCAAAATTGACCAGAGATAAATTGGGAGCAGGCGTTCAGGCTCGCGTGCGGGGGCGGTGGTGGATAAAGAAGGCGGCCTGCGGATGAGCAAGCGAGCGCCAAAAAAGAAATATTCATCGGGTTTGCCGAAGGCGGCCAAACCGTCGCCAGTGCCGGCATCCACCCTAAACGCAGCGGGAGGTACCGGAGGTTGGATGGTGCCGCAATGGCTGAAAGTCGGCGTGCGAGTGGCGGAGCCGTTGTCCGTGGTGGGGTTGCTGGGGTTTATGCTTTGGACAAGCTGGATGCGGTGGGGGGATCCGCTAATTGATTTTCCACGGGACCTGTACATGGCGTGGCGCATGAGCGAAGGCGACAAACTCTACGAAAAGATCGCGAACTGGTATGGCCCGCTGGCGCAACTGGTGGAGGGGGCGGGATTCAAAATTTTTGGGGTGGGCTTGGATACCATGGTATGGATGAATATCGCCATGCTGGTGGGGGTGCTGCTGCTCCTGCGGGCGATATTTGGCGCGGTAGGCAACCGGTTGCTGGTATGGCTGATTTCCGTGGTCTTCATCGTGGTGTTTGGCTGCGAGCAGTTTACCTTGATTTCGAATTACAATTTCATCACGCCGTACGTGGCACAGGCGACCTATACGTTTGCCGGGTTGCTGGTGGTGATTTGGGGAGTGCTGCGGCATTTGCGTACGGACCGGCGGAGGTGGCTGGTCGTGGCCGGGCTGGGGATGGCGGTGGCGTATTTGGACAAACCAGAAGGGACCCTCGCGGCCGCCGGGGTGCTCCTGTGGTATGTACCGGCCCGCTTCGTCCGGCGGGCGCGGCAAAATGAAAACGCAGCCGATTGGCGCGGGGCCGGAAGGGGGGCGCTGCGGTCGGTCGGGTGGATGGCTGTGGGATTTTTTGGACTGACGTTGCCGGTGTTTTTTTTCTTTTTGACCAAGG
Source organism: uncultured Opitutales bacterium (assembly GCA_964561455.1). Taxonomy (GTDB): domain Bacteria; phylum Verrucomicrobiota; class Verrucomicrobiia; order Opitutales; family JABDGR01; genus JABDGR01. The sequence continues at coordinate 13,926 of CAZLPS010000052.1, forward strand.
GCAGCCTGGGGTACGCGCTGCTCGCGACGAATTACATGCCGTACACGGTGATCCATGCCCTAGTGAGCGGCACGGTGGCGAATTCGCCACAGATGCAGAAATTTTCCGGTTTCGATCATTTCGGAGTAAATTTTTTCCGCCAATTGCGTGCGGGGGGGTGGTTGACCATGGTCTGCGGATTAATGTTACTGGCGGGCTGGGGTCTGGCCCGGGCGCGAAAGTTTGGCGGGACCTGGGCCGGCTGGTTGGTGGTGCTGGCTGGCGCCGGCCGGTTGGGCATCTGGTTGGGTTTTCAGGATAATGCCTGGGTGGATGTAGGCGATTCGCTGGCCTTTCCCGTGTTTGTGGCGACTGTGGCAACGGTGGCGTGGAGCGCACGCGCGGCGTGGCGGGGAAGCGAAAATTTTGCCCACCTCCTGGGGTTGGCTGTTATCGGCGTGGCGGGGAGTTTGATGCTCTGCCGCATGCCCCTGGCGGCGCGCATTGGGCAATACGGATTTTTCATGATGCCGTTGGCAACGATGTTTTGGATGCAATTGATGACCGTCGAGGCGCCGCAGTGGGCCGCGCGGAAGGTGGGTGGCCGTTTGGGATGGCTGGTGCCGGCGGCGTTTGCCGTGGTGGTGTTAATCGGCGCCGGGCAATTGCTGCGCGTGGATCTCGCCATCATTGCGGACAAAACTTACGCCGTGGGCACGGGCCGGGACCGCTTTTACACCTTTCCAATATTGCCGGAGAAAGGACACCTGATGGGCACGCGGGGGGTGATGCTGAACAAGATGATTGCCGCGTTCCAATCCCGGACACCAAACGCGCAGACGCTGGACAACTTTCCGGAGGGCATCGCGGTGAATTACCATCTGCGGGTGCCGACCACACTGGCGGAGCTGGAGTTTGATCCGTTCGCCCTGAGTTTTTTCGGGCAGTTGCACGTGCTGGATGAACTGAGTCGCCGCCCGCCGGACGCGATTTTTGTGCACTACCGCGATCTGCGGGAATTCGGCGCGAATTATTTCGGCGAAAATGATTTCAGCGGGGTGAAAATCCTGGATTGGGTGATGCAAGACTACAGACTTGTGGCCAAGGCCGATTCCAGTCCTGGAACCAAGACGGGCGACGCGATGGATTTGTATGTGCGGCGGGGACCGGCGAACGGGCCAGTGCCGGCAGTGGATGGCCAGTAAACCCGGCCTGAAAAAGGACCACTAATGAAGCGCCTGCGCTTCGCGCCGACTTCTTTTGGCATTTTAAATTCCGCACAAGTCCAGGCCTGAAACAAATCTTAAATCCAACCGTCATGCTGCGATTCAGGCTTCATCCTGGCCAAGTGAAACACCCTAGAAAATGAACTAAAACACCTGAGGGCTTCCCGGTTTCCGCAGGGAGAATGAGGAGAGGCGGCCGGCACAGAACTTAACAAGCGGGAAAAAAGGGTGCGGTGGGGCAAAATTTCATTTACAAAGTTGTGGTTTTTCAGCATCCAAAGAAAAGTTGATTTAAGGGGGTTGCTGCATACGCCGATTAGTGGTTACTCTTTAAATTTGATTATGCCACCATACGATAGATCGCCAAGGCGGCATCGGCGGGCGTTTTTGCCCGGCGACGTTTTTTTCCTGAGGGGTTTCCCGGCGATGCGCGGCCTCAGGGGTACCCTGCGGCGAATGGGTTTGTTTGCGACGCTCGCATTAATGGTTTGGCCATTGGCCCAAGCGCAGGATATTGCTGCGGACGAGCATGAAGTCAGCGGAAATTTGACCGTTAGTCCGTCGGGAGTGTTACTGCAAAGTTACCATAATGCCGCTACGGGCTATTCCGCCGGCGCCGGACTGTCCGCGGGCGGCCTTTTTCTCGATGGCTACCAGGTGGGCGCGAACGGGACCATTATCAATGGTACGGGAGTGCTCGATGGTGATGACGCTTTCTTTAATGCATTGACGGCGGGTGGGATTACTCTGGGCGGCGGTTTAAACGTCGGGGGCACTTTGCATGTGCAAAACTCGTTGCGCCTGGGCACGTGGTGGAATGGCAGCGCGGAACACGCCGGCTTGACCATGAATTTCGTGGACGACGGCGATGCGAATTCCGGGCAGGTATATTTTACGAGCGCCGCGCCGCAGACAACTTGGTCGTGGGAGCCCAATCAGGGCCTGGTGACGTTGGACGCCAATGGCAATTTTTCGCTGACGGACAACAGTAGTGGCAACACGGTGACCATGGTTCCGGGCAATTTCAGTTTTGTGCTCAGCCACAACGGGACGGTGGTGGCGACGGTGCCGGTGGGGAGCATCCCGATGGCGAGCACGATATTTGCCAGCGACGGGACAGCGACCTTGGGCGGAGGCAATATTGTCATTGAAGGGGCGGGGTCATCGCCGTCTGTGACATTGGGCAATTACTCGCTGGGCACCAACAGTGGCGGAGGGGCGCTGGTGTTGTCCGCCAGTGGTTCGAGTCAATATATCGCGCTGGATGCAATCAGCCAAATGATTTCCTTTAGCAATGGGTTTTCGATTGGGGGAAACAGCACGCAAGCACGCCTCGGTTTGGGCAATTTAGGTTTGGCAGTGGGCGCGAATAGCGCGGCCAATGCAATGGGGGCGGTGGCGTTGGGCGGGTCGGCCAACGCTTCCGGCGCGAATGCGATTGCGCTGGCGGGCGGCGCGGCGTCGGGCAACAGCGCTTTGGCGGTGGGAAATGGGAGTCTGGCCAGTGGTGACAATGCCGTGGCGTTGGGTGGTGGCCAGGCGAGCGGGAATGGCGCCGTGGCGCTCGGCGTGGGGTCGGTGGCCCAAGCCGCGCGCGCCACCGTATTGGGGCATTACAACCAGCCGGTAAGTGCCGCCTTCGTCGTGGGCAGCGGGGCCAACAGCACCGCTGCCGCCAATGCGCTGGTAATTTCCAATGATGGGACGACGACCCTAAGCGGCAACGCGACCCTGACCGACGCGAGCCACCAACTGCAGGTCAACGGCGCGAGCACTTTCAATGGCACAACCACTTTTGGCGGCAATGTATCGCTACCCCAACCACTCGGCGATATTCCCATGGGCCCGTTTGGCCGCCCCTAATATCCCCCAACCTCCCCTTTCATGTATTTTCTTCCACCAGTAAAGGCGCGCCGCCGCCGTGGGCGTGGGGCGATGGCCTTTTTCGGGGTGCTGCTGGGTGGGTTGGTCCTGGCCGCTGCCGTAGCGCAGGCGCAGGATGAGACCTACACCGGGGTGACTGGCGGCACGATGAATGTAACCGGGAATTTATTCACAGATGGATTTAATTTTACACACAAACTGCCGGACAGCACGACGGTTGCCGGCGGCCTGTTTGTACCAGATTTGAGCAATTACGCCCTTCGCAATGACAATGTGAATTTTACGTCGGTGACGGTGACGGGCATCACCACCGCAGCGGGCGACGTCTGGGCCGGCAATGTGACCGTGACGCCGTCAGTTCTCGGAGGCATCACTTTTGTGGACAACAATGACGAGTTGAACGCCGGGGTGGATGGGGCCGCGCTGAATGTTGCCCAGGGTAATGGACAAATAGACGTGGACGCCCACGCCTTGTTTACTCTGACCGACAATTCCACGGGCAACAGCCTTGTCATCCGCCCGTCGGATTTCACGCTGAGCCTGGTGGGCAATCATCATGCGGGTGCGATATCGCTGCTGGGCACTACCGAAGATCCGACCAGTTACAATGGCGGTAATTTGACGCTGGACTTCAGCGATACCGCTGCGCCTTTTATGCAATTGTTTGCGCCGGGTGGTTCGGGCGCCCTCACCGGCAATGCCAGTGCCGCGACGCTGAATTTTGCGCGTGTGGGCGGCAATGGCCTTAGCTTGGGGCCGACTGGCCAGGCGATCGCCTTTAGCAGTGGATTCGTCATCAACGGCAACAGCACGTCTGCGCCCTTTGGCACAATGAGTGTGGCGTTGGGCAATAATGCCCTGGCCAACGGCAGCGGGTCCGTGGCGTCGGGCAACGGGAGCGCGAGCGGAAATCTGGCCGTAGCACTTGGCAATAACAGTTTGGCCACGAGCGGCGGCGCAGTGGCGTTGGCCGGGGGCGCCGCTTCCGGGAACAATGCGGTGGCCGTAGGGATGTATGCCAATGCCGCTGCCACCGGTTCTGCCGCAATCGGCAGTGGCGTTTCCGCCCAAACGTGGGGTACGGTGGTGGTCGGCCAAAATAACCGGGTGTTGACTGGTAATGCCACCGCTTGGGCATCGTCGGACCCGGCATTTATTGTGGGAGTGGCCGCCAACTCCACGTCGGGCGGGAAGAACGGGCTGGTGATTTACAATAACGGCAACTTGACGCTGGGTGGCCCGGCCAATTTGGTGAATGGCGCAGACACCCTGCTCGTCAACGGCAGCGCGGTTTTCAACGGCCAAGCGACTTTTTCGGGTAACGTGCTCCTGACGCAGCCCCGTGGCGATATTTCCCCGGGGATTTATTCCCACTAATCTTGCAGCGTTACCCCCAGACCATGTTCGCACGTTTCCATCCTCTTAAGATTCGGTCGAGTCGGCACCTCTGGCGCAGGCTTGTGCTGGCGGGCATGTTTGTCCTGGCCGCATCCGGCCACGCCTGGGGCGACACGGACCTGACGTATTTCACGCATAACTATGCTTATGATAATTTGGGTCATGGCTGGTATGACACGACCATGCGGGATCCGAGCACGGGAAATTGGGTGGCGTGCAACGCACCGGACGATCCTGGTTCGATTACGGGCGGGGACAATTGGAGTTATTCGACCATCAATAACATCAATTACGCTTTTGATAGTGTTATAAGTGCTTGGTATGTGGATGCCGGATACGACCAAGATTATCTGGGCGAGATTTGGTCGCCTTCTGGGGACCCCACAGTGACCGACTTCGATTATACTTACAACGATTCGACCGGTTATTCCTACCGTTATGACAATGTCTGGGGCAATTGGTTTAGGTATGACTCCAGCAGCGGAGACTGGAGTTTGCTCAGCGGCGGCCCGGATAATGCCGGCGTTTTGACTCACGGAGCCAATTGGATCTATTCCACCGTCAACGGCACGAATTACGCTTACGACAGTGTGTTGGACGCTTGGTATGTTGACGCCGGGTACGATTCCGCGGCCAACAGTGAGACGTGGACCTCGTGCAGTCAGCCCACCCAGGATGGGGGTTCCGGTGGGGGCGGCGGCGATGGCGGCAGTGGGGACAGCGGGCCAACTGTCGGCAATCTGACAGCGGGCAGCTTGCTGGTGGATGCGGACGCCCACGTCTTCGGCGGGTTGGCGGTGGCCAGCGATTTTGTTATTGGCGGGACGGCATTTAACCCCGCAGGATTGGCGACGGTTTATGACGCCGACAATAATTTCCTGGGCTGGCAATTGTATTACGCCGGCCTGCAAAATGGAGTGGACGCATCATTTAGTTCCCTCAGTCTCAACGCCAGCCTGAGTGTGCCGGAAATCAGCGGCAATGTGAGCATCTCGGGGGCGGTGCGTTTCGGTGTTTCGCTCAATGGCTACACTGTCGTGGGCTTCACCGGGCCCGACTATTCCGTGATTCTCCCCACGTCGCTCTGGCATTGGCAGCAAAATGGCGCCGCAACGGCGGTAGACCAAATGTCCTTTGACTATGCGGCGAATCTCAACTTGTTTGCCTTCGGGAATTCCACGCAGCACAAACTAAGCCTTCAGCCGGGGTCCCTGGCTTTGGCCACCCAAAACAACAGCGACACCGCCCAAACCTATCATCTATTGGCGATTTCGACGAATTCCTCGATGACCGTGCTCACTCTGGCCGATGGCTTCGTACTCGATGCGACGGCCCGGTCCTTCCGCTTGGGCAATGCGACCATCACCGGCAGCGATGCGGCTGGCGCCATTGTGATGACAGACACCCATTCCAGCAGCAATATTGCCTTCAGCCCCGCCAATCAAAGTCTCGTTTTCAGCAATGGTTTTTCCGTTTCTGGCAATAGCAGCTTGGTGCGGTTGATGGCGGGTGGCGCGGGCGTCGCGTATGGCGGCAATGCCACGGTCTCGGGCAACGATGCGGTAGCTCTGGCGGGAGGCGTGGCGGCCGGAAATTTAGCCGTGGCCATGGGCGCTAATAGTTCAGCGACTGCCGATGGGGCGCTGGTCGTGGGCGCCAACAGCGTGGCATCGGCCAGTGGTGCCATGGCGCTGGCAGGGGGCAATGCCAGCGCCAATCAGGCGATTGCCATTGGCCCCGGCACGCAGTCCCAAACCTGGGGCACGACGGTGGTCGGGCATTACAACGCGCCGATTGCCGGGAATGCGACGGCGTATTCGGCGGCGGATCCCGCGTTTGTGGTGGGAATTGGCGCGAACGGCACGGCGCTGGCCAACGGGCTGGTCATCTACAATAACGGCGATGCGGCCGCCAATGGCGACGCGACGCTGACGCATCCGGCCTATGTGTCGCCCACGAATGCGACGCAGCCCGTGGAGTTGACCGTGAATGGAATCACCAATTTTAACGGACCGGCCAGCTTGAACGGCAACGTTATCGTCGCACCCCAGGGAAGCTTGCCCATGGGTGCATTTGGCAATTGAACTCCCGCAAGCACGGATTTTTGAAACCACCCAACATGCGCCGGCTGCACCCATTCGCCCTCGGGGTCCTCCTTACGCTTTTCTGCGCGGTCACGTGGTCGTGGGCTGATCCTTCCTACCCGCAATGGTGGTTGGACTATCATGTCGTGCCGAGTCAGCCGCCGGCGTCATCGAATACCACGGCGTACAATGCATGGATGCAGAACAACTATGCGCCGGCGACGGTGGGCCAACTGAAGAATTTGGCGACGCAGGCGAAATCGTACCTCGATACCGCGCTGGCATTCAATGGCGGCGCCGGGACGGACATCAACAATCTGGTGGCGAATCTCACCGTGAGCGACCCGAACAATAACGCGGTCGTCAATCTCGGCCAGGTCAAGAATTTCGCCAAGCCGTTTTACGACCGGTTGCAAGCCCTGGGGCTGGATACCAAGGCGGAGATCAATTTTCTACTCACGGGCAACGCTTCGGGCAACTGGGCCTATAGTTATCCGTGGAATCCGGGCACGCCCACTGCGCAGAATTACGCCGTGGCGACGCTGGGCCAGCTTAAGATGGCGTTTGACTTCGAACTTAACAATTCGTTCCTGATCCACAATCCGAATGACAACACCTTGTACGGGTTTTACACTTGGGCGGCTTCGTTCGCCACATCCGCAGAAGCCTACCGGTTCAACCTGACGAATCCGAATCTGCCGAATGAATCGCCCATGGGGGACGGCGTGAGCAATTGGGCCAAATATCAGGCGGACGAGAATCCCTTTCAGTATATTTACGCCCCGGCCATCGCGGCCAATTTGACCCTGACGGTGGTCGCGGGCAACGATCAACAAGGCGATGCGGGTGACACGCTGCCGGAGGCCATCGTGGTGCATGTCAGTGCGAACGGCACGCCCATGAGCAATGTGCCCATCCACTTCGCGGTGGTGCCGGATGGGGGCCATGCCATAGTGGCCAATTCGACCCTGGCGTCGGGTAATCTGACCACGGATTCGACCGGCAACATCACGATGAATTACACGCTGGGCGCCAGCCCGGTGCAGTGGATTCATTTTACAGCGGCGGGGACGAGTGCGCTCGCGAACGCGATCTTCACCCTGAGCCAGTATGGCGCGGGCAGCAGCGGCGGGAATTCCACACCCGATCCCGGCATCCTGGGTAACACCAGTGGCAACGGCTATTCGACGTTTCTCGCCGGGGAGCAGCCGCTGGCAGTGGATGCCAATCCAGCCGATCCGTCGCCCTTTAATCTCGTTTTGGAGCCCACCAACAGCGGAAATACGGCGGTGGCGTTGACGTGGGAGACGACCGTGCATGACCCGAGCTTCCATTACGAAGTGCAACGCAAAACGGAGATCAATGGCACTTGGGGCAACCTCGGCAATGTCACTACCCCGGGAAATGACGGGAGCTTCCACTTTGCCGACGCGGGACTTTACGGGGGCAATCGCTATTTTTACCAGGTGGTGGTTTGCCACAACAGCGGGGGTGCGCCGGTGACCGCCAGCAACACGGTAACGATCAACGTGCCGTTGTTGACGTTTTTTAACTATTCCTCCGCGGGGCTGAGCGGGCAAAAGCCGGCGTTTATCGGTTTTCAGAACGGGGCCGCCTATCTAACTTTAACCAACAACATTGATTACCCGTCAGATGGCACTTGGGAGTTTCACGACTCCACGACCGTGTCACTCACTCCCAACACCAGTGGCAACGATGGAATTCTAAGATTTGACGTGGCCGCAGCGTCTGGGACTGAACATTTCTCCCATTGGGATTCTTTTGGGGCACTTTTTCAGGCATCGAATTATACCATCTCCCCAAGTAGCGTCCATAGTGTAGCCATTCAATCCCAGTTTTATCCGTGGCATGCCGTCAACGGCGATCCGTTCACCTGGTCGGCGAACACCACGACCAACAGCGTACCGGCGGGGGCGCCATGGGAGCCGACACCGTTGGGCGTCGGTCAGGACTCGATTACGGCCGACGCCACAGTGCATTATTCATTTTCCGGCACAGCCGTTGGCACGGAAACACTGACGAATGTATTTCTCACTGAAAACCTGGCCAGTAACGTGAGCAAACTCGCGGGCCCGTACCCTGATTTAAGCGTGGCCGCCAACTGGGTGCAAAAATTGCCGGTGGATGACGTGACCGAAGTTGGCCGGGTGGATTTGAGCGATGGTAATGTTCCCGGACAGTATTTGGCGGTTACGCGGTCGAAATACAAATTTTCCTACAATCCGCCCGAACCAGGCAAATCAACGTACCTCAATTGGTACCTGGTGTTCGTGCCCGACGACGACTCGATCGCATCCACGGTCACCGCCATGGCGCCGCTGCTGATAGATCCGACCGCAAATGTCACGCCGGTGTTTGAGGCCGACCCGCAAAATACCACCGTCAATCCCCACCAGGTCAATGGGAGCGAATACCTCGTCATCAGCCCCAATTTGACCGTCTTCGACCGCTATGGCGAAATGGACGCGACGGAGGCCAATGGCACGGTGGCAATTATCGGCAACAGTATTTCAGCCGGTTTCATTCCGACGCTGCCCCCGGGCACCGACTCGGAAGGAGCGGTGGATCATGTGGTGGTTTCGTGGAATTCAACCAACACGAACGCGTTACATTTGCTTGGCGCCGGCGGCGATGAGATCACCAATGGCGAGACCATCACCAATGATGAATTCTATGCCGGCAATACCGCCCTCCCCATTTACGCCACGGCGCCGACCTCCAGCAACGGGGTCGGTTTCACGGTCACGCTGAATTATTACGGCGCGGGCAATGTGAGTTTGGGGAACAAGACGATCAATCTCCAGAAAATCATTCCCCGCAACCAGGTGACGGCCTCCCAGGAGGAGGTTGCCGGCGCGGAATACCGCAAGGTGGCCTTGAACGGGCGCCCGTTGCCGGATGGCAAGCCCCAGACCTCCAGCGAATCCGACCAGCAGGACGAGGAGACGTTCGTGGACGCCCTGACTCTCGGCTTGCGCCACAGCGTTTCCGACGTTTACGAGTCCTTGCCGGGCTTTGACCTGCCCCTGACGATAAGCCGGGTGTATGCCGAGGAGATATGGTCCAACCGGCACGGCTTGCGGCCGCATGAACGGGCGGATTTGCCGTTTGGCGCGGGCTGGCATTCCAATGTCGAGGCGACCGTCCGGTGGGAATTTTCCACCGACAGCGTTTACCCGAATGTTTACGCGTCGGATGAGAACGGCAACGAATTCCATTTTCTGGCCGCGTGGAACGCCGGCAGTCTGGTCTATGATTTTGTGCCTTACCCAACGGGCCAGCATGAAAAGAAGCCCTATCAGGCTTCTATGACGATGGTGCAAAATAGTGGCTCCACCGGTTTGCAAGGGGCGACGTTAACTTTGACCAAGAAATTTGGCTCTACCGTCACCTATGAACATGCCGCGCTCGACAGCCTGTACCAAAATATCCAGACCGACCGCGTCATCGGCAATGGTTCCGCAGTTTCCTATGTCTACTTCCGGGCGTTGCGGGTCAAGGATCGAACGGGTGCCGCGCTGATTTACGCCTATCCCACGACTGCGACGCTGGTACCCGAGACGATTACCGCCCAATCGGCGGGCAACACTACCGTGGCGCAGGTCTTTATCTCCCAAGATGCGAACATGCACGTGCAAGACGTGTGGGACAGTGACAACAACCGGACCCACTATGACTACATTTTGAGTTCGGATTACACCGGTGGCAGCGCTCCGGAATTGAACGATGTCACGAGCGTGTTGGACGGCAATGTCAATTCCACCACCAACCCGTATGTGCATTATGACTATGATGTCACCACGGAGGCGGACACTACCCCGCGACCGTCCACCGACCCGGGCGCGACGTATTACCACCTCAATGTCACTGGCATCACGGATCAAAACGGCAATGTCTACCAATTTGCGTATCAGACCCATTATAACAGTTCAAACACCACCGGCTTCCAAAGCTACACCGATGGCGCGGGCAATTCCTCGCTGGCGAGATATTACCCGACGCCGGGCCGGCCGCTGCTGGTCGCGAATGTCACGCTGCCGACGTCAACGAATACAACGCCCGTGGTGGCGACTTTTTATAATGACTCGTATGTGGAATTGGACCCCGGCACGGGCATCGCAATCTCCGGCAGCACCCGCCGCCATGCCTTGGTGGTGGACGCCGACGGCAACAAGACGGATTACCGCTGGAATGATCCCGCCATCATGATGCTGGACATTCCCACGGTGGTGGCAGATGAATCCCCCAATAATTTTGGCGAGCTGGTGGCCTGGCAGAACATGACGATGACGTACCTGGACTCCGCCAACACCACGTTGGGGTCGGAGTCATTTACGTTCAACCCAACGGCGGGCATGGCCCTGGAAACGGCGACGGATTTCAGCGGTCACACCACTTCGTTCGACCATGCGGATGTGTGGGTGGCGCCGAGCAGCGTGTTCGCCTCCGTCTTGCCGGGCCTTTACGACGTTTCCGGCAACGGCTTTTTTGGCTATTATGACGACCCGAATATCCAGACCAACGCGCTCGGCGGCACGAAGTCCTTTGACTACAATCCCATGCGGTTGATGTCGGACGTGGTGGATGAGAATAACCATTTGACGCACTATGAGTTTGATAACGGCGCCACCGTCCCGACCCTCGGCTTGCGCACGAAGGAGCAGCACTTTGCGGGCAGCACCACGAGCAGCCAGTTGCTGGCCGAGACGGATTACACCTACGGCAACAGCACGTTCCCGGGGGTTGTGACGCAAATGGTCGTGGTGGACCTGGATTCCGCGCATCCAGCGGGCGCGGGGAATCTGACGGTGCAATACGCGCTCGATGCCCACGGGCGCGTGGCGCAAAAAATTGCCGACCCGGGCAATGCGTATCTGACCACCTCGTACACCTACTCGGTGGGCGGCGACAAATTGTCGGAGACTGATCCGAACGGCCACACCACAGTTTTCAACTATGACGGGCGGCACCGGTTGACGAGCGTGCTCTACCCGGACAGCACGGCGCGGTCCTACATCTACGATTTGCGGGGGAATTTGCTGCAGGAAACCGACGAGCTCGGGCACGCGACGCTCAAACACTACGATGCCCTGAATCGCGTGGTCAGCGTTGAGCGGGACATGTCGGACACGTCGAACGCGGCGTTCAACACCGGGGGCAACTTGGTGTCGTCGTTCACGTACAGCAACACCGGGGCGAAGCTGAGCGCCACGGATGCCAATGGCAACACGGTGACCTACCATTATGACGCCCTGACCCGCCTGGTGGAGATGGATTCGCCGGTGGTGGCCACCGACCATAACAACGCCACGGGGGCCTTTCCGAATGGCAGTCCGGCAGTCGGGATTACGAACTATTATGGCAATACGGCCTACTATTTTTATAACGAGTATACCAACGAGACCACGACGACGACTCGCGCTCTCTGGCCGGTGGACCCAACGGCCAGCATTACGGCCGCGAGCAGTACCGCGACGGCGCTGAAGACATATTTCCGCTATGATGGCGCCAACGCCGGCGGCAACGCCTTTGATGCCAGTTCCTTTAAGCCCACCAGCACCACCGACCCGCGGGGCTATGTGACCACGGTGGTTTACGACGACCTCTACCGCCCCGTCCAGGAGAGCGTGCAATACAATCTGGCCACCAGCTCAGCGGCCGCCGCGTACGGCAACACGTCGAAGACTTACGACGACGCCGGAAATTTGCTGACGGTGGCCGACCCGCTGGGCCATACGACCTCCACGGATTTCGATGCCCTGAATCGCCCGTACCGGGTGACTTATGCTGATGGCGCAACGTCAATGGTCGAATACACCTCCACCGGCATGGCGTGGCGGAAGACGGATGAACTGGGCCGCCAGGTGGTGACGCAATTTGATTCCGTCGGCCGGGCCGTGGCCTCGGTGCAACGGCCGGATCCGACCACCGGAGCGATCACCGGCAATTCGATCGTGGTCCGCACCGACTACGACGCCAATGGCAACGCTGTGCACGTGAAAAATCCACTGGGCCAGGTATGGTCGTACCTCTATGACGCCCGGAATCGGAAAGTGGCCGAGATTGCGCCCTCCGTCGAGGATTGGGGCGGCGGCGCGGCAAGCGTCGCGTTTGTCAACCCAACCGTGCGGACGGAGTACGACGACGCCGGGAATGTGCGCTCCGTCACGGACGCCCGGGGCAATAAGACGGTGATGTTCTACGACGCCGCGAACCGGCCGACGCTGACGATTACGCCCGCGGTGGATTACGTTGCGGCGAACGGTTCAGTGGTGTCCGGCCAATTCCTGGTCTCGGCGCGGGGGTATGACAAGAATGGGAATGTGTTAACTACCCGGGTGGGGACGGCATCGGCCCAGGTGGCCACGGCAGCGAATTTGACGCGAGTGACGGCGGCCAACACGTATGACGCCTTGAACCGGCTGATTACGACGACGGACGCCGCGAACATCACGGTGGCGAATGTCTACGACGCCGCAGGGAACCGGATGCACGTCATGGACGGGCGCGGGGTGGACAACTTCTTCGTTTACGACGGACTGAATCGCCCGGTGAAGGTCTACGATCCCCTCACCACCTACACTTCCTATGTCTACAATGCGGTAAACAAAGTGACGCGGATTGGCTCATATGGCGAACAAACGAACTACACTTACGACGCCCGCAACCGGCTGATTGGGGTGGTGCATGGCACGGCGAGCCCCTCCACTTCATGGCCGAGCCAGCAGGGTTTGTCCCTGGCGCGTTATTTTTCCTACGACGCCGCGGGGGAATTGCTGGCCGTGCAGGAGGTTTTGGGCGGCGGGGGAAATTTGGCGAACGTGGCCTACAGTTATGATTCATTGGGCCGGGTGGTGTTCGAGGCGCAAGGGGTGGCCATCAATGGCACCGTGGCGGCCAGCGGGTCGGGATTACCCAGCGGGGCGTCCGGGGGCTTTGTGAATCAGTATGCCTACGACGCCGCCGGCAACCGCATCAGCGCCGTTTACGGCGTGGGCCGTTCTGACATTCGAACTCTGGCCTCAACGTATGATCACCTGAACCGCCTCAGCCGCGTGGCGGACGACAACGACCGGGGGACCACCTACCATTACGACGCCGCAGGGAACCGGGTGCAATTGTGGCAGCCCAACGCCGGGTATGTCGCCACGACCTATGATGCCCTGGGGCGGCAGACCGCCATCGAGGGCTACGCGCCGGGGAATGCGTCGAGCGCCTCGACGGCGGAATATTACAACTACAATCTGGCCTACGACCAGTATGGCAACCTCCGCCAACAGGCGGAGACTTACCCGAACGGGCAGTTGGCGCCGCGCTCGGTGAATTTGAGCTACGATGCCGACGACCGGCTCGTCATGGAAGCGATCGTGATGGGGAATACAACCGTCACGGCCAACTACACGTACGATGCCTCGCACAATCGCACGGGCAAGTTAGTGACGCAGACCATCGCCCCGTCGAGTGGCAACGGGTCGGGGACTACGACGTTGATCGCCAACACTACCTATGGCATTTATACTTGGAACAACTCACCGGCGGCCGTGTTCACCCAACTGCCCGGAAATGTGGCCACATGGGCGTTTTATGAGTTGGACGACTACGGGAATCCGATTTCGCGCACGTCATATGACAGCCGGTGGAATGGGTACTACTGGACGGGATTTTCTTACGACAGGGACCACCGGCTGATCGGGAGCGAGGGTTGGGGCTCAAACGTGGTCAGCGCCAATATTAACGGAGCCTCGGACAACGAGTATTTTGTCTACGATTACCGGTCGCGCCGGGTGCTACAGGACGAGTACCATTATTATTTGGCGTTTGACCCGCAGTGGGTGACGGCGGCCTCGGATGTGAAGACGGCGAGTGTGTTCTCGGGGGGTACGGCCATTCGGGAATACAGCGAAAGCCAGACAGTTCATGCCGTGCCCACGGACGCAGCCTGGCGGCAACAGCCAGCGGCGGGGACGTGGACGCCCGCAAACACGACGCTCGCGCCGAGCGTGGAGTTCATCCGGGGCAGCGACTGGGGCGGGGGCGTCGGGGGCATCCTGTACGCGCTGCACGCCAACAACCCCTCCTACTACCACTACGATGGTCGGGGGGATGTCGTGGCCCAAACCACCGGAGCCAATGGCGCCTTGAGCTACCAGGCGGCGTACACCGCCTTTGGCGAGCACAACCCGAATGTGCCGACCAGCTTGGTCCTGCCGGGTTCGCCGCCGAACACCATGGCCGTGCAAGGCTACGGGGCTGAGGAATGGACGGCCACCGGCGCGCTCACCGACCACTTCCGGAAGAACACGAAGGAGGAGAGCGACTCGGGGCTCATCAACGAGGGCCAGCGGTACTTTGACCCCGAAATGGGCCGGTTCCTGACTGCCGACCCGCTCGGCTTGGCCGACGGCACCAACCCCTACACCTATGTCCATCAGAATCCCTGGACCAAGTTCGATCCGCTGGGGTTGTCGAATAGCAAACCTAATGAAACAGCAG
>CAZLPS010000053.1:0-28570 GCA_964561455.1 uncultured Opitutales bacterium
GTCGAGCACGATGTCGTCGAGCTTTTCCTTGGCCAGCATTTCCGGCAACTCGTAAATCGAGGACTCCACGTCCTGCTCCTCAATGACCGCCCGCACCGGGACGTTGCAAAACATCGAAAGTTTCTGGCGAATGTCATCATCCAGCGGCTTTTCCGTGCGGCAGACGAGGACATCAGGCTGGATACCGATTTCCCGCAGTTTTGCGACCGATTGCTGGGAGGGCTTGGTCTTCAATTCCCCGGCGGCCGCCAGAAAGGGCAGGAGAGTGACATGAATAAAAGCCACATTCTGCTTGCCCACTTCGAGCGCAAACTGGCGCATGGCCTCGATAAAGGGCAGCCCCTCGATGTCGCCCACGGTTCCACCGATTTCTGTTACCAGCACATCCACCCCCTTGCCCGCCGAGCGCAGCCGGTCCTTGATTTCATTGGTCACATGCGGGATGACCTGCACCGTCTTCCCCAAGTAGTCGCCGCGGCGCTCCTTTTGAATAACGGATTCGTAAACTTGACCCGAAGTCAGGTTATTTTGCCGGGAAAGGGTGCCGGAGGTGAAGCGCTCGTAGTGGCCGAGGTCGAGGTCGGTCTCCGCACCGTCGTCCAGGACGTAGACTTCGCCGTGCTGGTAGGGATTCATGGTCCCCGGATCCACATTGAGGTAGGGATCAAATTTCTGGAGGCGGACTTTGAGCCCGCGTTGCTCGAGCAGGGCTCCGAGAGCGGCGGCAGTGAGACCCTTTCCCAGGGAGGAGACCACGCCGCCGGTGATGAAGATGTAACGCACTCTGGGGAAATAGTGATTGTGGATTGGGATGTCGAGTGCAACCGAAAATTTTTCCAAAATGTGAAGTGTGGAATGTGAAGTGTGGAGTTCAGCAAGTGCGTTATCTTGACCGGTGGAGCGCAGATTAGGGTCGTGTGCTCTTAACTCCACACTCCACACTCGGGCCTGCCACCCCCCCACATGCGGCTTGAACTATAAACCGTAAACCGTAAACTGACCCTTCGTCCCATGCGTCTCCTTTCTGCCCCATGAAAACCTGTTCCCTTCTCCCCACCCTGATTCCTCTTGTGTTGTTGGCATCGCCCTTGGCGGCCCAGGCAGCCACCCCGGCGCCGACCACCATTCCGGCCAATGCACCTGGGCGCCGTCTGACTTTACCTTTGGAATCCGACTGGCTATTCCATCGCACCGATCTGCCGGGCGTCGATTTGGCTTCGTGGAGCTCCGTCAACCTTCCCTACGACTGGGCCATTGCCGGCCCGTTCAGCGCCGACGCTCCCTCCAAGCGGGGCGGTGCCTATCTGCCCACGGGTGTCGGGCAATTCCGCAAATTCTTCATCCTGCCTGCTGAGGATGCCGGTCGGCGCGTCGAAATCCAATTCGACGGCATCATGTCCAACGGCGAAGTCTTCATTAACGGCCACTCTCTCGGTCTCCGCCCCTACGGCTACGTCGGCGTCAACTATGACCTCACCCCCTTTCTCACCTATGGGGCGGACAAGCCGAACGTCATAGACGTCAACGTGAACAACTCTTTTCAACCGTTGTCGCGCTACTACACCGGCTCAGGCATCGAGCGCCACGTGCGCATCGTGGTCACGAATCCCGTTCACGTTGAAACTTGGGGCTTGTATGTCACCACGCCGCTTGTCACGCCCGAAAAGGCGACGGTGCATCTCCAAACCACGGTGACCAATAATTCCCCCTCCGCCGGGCATTTCTTTCTCGAAGCCATGGTGCACGGGTCGGACGGCAAGATGATCGGTCCCACCATCGCCAGCGCCCCGCAGGAAATTCCCGCCGGCCAAAGCGTCACCTTCGAGCAGGACCTCACCGTGCCCAACCCCAAACTCTGGGACCTCAGTTCGCCCACCCTCTATAAAGCCATGGTCGCCGTGATCAACAACGATGCCCCCAAGCCCGCCGCCGCCGCCATGACCGATCCCCGGGCCGTGGACGTGGACAGCGCGAATTTCGGCATCCGCAAAATCGAATTCAAATCCGACACCGGCTTTTGGCTGAACGACAAAAATGTCAAAATCCTCGGCGTCTGCCTCCATGAGGAGGGCGGCGCCGTTGGCGAAGCTGTCCCCCGCAGTGTCTATCAAGAGCGTTTTGCCGCCATGAAGGCTCTCGGCGCCAATGCCATCCGCTTTGCCCATAACCCCCCCAATCCCGTCGAACTCGAACTCTGCGACCAGATGGGCATCCTGGTCATGGATGAAATGTTCGACAACTGGATGAACGCCAAGGCCAATGCCGAGCAGGGTTACAGCATGTTCTTCAAACAATGGTCACTCATTGATTTGCGCGACGCCGTCCTGCGCGACCGCAACCATCCCTCGATCATTCTCTGGAGCACCGGCAATGAAATCCACGACTCCAGCAACAGTCAGACGACCCGCGACATTCAAAAGGGCCTCGTCGAGGCTTTCCATAAATATGACCCGACGCGCCCCGTCACCCAGGCCCTCCTGCAACCGGACAAAAACAACGACTACACGAACGGTTATGCCGACACGCTCGATGTCCTCGGCAGCAATTATCGCGATTCTTTCATGGTAAACAGCCAGAAGAATCTACCCACGCGCAAGCTGATCAACACCGAGGAGCACGAGGACGCCGGCACCTGGGCCTTTCTCCGCGACCACCCGCAACTCGCCGGCTGCTTCCTCTGGTCGGGCATAGATTATCTCGGCGAAGGTTTCGTGCCCAAGGTGACCGGCGTGGATGATCCGCCCGGCGCCTGGCCCAACATCACCAGCGGCGCGGGACTCGTGGACCGTACGCTCATTGTCAAAGGCAATGGCCTCGAGCGCGATTCGTGGTGGTCCACCAAACCCGTCGTCCATATCACCCGCAGTAATGACCGCACGGAAGTTGGCGCCGGTGGTGATACCCCGCCTCCCAGCGTCCGCTTCGTGGACAATTGGTCCCCGGAAAACGTCTACGCCGAAGCCAACGTGGAAGTCTTCAGCAATTGCGGGGAAGTGGAACTATTTCTGAATGGCCAATCCCTCGGGGCGAAACCGCTGCCGGCCAATGCCTCCCCCCGCGTCTGGCGCGTGGCTTATGCGCCGGGCGAAATCAAGGCCGTCGGCCGCAACGCCGGCAAGGAAGTCGCCACGGACATTCTGCAAACTGCCGGCGCCCCCGCAAAAATCACCCTGACCACCGACCGCACCTCCGCCTCGCCGACCTTTGACGACGTGGTCTTTGTCCGGGCCGTCGTCACCGACGCCAAGGGCGTGCGCGTCCCCACTTGGGATGCCTCCCTTAAATTCACCGTCTCCGGCCCCGGGGTCATCGTTGCCACGGACAACGGCAAATTGGACGATCACACGCCCTTTCCCAGCCCCGAGCGCACGACGCGCGACGGCCGGGTTCTCGCCCTCGTCCGGGCCAGCGCCGCGACCGGCAAAATCACGGTGACGGCTTCTTCCACCGGGCTGCAAGCTGGCTCAGTGACGCTCAACGCCGTGGCGCCGGCCGCTGGGCCATAGGTCGGCCCATGCATGGGCGGGACGAAATGGACATAATTCGGCTCATTCTACGAGTTCGCGTTCCAAATCCTCGAGGGTTTTGTTTTTGGTCTCGGGAAGTTTTAAATAAATAAATCCAAAGCCCAAAATGCAAATGGCGGCGTAAAGGCCGAATGTTTTGGCCGGGCCCAGGCCGTGTTTGAGGATGAAAGAATCGCCGTGGTAGCTTTCGCCCAGGCCGTCTTTGAGGATGGGAAACGAATAGGTCAGGACAAAGCAGGCGGCCCACAAGGCGGCCACCGCAACGGCCATGGCGGCGCCGCGAATGCGGTTGGGGAAGATCTCGGAAATAACCACCCAGGTCACGGGCGCCAGGGACATGGAATAGCAGGCGATGGCGGCGAGCACCAGCAGCAGCATGGGCAGCCCGGTGAGATGGATATGATATCCGTAGCCCAGAACCAAATAGACCACGGCCAAAGCGGCCGAGCCAAACAGCAGGAGGGGGCGCCGTCCCAGTTTATCCACCATTCCAAGGGCGACAAAGGTGAACGCCAAATTAACCGAACCGGTCCAGGCGATGTTCTTCAGGACAAACGAAATGTCGTAACCGGCCGCCTTGAAGATGTCGGCGGCGTAATTGAAAATCACATTGATGCCGCACCATTGTTGGAACACGGCGAGGACCACGCCAATGACGAGGACTTTGCGCATTTTGGGGGCGAGCAATTCCGCGAAGCGCACCTTGCTGGATTCCTCATTTTGCAACGTGGCCTGCACCTCCGCCACTTCCGCATTGGCATGGTCAGGCCCGCCAATGCGGCGCAAAATGTCGCGGGCGGCGGCGGCGCGGCTCTGCCGGATGAGCCAGCGCGGGCTCTCGGGCACAAAGAACATGCCGGCAAAAAAGCACAGGGACGGGACGGCAGTCAGCGCAAACATCCAGCGCCAGCAGTCGGTGCCATACCAGGACGAGCGGATGAATTCGGTGGTGGCCCCTGCGGGCAAATGGCGGCCGATGGCCCAATTAATCATCTGCGCCGCCAGGACGCCAACGACGATCGTCAACTGGTTGAGGGAAACCAGGCGCCCGCGCCAGGGCGCCGGCGCGATTTCGGCGATGTACATGGGCGAGAGATTCGACGCCAGCCCGATGGCCACGCCGCCAAGGATGCGCCAGGCGATAAAGATGTTGAAATCGCCGGCCAGAGCGTTGCCCAGCGAGGTGATGATAAAGAGCAACGCGGAGAGCAGGAGCAGGCGTTTGCGCCCAAATTTGTCGCTCAGCGCCCCCGCCACCAACGCGCCGAGGAGGCAGCCGATCAGCGCGCAACTGTTGGCCCAGCCCGAGATGGCGGGATTCAATTGCGGATCAATGTGAAAAAAGGGCTCAAAAAACGGCTTGGCGCCGCCGATGACCACCCAGTCGTAGCCAAAAAGCAGGCCGCCCATCGCCGCCACAAAAGAAATCAAGGTGACGTAGCCGAGATTGTACCGGGCCGCGGTATTTGAGGGGGTGGTCGCCGCAGTCGGGATAATCATAATCAGCCGGGGGTGGGGGCGGATGGAGCCAGGCGTTGGTGCAGGTCGGCGGCGAGCGTGTTATTCGGGTCAAGGCGCAATATGTTTTCGAGCAGTTCGAGGGCCTCCGGCTGGCGGCCGAGGCCAAGGAGGGCTTGGGCTTGAAGAAATGAGGCAGTGGCAGCCTGGCGCTTTTGCAGGTCGTCGTCAAACACCAGCATGGAGGGCAGGGAAGTGGCAAAATAATCAATTCGGACCGGCGCGGCGGCGAGCCGTTTGGCATAAGCCAGCAATTCCCGGAGGAGTTTGACCGCTTCGGTTTTGCGGCCGAGGCGCGCCAGCGCCTGCGCCGAATAATAAGTCATTTCCGAAAAAGCGCGGACGCTCATTTCCTGGAAGTCGCCCCGGAATTCCGCGGCGGCGATCCAATGCTGGCGCGCGGAAATGCGGTCGTCCATGGCGGCGGCCGCTTCGCCGAGCCAGAAATGAATGTCGCTTTGGTTGGCGAGCAGGTGTTTGGCCTCGCCCAGGTTGCGCGGGGAATCGAGGGCGGCGGCGAAATAAATCTTCGCAGTCGCGGCGTCGCCGCCCGCCAGCGCCTCGCGGCCGAGCAGCAGGTGCGTGCGCACATGCTGGCCGAGGGCCTGGCCTTCGCCACCCTCCCAGGGCTGGAAGGCGCGGCCGGCCATGAGCCGCTGCGCCTCGGCCAGTCGGCCGGTGAGGTTATAGAGTGACGCCAGTTCCACAATGAGATCGTCGCGTTGTTCCACCAGATTGCGGTTGGACTCCAACGCTTCGAGGCGGGCGGCCGGCGGGCGGCCAAGGCGCTTCCACAACTGGTCGCGTTCGTAAAGCACGCGGGCATCACCCGGCGCGGCACGGAAGGCGCGGTCATAGGCGGCGCCCGCCTTCGCGGGTTGATGCAGGATGTTGAAATAACCCAGGCCCAGGTTGCGCCAGACTACGGCGTACCGGGGATTGAGGCGCGACGATTTTTCCCAGAGCTTGATGGCTTCCCCAAATCGCCGGCGGTCATAGTAGAGATTGCCGAGGTAATAGGGGACCCGGGCATCAGCCGGATTGGCCGCCATGGCCGCCTCGAGAATGGCGATTTCCTCGATCCGCGAGGGGAAACAGTAATCGGGTGCGGCTTTGGCGGCTGCAGTGTAATGTTTCTTGGCCACCGCCTTCCGGCCCAATTGCGTGTGCAGCCAGCCAAGGTAATAGTGGAGCAGCGGCTCCGCTCCGGAATCGGGTTTGGGGTTGGCTCCATCGAGAATCTTGATGGCTTCGTTTACGAATCCAGCGCGCCAATAGTCGAGGGCCAGGTCAAACCGGACTTGGTGGTCGCAGTCCAGCGCCTGGTCCGCCAGGTCGCGGGCCCACCAATCGAGCGGGTCGAGGTTGAGCGTTTCGCGCAAATGGGAGTCGGCCTCACTGGAGCGGTTGAGCCGCCGCAAAACCAGAACGCGCAAGTCGCGGGCGCGGAGGTTGTCGGCATTGGCGCGCAACGCGCGGTCCAGATGATTAAGGGCGGTATGCCAGTCCCCGCGGCGGCAATCGAGTTCGGCGAGGGCGTGGTAACCGGCGGCCTGCCAGGCATGGTTCCACGTGGCCTTATAGAGTGCTGTGTAGGCGTCTTCGTCGCGGCCCAGGTCGCGGAGAATGAGGCCCAACTGGTAATGGCTCTCGCCGTCATAGGGGTTGGGATTGCGGCGGGTAAGCCGGTCCACGGCGGCGCAAAAATGCTTTTCCGCGTCGGTCAATTCGCCTCGGCGAAAATGCCATTTGCCCATGGCGAGATGGCAACGGCAGTCTCCGGGGTCGCGGTGCAGGGCCTCCTGCCAGTAAATCTCGGGCATGCGGGTGGCGTGCCGGTATTGTTCGAGATGGAGGCCGGTGAGAAAGAGTTCGTCATTGCTGGGTATGTCCTTGGGCAGTGGCGGTTCGGTGGCGGGTGGGGGCACCTTGCTGCGGGTACGGGGCTGGGGCGCATAGGCGATAATCTCCCGTCCGTCGGCGGCGGTCACGGTCAAACGCAGGTCGGTTTCCCGGTTGCCCAAGGGCAGGCCCGTTTCGCGGACAAAAGATGCCCCGGGCGCAAGGTCATGCGACCACGCTTCGAGTTGGCCGCTCTTGCCCTCGAGCCGGATGGAAGCACCGGGCAGAACCGCCGCCACCGACACCCCCACCCGCGCCTTGCCGCCGGCCAAATTAAGACTTACCGCCGCATCCAGGTTGGCGTGGTGGGCCGGCCCAATTTTCTGGATGGGGTACCAGTACTGGCTCCACATCTTGGTCTCGCCCGGCATGAGGAAGGAGAAATCCGGCTGGTTGTCGGTGAAGACGCCCGCCATGAGTTCGATGTACGGCGCGTACTCGTTTTTTTCATCGGGGTCGGTCAGATTGCGGTCCCAGGCGTAACCGAATTCTTGGTTGCCCCAGGTCCATTGTTTTTTGCCCGGCGCGATGTGCGGATTGGCGACATGGATGACGCCCGCCTGGCGGGCGTGGTCGTAACCGCCAAAAAAATTGCCCTTGGTGCCCACGCACATGAACGAAGTGGGGACGGGGATGTTGGCATACCACGACAAGTCGTTGGGGGCGCATTGTCCCGCCTTGGGCACAAATTGGCCGGGGGTCTCGGCCAGGGGAACGCCCCGCCAGCCACGGCCGCGGTAGTCCACCCCATAATAGCGGCCCTGGCACAGGGGAAACTCACTCATGGCCCGTTTGGCATGGTCGGCCACGTAATGCACATCCGGCGGGAAAAAGGACTGATAAAGCTCATGCACCCGGGTGGCCACATTCGCCCACCACAAGAAAGTCTGGACGTGGGGAGTGCGGTTGTAGATCCGCACTTTCAACTCGATGTAAGCCTTGTCCGGGTGGAGGCAGACACCGTGCATTCCCTTGAGGCGGTTCAAGGGGTCGTGCTCGCTCATCCAGACCGTGATGGCGCCGTCGGGATGGTGTTCGATTTGGACATCGGCGGGCATCCATGTGCCCGGGCGGTGGTGTTGGGGCCAGTTGAATTCGACGCCGCCGGAAATCCACGGGCCGGCCAGGCCGACGAGCGCCGGCTTGATGGCCGGCTGGCGGTAAAAGAAGTCATAGCCGTTGGTCTTGTCATAGCCGGCGTGGATGCGGCCGCCGATTTCGGGAAGCATGACGACCCGGATAAAATCGTTTTCGAGGGTCACGCTGTCCCACGCCTGCAACACCCGCTCGGGATCAATCCGGTCCACAAACGGCACGGGGTATACTTTGCCGCTGCTGCCCTGGTACACCCGCCGTTCGAGAAACATCGGGTAGCGCTCCGCGGCCTGCGGCCGGTACGTCGGCAGAATCAGGGGGACGCGATCAACGGAAACGGTGGCCATGGGGAACTTAAGTTTCGAATTTCGAGTTTTTAGTTTCTGGTTATTTGCTTCCCACTTCCAGGTTCCAAGAAACGCCCAACGCTTCTTGTTTATCGTTTAATGCAGCAGGGGAGAGATGGCGGGGGAAGAAGGCCGAAATGGCGGGGGATTAAGCGGAAAAACGCACGGAATCCCGCTCTATTTTTGGCGAAATCTTATGATTTACGCCACCCGAAAATGCTGGACAGTCATTGGAAAAACCTGCATAATCCGATGATTCCATGCCCCACCTCAAACGCATCCGGGAAGGCTTCCGCGGCCAGCGCCTCGTGGTGCTGCCGGCGGAGGTGCGCGAACGCGTCCAGACCCACCCGTTGCTTCGCGGATTATTGGTAACCGATGCGGGTATTTTTCCTCATGCAAAATCCCATTTTATTGAAAGAAATGAAGGAATATCCACCCATTTGCTGATTGCCTGCCTTTCCGGCCGGGGCTGGTACCGGCTGGCGGAAGGGCCAGACCAACCGGTCTTGCCGGGTACCGTGGCTTGGCTGCCGGCCCAACGCCCCCATGCCTACGGCGCCGATGCCCATGCCCCCTGGACCATCGAATGGGCTCATTTTCAAGGGGAAGAGGCCGAATCTTGGCGCGATTTAATCGGTATCTCGTTGGCGGGCGGGAGTTTGGGCCTGACCCCGGCGGCGGCGGGCGAGCTGCGCCTGGGTCAGGTTTGGGCCCATTTGGACCATGGCTACACCCCGGCCAATCTGGCGGCCGCCGGCGGGGCGCTGCGGACGGCCCTCGCCGC
The DNA here is from genome assembly GCA_964561455.1 of uncultured Opitutales bacterium. Classification (GTDB taxonomy): domain Bacteria; phylum Verrucomicrobiota; class Verrucomicrobiia; order Opitutales; family JABDGR01; genus JABDGR01. Next base: position 9,177 of record CAZLPS010000053.1, read on the forward strand.
CCTGGCCCAAAAACGGTCGCCCAAAGATGGTCAAACCTCTGCCGCGGAACGGGTTGCATTGTCCATCGCCTGGATGAAGGGGCGGCTGGCGGAGCCCCTGCGGCTGGCGGAGCTGGCCAACTACTCAGGTCTTTCCGTGCCTCATTATACGGTTTTGTTTCGGCGCCAAACCGGGTTTAGCCCAATGGACTGGATGGGGCGTTTGCGGGTACAGTGGGCGTGTGAACTCCTCGATACCAGCCAGTCTTCCGTGCGGGAAATCGCCCGGCAAGTGGGCTTTTCCGACCCCTACTATTTCACGCGCTGCTTCCGGCGGGTGGTCGGCCTGCCCCCCCGCCAGTACCGCCGGGTGCCCAAAGGCTAAAATGGACCTGGCCGCCTTTAAAAACTTGGTAAAAAACCGGGGATTTGGTCAAAAACCTGCTCTCCCCCTAAATTTAGGTTGTTTCCCCCAGACGGGCACACTAATATAGGACGAGAATCAATCTTTGACCACAAGCTCCCAGTTGGGCGATAAACCCCGCTAAGTTTGCGTCAAAAATAACCGATTCACATATCGTACCGATGAATATCCTCCGCCATGCTCGCGCCCTCCTGTCGCAAGCCCTGCTCCCCGCAGTGCTTGCGCTGGCTGTGCTCGGCTTGGCCACGCCATCAGCCAAGGCTCAAAGCATCTGGAATGGAACTGCCTTGGCCTCAGGGAATCGGTGGAGCACTGTCGGAAATTGGAAAAGTGGCGGCATTCCCAATAGTGCCGGTGCAACGCTTGGTTTCAATGCTACGGTGGCAAACACAACCCTACTTTTGAATACCGCAGGGGAGACTATCGGAAATCTCAGCTACAATACGACTTCTCAAAGTATTACGATCGGTAACCTTTCTGGGAATATTTTGACCCTTTCGGTGGCTTCGGGCAACGCGACAATACTTTTGAATTCGACTGGAACACTTACACTCGCAGGTCCATTAACGTTGAGCAATACGACAAACATTCAATTTCTGAGCACCGCAAATCTGCTTATTAATGCGACGACATTTACGAGCAATAACAACAATCTTTTTTTTAACGGAACCGGTACAGGCACGGCGAACATTTCCGCGATTTTTAGCGGTTCTGGAAATGTTACCCAATCTGGTTCGGGCACGGTACTCCTAAGTGGTGCGGAAACCTATACCGGGGGCACGACAATCAACTCAGGAACATTATCTTTTAATGGCGCAAACTCCTTTACCGGTGGCACGGTCACTTTGGCCGGCGGCACGCTAAATTACAACAATGTGTCGGCGCTCGGCTCGGTTAATGTTGTCCTTACGATAACGGGCGGCAATCTGGACGCAACTAACGGAACAATTGCCAGTTCATTTGCCAACGCACAAAACTGGAACGGCGATTTTACCTTCAAAGGCACGAACAGTTTGAACCTTGGTACCGGAGCAGTTGCGATGAATGCTGGCCGTACCGTGACTATCAGTGGCAATACGTTGACAGTCGGTGGCGCTATAAGTGGTTCCGGCTTCGGAGTTACTTTGGCCGCGGCGAGTGCTGGAACCTTGGCGTTAACCAACGCCTCCAGCAACTACACAGGGGTGACGACCATCAATGGCGGCACCTTGCAAGTGAGCACCTTGGCGGCGGGCGGGGCCGTGAGCAGCATTGGCAATTCCACCAGCGCGGCGGCGAACCTCGTCATCAATGGCGGCACCCTGCAATACATGGGGGCGTCGTCGCAAAGCACGGATCGGCTTTTCACCATCGGGACGAGCGGGGCGACGATTGATTCCTCCAACGCCACGAACACGATTATTTTCAGCAACACTGGCAGCCTCGTTATGTCCGGCTCGGCGGCAAGGACGCTGACCTTGTCCGGCACCAACACCGGGACGAACACGTTTGCCCCGGTCATCAGTGATTTTGACAGCAGCCACGTCACTTCGCTGAACAAGGTCGGTGCGGGCAACTGGACAATCACTGGCGTCAACACATTCACGGGCAACACGACGGTCAGCGGCGGCAGTTTGATTCTCGGGGGCAACCTCGCGTTGGAGAACAGTGTGCTCAATTACAACAATTTTGGCGGCACGATTGTCTTGTCCAGTGTGGCCAATGCAACCATGGGTGGCCTTGCCGGCAGCGGCCAGAACTTGGCGCTGCCTTCCAATTTTGGGCTGGTGCTGAACACGGCCTCAGCCACGAATGTCACCTACAGCGGCATCCTGTCAGGGACTAATGCATCCGTGACCAAGAACGGGACCGGGGTGGAAAACCTCAGCGGCGCGAACTCCTACACGGGGGCCACGATCATTAACGGTGGTACACTGGCGGCAAATACCCTGGCCGCAGGTGGCGCGGCGAGCAGCATCGGCCAGTCCACCAATGTCGCAGCCAACCTCGTCATCAACGGCGGGACGTTGAAATACACGGGCGCAACAGTATCCACGGACCGGCTGTTCACGATTGGGGCCAACGGCGCGACGATTGACGGCTCGGGCACCGGCTCGCTGACGATGAATGCCACCGGCAGCATTGCCTTTTCGTCCACGAACATTGCGCCGACGCTGACTTTGACAAGTGCCAATGCTACATCAAGCAACAGTTTAGCGGCTGTCATCAGCGACCCCGGCACCGGCGCCAATATCACCTCTCTGACGAAATCCGGGGTTGGCAACTGGACCATCAGCGGTGCCAATACCTTTACCGGCAACACGACGATCACCGGTGGCAACTTGGTCCTCGGTGGCAATCTGGCTTTGCAGAACAGTGTGCTCTACTACAACAACCTTGGCGGCACCCTCAGTTTCGGAGCCCTGAGCAATGCGACGCTGGGCGGTTTGGCCGGCAGCGGCCAAAACCTCACCCTCCCCTCCAGTTTTGCCCTGACCCTCGACCCGGGGGCCACGACGAACGTCACCTATAGCGGCATCTTGTCGGGTACCAGCGCCACGGTGACCGTGAACGGAAACCCAACCGGGTTTGCGAACGGGAACGGGACGCAGAACTTGAATGGCCTGAACACGTACACCGGCGCCACAACCATCATCAATGGCACGGTGGGAGTAAACACCCTGGCCAACGGTGGCTCGGCGAGCAGCATCGGCCAATCCACCAGCGTCGCGGGCAGTCTGACCATCAACGGCGGCACCTTGCAATATCTGGGCGCTTCGGCGCAGAGCACCAACCGGCTTTTCACCATCGGGAACCTTGGCGCGACGATTGATGCCTCCGGCACCACGGCCGCCAACACGATCAACTTCGCCGGCCCCGGCAGTCTGGCCTTTTCCGACCCGGCCAATGCTACGACGTTGGTCCTGACTGGTAACAACACCGGGTTAAACATTTTTGCCCCGACCATTAACAGCACCGGCTCCAATACCACCAGCCTGTATAAGGAAGGCAATGGCACTTGGGAACTGAACAATCTCGCGAATGCCTACAACGGCACGACCACCATCTCCGGCGGAACTCTGAGCGTTACCTTCCTGGCCAATGGCGGCTTGGCCAGCAGCATCGGCAATTCCACCAATGCCGCGAGCAACCTGGTCATTGATAATGCCACCCTCCAGTATTTGGGCACCACGGCCCAAAGCACCGACCGTTTGATGACCGTCGGCCCCGATGGCGCGACCTTCGACGCTTCGGGCACCAACACCATCACCTTTGCGAACACCAGCACGGTGGTCTATAACGGCCAGGGCATCAGCCCGACGATTACCTTTTCGGGCAACAACACTGGCGCCAACACCTTTGATCCCATCATTGCCAATAACATCACTGCCAATGGCACGGGCATTACCAGCGTGACCAAGAGTGGCACGGGCAACTGGACGCTCAATGGGGCCAATACTTTCACGGGCAACACCACGATCACCGGCGGCAATTTAGTCCTCGGTAACGCTCTCGCCTTGCAGAACAGCGTCCTGAACTACAACAATCTCGGCGGCACGATTAATTTTGGCAGCCTCACCAATGCCACGCTCGGCGGCCTGGCCGGTGGCCAAGGTCTCGCGCTGCCCGGCACCTTTGAGTTGGACATCAACACAGCGACCGGCACGAACGTCACCTACAGCGGAATTCTGTCCGGCAGCGGCGGTGCCTTCGTGACGGTGAGCGGCAGTGGCACTCAGGCGCTCAGTGGCGTCAACACGTTCTCGGGTGGCACGACCCTCTTCTCCGGCACACTGGCGCTCAATAACGGCGCCGCCCTCGGCTCGGGCAGCCTGGAAATTGATGGCGGCACGTTGGACAACACCAGCGGCGGCCCGGTGACCCTGACGAACAACAACCCGCAAACGTGGAACAACAGCTTCACATTCGCCGGCACCAATAATTTGAATATGGGCACGGGCGATGTCACGCTTGGGCAAAGCGATTTGGTGACGGTTAGTAGCGGGACGCTGACGGTTGGCGGTAATATTAGTGGCGCTTTTGGTTTAAGCAAGTTGGGTGCGGGCACGCTGATATTGAACGGCAACAATACCTACACCGGGGGCACCACGCTGAACGGGGGCACCCTGGATATTAATAACGGTGGCAGCGGCGCGGGTTCGGCCATTGGCACCGGCACGCTCGCCCTCGTGAGTGGCACGCTGGATAACACCAGCGGCAGCCCGGTGACCCTGGCAACAAACAATCAGGTGGATTTGTATGGCAACTTTACGTTTGCCGGATCGAATGTGCTAAACGTTGGCACGGGTGGCGAAACCCTGTTCACGAATATCACGATTACGACCACGGGAAGCACGTTGACTCTTGGCGGCAACTTAAGTGGCGGCTTCAGCATCACCAAGGCGGGCGCGGGCAACTTGACGCTCGGCGGCAGCAGCACGTATTCCGGCGGCACGGTTTTGAATGCCGGCAAGTTGAACATTAATAACAGTGGCAACAGCGCCGGGTGGGCTCTCGGCACCGGGCCGTTGACCATCAACGGGGGCATGATTGACAATACCAGCGGCGCGACGGTCTCGAGCGCGTTGACCAATCCCAATGCCATTAATTGGAATGCTGATTTTACTTTTGGCGGCACCAATGCGTTGAACCTCGGCACGGGTGCGGTGACGATGAACGCCAGCCATACGGTCACCATTAGCGGCAATACTTTGACGCTCGGTGGCATCATCAGCGGCTCGGCTGGCCTGACGGTCAATGGCACGGGTAACTTGGCGCTGACCAACACCTCCAGCAATTACACCGGCGTGACCACGATTAACAGCGGTGCCACCCTGATTGTGAGCACGCTGGCCAGTGGCGGTGCGGTCAGTAGCATCGGCAATTCCTCCAGCGCTGCCGCAAACCTCGTCATCAATGGGGGCACGCTGCAATTTGTGGGCTCTTCGGCGCAGACTACGGACCGACTCTTCACTATTGGGACCGGCGGGGCAGCGACGATTGATGCTTCAGGCACGAACGCCTCGAACACAATTACTTTCACCAACACCGGCTTGGTTTTTGCCAACCCCTCTGCGCCGGCAACTTTGACCCTGACGGGCAACAACACGGGTCTGAACACGTTTGATCCGGTCATTGCGAACTCCGGCGTTACCGCCAATCTCACCAGCCTCGTCAAAAACGGCACCGGCGAATGGGTGCTTAACGCGACCAATACCTACACGGGCGGCACGACCATCAACGCGGGCACCCTGGCCATCCAGACGGCCGGCGCCCTCGGCGGCAATGCGACCTCCGGCGCCATTACTTTCGCCGGCGGCAACTTGGACAGTATTACTAATGGCCTGACGCTGACCAATAACAACGCGCAAAACTGGAATAGCAGCTTTACGTTTGTCGGCACCCAATCCCTGAACATGGGCACGGGCTTGGTGACGCTCGGCCAAAATGAAGTGGTGACGATTGCCGCCAACACGCTGACCGTGGGTGGCATCATCACAGACAGCACCAACACCTATGGCTTGACCAAAGCCGGTCCAGGTACGCTGGTGCTCTCGGGCATCAACACTTACAATGGCACCACAACCATCGCCGGCGGCACCTTGAAGTTGGACTTCAATTTGGCCACCGGCCTCACGGACATCGTCAATAGCACGTCGGTCTTGGCGTTTAATGGCGGCACGCTGGCGTTGAACGGCAAAGCGGCCAGCGTGAATTCGAATGCCTTTGCCAGCACGACCATCAATCAGGGGGCATCCACCCTTACGGAAACCAATGCCGGGACCAGCTTAAATGCCAAACTCGGCACGGTCACCCGCAACGCTGGCGGCACGTTGAATATCACGACGGCGCCGACGGGGGCCCTGATTGTAAATGGCACCTTCGGTGTCACCAACAATGTCGTCACCAGCAATGGCATTGCCTACACGACGATTGCTGGCACGGATTGGGCAAACTTTACTGGCGGCAATTTGGCCACCATCGCCGCCGCCAGTTATTCCAATAATACGGCCGAAGGCTCGTGGCTCGCCACGGTTAACAACCGCATGAACGGCAATACCACCACCCTGACCGCCGGTCGCGCCATTGGCACCCTGACTTTTTGCGGAACGGCGTCCACCATCGCGCTCGGAGCCAACAGCTTGAACGTCAGCACGGGCGGCATTCTCCTGTCCTCGAACGCCACTGGCGGATTTACCATCAGTGGTACCGGGAATGTTACCGGTCCGGACACCGCCAGCAGCGAATTGGTTTTCTTAACTGAAAACGCAAGTCTGACCTCAACCGTCAGCGCCATCATCAAGGATGCCAGCGGCACTAATTCCACGGCGGTGACCAAATCCGGAGCGGGCAACCTGATTCTTTCGGGCGCGAACAATTATACGGGTGCGACTTACTTGAACGAGGGCACCCTGAGCCTCGGCAGTGCGACGGCCCTCGGCGCAGTGGGCGCCAATTCCATCTTGAAAATCAATGGCGGCAGTTTGGATGCCAGCAGCGCGGGGTTGACCGTGGCCAATACGCAAAACTGGAACAACAACTTCACCTTTGTCGGCACCAATTCTTTGACTTTGGGCGGCCAGGGAACGAACGGCGGTGCGGTACTGGGTTCAAACGTCACGCTCACGACCACCGCAAACACCTTGACGGAAGCCGGCAATATCAGCGGCGCTTTCAGCCTGACCAAGGCTGGCGTCGGCGGTTTGGCATTGAGCGGCAATAACACGTACTCGGGCGGCACCATCTTGAGCGCGGGCACGTTGGACATCAACCAGGGCGGCGATGCCACCCACTCCGCCATCGGCACGGGTGCTCTGACCATTGCCGGCGGGACGACGATTGACAACACCAGCTCCGGTACCGTGACTTTGGGCACCAACAACGCCATTAATTTAAACGGCAGCGTAGCCTATACCGGCGCAACGCAATCCTTGAATCTGGGCACAGGCAACATTTCGCTGGGCGCATCCTCGACCATCACGGTCAGTGGCAATACGCTGACGCTCGGGGGCAATATCAGCGACGGCGGCAGTGCGCTTTCCCTCACCAAGGCTGGCGCGGGCGGCACGCTGGTGTTGGGCGGCGTGAACACCTTCTCCGGCAATTTGAATGTGACCGGCGGCACGGTGAATATTACGAGCGCCAATGGCCTGCAAAACGCCGTCCTGAACAATACTGCGGGCACGGTGAACTTTTCGACCTTGGAAGTCAACTTGGGTGGTTTATCCGGCAGCTTCAATATTAACAATGAATCCATCGGCGTGGTGACGTCCTCCACGACCAATGTAACTTACAGTGGCGCGCTGACCGGCTCTACGTTTTTGGCCTTGAGCGGAAATGGCTCAGAAACGCTGTCCGGGACGAACACAAATAGTGGCGGCATCTCGCTCAACGGGGGCACCCTCGTCTTGGCGAATAACTCCGCATTGGGCGCGGGCGTGTTTGGCATCGGCGGCACGGGCACGAACACCCTCAACACCTCGGGCACGTTTGCATCCAGCACCAACAATGCGATTCAAATGGACAACGGGTTTACTTTTGTCGGTAATACGGGCAGCTTGAATTTTGGCACGGGCGCGGTGGCACTCGGCGGCAGCAATGTGACGCTGAACATCGCGGCAAACACCGTGACCTTCGGTGGCGCGATTAACGATGGCGGCATCGGCGTCAGCAACGCCAACAGCATCACCAAGACGGGTGCCGGCAATCTTTCCCTGACGGGCATCAACACTTTCAGCGGCAACTTGAACCTGCAGTTGGGCACGCTGACGATTGGCAGCAACCTTTCCCTGCAAAACGCCACCCTCAATTACACCGGTGCCACCGCCGTGGTCGCATTTGGGGCCGGCATTACCAATGCCACCTTCGGCGGCTTGGCCGGAACCACGAATCTCGCGATGCCGAATTTGTTCACAAGCTTGAAGATCAACACTAACTTCTATACTAGCGCGAACTATTCCGGGGTGTTGTCCAACACCACGGCCATGGCCGTGAATATCACCGGCAATGGCACCGAAATCTTTAGCGGCGCCAACACCTACACTGGCGGCACCACCCTGACCAGCGGCACTTTGGCCATCGCCAACGTTGGCGTCGCCGGGACCAGTTCTTCCATCGGCACCGGCGCCTTTACCATCAATGGCGGTACTTTGGACGCGATCAACGCCACCACCTTGGTTACAAACAATACGCTGACTCTCGGCGGCAGCTTCACGTTCGCCGGTTCGAATAATTTGAATCTCGGCACCGGTCCGGTGACTTTGGGCACCTCGCCCATCATCACGGTAAATGCCAGCACGCTGACGATCGGCGGCATCATTGGCGGTTCCACCCAGGGTATTACTAAAGCGGGTAATGGTACTTTGGCGCTGACGAATGGTTCCAACACTTTTACGGGCGCGACCAACATCAACGGCGGCACCCTGACCGTAAACACCTTGGCGCTCGGCGGCGCGGTCAGCGGCATCGGCCAGTCTACGAATGCCGCCGCCAACCTCACCTTCAACGGCGGCACCCTGCAATTGATTTCCTCGGTGGCGGGCACACAGACGACCGATCGCCTTTTCACCATCAGCTCGGCCGGCGCGACGATTGACGCTTCGACGGCGACGGCCACCCTAACCGGCAATGTGGTCAATTTCAGCGGTACCAGCATCACCATCAACAACGGGGTGTCGAACACCTCCCTGACTTTGACCGGCAATTCGGGCAACACCACCACGCCCAATACCTTTTCGCCGATTATTGCCAATAACGGCACGGGCAGCACGAAAACGAGCCTCACCAAGACGGGCAGCGGTGAATGGTTGCTGGCCGGCGCGAACACCTATTCGGGTGGCACCTTCATCAATCAGGGCACGCTGGCCATCAACGTGACCGGCGCGCTCGGCACAGGCCCGATCACTTTTAATGGGGGCAATATTGACAACCTGAGTGCGAGCGCGTTGACCCTCGCGAGCGCGAATACCCAGACCTGGAATAGTGGCTTCACCTTTGTCGGCACCCATCCGCTGAACCTGAACACGGGCGCGGTGACCCTGGGGGCCAATGACACCATCACCGTCAACAATTCCAGCACGTTGACAGTGGGCGGGGCCATTGGTGACGCTGGCCACGGCTACAGCATTTCCGTCGCCGGCACGGGTACGTTGGCGCTTTCCGGCGTGAACTCTTTTAGCGGCAATATGAACGTGACCACCGGTGCCGCCTTGAGTATCAGCGGCAATTCCTCGTTGCAAAATGCCACCCTCAATAACAATGGCGGCACCACTTCCTTTACCGGTGGCGGGACGAATGTCACTGTCGCCGGCCTCGCCGGTTCGACGGCCATGACTCTGCCGACCGGCAATTTGGTCATTGCCACCAACAATGGCAACGTGTCGGCCCCCACTTATGCCAATCTAAGTTATACAAACGTGCTGTCGGGCAGCGGCAATATAATCTTGAGCGGCAACGGCACGGAAAATTTCAGCGCGAACAATACTTATACCGGCACGACCACGCTCAACGGCGGCACGTTGGGCATTAACAGCAATGGCACCAGCAACACCAACTCCGCCATTGGCACCGGCCAATTGATTCTCAATGGTGGCACCATTGATAATAATACCAACGGAAATGTCAGCCTCGCCGGCTCGACCAACAATGCCGTCAAAATTGCCGGCGGCTTTGCGTTCCAAGGCACGAATAACTTGAACTTGGGCGCCGGGGCGGTGTCGTTTGGAACCGCCGGCGCGAACTACCAAATCGCCATTAACGGCAGCACGCTGACTTTGGGTGGTGTTATTGGTGCCGTCAATGGCACGGGTACCAGTATCGAAATGGTGGGTAACCAACTCGCGGCATTTGGCGGCGGCACTTTGGTCCTCAGTGGTGCGAATGTATTTACCGGCGGCGTGACGGTGGATGCGGGCCAGTTGGATATCAATAACGTTGCCGCTCTCGGCACCGGGATCTTTACGCTGAACGGCGGGTCGTTTGACAGTCTCATTGCCTCCACTACCCTGTCGAATCACATTGGCCAGGTTTATGAGGCCAATGTCACTTTCGCCGGATCGAACAGTTTGAACATGGGCACGGGCGCCGTTACCTTGAAAAACACGCCAGTCTTCACCATTACCGGCAATACCCTGACGATCAACGGTACCGTCAGTAACGATTCGGTCAACGGCACGACCTCCGGGCTGACCCTCAATGGCCAGGGCACGTTGGCCCTGACCAACGCCAGCAATAATTACTCCCTCGCCACCACCATCAACGGCGGCACGCTGAGTATTAATACTATTGCCAATGGCGGCAGTGCCAGCGGCATCGGCAATTCCTCCAATGCCGCGTCGAACCTGATTATCAACGGCGGCACGCTGCAGGTGAACGCCGCCAGCGCCAGCCAAACCACTGACCGTTCGTTTACCATCGGCAACAACGGCGCGACCATTGACGTCTCGAACACCACGGCTGGCAACATTGTCGCTTTCAATGGCCCCGGTGCAGTGGCCTTTGCCAACACGAATGTCGCGGAGACCCTGACGCTCACCGGCAATACGGGCACGGCAGTGGCACCGAACACTTTCAAGCTCGTCATCGGCGACAATGGTTCGGGCGCGACTAGCTTGATCAAGAGCAACTCGGGCGCATGGGCCATGAACGCCACCAACACCTACTCCGGCGGCACGACCATCAACGCGGGCACGTTGCAAATCCTGAATGGCGCGGCCATCGGCACGGGGCCCCTCACCTTCAATGGCGGCAACTTTGACAATGGCAACGCCTCGGTGACCATGCTCACCAACAACAACGCGCAAAACTGGAACAGCAGCTTTAGTTACCTTGGCACGCAAGCTCTGAACATGGGTACCGGCGCGGTGACGTTGAAAAACAACCTCACGGCGACCATTGTCAACACTCTGACGATCGGTGGCCTGATTAGTGACAATGGCAATGGCTACACGCTGACCAAGGCGGGCGCGGGCACGCTCGTGCTTAGCAACAATTTGTCCCTGCAAAATTCGACCTTGAGCATGTCCGCCGGCGCGGTGACCTTCGGGCAGAACAACGCCACCCTGGGTGGGTTGGCGGGCGCCGGCGGCCTCACCGGCCCGACGAACGCCCTGACCCTCAACCCGGCATTCTTCTTCAACAACAATTACTCCGGCATCTTAACCGGCGGGACAATGACCCTGACGCTCAACGGCACGGGCATCCAGGAATTAAGCGGCGCCAATTCCTATTCGGGCGCGACCACCGTCAACAGCGGCACACTCTTCATCAATAATGCCGGAGCCCTCAGCACCAGCGCGCTGACCATGAACGGGGGTAATTTGGACGGCGGTGGCCAGGCCATCACGAACGCGCTGACGTTGAGCAAGAATTTCACATTTGGGGCAGAGACAGGTGCCGGCACTCTGAGCCAAGGCACTGGCACGATCACCCTCGGCCAAACCGAGGTTATTAACGTTCAGTCCAGCACTCTGACCCTCGGCGGTGTCATTCAAGCCACCGCAAATGGCCTCACCAAAACCGGCAATGCGGGCACTTTGGTGTTGTCTGGCGTCAATCTGTACACTGGCACCACGACCGTCGCCGGTGGCACGCTGCAGCTCAATTTGTCCGGCGGCAGTAATATCATCAAAAACACCAATGCCTTGGCGATGAACGGCGGCACGTTGTTTATCAACGGCAGCGCCAGCAACACGCAGACCTTTGCGAGCACGGCGATCAATGCCGGCGCTTCGACCATCACCGGGAACCAGAACGCGGCGACCAATTTGACCATCGTTTTGGGCACCGTTACCCGCAGCATCGGCGGCACGGTGGATTTCACGCTGCCGACAGGTACGGGCAACATCAATGGTACCCTGACCTCCGCCAACAACACCGTCGTGGACGCCAATGGAACCGCTTATGCGACGGTTTCGCTTTTGAATTTTGCGAACGTGACGGCCAGCCGGATTCAACCGCTTGGGACGTATTCAGCCAATGTTACGGGAGCTGCGGGCAATTTCACGGCGGCGGTCAACGACCTCACATCTACCACTTCCGCAACCCTGACCGGTTCGGGATCTTTTTTCCTCAATACTCTCACCTTTAACGGTGGCGCTTCGACACTAAACGTAGGTGCCAATACCCTTCAAATGAACGGCGGCGGCATCCTGGTGCGATCCAACACCACTGCGGCGAATACCATTTCCAGCGCTGCAGGCGGCGTTTTGACCGGCAAAGCCGTCACCGGTAGCGAATTGGTCATCGTTATTGGCAATGCAAACACGGCTCAGGGCCTGACCATCAGCGCCAACATTGTCAACAACGGCGCCAATGCCCTGGCCGTTACCAAATCCGGCCCGGGCAATCTGAGTCTCACCGGCACCAACACTTACACTAATGGCACTTATTTGAATGCCGGCACGTTGAGCGTGGGGATTTCCTCCGCCCTTGGCACGGGCACGTTGAACATCAATGGCGGCAGCCTCGACGCCAGCGTCGGTTCACTAAATCCGACCAACACGCAAATCTGGAACAATGATTGGACGTTTGTGGGCACGAGCGCCCTGACGTTGGGCGCGCAAGGCGCGACGGGTGGCACGAATCTCGGCTCGAATCTCACGCTCACGAGCTCGGCGACGAACGCGCTCACGATTGCCGGCAATATCAGCGGGGCGTTCAGCCTGACATCGAACACCGGCATTTTGGCGCTGAACGGCTCCAACACCTATTCTGGCGGGACGATCTTGAACTCGGGCACGCTGGACATCAATGCCAACGGCACGAGTACGTCCAATTCGGCCTTGGGCACGGGGAACTTCACCATCAATGGTGGCAAGATTGAAAATACCAGTGCCGGCACCGTGAGCCTGGCCGCCACCACCAACAATCCGTTGATTTTGAATGCGGGCTTCACCTACCTTGGCGCGACGCAGTCGTTGAACTTGGGCACGGGCGCGGTCGCCTTGGGCGCGAATGACACGATCACGGTCAGCGGCCATACGCTGACGATCGGCGGCAACATTGGCGGCAGCACGACCAACGGCGGTGCCACCAACTCGCTGCCTTCGCAATTCGGCCTGACCATGGTCGGCGCGTCGGGCACCCTGGTGCTTTCAGGCAATAACAGTTACAACGGGTTGACGACCCTGACCAGCGGCACGCTGGTGCTCGGCTCCGTCGGCAGCGTGGCCGGCGGCAACAACATTGGCACCGGGGGCATTACCCTCAATGGCGGCACGCTGGCGGTTAACCAGGGAGGCAACACCACCGCCTCCGCGCTGGGCATGGGCACGTTGACGTTTAATGGCGGCAGTATTGACAACACCAGCGGCAGCACGGTGACCGTCGGCACCAACAATAACATCACCATCAATGCCAGCCTGACATTTGTCGGTTCAAACGCGTTGAATCTGGGCAACGGCAATGTAACGTTGACGACCGTGACGCCGACCGTCACCACGACGGCAAGCACGTTGACCCTCGGCGGTGTGGTCAGTGGCGCGTTCGGCATCACCAAGGCGGGTGGGGGCACCCTCGTCTTGGGCGGCAACAATACTTATACGGGTGTTACCACGGTGAATGCGGGCACCCTCGTGCTGGCGGCCAACAATGCCCTCGGCGTCAATGCGGGTGGCACGTTCGTGACCAGCGGCGGCACCAATGGCACGCTGCAATTGAACGCTGGCTATGTCACCGGCTCAGGCAACAGCAGCAGCACCGGCTCCCTATTGACCATCACGGGCAATGGCGCGGGCGGCGCCACGGGCGGTGCGCTGGTCAGTGGCGGCGGCACGAGCAATTGGATTGGCAATATCGCCCTCGGTGGGGCTGCGACCATCAGCAGTGGTACGTCGGCTGGCGCCACGTTGACCCTTGGCAATACCAGTGCGTTGCTGGGCTACTATGCTTCGACCTCAAACATCAGCATCGGCGGCAATGTTCTGACCTTTGTGGGTGGCGCGGGGACGACGATTAATGACTACGCCGCCATCACGGGCAACGGCGGCAGCGTGGTGGTCAACACCCTGGGCACAGTATACGAGGCGGTCGCTTATAATAGCTACACCGGCCCGACCACCGTCTCGAATGGTACTCTAATCTTGGACGGACCGTTCAACACCACGCCGGTCACGCAGGGCCAGGGTTACCTGAATGTGGCCAGCACCACGCTCAACATCGGCAACACCTCCGGTACGGGGAACACGGCCGTGGTCCAATTGGGCACCGGCCATGGGGATGTCGCCAAAAACGTCATGAACGATAATATCAACGTGTTCATTAATGCCACCGGTTTGTTGAATCTTTACGGCCAGACTCAAACCATCCTGAACCTGACCATGAACGCCGGGAATATCAGCACCAATGGCTCGCTCGCCAGCGATTTCGGCGGACTTTACATTGACGGCAACGTGAACACCCTGGTCAATCCGGTAACGGCCGTCATAAACGGCAATTTGGCCATGAACAGTTCCGTCGGTAATTCCACGACCACTTTCACGATTCTGGCAGGCAGCAACGTCACGAGCGACTTTACCATCAACGCCAATTTGACGGGCGGCTCCATGGTTAAGACCGGCGCCGGCATCATGACCCTGACCAACAACCAAAATACCTACACGGGTTCGACGGAGGTTGCCACCGGCACCTTGGTGATTACGGCCGGTCACGCCTTGGGTTCGAACAACAACTCGTCGGCGGAAGGCACCCAAGTGGACGCCAACGCGCAACTGCGCATGGTGAATACCGGTTCGGACTTGGCCGTGGGCCAGGAACTGCTCACGATCAACGGCAATGGCAACGGCACGACCCTCGGCGACGGTGCCTTGCAAAACGTCTCGGGCAACAACAGTTGGGCGGGCACGGTCATCGCGGCCACCAATGCGACCATCAATACCGCCGCCAGCAGCAATCTCACCCTCACCGGCTGCGTGGGCACCAGCACCACGAGCACGCTGACCTTTAATGGCAACGGCAACACCACGTTGTCCGGCAACGTTTATGGGGGCCTGAGCGTCGTCAAGAACGGAACGGGCGTCCTGCTCATGAATGGCAGCACCCAAAACGCCTACACCGGTACGACGGCGGTCAATGCCGGCACGTTGGAATTAAACGGCCCGGCTGCTGTTGCCCTGGTGCATAATTTCAACACCCTGACTGTGAATACCGGCGGCACGCTGCTGACGGACACCAGTGGCCAGTTGGGCATCGGCGTCAATATGACCCTCAATGGCGGCACTTGGGCCACCAATGCGCTGAACTCGACCAACGCCGCCGCCGGAGCCACCTTCACCGAAACCCTGAACAGCCTGACCTTGACGGCCAATTCCAACATTAATCTTGGGGCCGGCAGCAACACGCTTAGATTCTCAGACATGACCGGCACAAACTGGACCCCCGGACAGGTGCTCTACATTAATAACTGGACGGGCATCGCCCAGGTTGACGGTGTCGGCGGTGGCACCGGCACGGATGAAATCCTCTTCGGCAAACTTATTGGCGGCTATAACCCCAATGCTCTGAGCGGCACTTCCTACAGTGGTCAATTGGGCGAAATCATCTTCGTCAACCCGCAGGATCCGAGTAACGGCTTGACCGGCATGTCGGGCAACTTCCACGCCGTAATCCTGGGCTCGGGCGAAGTGGTGCCCTTCCTGGCCACGCCGGAGCCGGGGACGATGGCCGCAGGCGCAGGTTTGGGCCTCCTGGCCCTCCTGCGGGAATGGCGCCGCCGCAAGCAGCGCTTGACATCTCATGATGTTAAATGATACGAGTTTTCCAAAGGAATCCGGTGCTTTGGCCCGTTAGGCCGTCCGCCAGCTGTTTAGTAAGGTATGCCTGAGGGTAGGTTTGGGGGTGGGGCGAGGGGCTTCTGGGGGCCATCAGGGGGCAAAATAGGGGGTAAAATTTACAAGTTCTTTACCCTAAAAACGTACTAAGGACTTGCCCCCAGAAAGGAACTGGATACATTTGTAGAAGATTCCAGAACTTTCCTTCACTCACGCGCTATGAACCTCACGAAATCCCTCCGCTCCGCGTTTCTCCCTCGCTCCTTGCTGGCCATGGCGGCTGCGCTGGTTGCGACCTTCACCGCTCCCTCCGCACATGCGGTTGGCATCGGCGGCGGCGCTGGTCCGGTCAGTTATAACATACCGCAGGAGCAGCAGCAGGGCAACATGCCTTACAGCAACTCCTACACGCTGATTGTAACGTCTCCCTCGGGCCTGCCCGGCGGCAATTATCAGGTAAATTTGGATTTGACGCTTTTGACGGCTCCGGCCGGTGTCACCAATTCCCAGGCGCTGGGCTACGTTACCATTACGTCGAATACGACGCGCACGGGCGGCCTCTTGAACGGAATTTTGGGAACCTTGGGCAATTTGCTTGGTGCCACCCAACAGGGCGCGGCCAAAATCAGCTTCACCGGGCCGAACCAGCAGGTGTCGGTTACCGTAACCACCAACATTCCGCTGGGTAATTGGGCGGGCAGCTTTGGCTATAAAATTAGCACCAGCGGCTGGGCCACTTCCTTGGGCGTGACGGATGGCTACGCTTTTATCAATGACACGATATCTTTCCCTCCGGGTCTCCCGGCTCTCCCGGTGGCGCAGATCTTGAGCCCGGTGGATGAGACCACCTACACCTATGTTGCCGGTGGCCCCGCCTTGGAAATTCCCTACTCGTTTGTCGGCTCCACGCCCGATGGTTCCCCGCTCCTGAGCATGAATGCCAGCGTCAATGGTCAAGACCTTGGCATCGCCGCCACGGGTTTGAACGTGGCTAATACAAACGCGACGGCCAGCGGAAGCTTCTTTGTCTCCACTGCCGGAATTTATACGATCACGGTCAACGATGCGAACACCAATGGCATCGGCTCGTCCTCCGTGCAAATCGCCGTCAACGTCCAAGCCGGCCCGCCGACCGTGGTGATTAACACCCCGGACCCGACCGTCACTTATCCCCTCACGGGCAATGAAGTGGACGTCGCCTTCACCTTCACGGGCACCAGCCTTTACGGCGGCATTACCGGGCTTTCCGCCAACATTGACGGCACCCCGATCACCATTTCCTCCAACGACATTAACAATGGCAGTTTGGTCGCCCTCGGCACGGGCACGATGGCGCTGTTGTCGGTCGGCACCCATCACTTGTGGGTTACGGCGACGGATAACTATGGCACGGCCACCGCTGAGCAGGATGTTATCGTGACGACCCAGACCACGGTCATCCCCCCGATGGTGAATATCACCTCCCCGACAGCCAACCAAGCATTCTCCGGTATTACCGGCAATACGATTCCCGTGACCCTGACCTTTAACGGCACCACCACGGGCGACGGCATCACGAGTCTCACGGCCACCCTCGACGGAAGCGCGGTTACCTTCAACCCGTCCGGCCTTAACACCCAGTTGGTAACGGGAACGGCCAATGTATCTTACACCGTGAGCGGCAACCACGTGTTGGTCGTTACCGCCATCAATGATGGCGGCACGGCCACCGCCACCCAGGACTTCTCGGTCAACTTCACCCAGCCGCAAACCAGCACGCTGACTGTAGCCATCACCAAGCCCGCGCCGAATTCCGTCTGGCCCATCACGACCATCGGTGGCTCGGTCTGTGTTCCTGCGGCCTTTATCGCCAATAGCACCGCCACCAGCGGCGTGACCAGCCTCACCGTTACGGTGGACGGCAAGCCCCTCACGGTGACGCCGACAGCCTTTGGCAAACCCTCCGTCACCGCCACGGGCAATATTACGCTGACCACCGCCGGTGCGCACACCATCACCGTCACTGCGAATGATGCGACCGGAATCCCGGCCACCGCCACCGAAACGATCAACGTGACCGTTCCGCTGCCGTGCCCGAAGGTGACGATCACGCAGCCGTGCGATGGTTCGAAGTACACCCTCGGCACCTCCTCCTGCCCGCTTTACGTCCAAGTTTGCCTGACCGCCAACACCACGGCTGGCGCCACGCTGAGCACGTTGACGCTTACGCTCAATGGCCAACCGGTAACCCTTACGTCCCTCTCGGGCATCGGCAAGGTCTCGGGCAATGGCTCGGTCAATATGAAGATCACTTCGGCGGGCACTTATACGCTCGTGGCGACCACCACCAGCGGCGGCGCCACTGCGACGGACACCAACACCTTCACGGTGAGTGGTGGCAGCTCCGGCGGCAGTTCGGGTGGTTGGGGCTGCTGGGGCAGCGGCTGGGACTTTGGCGGCTGGGGCAGCGGTTCATCCGGCGGCAATTGCTGGTGGGGCGGCTTCGGTAGCGACAACGGTGGTTGCTATAACATCACCCAGTACACCTGCACGCCTCCGGCTTGCAATATCACCTGGCAGCAATCGTGGAAGTGCACGGACACCCAAAAGGGCGGCAGCAGCGTGCCCTTCTGCTTCCAAGTGCAATACACCGGTTCCAAGTGCGCGAGCTACTGGAACAGCTACTACAGCTGCTACGGCCATGACTATGAGCAGTGCGACAGCACGCCCCGCTCGTGCTGGGGTTCCGGCGGCTACGTCAACGCCATTTGCGGCAACGTGCAGAGCAGCAACAATTGCGTCAATGGCAACTGGGACTATAAGAATGGCTGCCAGGTCAGCAAGGACACGACCGTTAAATGCGTGGTGTATGAACTCTACGCGAACGGAACCTGTGGCAAGCCGAAGACCTATACCTGCCCGTCCTATACGCCTTCTTATTGGGGCTGGGGCTGGAATTACAATCCGGGCACGGGTTGCAGCATTGACAGCAACGACCGTTACAACTGCAGCTTCCCGACGGCCTCCGGCACCCACACCTACCGCTGCGACGTGTATTACAACGATCAAAACAGCGGCCAGGATTGCCTCCTCGGCTCCGAGCAGTTCCACACGAAATAACCTTCCCCTCCCTCGGGAATAACAAAAGCGGCATGGCCCACCGGGTCATGCCGCTTTTTTGTCTTTCGCAGGGCCGCCCTCAATGGGGTGGGGTGGCCGGCCCGAGGTACCCACGGATCTCCTCCGAAAGCCTGCTTCCTATCGTC
>CAZLPS010000054.1:0-27722 GCA_964561455.1 uncultured Opitutales bacterium
ACCCAACCTTTCGGCATGGAAGGACGGCGGCTACGAGGACTGGCTGGCCCGGCAAGATTCCCGCGCTTGGATCGCCCGCCTGGTCGAAGATGCCGCTTCATTCAAAAGCAATCTCAACGACTGCTCCGCGTCCGACCTTCTCGCAATCCCGGTCGCCATTACTCTTGGCAACCTCATCGAACGCAATGCCGTCGGCGCACTCCATAACGAGGATCAAACCCGGATCTTCCTCGCTGCCGCCCGCGAACTCAGCCGACTCCGCCGCAGCGACCACGCCGAACGCCTGCTGCAAATTAAGGAACTATACCAGGCAAGCTCGCTAAAGAATCGCGAAAGGGGATCATCCATGAAGGCGAACCTCGCCAGCCTCAACCAGAAGCTGAACTCGGTCTTCCACTCCATTGACGAAAACGAGCACATCGAGGAAAGGGAACACAATCGTCGAGTTAAGGAATATTTCGAGAATCTAAAGGCCGAATCAGGCGAACCCGCTAAGCCTGACGTTCATGTCGGCCCGGCTGAAGAGGAGCCATCAACTTCGGCAAAAACCACCGCGCCATTCAGTGCCGAACAAGGCGCTACCGTCGAAATTCCTCCAACCTAAAGTCCCGCTTCTCTCCGCCCAATTAAGCCCAATTAAGCCAGATTAGGCGGAAAATTTTACCCCCACCCCCCTTCCACCCCAGCACCCAAGGCCAGCCCCGGCGCCCGGAGTCCAAGCTTGCCGAATTCCTCGCCATGTCCCAAGACCCCCGGTACCATGGACCCGGAGGCCCCATCTGCGAGGAGAGCTACTGTATCTAACTGTCTGGCCCGCCGAAAATCGTGTTATTTTCCCCTTCCACCCCTGAAAATCGTGCATTCTCGTGCATTCTCGTGTTATCGGGGGGAGGGGGGGACGGATCCGCCATGCGCTCACGAAGCGCAAAATCAAACCACTTCAGGCAAAAAAAGAATCCGAAAGCTGGAATTTCATCCCTCAATTTTCATTCTTCTTAACCCCGACCCTTTGTCCCTCGGGTATGAACCGGCGAGAAATGTAACACTTAATCCAACGAGACGGGTTTCGCTTTTGGAGGACATTGCCGTCCAAAACGAGCACGGCTGGCGGAGTCGCCGCTGGAGGGGAATGGCGCGGCTGGCCCAACCATGGTCCTGGGTCGGGCCATTGTCGTCAGCCATCTGCGGCTGGTGGCGTGAGCGCTGGGCGTGGCCGTGACCGTTGATTATTGAGGAATGGGTTTCGGGTATAAGCGTTGGGAGGGCGAAGCGGGGAGGAGCGCCGTTCCCTTCGTGCTTTCCATCCGGCGGCGAACCGTCTACTTTCCCCCCTTTACCTTTTGCCCCTTCCTACTTGTGCCTGCTTGGATCCCCAAACGTAAACGCTGGCGGCTGCTGGGAATTTACCTGGTTTTGCTGCTGGCTTCGCATGTGTGGCAGTGGTTGGTGCCCCGCTATGGCCAGCCGCAACCCGACCAACAGGCGGTGCTCGTAGACACTTATATAAGCACGAGCGATCCCCAGGACGAATCCTTAACCCCCACCACCACCAGCACCGGAGACAAGGTTACACTTTACTACCGGGACTTGGTTCCGCCCGGCAAGCCGGATGCCCCGGTGCTCATGCTGCTTCATGGCAGTCTGGTAACGGCGCATGGGCGGGACGATCTGGTCCAGGCCCTTGCGCCGGATTTTCGGCTGATTGTCCCGGACTTGCCCGGGTTCGGAGCCTCGGTGGGCCCGCGCCTGCCGGACTATTCCCCGGCGGATTATGCCGCGCAGATTTCAGATTTGATTGACGTGCTCAAGCTGGACCACGCCCACCTGGTGGCTTTTGGCATGGGTGGGGCGGTCGCCTTGGAATTGGCCGACGTGGCGCCGCGACAGGTGCAATCGCTGGTGCTCATAGATTCCGTGGGCACCACGGAATTCTCCTGGTTGGGCGAGCCCATGCTCAACAAGGCCATATACGGAGCCCAATTGGGAATTTTCAACACCGCGCACAGCCTGCTGCCGCATTTCGGCTGGCTAAATACGGGCCCGTTCAATCTGGCGTCCGCGCGGATTTACTGGGATGCCCCGCAGAGCCGGGTGCGGCAAACGCTCAAAACCTACTTTGGTCCGCTCCTCATCGTTCATGCGCAGGACGATTTTCTTTCCCCGCTCGTGTCCGCGAGGGAAAACAATCGCATCGTCCCGCAGAGCCGCCTGTTCGCCTATCCCGGCGGGCATTGGGCGGGGATGCATCAACCCGCATTGATTGCTCCGGCCATTCGCGAATTTGTGAACAACGCGGAGCGGGGACTGGAGCCGGTGAAGTCCAAGGCGGAAAAAGCGCGGGTCCGGGCCGCGCGGCAACCGGTGGTGATCGCGGGGCCGTCCAGCCGCACATATGAGGCGATGTTGTTGGTCATCCTGTCGGTGCTCACCCTCTTTGGGGAGGACGCCACGTGCATCGGCGCCGGCTTGCTCATCGCGCAGGGCGTCCTGGGGTATTGGGAGGTCATGGGGGCGTGCCTGGTGGCGATCCTCGCCGGAAACCTGATGTATTACGTCGTCGGCTGGCGTTTTGGGGCCCCGGCCTTGAAGCACCCGCTCTTTAGCTGGGCGATCAAGGAAAGCGATTTGCGGCGCATGACCGCGCTTTATCACCAGCGTGGAACCTGGATTGTTTTTGTCTCGCGATTTGTGCCGGCCAGCCGTTTGCCGGTCTTTATGAGCGCGGGCATATTGCGGTTCTCCTTTGCGCGCATGGTGGGGGCGCTCATCATTTCCAATCTGCTGTTTACGCCGCTGTTCATTTGGTCGGCCTCGCTCTTTGGGACGCAAATGTTAAGCATGGCGCAGCATTATCACAAGGCGGCCCTGTTGGTGGTGGTGGTGTCCGTGGTTCTCGGCCTGGCGGCGATGCACATCGTCCAACCCCTCTGCACCTGGCGCGGCCGGCGGCTGTGGCGCGCGGGCTGGCGGCAAATGATGCACTGGCAATACTGGCCGGCGTGGCAGGTGCAGATTCTCCTCCTCCCGGTGCTGTGGCGCCGGTCGCGCCGCCATGGCCGATTTTTGACCTTCACCTGCGCAAATCCGGAGTGGCCCGCCGGCGGATTTCTGGGCGAACCCAAATCCACCTATTTGCGCGCGCTCGCGCAGGCCGGCGCCTCGATTCCGCGCTGGACCACCCTCCCCGCCGCGGCCGCCGACTCCACCGCGAAAGCAGAAATGCGCGCCGCTGATTTGGAATTGTGGATGGCCCAGGCGCGCCTCACCTGGCCAATGGTCTTGAAACGCGAAATTGGCGGCATGGGACGAGGGGTGTGCATTTGCCGCCAGCATGAAGAGGCGCGCAATTTCTTCCGGGTAAATCTTGGCGACGTGGTTGTGCAGGAATTGGCCGCCGGGGTGGAGTTTTCCATTTGGTTTGTGCGCGAGCCGGGCGCGCCGTCGGTGCGGTTGCTGGCCGTGTCGGAGGCGCAATATCCCTCGGTCACCGGCGACGGCAAACACAGCCTTGACCACTTGATTCTGGCTGACGACCGGACCCTGCCTTTTGCGCGGATTTACCAGGCCAAGTTCGCTGCCCGGCTCGCGGATATTCCGGCCGCAGGCGAGGTCATCCTGCTCGCCGAGCTGACGCACCGGCGGAATGGTGCCTGGGCGCTTGATGTCACCACCGCAGCGGCCACGGCCGAATTGACGGCGGCAATAGATGAACTCAGCCGCCGGATGGGCCGGTTTAATTTTGGCCGGTTTACCGTGCGCTGTCCTTCGCGAGTGGATCTGCGGGCCGGCCGGAATTTGTGTTTTCTCGGTGCGGCCGGGGTCAAGGCCGCGGGCTCGTCCATTCGCGACCCGCGCCGCACTTTGCGCGAGGCATGGCGGCAAACGACCACCCAATGGGATTTGGTCTATGCCATTGGCGCCGATCAGCGCGCGGGTGGCGTCAAGCCGGCTTCGTGGAAAGCAGTGTTGCGCGGCTGGTTGCGGGCGGAAATGGGTTGAGCATGGGGAGTTTGGGGCGATCCTGCCCGCGGCAATTTGGGACAAAAAGCCTGGAGAATCGGGGAATGCCGTGGTTTGAACTTCACACTCCACACACCACACTTCACACTTTCCTTTGCATGACGCGCCCCCTTTCCATCCTCTTCGCCCCTTTTGGCAGTGAAGGCGACGTGCGACCAGTGCTGTGGCTCGCGGGCGGTTTGGCGGCGCGCGGACACCGGATAACGTTTGTTATTACACCGTATTACAAACATTTGGTCGAGGCGCGGGGCTGGCCGGCGCTGGCCATCGGTTCGGCCGACGAATTTGCGGCGGGCATGCGCAATCCGCGCCTGTGGCAACCGCGCGCCGGCTCGGAACTGGTGATGGAGATCATGCTGGAATCGCTGTCCCGTTACGCCGCAGTCTTGGATGCCGCGAACGAGACATTCGACCTGGTGGTCGGCACCACCCTGGGCACGGGTGTTTTCACCTGGGCGGAATCGCGCCGCATTCCGCGTCTGATGCTGCATCTGCAGCCGATGTGCCTGCGCAGCGTGCACGATTGTCCCCTTTTCCTTGAGAGCCTGGAATGGTTGTGTCGCTCACCGCGCTGGGTGAAGCGGGGCATGTTCCGGGTCGTGGACCGCGTGTTGACCCGCAAATTATTGCCGGCCGTAAATGCGCACCGGCAGCAGGCCGGCCTGCCTCCATTACGCCGGGTGTTTGCAGATCTTTGGAATGGCGCGGACGGCGTCGCAGCGTTATTTCCGGACTGGTATGCCGCGCCGCAGCCGGACTGGCCCGAAAATTTGCGGCAATTTGGATTTCCGCGCGAGGCACCGCCGGCGAATCCACCGGCGTTGGCGCCGGCGATGGAAAAATTCCTCGCGGAGGGCGCGCCGCCCATTTTATGGACACACGGTTCGGCCAATCTCGACACGAATAAGTTCGCCGCAGTGGCCCAGGCGGCGACGAACCTGCTCGGGGGCCGCGGCATTCTCGTGGGTCCGGGCGTGGCGGAAACGGCCGCCACAAAGGATTTTCTGACGGCCAAGCCGCTGCCCTTTGCCCAAATCTTTGGCCGCTGTCGCGCCGTGGTTCATCATGGAGGCATCGGAACCTCCGTGCAGGCGCTGGCCGCCGGGGTGCCCCAGTTAATCGTGCCGCGCGCCCACGACCAGCCCGACAATGCCCGGCGGCTCGAGCGGCTGGGTGTCGGTGCCCGCCTGCGTTACGATAATTTTTCCACGGCCACCGCGGTGGCGAGATTGCGCGGCTTGCTGGACTTGCCGGCGAATCGAGCCGCCTGCCGCCTATTTCAGGAGAAGGTTGCCGCTGATAACTCTTTGCCGGCACTATGCGATTGGGCGGAAATTCTGGCCGCAAATTACCGGCTGTAGATTCCTGCCTCATTCGCGGCCGCCAGCTGGCTCCGGATACGTTCGACTATTGCTGGAAGAATCACTAGGCACTAGAACACTAAGCACCAAAGCACTCAGCCTCCCATGTCCGCCTACCAGTCCAGCCTGCCGGCTAGTGGCGCCCGTTCGCCGTTGATGACGACGTACCGGCCTCCCTTGGTGCGCCATACGGATTGGATCAATCCGCTGGTGTTATTGGCGTTGGCGGGGCTCGGGGTGCTCTTCATCAAGTCCGCGCAGGCGCATTTCACGACGGGGATCCAAATTCCGCAGTGGGAGCAGCAATTGGTGTGGTTGGCGCTCGGGGCGGCGTGCTATTTGACCGTTTCAGCCATTGATTACCATCTCTGGGCAAAAAATGCCTGGCTCGTCTATTTGGGTACGGTTATCCTTCTTTTACTATTGTGGTCGCCGTTAGGAGAGGTGCGCTCCGGGGCCCGGCGCTGGCTCGGGGTTGGGTCCTATACCATTCAGCCTTCGGAGTTTGCGAAGATTGGCACCATCATCATGTTGGCATTTTACCTGGAGAAGGCCAACCTGGGTTCCTTTCGCGATTCCCTTGCCACCCTGGGCAAACTTGCGATTATTGTCGGTCTCCCTATGGTGTTGATTTTTTTGCAGCCGGACTTAGGATCAAGCATGGCAGTCATCCCCACCGTGTTCGCCCTCCTTTATGTTTCAAATTTGTCCGCGCGATTTTTCGTGACGGTGTTCAGCGTCTTTGTGGTCGGATTGCTGGTGCTGGGCGTGGACATCAAGAACTACGAGAATTTTTTGCAGGCGAAAATGGTCGTGGACGGCAAAATTTCCTCCGATGGGTACCGGGACTTCCTGGCCAAGAACCATCTCCAGCCCGTGGCTGGGCTGGCCGAGTACGAAAGCGCGGTGAATGCCGGCAAATTGTCGGCCAAGGCCTATAACGATTTGCACCACCTGACTTCGGCGGACGTTCTCGGGCAATACGGCAAGCGCTCCTGGTTGCCGTTGAAAGATTACCAGCGCGACCGGATTGCCTCCTTCCTCTATCCCGCGGTGGTTGACCCCGAGGGCATTGGCGTGACGTGGAACCAGCGCCAATCGCAAATTGCGGTGGGTACCGGAGGCTTGACCGGCAAGGGCTACCAGGAAGGCACCCAGGCCCGCCTCGGCTATTTGCCACCCAAAGTGGCGACCAGTGATTTTATTATGGCCGTCTTCCTTGAGGAGACGGGTTTTATCGGCGGCCTGGCCGTTCTCGGCCTTTACGCCATCCTGTTAGGCAACACTTTGCGCATCGCCTGGCTCGCGCGGGACCGGTTTGGACAACTGATCTGCGTGGGCGTGGCGGTGCTCTTTATGGTGCATGTGTTTGTGAACATCGGGATGGTGCAGGGGCTGATGCCGGTCAAAGGCATTCCACTTCCACTGCTGAGTTACGGGGGTTCCTTCGTGCTTAGCTGCTGCATTCTCATGGGCCTGGTGCAAAGCGTTTACCGTCACTGCCGCGAGGCGGTGTGACAGCGTGTGCTTCATCCGGCCCTTTTCCCAATTTTCACCTTAACACTTACACCTTATGCCCGACCAAGACTTGCCCCCCGAGGATCACTCGGAAGAACTTTACGAAGGACACGAATCCGCTGACGCGCCGGCGCGCCAACGCCCGGCCCTCTCCTCTGCCGATCTGCCCCCCGAAGAGCAGATGCGCCAGCCGCCCGACGAACCCGAGCCGGAATTGATCCAGACCGGGGAATTGCGCGATGAGGCCCGCCTGCGCGCGAAGAAATCGCGCCCGATCCTCCAGCGCATCATTCGCGCTTTCAAGGGCGAGGAAAACCGCGCCTACCGTGAACTCATCATCAACGCCGAGCCGCTGGAAAAGCGCGTGGCGCTGCTGGTCGACGGGGTGTTGGAGAAATTTGAAGTGGAACGCGCGGGCGAAAGCCGCCTCGTCAGCGCCGTGTTTAAAGGCCGCATTCAGAACCTCGAGCCCGGCCTCAAGGCGGCGTTCGTGGACATTGGCCTGCCCAAAAACGCCTTCCTGCATTATTGGGACATCCTCCCCGCCGCCAATGATAGCGCGGTGGAAATCGTCCGCGAAAACCAATCCGAGGAGCAGCGCCGGAACGCGGAAAAAATTTCGCTGAAGGACATTCCCCGCCTGTACCCGATAGGCACCGACATTGTGGTGCAAATCACGAAGACCCAAATCGGGACCAAGGGCCCGCGCACCACGACCAACATCGCTCTGCCCGGCAGGTTCCTCGTTCTGATGCCCTTTTCGGGCGGTTGCGGCATTTCGCGCAAAATTGAGGACCGCCGCGAGCGCGAGCGCCTGAAGAAAATTCTGCGCGAGTTGACCATTCCCGAGGGCATGGGCGTCATCATCCGCACCGCCGGCGAGGGGAAGAAGATCCGCTATTTCATCCACGACTTGTACATCCTGTTGAAGCGCTGGGAGGAAATGCAGGAAAAAATGAAGTCGCCCAAGCCAGTCATGCTGTACCAGGAGCCGGACATCATTGAGCGCACCATCCGCGATTTTCTGACCGAGGACATTGACCGTGTACTGGTGGACAACGACAAGGACTACGAACTGATGTTGAAGCTCGTCGGCGAGATTTCAAAGCGTTCTCAGACGAAGATCCAACGTTATCGCGAAAGCGTGCCGATTTTCGAGCGCTACAACATCGAGCGCCAGATCGAACAGACCTTCCAACGCCGCGTCCCGCTCCCCAGCGGCGGCGAAATCGTCATCGAGGAAACCGAGGCGCTGGTGGCCATTGACGTCAACACCGGCGGCCACAAAGGCTCCCGCGACGCCGGCAACTTCATCACCCAGGCCAACTTGGAGGCCGCCAGCGAGGCCGCCCGGCAGATTCGTCTGCGCAACATCGGCGGGTTGATCATTCTCGACTTCATTGACATGAAGCGCCCGCGCGACCGCCAGGCGGTCTACAACCGCATGCGCGAGGAAATGGAGAAGGACAAAGCGAAGAGCCACGTGCTGCCGATTTCCGCGCTCGGCATCATGCAGATGTCGCGCCAGCGGCACGAGCAATCCAATGCGTCAGGTATTTACACCGGCTGCCCGTATTGCCACGGGCGCGGCAATGTGAAGAGCCCGCGCTCCATGAGCGTGGAAATCCAGCGACGGTTGCTTTCGCATGTGCGGCGGCTGCGCACGCGCCCGGAGAACCAGGGGCGCGAGCTGCGGTTCCGCGTGCTGCTGCATCCGACGAACCTCGAGCGCCTGCGGACGGAGGACGAGAAGCATCTGCTCGACTTCGAGCAGGCCTACCACGTCAATCTGGCGTTCCGCGCCGACCCCGCCTACCACGTTGAAAACTTCAAGCTGCTCGACGCGGACTCCGGGGCGGAGTTGCGGTAAAATCAAGTTTCATCCACGAATGGACTCGAATGGGGGGTGGGGAGGATGCTCCAGCCATTGGGGTTGGGCGTGGATTCGTCGTTCGCTCCTCCCCGCTTGATAAATAATAGAACGTTACGTAACGTTTAATCGTGTCGAGGATTTCGCGTGATGTTATGATGCGGGCCTTGCGGCGGCTGGGCGAATTGGCCCTCGCCGAAGGGTTGACGCTGGAGTTATGCCCCTACGGCGGCACGGCGCTGATGCTGGCCTATGGTAACCGTGAGGCCACCCAGGATGTGGACGCCACCATCAAGCCCAGGGAGGCGGGCCTGCGGATCGCCAAGCAAGTGGCGCAAGAATTGAACCTCGACGAAAAATGGCTTAATGACGAAGTCTGGCGATTTTTTGCCCCGGTCGGAGCCCGGCGGGTGCTTCCGCTGGAGATTCCCGGATTGAAGCTTTACGTTGCCACCGCGAGCTATCTGCTGGCAATGAAGGCGCTGGCCTGCCGGCGCCCGGGACCCAGTCGCCGGGGAGATTTGCACGATTTGAAATTTCTCATCCATAAAATGGAAATCAAGTCGCTGGCGGAAATCGAGGCGCACATTGACCGATATTTTCCGGACGACCGGCCGACGGCGCAGCAATGCGAAATCATCAAAGGAATAATTGAGGAGGTGAATCGTGAACGTAAGAAATGAATACCAATATCGTCCCCGGTTCAAACCGGAGAAAGCCCGCGCGCATCGTTGGCCGTATACGATCAACGAGGTCGCGGCGTGGTCGAAAACGCCGGACGAGTTTGGATTCAATCTCGGCGATTGGGAGCATACTTTGGAAAGGAAACTTACCAGCCGCCCGGAATTGGCTGAACGACTTAAGGAGGCGCCGCCGCGGCTGGATGGAAAGCTTCCGGGGGGTGACGTATTTGACGCCTATCTCGCCGGATTGGCGGAATGGTTGTCCGACCGGAACGAGATTCCGCGGCCGGAATGGGTATATGATACGCGGCGCATCGCGCGGAAGCCGTGGTTTTCGACCCCGACCTATGCGACGCTGCTCGTCCACACGCCGGCGTCCTTCAAACAGCGCAATATTTTCACCATCCCCGAACCCCTGTTCCGCCCGCGGGCGGGGCGGCCGAAAGCCCCGGAATGGGAGAAGCGCGAGAAGGCAGCGTTGCGTCAAAAACGCTATCGCGACCGGGTAAAAGCTCTCCTGAAAATCGCCCGCGGAAAGAAAAAATAGCGACCTTTTCCCGTTGGGCGGGTTTTCCCGTTCATCCTGCGGAGCTCTTCCTTCATCCTTCCGTTTCGGCACCGTTTCCGTCATTCTCCAGACCATGAAAGCCAGGGAAGACCAACCGCTCAAATATGCCCTTTCCGGTGGCATTGCGGGGTTGTTCATTGGCGTGGCCATGGCGATCTGGACGTGGGAGGCCAATGGGGCCAGCGTCATAACGCTGGTCGAAGCCGTTTTGCAGTTGGTCGTGTGGACGTTTGGCGGGGCCGCGCTGGGGGGCGGATGTGGTTTTGGCGTGCTGTGGTTTTCCGACCGCAAATTCGGCCGTCCTGAGAAGGAGGCGGGGCTAGATGTCGTGATGCAAAAGACCAGCTTTCTGCACGGCCTCCAGGGCGAAACCCAAAAATGCTACCTGGGCATCGGCAACCGCGTGGTTTCCGCCAACCAGCATCTCGCCGCGGCGGAAAAAGAATTTTCCGAAGGGGCGTTCGCGCCGTTTTGGGATGAAATCGAGCGCGCGGCCAACGACTTGGCCGCCTACAAAAACGAAGTCGAATACTTGCAACGGAATATCGGTGTCTACAACAATGAGGCGGGCGAGCTGGCACGGCTGGGGGGCGATGCCGTGGCGCCGCTGGCACTGCCGTTGAATCAATTGCCGGATGCGCGGCCTTCGGCCGAGCGGTTCATGGGTTTGGTCCGCCAGGCGCAGAAGAATTTTCAATTTGCGATGATTTTCGAGCAGCGCAAAACGAACCAGCTGCTGCACACCGGGTTCGGCAATCTCGGCGCGGCCATTCACTCGTTGGGCGATTCCATCAATGCCTCGCTGGACAAGCTGTCGAAATCGCTGGATGGGCGGCTCGACCAGTTGATCGCCATCCAGGCCCCGGTGCGGCACATGGTGGCAAAAGTGGCGGCCAGCCGGAACAAACCGGCGCCCGAGTCGGAGATACTCCCACGCTACGATGTAAAGCCGGATCAGGGTGGCGGCAATTCCTGGACGGGGCAATAGGGACCCAAAAGCGAACGCTGGAGCAGGTGATGGCGGCGCGGCGTTTTTTGGTTTCCAAGGCTTGCCCCCGGGGGCCGGAAAGTTTACACAAGTAACTAAGCACTAAGAACTAGAGCTCAAGAACACTTTTTCCCATGCCCCACCGCGTCCTCATCCTCGGCGTCAATGGTTTCATTGGCAACAGCCTGACCTGGCACATTCTCAACAATCATGACTGGGAAGTGTACGGGATGGACATGTCCGCGAACAAGCTGGAGCATTGCATGGGGCACCCGCGATTCAAGTTCTTTGAGGGCGACATTACCATCAATAAGGAGTGGATTGAATACCACGTGCGCAAGTGCGACACCGTGGTGCCCCTGGTCGCGATTGCCACGCCGGCGTTGTATGTGAAGGATCCCATCCGCGTCTATGAGCTGGATTTCGAGGCGAACATGGAAATCGTGCGCAAATGCGTGAAATACAAGAAGCGCCTGGTGTTCCCCTCGACGTCGGAGATTTACGGGATGAGCACGGACAAGGAGTTCGATGAATACACCAGCAACCTCGTTCTCGGGCCGATTCCGAAACAGCGCTGGATTTATTCCTGCATCAAGCAACTGCTCGATCGCGTGATATACGCCTACGGCGAGACGGTGGGTTTGGATTACACGCTGTTCCGGCCGTTTAATTTCGTCGGACCGAAGCTTGATGACATCAACGAGCCCAAGGAAGGCTCCTCGCGCGTCGTGACACAGTTTTTGCACAATGTCATCCATGGCCGGCCGATCAAGCTGGTCGACGGCGGCAAGCAGCGGCGCTCGTTTACTTTCATTGACGACGGGGTGGACGCCATCACGCGCATCATTGAAAACAAGAACGGTTGCGCGTCGAAGAAAATATTCAACGTCGGCAATCCCAAGATGGATTTCTCCGTGCGGGAGTTGGCTGAGATGCTGCTGGATCTAATCTCGAAATATCCCGGGTACAAGGACATCAAGAAGAAGATCAAGCTCGAGGATGTATCCAGCAAAGAGTACTACGGCGCCGCCTACCAGGATGTGACCCATCGCGTGCCGTCAGTGAAAGAGGCCGAAAAACACCTGGGTTGGAAGCCGAAGACCGACCTGCGCACGGCGTTGAAACTCACCCTGGACTACCATTTGCTGCACAAGGATTACGAATTGAACAAAATGCAGACGCGATAAAATCGCGGAGCCGGTTACGTGAGCGATCCTCAGCCCAATCGTCCCCGTTTGCGATTTCGACCACGGAATGTTCTCGGTGGGGCGGTGATAATCGGGTTGGGCCTGTTGGCGGCCTGGCGAATATTTTTTGGTCCGGTAAATAATGCCGATTCGCTGGGCTATCTGCCGGGATTTAACCCAAGGGTATTCTATGGCGTGGTGCTGGTCTGCATGATCACGGTCGGGGTGCTAATGGCGTGTATGCCCACGGTGCCCGGGCGGAGCAAGCCCATGGCAGATCAGCTTGAAGACCGGAGGCAATATGCCGCCATTTTTGGGGCCACGCGTCTGCCCAATTGGCTAGCGGGGTCGCTGTTGGCGCTGATCTTCGCCGCATTTGCCGCGCTGTTGTGGGCGGGGAGGTGGGAATAGGGGCGAGGCCAGGGCTAATTCGTCGTTTCCGCGGAGATGTCGAAGCGTTCAAAGGCCTGGCCGAGAATAAAGAGGGCTGCCGAACCCTCGACCACAAGCATGGTGGCGGCGGCCACGGCCGCGAGGGGCATGGCTACGGCAGAATCAAGGACGAGGCCCACCAGAAAGAACGCCAGCCAAAAGATGAGGCCCGCCGGCACCAGCGCCACGGCCATCACGAAGAATTGCCCGATGGCGAGAATGATCATCTGGCCGAAGTTTTCAATGCCGCGCGGGGCGTTTTTGTCAAAACGTACCCAGCTGGGCATCAGCAGGGCGACGGCGTTGGGGATGAGGAGCATGATGAAATCAATGGCGGGGACAAGGATGGCGGCGGTCAGCGCCAAGCTCACCCGCAGGCCCAGAGCGAGGCCGTGTGCGGCCACGGTCGTTTGCGTATCCGCAGAATCCGTGACGACGTGGATCTCGTGCGCGGGGACGGTGGTGAACATGGCGACCGCCAGAATGAGCAACCATTGTACGGCCGTAAGCACCGCGACCGGCGCCAGGAGTTCCCCGAGCACAATTTGCCAGCCTGGCAGAGGGTAGAGCATGAGCTGATCGGCGACCAGCAGGTCTGCGCGAAAATCCACGCGGAGCAGGCTGGGGCCCGCCAGCAGGCTGATAAACAAAAGGCCCAGGCAAACAATGCCGATGGCAAACGTCCACGGAACATCGCCATTGTTGCGCGGCAGGGCGAAAGAGCCAAAAATGAAGATGAGCAGGAAGACGCGGAAAAAAAGCCGCGGATTGGCGCTGGTGCCCGCTAAAATGAGGTTTTTCCACAGGAAAGCCACGGCGGGCGGGCCAATGGGTTTGAGCTGGAACGGCGCGCGACGGGCTTTCTTCGGTGCTTGGGGCGTACCCCGCCGTTGTTGCATATTGGCGATCCGGCTGGCAATTTTTTGCGAATAGGCGACGGAGGCTTCCTCGAAAGCCACATTGGCGCGAACGACGATGAAATAATGCAGGGCGATGATGGCCAGCGCCGGGCCGAGGGCTAGGAAGAACGAGCTGGCATCCGGCGCGAAATATGGCTGCACGACGACCCGAAACGGAAGGAGCAGGTAAGGAATTGCGCCGGTGGTGAGGGCGGTGTCCAACCAGTTTAAATAATCGTAGGGAATCGGGTTGGGGCCCGCGGGCAACGGGGGCAGCCGGTCGCGGCCGACGATAAATAGTCCGCCAATGACCACGACGAGGGCGCTCAAAATGATCGTGCGCCGCCGCCAATTAGTGATGCCGCGATCAAACAGGAAGGTGCGGGCAAAGGATGAAGCCAGTCCATGCAGGCTAAGTGTGGAGAGTATGGTCCACCAGCCCAACAGGGAAATCCAAACATGCGGGCCTTGGCGCCATCGACCGGATATCAACGTCAGGAAAACCACCGAGAAGAGAATTCCGACTTGCGACCGAACGAGTTTGTAGTGGATCAATCCGCGGCGGGAGATGGGTGCGGGGAACAAGAAGGCCACTTCGGCTTCGGAAAAAGCCAGCGCGGCTCGCTCGTTGGGCAGGATCCAGGCCAGAACCACCACGAGGAACAACAGAATGGCGCCAAAGGTGGTCCAGGCGCTTGGGGTGGGGGCCACACTGGCGAGGGAGGTCCCGCTCACGCCGGGGCTCGGTCCGGTCACCAGCATCGAAAAATAAAAAATGAAATACAGGCCGCCGATGATGGCGCCAATGAGGTATTTGGGGCGCTTCAAGCGCCGCAGCCGCGCCCACAGGCGATTGCGCATGGAATGGTACTGCAGGTAAAACAACGCGGAAATCATGCGGGCAAAACGGGCGGCGGTTCGGGCGGCGGTTCGGGCGGGGGATTTGGCGCGGGGGCGGGAGTGTCACTCGTGGCGCGAAAGAACACATCCTCGAGGTTGGACCCAGGCTCGACGGAAAATCGCCGGGTAATCTCCTCCAGCGAGCCGTGGGCGACCATCTGGCCGCCCTTGAGGATGAGCAGGTGCGTGCAGATTTCCTCAACGAGGTGGAGCAAATGAGAGCTGAGGATGACCGCGCCGCCTTCGCGGGCCCGCCGGGTGATGGACTCCTTCATCTTGCGGATGCCGAGCGGGTCGAGGCCGGTGAGGGGCTCGTCAAAATACATGGCCTTGGGCGAATGCAACAGTCCGCAGGCAATGACGAGCTTTTGCTTCATACCGCGGGAAAGTTCGGCTGGCAGGGCATCGCGCTTATCCAGCAATTCGAGCTCGGCGAGAAGTCCTTCGCCGCGCGAAATGTAATCGGCCACTTGATAGATGCGGGCGACGAACACCAAGTGTTGCCATACCGTCAAATAGTCAAAAAGCCGCGGTTCGTCGGTGAAGAAGGCAAGTTGGGCTTTGGCGCCAACGGGATTTTGCCGGAGATCGCACCCGTTGATGACGATGCTGCCGTGCGTCGGCGGGATGATGCCGGCGAGGCAGCGCAGCGTGGTGGTCTTGCCGGCGCCATTGGGGCCCACCAAGCCCAACACTTCGCCCGCCCGCACACCAAACGACAAATTGTTCACCGCCACAAAATCTCCGTAAAGTTTGGTCAAGCCGGTGACTTCAATCATATGCGAAAAATGGGAAAATGACTAATGGGTAAAGCCGAGAAACAATTTTTTGATATATTGGCGGTGGCGACCCGCAACCGGCAGGTGATGCATTCAGTTGGATTTTGAAGTATCCTTGGACGGGGCGGAAAGGCCCTTGACGCCGGAATAAGGTGAAATGGGCTCGTGGAGGATAAACGGCGGGGGTGCGGGCTCCGGTACGCCTGACGGGGAAGCCGCCGACTTCGCCGCGCTGGCGCCTTTGGCCATTGCAGGAGAGGTTGGATTCCCGGAATTGCCGGATTGGTCGGCGGCGGGCGTTGCAGTCGGGTCATTCTTGGCCATTTCCGGCCGAAGGAAAGGGGCGGAGCTCAAGCCCGGGGCCAGCGGTGGGGCATCCGGCTCGGCGGGGGCGTGAGTAAGGCTGGCGGGCGCCGGCCCACCTGTGCCGATGGCATAATGCAGGTTTTGTTGCACGTTGATGCTGAAACGCACACTGGTTTGAGACAGGCCAGTCCGACTGTTCCCCGTTTGTCCCTGGTGTCGCACCACTGCATTTAACTGCAAGTCATATTGACCGGGACCGGGCGTCAGTGGCACCTTGGCAAGCACTTTAAAGCTCACTTGGGAGGGGAATGCATCCACGCCCTCGGGGAACGGCGGATGCACATCGCCGAGGTTATATTCACTATAAACTAGCCCGCGTGGCCCACCGGCGTTTTCCGCCAAAACTTTTTGAAACGTCACGCCGCCGGCCACTTGATCCACGCCGGGAAATAGTTCCGCCAAGTCCGAGGCGAGCATGGCTTTTTCATTGACGGGCCATTGTTCGCCGGCGGCTTTGGGGGCGGGTGGCGTCAGCAGTTCGTTAAAGGTATTTCGTTCATCGCCCATGGGTATGATAATGCTGAGGCGCATGGCGAGGGTGGGGTCAGGGGCTCTGCCGTTGACGGCAAAGGCAATTTGGCCGTCCTTTTGTTTACGGGCGCCGATAACGGTTCCGGGTGGGACAAGTTCATGAGCCTGGCCGGAGGCATCCATCTCCCGGCAACGGACCACCAGGAATTCCGCCTCCCGCAGTGAACCGTTGTTGAAAACCTGACGGGCCAGGGCCTTGTCAGCGACAAATTCAATCTGGAAATCATCGCGGTCATCCAGGGCGACGCCGCCGCTGCGTTCATCAGGCCCTTCCGCCTTCGGTTTGCGAGTTTGAGTTTCAACGCGCATGGCGCTGCCAAATTCGGCGGTGGCGTTGTAAGTAAAAACATCACCCTCGGCAAAATGCGGAGCCAACTGGGGGCGATATTTGGCGCCGGAAGGCGGGCTGTCAGCCGCGGTTAGCGGTCCCACAGTGGCGCAAGCCAGGCAGGCAAGAAACAGACCAAGGCGCAGTGAGGGCATGGGGCGGAGGGATATACTGCCCGTTTGCCGCCGTCTTGGAAAGGGTAAACCGGCGTCTGCCCGAGCCCTAGTGGAAGGTGACGGTGGCCGACTTCTTTTGCTCCATCGCCATGTTCATCTTCAATTGTACACCTTGCATATCGCCGTGGGCTGCCACAACAACGGACAACGAGTAAGTTTGGGTCATGGCGCCCTTGGTGGTCGCGGGAATAATTTCAGTGATGGTTCCGGAGGCGGTGGAAGTGTCCAGGTTAATTCCCGGAGGAATACCGGGAGGCTTAATGGTGGCGGTAAAATTACCGGACACGGTGGCCACCTGGTCATCGCCGCTGCCTTTGACATTCTCCAACTTCATGGTGCCGGCCGGGTTCGACAATTCAGCTCCGTCCATGTCGTCTTTCATGCCCGCGACCATGGCGGCGACATTTACCGACCAAGTGCTTCCCGCGGCCACGGGTTTGGTGGGACCAAACATCTCCTGATCGGAGTGCTTGTCGCTTTCCACCGGTAGGGCATCGGCCAACACACCCTTGATTTCATCCGAAACCGCTTTGCCGTCCACGGTGATGGTGACGTCCTTGCCGTTGCGCTCAGCCACCAATTTGGCGCCCGCCGCCGGCAGGCCGGAGGTTGGCTTGTCATTAGCGGACGCGGACAAGGCTTTCACCGTGAGGGAAATTTTTTGCGGCGTGCCATTGGAGTTTACTGCCAACACTTCCCCTTCGCCTTCAACGTGAACCAGAGTCTTCGTTGCCTCATTTTGGTTCTGCGGAGCAGGCGCCCCGGGGACGGTTACGGCGGTGTCTTGTTTGGTATTCTGCGCGAGGTCTGCCAAATAGGTAAACTTCTGACCGGTCTTAATGGTTGGGGTGAGGGTGACCGTATAGGATTTCGGTGTTGCGGGCGTGGTGGCCGCAGCCGGAGTGGCGGAAGTCTGCTCTTCGCTTTTCGAACAAGCAGAGAGGACGAGCACCGCGAGGGTGAGAGTCAGAACAGGCAGGCCGGGGGAGGTGGACATGGGACCGGCATATTGGGAATGCCACTGATACGTGTCAATCCCGGATACGCCACCGTCCAAGCCTGATTTGCGGACGCCGAGACGGCCCACGTTCCCGAAAATCGAGGGCAGGGACCCGCGCCAACCCGACCGGTACTTACGCACCCACGGGCAACGCCATGGACTGGGCGTGAATGTGCTCGAGGTGTTCGCGCGCGGTTTGCAGCTCTTGCGCGATTTGGCGGCGCCATTCCGCAATCGTTTCGCGCCCGACTTCCATTTTCCCCTTGGCGGAGGCTTGTAATTCGCTGATGCGCGCGGCCAGCCGCTGGGAGATTTGTTCCACTTGTTCGATTGAATGGGCGACGAGTTCTCGGGCTTGCTCGGACAAGGAGGTCGTGGTCTTTTCCAGATGGGTGTCGATTTGGTACCGCGCTTCGGTCAGCTCGGCGAGAAAGATGCGGGAGGCGGGCACCCGGCGCAAGTCGCTGGTCAGACCCAGTTTGCTCAGCGTCCAGACGGTCCATTTGGTGGGATCCCACTGCCAGTATTTGACTCCATTGCGGTAGTCATGCTGGAACTCGTGGTGAAAGTTGTGATATCCTTCGCCAAAAGTGACGAGAGCAACCAGGGCGCTGTCGCGCGCGCTGCACTTGGTGGAGTAGGGGCGGCGTCCAAGGGTGTGGCACAAGGAGTTGATGCAAAAGGTGCTGTGTTGGACACAGACGATGCGGAGGACGCCACCAATCAGGAAAGCACCGAGAGCCTGGATGCCAACTTCGGCCATGGTGCCGTAATGGAACCAGCCGTAGAGCGCACCGATCAAGGTGGGCAGGCCGAGCCCGAAAACAAGGCCCAGCACGTGGGTCCAACGGTGCTGCCACATGACCATTTTATCCTTCCACAGATCGGGAATGTTATCCTGCGGCGGTTCGGGGCGCAGTTTAAACATCATCCAACCCACATGGGCGTACCAGAATCCCTTGGAGATGTCGTAAGGGTCTTCATCTTGGTCCACAAACTTATGGTGTCGGCGGTGGTCGCTGACCCAGTCAATGGCGGAATTTTCAAAGGCGGCTGAACCAAAGATGAGGACCATTAACTTGACGGGAGCCTTGGCCTTGAAGCTCAAGTGCGCCAGCAGGCGGTGATAGCCCAAGGTAATGGACAAACCGGTGGCGATATAAAACGCCAAAAAGAGGGCGACCAGAAACCAATTAAGCCCAAAGTGCCAAATATACCAAGGTACGGCAGTGAGGACAATGGCGAGGGTTCCAATCAGGAAACTGCTGGTGACCCAGATCACGCGGTTGAAAGGGATGTTTTTAAACATAAGGCGGGGCTTTGGTTATCGGCTGGTTGGACCGGGAGCTAAAGCAGAAAAGGAGGATGGCGTGGACGCCCAAAGGCATTTGAGGTATTCGCAAACATGGCGACCTTAGCAGAGGGTGTCGTCGGCAGCAATGCTTAATCCCGGGTGGGAGCCGTTGAATCAGGCGTGCTTATGCCGAGCATGGTTAAATTTGGACCGGAAAAAGAAGAGCGGCGAGCCTTTTTTGCCAGTTCCATGGGAAAATATTCACCAGCCCCCGAAATCGATATTTTATTGATGATGAACGAGTTATTTTCGGACCGCAATTCCAGACGGGAAAAATTGAACGAAAAAGGCTGGCGGACGTCTCTAGCTATGGAACACGGTCGTTAACGCGATCGGGTTCTGGTTTCAGTTCAGTTTGTAGTTCGATTTAGGTTCAGGCACGGCTCCTCGTCTGGGGAGCCGTGTTTGTTTTATATAAAGGAAGGATGGCCGAGAAGGATAAAGGCTGAGGGATGAAGGATGAATCAAATCGGGCTAGACTGACGACCGGGTCAAAATTGAGGCCAAAAGTTCGGGAGCGTCCATTTCATCCTTCATCCCTCATCCTTCATCCTTTATAGACTGTCAGATGCTCCGTGTGTTCCATCCCGGTCCCTGGCCGGAAATTGGCGGTGAAATTACGCTGGGTGGCGAGGAATCGAGCCATCTGGTGCGGGTGCGCCGGGCGCGGGTGGGGGAGACAATCGTATTGCTGGATGGACGGGGAGGATTCGCCGAATGTTCGATCGCCGCCGCGGAAGCGCGGGCGGCGCGGCTCCGGATTGAAAAGATCACCTGGCATTCCCAGCCGGTGCCACGCGTGCTGGCCGTGGGCCTGCCCAAGGGCGATACTTTTGTGGAAATCATCCGTCAAGCCACCGAACTCGGGGCAACGGAGATCCAACCGTTGTTAACCGCGCGCGGCGAAGTGAAGTTGGACCACTCACGCGCGGAAAAAAAACTCGATCGCTGGCGCGCGACGGCGCTGGAGGCATGCAAGCAATCCGGCAATCCCTGGCAACCGGAAATCCATGCGGCGGTGGCGTTGGGAAAATGGCTAAAGCAGCTTTCCGGGAAAGAGGGGAACGGATTGCGCCTGGTCGCAGCATTAACGCCGGATGCCGTATCCGTGGCCAA
This sequence comes from uncultured Opitutales bacterium, assembly GCA_964561455.1. Taxonomy (GTDB): domain Bacteria; phylum Verrucomicrobiota; class Verrucomicrobiia; order Opitutales; family JABDGR01; genus JABDGR01. Next base: position 20,077 of record CAZLPS010000054.1, read on the forward strand.
ACTCCCCGCTCCCCGCTCCCTCCTCCCCGCTTTAATCGTCGTCGGCCCCGAAGGTGATTTTTCGCCGGACGAATATGCGGCGTTTAAAGCGGCCGGTTTTCAATTTGTCCGGCTTCCCGGGCATGTGCTGCGGGTGGAAACGGCCTGCGTGGTGGCGTTAGCAAGCCTACAAGTCGGATAAAAATGAACTGGCCGAATTGATTGCCACTCAATTTAACTTATGATTTCTATCACGGGAGGCTCAAAAGCGTGAAAAGAGAACTTTTCAAAAAACTATTGGACAGCGTCAATGAAGCGGCCGCAATCGAACGCGGCATCCAAGCGCCGTCACGGAGTTTCAAGATTAAGTCTGGCTGCGATCTATCCAGCGTGCGGGCGAAACTTCACCCTTCACAGACGAAATTCGCCAGCTTAATGGGAATCGGTGAGGACAAACTGCAAAATTGGGAGCAAAGGCGGCGCAAGCCCTCCGGCCCGGGTCAAAGTCCTCCTGCGCCTTGCCGCCTCAATTCCCGACGTGGTGCTTAAGGCAGGTCTCGTAAGGCTTGGACTGCTTGCCCTTGAGGCTGGCTGCCCTGCATTTGGATGGTGGGCGCCGGAAACATTGACATTGGCCTGCCGATTCCTTTGAGAATGAGGATATGACCTATCTTCCTTGTCCGGTTTGCAAGTCTCCTAGCACTAGCGTAGAGGTGAATGACGAATTCAAGGTGGATTGTTTTCGGTGTGGGAAATTCGCAATTGACGGGACGAGTCGAGCGATTTTGTCCACCCATCTCGACTCGCACGATAAGCGGTGCAATGCCTCAAGTTACATTTACCAAAACCAGGGCGCTCGTATTGACCGCGACTATCTAATGATGTTGAAATCTCTAGGACAACCGCTCGTTTCTACAAGGGCATATCGATTGTTAGCGGCGCTTTGCAGATTTTTGCCCAGAGTTAACCAGCAAATTCAAATTGTTCCCAACGAGCTAAATCTTTGCTTAGAAAAGATCGAAACCCGAGAGGCAGAGAAAGATTATGCAGATGATTCTAAGATCTCAGGGTTTATCGAAACCTGCCGTGCGCATCTTCCGCTCTTGTCCGCTTCTTGGTCCCTTAACTGTTATGAACTCTGGTTCCTGATGAATGACTTCCTCGTCGAATGTAAGGGTTATTTACGCAAAAACGGCAGTGTCTCATATGCGATATCTGCAAGTGGATGGGAATTTCTTGAACACGGCACAACAGCCCAAGAAAGCAATGATGTATTCGTTGCAATGAGCTTTGACCCATCCCTCGATGAATTTTATCAACAAGTTATCGCCGAAGGAATTCGTGAGGCGGGATACAACCCGGTTCGGGTAGATCGAACTGATCACGTAAATAAGATTGATGATGAGATTATTTCCCTAATTCGAAAAGCTAAGTTCGTAATTGCAGATTTTACACAGCAAAAATCGGGAGTCTATTTTGAGGCGGGATTCGCATTGGGATTTGAGTTGAGAGTCATTTGGATGTGTCGAAATAACGACTTGAGCAATGTGCATTTCGACACAAGGCAATACAACATTATTATTTGGGAGGATGAAAGGCCATTTGAAGCTAAAAGAGCTCTGCGTAACCGCATTGAGGCAAATTTCGGGAGAGGAAAGTTAGTGCTTTGATGAACGTTTTTTGGTTCGAACACTGCGGGTAATCTTGTATATTCTGGCACCTTTCCCGTGAATTAGATTCCCCGGATAGGAGTCACTTTCACTAAGCCCCTCTTCGGGCGGCTTGTCGCAGAATTCAGTCTTTTTCCCATCCCCGAAAAACGTTTCCTCCAGCACCAAGCAAAGGCAGTGGTAAACGGGTAAGTGAAACTCCTGAATCTTAAACGTTTCCGTCTCCGGAACGCGGATGCAGACATCACATTTCGGCAGCAGCTTCCCGCCGGATTGGCCGGTGAGGCCGATGGTTTTCATCCCGCGGGCTTTGGCGGCGTCGGCGGCGTGGAGGACATTCGCCGAATTGCCGGACGTGGTAATGGCGAGCAGCACATCGCCCGGGCGCCCGAGGCCCCAGGTGAGTTGGGCGTAAACGAATTTCGGGTCGCAATCGTTGCTGAATGCGGAGACGAGTCCGGTCAGCTGTGGCAGGGGAATGGCGGGCAGGGCCCCTTGCAGATTTTTGGCGAGGTCGCCACCGAGTTTCATGGCGTCGGCGGCGGGAAGGGTGCGCGCGTGGCCGAAGCCTTTCAGAAGTTCGCCGGCGATATGGTCGGAGTCGGCCGCGCTGCCGCCGTTGCCGCAGAGCAGAAGTTTACCGCCCGCCCGAAAGGAGTCCTCGAGCATTTTGGCCGCGGACGCAATGTCCCCGGCGCAAGGGGCCAGTGCGGGGTAGCGAGTGAGGAGGGTGGCGAGGCGGGGGTGCATTGAAATAAGAGTGCTTTAGTGCTTTAGTGCTTAGTGTTTTAGTGCCTAGTGCGACGTGCGCATACAGGGGAATCTTTCGGTTGTGGAGCTTGTTCTGGTTTTTGGTGCCAAGCAATTTATGGAAGCGTCAACTAAGAACTAAAGAACTAAGCACTAAAACACTCAGGCTTTCGACGTTTTCACTTCAATCACGTCATGGGGCGCGGCTTCCTTCATGCCGGCGGCGGTGACACGCGTGAAGCGGGCCTTTTCCCGCAGTTCGGAAAGGTTCTTTGCCCCCAGGTAGCCGAGGCCGCTTTGCAAGCCGCCGAGGAGCGGGGCGAGGACGGCGTCGAGCGAGCCCGCGATTTCCTTCAGGGCCTCGATGCCTTCGGCGGCGATTTTTTGCGGGCGGCCACCGGTGTTGGAGGAGGATTTTTCGTGGCCATAGCGGGCGGCGGAGCCGGCCTTCATCGCGCTCAAGCTGCCCATGCCGCGATACTGTTTGTAAAATTTCCCTTCGATTTCGATGATTTCGCCCGGGGCTTCGCGGCAGCCGGCAAGCAGGCCGCCGAGAATGACCGCATCGGCCTGGGTGAGCGCCTTGACGATGTCGCCGCTCTTGGTGATGCCGCCGTCGGCGATGATCCGCACCCCGCTGCGCCGGGCGGCGAGGGCGGACACATACAATGCCGTGAGCTGGGGAATGCCGACGCCGGCGACGATGCGCGTCGTGCAAATCGAGCCGGGGCCCTGGCCAATCTTAATGGCGTCCGCCCCGGCTTCAGCAAGAAACTCGACGCCTTCACCACTGGTGACGTTGCCGGCGATGAGCGTGAGGTGCTTAAATTCCTGGCGCAACAAGCGGACGCACCCGCCAACGCCGGCGGTGTGACCGTGCGCGGTGGAAATGGCAAGGGCGTCAACCCCCGCGGCGACGAGGGCGGAGGCGTGCTTGAGCAATTTATCGCGGTCGAGTTCGCCGGCGGGGGTGCGCGGGGCGGAAACGGCCGCACCGCAGACGAGGCGGAATTTCGCGTCACGCGCGGGGCGGACATTGGCGCGGGCTTCTTCGGTGATGCGTTCAATATCGCTGAGCGTGAAGAGGCCGCGGAGACGGTCGTGATCGTCAACGACGAGGAGTTTGTGAATGCCGAGATGTTCGGTGAAAAATTTATCGGCCGCGGCAATGGGATTCTTGCCGAGCTCCTTTTCCTTGATGGTGTAAACGTCGGCGCGGGGGGTCATGGCCTCGGCGACTTTCTTCGCGCGGTAGCGTTCCTTGACCACGCGGCCGGAGAGCAGGCCGACGAGGACTCCCTTTTCATCCACCACGGGAAAGGTGCGGAAGGTAAAGCGCTTGTCATCAATGCGCCGGAGCACGTCTTCGATAGTTTGGTTGGGGGCGACTTGGATGGGGTCGCGAATGAGGCCGTGGACGTGATATTTGACGCGTTCGACCTCGCGGACTTGCTCGGCTTCGCCGAGATTGTAATGGATGAGGCCAAGGCCGCCATTGAGGGCCATGCCGATGGCCATGGCGGATTCGGTGACGGTGTCCATGTCCGCCGAAATGATCGGCATGGACAGGTGAAGGGCGTCGCTCAGGGACGTGTCGAGATGCGTGTCGCGCGGGAGGACGTCGGAGTAGCGCGTGGCAAGGGAGACGTCGTCGTAGGTCAGCGCGGTGGGGGCCTGCGCGGGAAAGAAATCGCTGGCGGGTTGGTAAAACCGGGCGTCGTCGGCAGCAGAGGATTTTTTGGAGGAAGCGCTCATGAGACAAGGCGCACAGAGATGCGTTTCCCAGAGTCAATTATCGGCTCCGTGACGCGGAGGCAAACATCTTTTTCATCACGCGCCCGGTGGTTGGCGCAAGCGCCGGGGCAAATCGCGTGCGCCGTGCAAGATGCGTTCGGCAGTAATGCATTCGTGGGTAAAACGGTAGAAAATCAGATGCGCGTCGAACGGAGTTTGCACACTGTGGGAGCGAATTCCCTGCAAGTCGCGGTGACGAAATCTTCTTTGTTTACCCAAGTTTGGCTGACTGTTGAGCCAGGCGAGTGTTGCCAGCACATTGGCCGAATAATGATCCGCAACTGCTTCACCCGCCTGCCGATAATACCATTCGAATTGAAACTCAAAATCGCGGATGAAATCGGACGATCGGTCCAATCGCAAATTCATGGGGATCGGGAAAGGTTGCATCGGGCACGGACGCGATCGGCAACGGCGCGAAACTCCAATTCCGAAAACGGCTTGTGCGGGCCACGTACAGCCTTAAGCAAAGCAGCTTCCAATTCCGGGCTGGCTTCATCAATGTTCGCAATTGTGCACGGCATCTCTGGAAGGCGTTTTTTCTTTAACACCGGGCGAATCGCCCGACGGTGGGCGGGCGGCGTGGCAAGTGTTTTCATGATACGAAGATTACCGTCGGTTATCTGTGGTGACAAGCGGCAAATCACTCCACCCACGCTTCCGCAAATGCAAATTTGCCCACGTCGAAGAGACCCTGGTCGCTGAGTTTGAGTTGGGGAATCACGAGCAAGGCGAGGAACGACAGGCACATATATGGCGCCTGTAATTTGCAGCCGTTGGCGCGGGCGAGATTGGACAATTCCTGGTAGGCCGCGCCGGCGGTGGCGGCGTCATCGGTGCTCATGAGTCCGGCGATGGGCAGGGCCAGGGCCTTGGCGGTGTCGCCGGCGGCGAAGCTCAGGCCACCGCGGTGCTGGATGACCAGATTGACGGCGCGGGCCAGGTCTTCATCGGAGGTGCCGACGGCCACGATGTTATGCGAATCATGCGCGACGCTGGAGGCGAGCGCGCCGCGTTTCAGGCCAAAATTGCGCACGAGCGCCACCGCAGGAGGGGCGTCGCTGTAGCGGTTGACTACCGTGAGTTTGAGCAAGTCGCGGGACGGGTCGCACTCAACGAATCCGGCGGCGGTCACTTTGGGTTTCTCAATGGCCGAGCCGGTGACGATTTGCCCATCGATGGCTTCGATGACGCGAATGCGTTTGCCGTCGACGGCCGGCAGGGCGAAGTCCGCCGGCTTTTTGGCGGTGGCGTTGAAAACATTGATGGGGTGCACGGGCACGCGCGCGACGAGGGATTTGCCATTTTGCGCGACAAGCTGGCCGTTGACCCACGTGCGCTGAACTTTGAATTCGGTGAGATTGTCCAACTCCACCAAATCCGCCGGGTCGCCGGGTTGCAGGTGGCCGACGGGTAAGCCGTAATGCCGCACAGGATTGAGCGTCGCGGCGCGCAGGGCGTCCATTACGGGCACGCCTTTGGCGACGGCCCGGCGCACAAGGGCGTCAATTTGGGAAACGAGCAATTCGTCCGGGTGTTTGTCGTCACTGCAGAGGCCGCAGCGGTCTGGCCGCTCGAGCAGCAGCGGCCAAAGCGCTTCAAAATTGCGGGCGGCGGAACCTTCCCGAATCCAGACCATCATCCCTAAGGCAGCGCGCTGGCGGGCTTCTTCAAGAGTCGTGCACTCGTGATCCGTCTGGATGCCGGCGGCGGCATATTTTTTCAAATCCTCGCCGAGCACGCCGGGAGAATGGCCGTCAATGCGTTTACCGCGTTTTTTCGCCTCGGCGATTATGGCGTGCATGACGGGGTCGCCGAAAATGACGGCGGGAAAATTCATGACCTCGGCCAGATAAACCACATCCGGAATATCGAGCAATTCGCCGACTTCGCGTGGGCCGAAGCGCGCCCCGGCGGTTTCGAAACTGGTCGCCGGCACGCAGGAGGGCGCGCCGAAGAAAATTTTGCAGGCCGCCCGCTTGGCATCGGCAATCATCCAGCGCACTCCCGGCAGGCCGAGGACATTGGCAATCTCATGCGGGTCGCTGACGGTGGCGACGGTGCCGTGGGTAACGGCCACGCGGGCGAACTCACTGGGCGGGAGCATCGAGCTTTCCACATGGACATGGGCGTCCACAAAGCCAGGGGAAAACCAAGTTGCGTCTGCTTTGGGCGGGCCTTGCTCCGTGACCCGGGCTATGCGACCGGCGGCAATATCAATTTCCCCGGCAAAGGTCCGTCCGGTGACGACATTAACAATATTTCCCGTAAGGACCTGGGTGGTGGAAGAAGTGGACATGCCTATCAGCGTGCCAGTCCGTGCCTTTCGCGCAAGAAAAAGAAAACGCCGGAAACAAAAAATTGATGGTGGCGCAGTTAAGTAGCGCTGTGCTTTAGCCAGCGCTTCGGGTAACCGGGCGGCAAAGCACATTGGACAAGCACGAAGTTGCATTTGCGCCCGCCCGCTGCTAAGAGTCGCACCGTCACCCTTTTTCGCCGTCACCTCCAATCCGCCAATCCCTCATGGAAACGCCAGACATCAATATCCGCAGCATGACCACTTGGCTCCCCCAATGAAACTTAAACATTTCATCTTGGTTGTGATGGTCGTCGCCATCGTCGGTATCGGCATTTGGTGGTTGATGCAGCCAACTGCGGCACCGGAAAAAACGGCGGAAGCGCCGAAGGCGGCCAAGACTGAAACGCCGAAGGCGGCGGCGTTAGGCAAGATCGCCGCGCCGCTGGCGCCGCTAGTCCAAACCACGACAACCACGGTCGTCACACCCGTCAAGGCCGCGGAGCCGGAGGTCGCCAGCGCGGACCCGCAGGCGAGTTGGAAAACGGCGTTGCCGGACATTGCGCGCATGCTGCGGGATAACGATGTTATGGCACTAGTTCGAACCTACATGCCGCCAGACCATCTGACGCCGGAGACACTGCAAGGAGCCCAGAAGATGAACGATACCATCCAGCAGGAGATTGCCGGATATCGGATGGCGACGAATGAGCCTCCTGCTATGGTTGAATTATTTACGCATCCGCTGGATGGGGAGGCCGCCATTCTGGAGCGAATGGCGGAAGAAACCCCCACCTTGAATGACGCTGGCGACGAAGCCACGTTTGCCGTGCCCGAGGACAAGGCGAAGGAGATGAAGCCGCTGACCATGATCAAGGTTGCTGGCCGGTGGTACCTGAAAGAAATTGTTATCTCCCAGGGCATTCGCCCGTGACGTATTAATGACCTGGCGCAAGGTTGGAAAGGCCCAAGGGGTCATGCTGCAGATCTTGATGTCGGGCGTTTCCAGGGGGGCTCGGTGGGTTGGAGCTGACCGCGAAACTGGGTGATTTGGCGACTCATGGCAGCGGGGCACCCAACTGTGAGGCGAAAACGGGTCTGGCTTGAATGGCGCTAAGTTAAGGGGGTCCATCGTCACTTTTAGAGATCTCGGGAAG
>CAZLPS010000055.1:0-27625 GCA_964561455.1 uncultured Opitutales bacterium
GCTGCAATTCGACTTCGTATTCGTTGTCCGAGTATTCCTTGACGGCGAATTTCTTCTTGTCGGCATAGTTGCCCGGATTCACGCGGATTTTTTCGACGTGCTCGACGGCCTCCATTGCGGCGGCAGGGAGAAAGTGAATGTCAGCAACAAGCGGCAACTGCCCCCACCCTGCGGCGGTCACTTGCTCCCGGATGTCCTTGAGCGCACGGGCGGCCTCTTTATTCGGTGCGGTGATGCGGACAATTTCGCAGCCGGCTTCGGCTAGGCCGAGGGTCTGCCGAACGGTGGCGGCGACATCCTGAGTCAGCGACGTCGTCATGGACTGGACGCGGATTGGGTTCGTCCCGCCGACACCGACAACGCCTACCTTGACCTCGCGCGTAGGCCGCCGCACGGCGCGAAAGCGCGAGGCGCAATAGGGCGGCAGGTGGGCTGTGTCAGGCTGGGAGCCGGGAGTCGGGACGGACATGGTATCTTAGAGTGCTTAGTGCTTAATGCTCGAGTGCTTTAGTTCTTAGTGCTTGGTTTTCAGACGGTTAGCACAATCGCGGGAGTGAAATACCGGGAAACAGGATTGTTTTTAGCGTTCCCGACGGGATTGGTCAAGTTTGCTAATTGGGAAGAACGCACCAAGCTTCCATTGTTTGAGCAACGGCCCGTTAGAATGGGCCGCCCGAATTATAATGGCACTCTACCCGGGTTTTAGTGTAGGGTAGCGTCATGCCCTACCCTCCACCCATCATCTCCGGTGCGCCGCCGTCCGGCAATGAGAAGCTGTGGAGCATCCTGAGCCATCTTTCCTGGTTTATGGGATTTCCCATTCTGCTGCCGCTGGCGGTCTGGCTGGCCATGCGGGGGGATTCGGAATTTGCCGCCAATAACGCCAAAGAGGCCCTGAATTTTCATATCACTGTCTTCATTTATCTCCTTTGTTGTCTGCCCTTGGTGCTGATTTTGATCGGGTATCCCCTTCTCTTGCTGGTGGGCGCGGCCTCGGTGGTGTTTGCGATTATTGCCGCAGTCAAAGCCTCCGAGGGTCGCAGCTACCATTATCCGTTGACGCTGCATTTGGTCAAATAAGCGCCGGAGAGGAGTGCGTTAGTACTTAGTATTTTAGTCCATAGTGCCCCCTGCCGAAGGCACCTTGGTGATAAAATCGCCCGCCGTTTAAAAATGGGATTGGGCAGAACATGCTGATGCTATTACGAGCTTTTTGCCGCTGGCGCGGCCACCGGAGACGCTGACGGGGCGGCCGCCGGCGGCGCGGGGAATTTCATCTGGTCCGCGTCGAGGTAGTAATAGTTATCGCGAATTTGCTTTTGCTCGCTTTCGCTGTCGCCGGCCATGCGCAGGGAGTCGTGGAAGAAAATGTACAGGCTCAGGCTCATGATGAGGACGACGAAAATGCCCTGCAACCACGCCAGGAGATTAATGGGGAGCGACTTGCCGCGCAGGCGGGCCAGCGTAAACAACACAATGTGCCCGCCGTCGAGCACGGGGAACGGGAGCAAATTAATGATCATCAAGTTGATGTTGATGAGAATCATAAACCAGAGCGTCAGGCGCAGATCCACTTGCGAGGATTGGTAAATAATGCGACCAATGCCCAGCGGGCCGGACAACATGCCGACGCCGACATTCGAGCCATGCGCAAACAGACTGTGCACCGTGGCAAAGGTTTGCCTGATCACGTTGCCGAGTTGCCGGAACGGCGGCGTATGCTCGTCCACCATGTCCGGCTTGATGGCAAAGCCCAGACTGGCGACCTCCTCCGGCGGCGTAAGCTCCACTTGAAATGCCGCAGATAATGTGGCCGTGACATTGGCCTTTTGTTCCTGGCTGGCATAAAGCAGGCGCGCCGGCTGGCCGGCGGGGCTGGCTTTGAGTGCCACCACCACGGATTGCAACGAGGTCACTTTTTGACCGTTGATTTCCAGGAGAAAATCGCCGGGCCGCAGGGCCCCGAAAACGCCATTGGTATTCTGCAAATTCCAGACCAGCAGATTCAGCGCCGGTGCCGCGGGATCGGCCGGATCGCCGGCGAAGTCGCGGGCGTACACCGGCAGCACGTCGAGCCGGGCTACGGCCTCTCCGGACGCAGCGGGAATGGTTACGGTGGCGAGAGGCGTGCTGCGGGCAATTTGGGCGGGCTGGACGACGATCTCGCGGGTGGCGCTGGTGCGGCGCACGGACAAGGTAATGGGCTGGCCGGCATGGTGGTTAACCATGTCACTAAGCTGGGTCGGGGAAAATAGCGCCTGGCCGTTCGCCGCAATGATTTCGTCCTCTTTTTGCAAACCGGCCGACTCGGCGGGAGAGTTTTTTGCCACTTCGCCCACGACGATTTTTTCCGCGGGTTCAATAGCCAGGCGGCGTGCCAAATCGCCGGAACGGGCATTTATGGAAACCAACAGTGGGAAAACATCCAATTCGCGGATGACATTGGCGCGTTCAAAGGTGAGATGCGTGCGCGGATTGCCCTTGTCATCGCGCAAGGAGCCGAGGGCAATCGCCTGGCGCACGTCATTGAAGTCGTGCATCGCTTCGCCATCCACAGCGACGATGCGGTCGCCCGCCTGCAAGCCCGCAGCAAAGGCGGGGCCGGCAACTTCTTTTACAGGCTTGGCCGAGGGAATGCGCTGGCTGAAATTGGCATCCAACACCTGATAATCAGCATTGGCATCCATGGACCGGATCACGTAGCCGATGGTCAGGGTTTGCGCCGAACCCTGGGTGGGCACGCCAATCTGCCAGAGGACACATGCAATGACGAACGCAAGGAGGAGATTGAAAACGACGCCGGCCGTCACGGTAATCATTTTGCTGAGGTACGACACGTCCGGGAGTTTCTCCGTGGTCACGGCTTCGCCCTCCAGCATACTGGCGTCCATCAATTGGGGAATCCGGACGTAGCCGCCCACGGGAAACCAGGCGATGCGGTATTCGACGCCATCCTTCGCCTTGCGGCTCCAAATGGCCGGGCCAAAGCCAATGGAAAAACATTCGACTTTCAGCCCGCGCCAGCGCGCGGCGAGAAAATGGCCCAGCTCATGCACAAAGATGGAACCGCCCAAAAGCAGCGCGATCAGGAGGAGCCCCCAAAAAGTTGAGAGCGCGGAATGTAGCCAGGAGGTGTCGCCGGACATGGAAAGAAAAACGTAGATTAGGGAAATTATCAGCTAAAGGCCATGAATTAATTGGGGGCGACCTGGCGCTCGATCGCTGAATTGCTGTATTGCTGTATTGTTGGTGCGAGCAGCTGGAGATTAGACCCGCATTCGCTGGCCGGGTTTCATCAGGGTTGCTCCAGGTGCCTTGGTGGGTCATTTGCTGAGCTTTTCGACGGTCTTGGCGGCGCGGCGGCGGGCGGCGGCATCGGCGGCGAGGAGGTCGTCCAGGTCGCGCAGGCGAGTGGACGGAAGCGTCGCGAGGGTTTTCTCGATGATGCGCGGAATGTCGAGGTAGCGGATGCGGCGGGCGAGAAAGGCGGCGACCGCAATTTCATTGGCGGCGTTGAAGGTGCCCGGCGCCGCGCCTTCGGCCTTGAGCGCGGCAAAGGCCAGGCGCAGGCAGGGAAACAGCACGAGATTGGGCGGGCGAAAATCAAGGGATAATTTTTGGGTGAAATCCAGCGTGGGGGCCACACCCTCAGCGCGGCCGGGATAGAGGATGCTGTGCTGGACGGGAAAAGTCATCGAGGGCGGACACAGTTGCGCGATGATGGAGCCGTCCACGAACTGCACCATGGAATGCACGATGCTTTGCGGGTGCACCACCACTTGGATGCGTTCGGCCGGCAAGCCAAAGAGCCAATGCGCCTCTATGACCTCGAGGCCCTTGTTGGCCATCGTCGAGGAGTCAATGGTCACTTTCGGGCCCATGTCCCAATTGGGGTGTTTCAGCGCCGCCTCCGGCGTGACTGCGGCCATTTGCTCTCGAGTAAAGTCGCGAAACGGACCGCCGGAGGCGGTGAGGAGGAGTTTGGCCACGTCCTGCGGACGTTCGCCATCGAGGCACTGAAAAATCGCATTGTGCTCGCTGTCCAGCGGCACGACGGTGATCCCGTGCTTTTTCGCCGCCGCCATGACAAACTGGCCCGCGAGCACAAGTATTTCCTTGTTGGCCAAAGCGATGTCCTTGCCGGCCTTAATGGCCGCAAGGGTGGGCTTGAGTCCAAGGGTGCCAACAACCGCCGCGACAACCATGTCCCCCGCTTGCAGGCACGCGAGTTCTTCCAACCCCGCCGGGCCCACATGCAACGTGCGACCCTTGAACAGGCCCGCCTTTTTTGCCGTGAGCGCAGCCGCTTCATCAAACACCCCGACATGCTTCACGTTGAATTCGCGGGCAATGGCATCGAGCTTGGCGCAATTCTTATGCGCGGCGACAGCGACTAATTCCAGCTTGTCGGGATGCTTGCGCACCACCTGCAAAGTGCTGTCGCCGATGGAGCCAGTCGCGCCCAGCAGCACGAGGCGTTTTTTGGGGAACGATTTGGCGGGCTTGGCGGAAGAAGGCATGGGTGGACGGCAGAAAGCGGCTTAAGCCGCCAGTGTTACACATCCCAGCACCCGGAAACAAGTCTAAGCGCCTAATTGGCCGACTTGGACTTCTCGATAGTCTTCAGCAAGTTGGTGCGCTGCTGGTCCGTCAGTGTGGCCGATTCAACCGCACTGGTGGCGGCGGCGAGGTCTTTCTTGGCCCATTGCGAGACGACATCGTTCAAATGATTCTCCTGTTGCGTCGGGTCCCCAATGGACGCCGCCAGGGCAAAGGCCCCCGGCAGGTCGTTTTCACTTTGCGCATCAATAATCGCACTCACCGCGCCATCGCGCGCGGAGCCGGCCGGCAGTGTGCCCACCCATTGCAAGGCATCGGCGGGATTTTGACTCACCCAGTTCGAGGCGACGGATGAAGTGGCGTCGTCGAGCACGACGCCCGCGGGCAACGTGCCCAGTTGCGCCGCGGCCTGCGCTGGATCTTGGTTGCTCCAAGTCGAAACGACCGTGCCCATGGCTTTATTACGCGCCTCGCCATCGGGCAATTGCTGAACCTGCGCCCAGGCCGAGGTGGGATCCGCCTTGGTGAAATTGCCAAAAATCGTCGCCAGCGAATCCGTTTGCGCCTGCCCGGGCGGCAGCGACGACGCCCATGCCAGCGCCGCCGAAGGATCCGCCGCGACCCATTTGTTCGCCAATTGATTAGCTACGCTATTGAAGTTCGGGTCGTTGCGCAGATTTTGGTCGATATAGGCCGCCGCGCCCGTCGGATCGTTCGTTTCCCAATTCGCCATTGCCTGGTTTAGCGCCGAGCCCCGCGCTTTGCCATCGGTGGCCGGCAGGGCCTGCGCCCAAGTCAGTGCGCCGTCGAGATCACTCTGCGCCCAGGCGCCTGCCAATTGCGTGATGGCGCCGTCGCGGGTGGAGGCATCCGCCATCTGCCCAATGAACGCGGCGGCGTCGGTTGGGGCTGTGCTGTCCAGTTTCTGCAAGGCATAATTCACGGCTTGGTCATAAGTTCTGCCCGTGGCAATATTGCCAATCCAGGTCAAGGCGGCGGCTGGGTCCTGCATCGCCCAGTTCCACGACAAACTTCGGATGAGATCATTGCGGGTATTGTCGTCGGGCCAGGCCGAGATGGTATTCGCGATCAAGGCGAGATCTTGTTTCGACGACCACATCATCTCCTGCACCGCCCGTTCGCGGACCCGGCCCGCCGGCAGGCTGTTGGCAAAATCCAGCGCGGCCTGCGGGTCCAGTTCCGCCCATTCGCCGGCGATGGACGCCAAGGCGTTGTTGCGCGCCTCGGTGGCTGGCAAATTAAATGCCGCGGCGGAGGCGGCCGCCGGGTCCACGAGCGCCCAGCTTCCCAGGATGTTGGAGAGGGCATACGTGGATTGCTGGCCAGCCGGCATTTGATGAAGCAGGTCCATGGCGCCCTGCGGGTTGGTCAAGCTCATGGTTCCCAATATTTCCGCCCCCATCGAGGACTGGACGTCCGCGTTACCCACTTGCTTGATCCCAGCCAGGGCCGCGGTTGGATCCTTTGCTGCCCACGCGCGAAACAAGGGGTAATAGTCTTGGTAACTATTCACATAACCGTAGGAACCGTAAAAAGTATAATGGGAATCTTTGTTTTTAACCCACGCGATGGCCGCGGTCGGGTCTTCGTCGCCCCACCGGGACAGCAACAGCTCGCGGAGTTCCCACGTGGCGGAGGAATCAGGCATTTTCCTCAACGCATCCATCGCCGCCCCAATCTCGCCAGGCTTTAGACTGTTCACATAGGCCAGCGTATCGCGTAACACGTCCACTTGGTTGCGACCCCCGCCCTTCACCAATTCCGCGAGAGAAAGTCTTCCGCCCGAGACTTTGGTCGTGAGGGTGGCCACCCGGGTTTCGAGCGCTGCGTGGGACTTTTGCATCGCCGCCACTTCCGCCCGCAATTGCGCAATTTTGTGTTGCTGGTAAATCATGGACAGCATCCCCGCGAGAAAGCATCCGGCGGCCATCGCGATAGTTTTGATTTTGCCGGTCATGGGGGGAAAGTTGGGGTGTGCCAATAACGTGCGATTACCGCGCCGATCGGGCCCGCTCAATCGTTTTCAGCAAATTCGTACGTTGTAGGTCGGTCAGGTTCGCGGCATTCACCGCGTTGGTCGCGGCGCCGGCGTCTTTGCCCGCCCATTGCCGCACCACGCCGTCCAACTTGTTCTGCTGGGTGGTGGCGTCGCTGATGGACGTGGCCCAGGCAAACGAAGCCGCCAGGTTGTTCCGGCCCTCCGCAGAAATGAGCGCGGAGACCGCCCCGTCCCGCGCGGTACCCGCCGCCAGCGTGTCCACCCATTGCGAAGCCGCAGCTGGATTTTTCTGCACCCAATGACTGGCCACTGCGGATGTGGCGTCGTCCAGCAACGTTCCGGCGGGCAAAGTGCTGAGCAGCGTCGCCGCCTGGGCGGGATCCTGGTCGCTCCAACTGGATACCACTGTCTCCATGGCCTTGTCGCGGGCGTCACCGACGGGTAATTGCTGCGCGGAGGCCCAGGCCGACGGCGGATCCGCCTTGGTAATCTCGCCAAAGACACTGGCGAGCGCGTCCGTTTGCGCCTGGCCAGCTGGCAGCGCCTTCGCCCAATTGAGCGCGGCCGCGGGATCCGCCACCACCCATTGCCCGGCCAATTGGCTCGCGACCTCGTTGAAATTCGGATCGTTTTGAAAATGCTGGGTTATGTAGGTGGATGCCGCGGCCGGATCATTGGCATCCCATGCGTCCATCACGCTTCTTAGCGCGCCGGTGCGGGTATCGCCCTCCGACGCCGGCAGCGATTGCGCCCAGGCCAGAGCCCCCGGGAGGTCCGTTTGGGCCCAAGCTGAAGCCAAACTATAAGTGGAGCGGTCCCGGGTGGAGGCATTGGGCATCTGCGCGATGAACGCCGCGGCGTCGGCCGGACTTTTTTGATCCATTTGCTCTAAAATGTTGTCCACGGCCCGGTCATAGGTATCGCCCTTGGCAACATTGCCCAGCCACGCCAGGGCCGCCGCCGGATCCTGCTGCGCCCAATTCGAGGCAATTTGGGTAATACCGTTATTGCGCTGGTCGCCGTTGGGCAGCGAATCAAGCAAGCCCACCGCGGCCTTGGGGTCATCCTGCGACATAATGCCTAAAACCGAGACCATGGCGTCGTTGCGCGCCTGACCGGCTGGCAGGTCCTTGACGAAGGCCAGCGCCGCCTGGGGATCTTGTTGCGCCCAAGTGGTGGACAGGTCGGATAGCGCCTGCACCCTGGCCTGGGACGCCGGCAAATTCAATGCGGCCGTCGAAGCGGCCTCGGGATCCACCTGCGCCCAGGTGCGAAAAATGGCTTGTAGCCCATTGACCGATTGTTGGGCCAGCGGATGTTGATGAAGGAAATCCAATGCTCCCTGGGGATTGGTCAGGCTCATCGTTCCCAAAATTCTGTTCTCCAAATTCTCCTGCAGTCGGGCATCGCCCATTTTTTTTAATCCGGCAATGGCGGCTGCGGGATCTTTGGCCGCCCACGCTTTAAATAAAGTACTGTAGTCGGAAATGCGGTCGTAGCCCTTCACCGTCGTTTTGGTCCAATCGAACGCGGCTTCGGGGTCCTCGTTGGCCCAGCGCGCGAGGATCAATTCCTTGAGCATGCCGGTTGCTTCCGTCCAGGGCGTCTTTTGCAGCGCATCCATTGCGCCCGCCAGTTCCTCCGGCTTCAAGCTGTCCACGCAGCGAAGGGCATCCGCGGCAATATCCAGCCGGTTGCGCCCGCTATTTTTCAGCATTTCCGCCAAAGTGGGCACTTTGCCCGGCGCGTTGGCCCGGGCCAGCCGGACCACCTGCGACTCCAACACCGTGTTGGATTGCCGGGTGGCCGCCGCCTCACCCTCCAAGCGCGCAATTTCCCGGCGTTGGGAAACCATGGCCAGCACCCCCGCCACAAAAAAAACTGTCGCCAGCAGTATATATTTAACTTTTCCGGTCATGGGCAATTACGGTTTGTAATCGGTATAGCATAGATAACACGGATTCACCCGCAAGGTTACAGTTTTCCACAGGAAAGGTTCCATCATCGCCGGTGCCATTGGGAGACCAAGCCGTTTTGGCCGTATCATCGCGGAACCTCCATCCGCGACAAAGCTTTAATCGCCCCCACTCACTCAGCAGATAGTCCAGAAAGGGATGGGCTACGGCTGCGCCTCTTTTTGAATGTAATTGAGGAGGGCCGCGCGCTCTCCGTCGGACATCGGGGTGGCCTGGACGGAAGTGACGGCGCCAGCGGGATCGGTCTTGGCCCATTGGGTGACGACCTTTTCCATTTGGCTGTTCCGCGAAGTCTCACTGCCAATGGACGCCGCCCATTGAAAAGCAGTGGGCAAATCGTTTTTGCCTTCCACGCCAATCATCGCAACCACCGCTTGGTCGCGGGCGTCACTGGGCGGCAGGGCGTCAATCCACTCGGAGGCGGCGTGTGGGTCCTGCTTCAGCCAATTATTGACGACCTGCAAGGTGGCGGCATCGCGAATGGTTCCCGTCGGCTGGTCGTCCCGAACTGTGTCCGCAGGCAAATCGGACAAATGCGCAGCTGCCCGGGCCGGATCCTGACTACTCCAGGTCGCGAGAATGTTGGCCTCCGTTTGCACCGTGCCGCTGCCCGGTGGCATTTGCTGGGCGTAGGCCCAAGCGGATTGCGGGTCATACCTGGCCAAAGTGGAAACGGCGCTGCCCACCGCGTTGTCCCGCCCGGGGCCGGGCGGTAAAGATTCGCCCCACGCCAGCGCCGCCTTTGGGTCAACACTGGCCCAACTTCCTGCCACTTGATTGGCCAGCCTCTTAAAATTGGGGTCGTCCGGAATAGTGGCGAGATACGCGGCGGCCGAAGCCGGATCGCCATTGATCCACGAATTCATCACGTTATTGAAGGCTTGGAGCCGGGTGTCGCCCAGCGACGCCGGCAGAGACTGCACCCAGGCGAGGGCGCTCTTAATATCGCTTTGCGCCCACTGCGAAGCCAACTGCGGGATGGCAATATTTTCCACGGCGGGGTCTGAAAGCTTGGCGAGGTAGGCCGCCGCTTCCGCGGGATTGTTCTCGCCGACCGTTTGCAGAATTCCAGCCATGGATTTGTCATAAGCCTGGCCCGTAAGTGTATTCTCCGTCCAATCCATGGCGGCTTGGGGATCGGTTCTCGACCATTCGGAAACGGCATACTGGGTGAAACGGTCGCGGGTACTGCCCGCTGGCAGGCTGTCCAAATAAGCGATGGTGGCCTTGGGGTCGCTTTGCACAAGTTCATTCAAGACATTGTACATCGCATTCGTGCGGAAGTCGCCGGGCGGCAACTCCTTCGTCAATGCCATGGCACCGGCCGCATCGTCATAGCCCATCTTACTGACGACGTAATTAATCGCATTGTTGCGAACATCGCTGGGCGGCAGGGAATTGGCCCAAGTCAAAACGGCGGCGGGGTCGGTCCGGCTCCAGGCTTCCGCGATCGAGATGAGGGCATCATTGCGGATTTGACCCGGAGGAAGATTGGCCACCGCCGCCAACGCCGCTGGCCGGTCCATTTCTGCCCAAGCGGTGAAAATCGAATGATAATTTTGAGTGGTGTCACGGCCGGGCGGTAATTTTTGCGCGAGGAGCAGGGCGGCGGCGGGATCAGCGTAGGCGAGGCGGTCAATCAGCCGTACTTTCATCCGATTGCGGTCGGCGGTGGTTGCCAACTCATCGGCGGCAGCCAGGGCGCTGGTTATGTCCTTAACTGGCCAGAACAAAAACACCCAGCCAACATCCTCACTTCTCATGTTACGATCCGTTTGCGCTTTGGCCCACGCGAGGGCTTGGGCAGGATCCTTTTGCGCCCACTCCCCGAGAATATGCATAGACATGGTGCGATCATGTTTGAAGGCGTCCAAAACGTCCGGGAATTTCGCCGAATCCAAGCCCGCCAAAATTTGCACGATATCATCCATCCAAAAGGCCTGATGGCCGTCAGTATTAATTTTTTGAAGGGCGGCAACTCGCTCCGCCAGGGTCAAGGGGCGGGTGCCGGGCCGGGCCCCCGGCGCGACTGCGGTCCGGCCCGAAGCAGCCAGTTCGCCTTGCAAATGCAAAATTTCACGATGCTGCACCGCGATGGGAATGGCGGCGGCCAGGACGAAAATGGCCACGGCCAGGGCGATTTTGGTTTTGGTGCTCATATATATTGTACGTAAAATTGTGCCGGCCAAACCGCCAGCCGATGCTCCGGCCAGCGCCGTGCTGCTCAGGGAGCAGCCCAAACCCACCGGCGCCGCTTGCACGGAGTTTTCGCTCATGACGGCGGCCAACA
This sequence comes from uncultured Opitutales bacterium, assembly GCA_964561455.1. Lineage (GTDB taxonomy): Bacteria > Verrucomicrobiota > Verrucomicrobiia > Opitutales > JABDGR01 > JABDGR01. The sequence goes on from CAZLPS010000055.1 coordinate 10,847, forward strand.
GGGCCACGGAAACGGTGACGCCCCGCCGGATAAAATGCGCGCGCAGTTTTTCGAGGGCGCGCGTGGTGCGTTTGCTAACGGCCTTCTCCGTCAACGCGAGAATCTGGCCCGTTTCGCGCAGGGACTTTCCCTCGAAATAACGCAAAATGACGGCGTCCTGATCTTTGCGACCGAGGCCCGCAATCGCCTCCTCGAGCAATGGCCGGATTTGCTCCCAGGTCACCGCGCTGGGGGAATCGAGTTCGGCGCGCTGCATGGCTTCGGTTTCGCGCTGGCGGCGGCGAGATTCGGTGCGGATGAATTTGCCGGCGGTAAAACGGGTGGCCCGGTAAAGCCAGCCGCTTAAGGCCTCCGGAGACCGGACGGACCAGGGCTTTTGGGCCAAACCGATAAAGACGGCCTGGGCAACATCCTTGGCCAAATGCGGGTCGCCCGCCTGCCGCAAGGCGGCGGAATATACCAACCCAGCATGGCGCGCCACCAATTCGGTGAAGGCGGCCTCGGACTGGAATTCGGCGTATTCCCGCAATAAATCACGATCGTCCATGGTTGGCGTATACTATTTCAGTACCCGCCACGGATGTAAATTCGCCAAAACTTTAAACCGGCAGGCGTTCCCCGATTTCGCGACCATTGCAGAAGGGCGAAGACGCGCCCACAAGATGGGCGGCGAAGCTCCCACCCCGCCACCCACTCGGTTTTAGCTCCTCAGGGCTGCACAGAGGTTACTCAGTCCACGCCCTGGCCACCACGCCGTCCTTGAATTCGACGTAGCGTGTCTGGTCGGTTTTGGTGCTCGTCGTCGTCGCGAACACAACGATTACGCCTCCGCCGGAACGCTCGGTTTCGGTGTAGTGCCAGCGCCATTGCTCCAGGCCGTTGTCCTGCTTGGATTTCTCCGAAGGCTCGCCAAGCAACCCGGCGACAAAGTCCTTCGTCTGGCCCGGCGCGACTTGGGCGAACGTGGCATCGGCAATTTTGTGCCCGGTGATGGTGGTGTGATGGTCCGACGTGACCACGCAACCGGAGAAACCGGCGCAGGCGATGGCCGCGGCCAACGCGAGGACGCGCCGAAACCTGATCAAGCCAGGCGTGAGAGCGGCAATTGATGGCGGGAGGGATGGGTTCATGGAGTTCTGGGAGCAAGTGGATTCGACTGTCTTTGCTTTACGATTGGCCGGAGAACGGCCACAAAATCTTCCAAAGTGTAGAGCTGAATGGGCGGCAACTTTGGATTTGCTTCGTAATGGCAAATCAAGTCGCCCCCGCCAGTTTCGGATTTGAGCCAAAACAACGCCCCTTGCAGCACCCCCACCCCGCCGTAGCCACTCTCATGCGAGATGCCCAGAAGCCGCATTTCGTAGGAGCCATTCCGCACTGTGTCCAGGGATTTCAAATGCTCAAGTGTGGTGGCGACTGTGTGATCATAGGTGGATGCGATCAAAGTTGCCTCGGTGGCTGTGCCGGAGTCATCGGTCTGAACCGTTGCCGTTTGGTAGGGAAGTCCGGCATACTTGTCGAGGGTGTGTTGAATGGTGTAATAAAAGCCACTTTCCCGCGCGGCCTGCAAACCGTTGTCATTGACCAGATCGGTTAGCGGCACGCTGTAATAGGCAAGCAAGGGCGCGATCTTCAGCAAGCTGAGGTTATCCAGCTCCGATTGGATAATCGGACTTTTGCTTGCATCCTTTTGAGCCTGCGGGGTCGTTTTGTAGGCTTCCAATGCGGCCAGCACGGCGTCGCGGCCGTTCGCGGGCTCGATGGCAAATCGGATAGGCCCGGAAGACTGGGTGGCGGCGGCGGGTGCGCCGGAGTTTGCGGTACTGGCCATGGGTGGCGCGACTGCGCTTGGGGCGCCGGCCGCCGTCACCGCAGGAGCATGCGGCGAAGCAATGGAATATTGCGCTGCTTTCGGCGGGGCGGAGTTAGCCGCGACCGTCGGAGAAGTTTGCTGACGCCAGTTCACCGTGAAAAGCGCCAGCAGGGCCAGGAAAACGGCGAGGCCAAAGAGTAGCTTCGTTTTGGTGGTCATAATGAGGATTGGTGAAACTGTTTGCGCCCAGCCCGCGCTGCCGGCTCCGGTCAGCGCGCCGCCCGCCAGCGTCGCCGCCAGATTCGCCGGCGCGGCCTGCACGGAATTGCCGGTGATGGCGGCGGCCAGCAACGCGGTCGAAACCGTGACGCCGCGGCGGGAGAAATGGTTGCGCAGTTTTTCCAGTGTGCGAGCCACGCGCTTGCGCGCGGTGCCTTCATTCATTCCGAGGAGTTCAGCAATTTCGCCGTGGGATTTGTCGGAAAAATAATGCAGCAACAACAGGTCCCGCTCCCGGGCCTTGAGGCGGTTGACGGCGTCATCCAATTCCGGGCGGAGCTGCTCCCAGGCGGATGGTTCGGGCTGGGTTTGGTCTTGCATGGCAAAAATCTCCTGTTCGCGGGCCTGCCGCCGGTGTTCGCCGCGACGAAGTTTGTGGGCCGCGAAATGGGTGGCCGTGTGCAACCAACCGCCAAGAGTGGGATGATGCAATAGTTGCGGAGCCTGGCGGGCCAGAGCGGTAAACACGGTCTGCGCGACATCCTGGGCCAGGTGGGTATCACCGCCCATCAACCGCACCGCCGCAGAATAAATCAGATTCACATGCCGCTGCACCAATTCGGCAAAGGCGGCTTCCGAGCCATCTTCCAGGTAGCGGCGCAGCAATTCGTTATCGGGGGTCATGGGCGTATACTCCTATCATACCCACAGCCTGGAAGAATTGGACAATTAAATTTGCCCCGGCGTTGGCGTCCCTTCTTTTGGACGGTCTTCACTCGGTCAAGACCCAGGGCACCGGCCCCTTTTTGACTGCGATATAGCGCTCTGCGCCGATCGGATCCCGGTCACCCTGCCATTCGATGATCAGTTCTGGCTAGTTGGCTGGCGTGCCCGCGCCAGCGGAACTGGCAGGAGCAAATCCCGCCGGGGCATTCTTACCAATCAAAGAGAGCAATCCCGCCTTAAAACCATCCGTGAAGTTGTTCGACTCGGCCGCGACGGTTGCCGCCGCGGGGTCCGTCTTGGCCCAAATGGCAATGGCGGTTTGGATTTGCCCGCCGCGGACATTTTTATCCGCCATGCTCATTGCCCATTTGAAGGCTGCCGGGGGATTGTTCTTTCCTTCCATGGAGATGAGCTGGACCACGGCGCCGTCACGCGCCGCACCATGGGGGAGGCCGTCAATCCACTGGGAGGCCGCCTCCGGATCTTGCTGGAGCCAGTTGGCGGCCACCGCCGGGATGGCGTTGTTGGCAACATTACCGTCGGGAAGGGTGGCAATGACAGCGGCGGCTTGCGCGGGGTCTTGGGTGCTCCACGCAATGGCAATGTTTCCCTGGGTTTTGACCATAATGCCGTTGCTCCCATCGGTGGGAGTGCTGGTGGCCCAATCCACTTGTTGCGCCAAGTTCCAGGCAGCTTGGGGATCAACATCGGCAAAGGACGTCAGCACTGTGCGTGCGGCATTATCACGCGAGCCATCGGCGGGTAGTCCCATGACCCATTTCAACGCCGCCTGCGGGTCGGCTTGCGCCCAACTTTTCGCCACTTCATCCGAGATCGCGCGGAAATTGGAATCTGCGGAAAGGTTTTGCACATACGCCGCAGCGCCCACCGGATCCGATTGAATCCACCCCTTGAGCACATTTTGGATGGCCGTGGCCCGGGCGTCGCTTTCCGTCACAGGCAAGGATTGAGCCCAGGCCAGGGCGCTCTGCGCATCGGTCTCCGCCCAGATTGCCGCCAATTGCGGCAGAGCGGTGTCCCGCACGCTGGCGCTGGTGATATTGGCCAGTACCGCCGCCGCGGCCGCGGGATCGGTGCGATCCATCTGCGACAATATACTCTCCACGGCCTGATCCTGCACATGGCCTTGGGCAACGGTGCTGGCCCAGGCGATCGCGGCCGCCGGGTCGGTCGTCGCCCAACTTGAGGCAATATTGGCAACTAATTGATTGCGGTTCGCGCCATTCGGCAGATCGGCCAAATAGGTTGCGGCAGTTGCCGGGTCGTTCTGCGCGGTTGCCACAACGACTTCTGCGACCGCCGTTGAGCGCATTTTACCCGCCGGCAGGGCGGCCGCCCAAGCCAGGGCGGCCGCCGAATCCTGCTGGGCCCAGATGAGAGCAATGGTGGGAACGGCCCCGAGCTGGGCTTCACTGGCTGGCAGGTTTAAGGCCGCGGCGGCGGCGGCCGTCGGATCGGTCAAAGCCCAAGCCGCAAAAATTGAAGCCGTGGACATCGGCGTTTGCCGACTAAGCGGAAGCTGGCGCAACAAGGCAAAGGCACCTTGGGGATCATTCAGGCTCATAAAGACCAGCGCCTCATTCTGCATTTGGGCCCTTTCGGCCGGGTCGCTCAAGCCATTGATCGCCACCATCGCTGCGTGGCCGTCTTTCGCCGCCCAAGATTGAAACACATTGTTCAAATAATCGTGGCGGTTGGCGCCATGGATATTCGCATTGACCCACGCCAGGGCGTCGGCGGGATGCGAGGTGGCCCACACCGCCAGCAAAAGAGACAGGGCCGCGCCAGTCAGGGAGCTTTGGGGTCGCTTGCGATAGACATCCAACAACGGGAGGAAATCGTCGGCTTTGAAATTGGAAAACAAATCCAAAAGATTTCGGGCCATTTCCGCGCGGGTGGAATGGAGTTTGAGAATATTGTCCATGGCCGCGATGCGTTCTTCAAGCGACTTGGGCGCCGCGGCGGAATGAACGACCGCAGCCCCGGTCGGGGCGTGGCGCGCGTCGGCCAATTCCGCCTGAACGCGGGTGAGTTCGCGTTGCTGCAACGCGAGGGGAACTGCCGCCATGGCCGCCACTGCGGCCATGGCCAAAAGAACTGCTTTGGTTTTGGTAGTCATGGAGATGATTTTTAGCAGGGAATGGATCAGACCGGTTTGGCCGACCCCGGTGAGGGCGCCCCCGGTCAGCGTGACCGCCAACGTCGCGGGCGCAGCTTGCACGGAATTTGCAGTGATGGCGGCAGCCAGCAACGCGGTCGAAACAGTGACGCCTCGGCGAGTGAAATGGACGCGCAACTTCTCCAGCGCGCGATCCACGCGTTTGCGCGCGGCGTCCTCGCTCAGGCCGAGGGCTGAGCCAATTTCACCGTGCTGCTTGTTTTGAAAGAAGCGGAGCAATACGGCTTCGCGGTCGGCGGCAGAGAGCGCGCAAACGGCCTCATCGAGCATGGGTTGGAGTACAGCCCAATTGGGTTCGGGGGCGGAAGGGGTTGTTTGCATGGCGTAAGCCTCCTGTTCCCGGAGGCGACGGCGGTGTTCGCGGCGGCGGAGGTTGTTGGCGGTAAACCGGGTGGTGGTGTAAATCCATCCGACAATATTCGCATGGCGACAGAGTTTGCGGGCCTGCCGCGCCAGTTCAGTAAAAACTCCCTGCGCGACATCCTGGGCCAAATGGGCGTCGCCGCCGACCTGGCGCCAGGCGGCCGAATAAACCAAATCCACATAACGGCGAACCAGCTCGGCGAAGGCGGCTTCGTCGCCGCCCTCCGCATATTGGCGCAAAAGTTCGCAATCTGGAATCATGGTGGAGGTATACGCTATTATATCCGTCGCTGGAAATATCGGACAAAGGAAAAAGCGGATGGCTTGAATGGCTCGCGCAAAGGCGTAAAGACGCAGAGAAATCCAGTTCCTGCTTTTTAGGTTTATGATTCCGAACTCCACCTTCTTCCTTCCACCTCCCGCCTTCCCGACAGAACGTGATTCCCTAATTCACCGCCTGGGCCTTCTGAATGGTCTTTAACAAATCAGTGCGTTGTTGGTCGGTGAGGAGGGCTGATTGAACGGCACTGCTGGCAGCGGCCGCGTCTCTTTTGGCCCACTGCTGGACAACGCTGTTCAACTGGTTTTGCTGGGCGGTGGTATCATTAATGGAAGAGGCCCAGGTAAACGCCCCCGCCGGATCATTGGTGACCGCGACCTTGACGACTTGCGCCACTGCGGCGTCCCGGGCGGAACCCGTGGGCAGCGTATTCACCCACTGCGTGGCGGCGGTCGGATTTTGCTGCAACCAATTTGCGGCCACCGACTCGGCGGCGCCGTCCAGCGAATTGCCAGCCGAAATGTTGCCCAACAAAGCCGCCGCCCCAGCCGGATCTTGCGCGCTCATGCGGATTAGCACGACTCCCATCGCCGTATTGCGCGAGTCCCCCTGCAATGTTTGCCCGGCCAATTCCCAGGCTGACTGCGGGTCGGATTTCGCGAGCGAGTCGAAAACACCGCGGAAAGAATCCGCCTGCGCCGGCCCGGCGGGGAGGCTCTGGACCCAGTTGAGCGCCGCTGGCGGATCGGCCGAGGCCCAACTACCCGCCAATTGCTGCGCCAACGAAGCAAAGCCCGGGTCAGACGCCAGATTTTTGGCGACAAAATCGGACGCGGAGACCGGGTCGTTGGCGTCCCAGGCCGACATGATGTTTTTCAAGGCAGCGTTGCGTGCGTCGCCATCGGACAAAGGCAAAGTCTGCGCCCAAGCCAGGGCGCTGGAAAAATCGCTCTGCGCCCAGGTGGTGGCCAGGGTGCTGATGGCGCCATCGCGGGTCGAAGCATCCGGCATTTGCGCGATGAAGGCCGCGGCATCGGCTGGCGCGGAAATGGCCATGTCGCCGAGCACGGTCTGCACCGCCTGGTCGTAAGTCTTGCCCGTAGCCAAGGTTCCGACCCATGCCAGGGCAGCGGCGGGGTCTTGCTGGGCCCAATCGTCAGCGATGCCCGGAATAAGTTCGTTGCGAAAATCGCCGCTGGGTAGGGCCTCCAAAATTTTGATGGCGGCCTGCGGGTCCTGCTGGGCGAGGGGGTCCAAGGCCCAGCCGGTGGCATACAATTGGGTGCCCCCAGCCGGCAGAGTTTTGGCGAAGGCCAGGGCGGCCTGCGGATCCTGCTGAGCCCAGGAGTATGAGAGGTTTTGCAACGCGTACTGGCGGGCCGCACTAACGGGCATGGTCAGCGCCGAGGCGGACGCCGCCTGCGGATCCACGCCCGCCCAATAGTAATAGATGTAGCTCAGGGCCATGTTCGACTGCTGGCTGTTGGGAAACTGGTGGAGCAAATTCATGGCGGATTGGGGATTCGACAGGCTCATCATTCCGAGAATTTGATTTTCGATCCGGGCCTGGACGGCGGCATCGCCGATCTGCTTTAAACCGGACACCGCTGCGGCCGGATCTTTGGCCGCCCAAGCTTGGTACATGGAGCGGTAGTCATTGTTGCGGTTGTCCGGCAGGTCTTTCGTCTTTACCCAGGCCAATGCCGCCACAGGGTCATCGCCGCCCCAGCGCGCGAGTAACAAAGAGCGAACCAAGTTGGTCGCGTCAGTCGGGGGCATTTTTTTTAGCGCATCGAGCGCGCCAGCGAATTGGCCGGGTTGGAGGCTGTCGACATAACGCAAGGCGTCGCCGACTACCTCCAATTGATTGCCGCCGCCTTCTTTCAACAGCTGGGACAGGGACCGCACCGCACCTGGCGAATGATCGCCGGCGGACTGCGCGCGAGCGGCCAGGGCGGTATGGGCCTGGCGCAGCGCCACCACTTGATTGCGCAAATGCGAAAGCCCCCACTGGCGGGGGAGCATGACCAACATCCCCGCCAGGAAGCAACTGGCGGCGGTCAGGATGGTTTTGGCTTTACCGGTCATGAAACAGAGTGAAGGAATTTGGCGGAACAGACTAATTGGAGGATTGGGCTTTTTGAATGGCCTTGAGCAAATCGGTGCGCTGCTGGTTCGTGAGCGTGGCGGACTCAACGGCGCTGGTGGCGGCGGCAGCGTCCTTTTTGGCCCACTGCTGCACGACATTGTTCAGCTGGTTCTGCTGGGTGGTCGTATCGTTGATGGACGTGGCCCAGGCAAATGAGGCGGCGGGATTATTTTTGCCCTCGGCGGAAATAATGGCGGTTACGGCGCCATCCCGGGCCGGGCCGGCGGGCAGCGTATTGACCCATTGCGAGGCGGCGGCGGGATTCTGCTGCACCCAATTGGCCGCTACGGCCGCGGTGGCGTCGTCGAGGACGGAACCGGCAGGCAAGGTGCCCAGCAAGGTCGAGGCTTGGACGGGATCTTGCGCGCTCCAGCTGGCCACCACGGTGCCCATGGATTTGTCGCGGGCGGCGGGATCGGAAATTTGTTGCGCCTGATTCCACGCCGATTGTGGTTCCAGTGCCGTGATGTTGCTAAAGACCGTGGCGAGCGAATCCATTTGGGCCTGGCCCGCGGGCAAATTCTTGGCATAGGCGAGGGCCGCAGCGGGATCAGCATCAACCCAGTGGCCCGCGAGTTGTTCCGCGACGACGTTGAAGTTGGGATCGTTTGGGAAATTCTGCAGGATGTATTTTGAGGCAGATTGCGGGTCATTGTCGTCCCACGTGCGCATGACGTTGCGCAGGGCGGCGATCCGGGCGTCGCCTTCGGAAGCCGGCAGGGCCTGCACCCAGGCGAGGGCACCCGGCAGGTCATTCTGCGACCAGGCGGTGGCGAGTTGCGTAATGGCGCCGTCGCGCGTCGCGGCATTGGGCATCTGGGAAATAAATGCCGCGGCGTCGGCGGGATCAGACTTGTCCATTTGCCCAAGAACATTTTGCACGGCTTGATCGTACGCCTTGCCGGTGGCAACGTTGCCAACCCAGGCCAGGGCGGCGGCCGGATCCTGTTGCGCCCAATTGGTCGCGATTTGGGCAATGGAGGCGTTGCGCTGGTCGCCATTGGGCATGGTGGCCAGGGCGTCGGCCGCAGCCTTGGGGTCTTGCGCGGAAATGGCATTCAAAGCCATCTGCAACGCGCTGTCGCGGGTTTGCCCAGCGGGAAGCCCGGCGACAAATCCGAGGGTGGCGGCGGGATCCTGCAGAGCCCACACCGACGCCAGGCTGGCAAGGGCCCGTTCCCGCGACTCCGTGGCGGGCAGCGCCAAAGCTGCGGCCGACGCCCCGGCCGGATCCACTCCCGCCCAGGCGCGAAAGATGGCCGTCAATCCAGAGGTGGTTTGCGCACTGGGGGGCAGTTGATGCAGCAAATCCAAGGCGCCCTGGGGATTGGCCAGGCTCATGGAGCTCAAAACATTTTCCGCAACGTGACGTTGCGCGCCGGGATCGGGGATCTGGTTCAACCCGGCGAAAGCGGCCGCCGGGTCATTCGCGGCCCAAGCTTGAAATATGGCGGAATAATCACTGGTACGGTTGTTTTGCGTGTCTTTGGATTTGACCCACGCGAGCGCATCTGCGGGATTCTCATCGGCCCAACGGGCAAGAAGCAAAGTTCGGACCAGGCCCGTGGCGCCGGTATTCGGCATCTTTTTCAAACTGTCCAACGCGCCCGCCAGTTCCCCGGGTTTGAGACTGGAAACGTAACGCAAGGCATCCCGCGCCAGATCGACCTGATTACGGCCGCTGCCTTTGAGCAGATCGGTGAGCGTGGCGATCGGGCCGCCGGTGGCTAAATGTCCGGCGACAATGCGAGCCTCAAAACCGGCATCAGATTTGCGAATCTCGGCCGCTTCGTCGTTCAACCGCCCGAATTCCCCCTGCCGGGCAATCATGACGGTAATACCGAGCGCAAAAAACAGAACGCCAGTGAGGAGGTTGGTGGTTTTTCCGGACACGGTGGGATGGAGTCGCAAGCGTACTCGACCGCGATTTTGCCGCTTCTTCCCCGCCCGGCGATTCAAAAATGAGGGCTCAATTCGCTGATTGCGCCTTCAGAATGGCCTTCAGCAAGTCCGCCCGCTGCTGGTCGGTGAGCGTGGCGGTGTCCACGGCGCTGGTGGCGGCGGCGGCGTCCTTTTTAGCCCATTGCTGCACAAGGTTGTTCAGCTGGTTTTGCTGGGTGGTCACGTTATCTATCGAGGCGGCCCAGGAAAAGGCGCTCGCCGGATCATTTTTTCCCTGGGCGGATATGATCTGCACCACCGCACCATCGCGGGCGGAGCCGGCGGGCAGAGTGTTCACCCAATCCGCAGCCGCGGCAGGATTCTGCTGCACCCAATTGGCGGCTACGGCGGAGGTGGCGTCTTCCAGCACGATGCCGGACGGAAGATTGCCGAGCAGAGCGGCGGCTTGAGCAGGGTTTTGGACCGCCCAAGTGGACACCACGGTGCCCATCGCCTTGTCGCGGCCGGGGCCATCGGTCAATTGCTGGGCCTGGTTCCAGGCAGATTGCGGATCCGTGGTGGCAATATTGGCAAACGCTGCGCCGAGGGAATCATTTTGCGCCAGACCGGGCGGCAGCGCCGCAGCCCAACTAAGGGCGGCTGGCGGATCGGCACCCACCCAGTGTTTAACCAAGTCTTGTGCAATTTGGTCCAAGTTCGGATCATTGGACAGGTTTTGGGCAACATAGGCGGAAGCCGCCACCGGGTCGTTGGTATCCCATGCTTGCAAGACGCTTTTCAATGCGTTGCCGCGCGTCTGCCCGTCGGTAGACGGCAGCGATTGGGCCCAAGCGAGCGCACCGGAAAAGTCGCTTTGCGCCCAAGTGGCAGCCAGTTGCGTGATGGCGCCGTCGCGGGTGGTGGCATCCGGCATTTGCGCGATGAAGGACGCAGCGTCAGCGGGATTGGTCTTGGCCATTTCCCCGAGAACATTTTGCACGGCCTGGTCGTAAGTTCTTCCGGCGGCGACATTTCCAACCCAAGCTAGGGCGGCGGCGGGGTCCAACTGCGCCCAATTTGAGGCCAGGTTATTGATCATCCAGTTGCGGTCGTCGCCCTTAGGCAGCATGGCAAAGCCTGCGGCGGCAGCGTTGGGGTCCTGCTGGGACAAGACGTACAACGCATTGGCCGTGGAGTAAGTGCGGGTAGTGCCCGAGGGGAGGCCGCTGGCAAACGTTAGCGCGGCTTGCGGATCTTGCATCGCCCAGTAATACGTAAGATTGTCCAAAGCCCACAAGCGGGATGCGCTGACGGGCATTTGCAGGGCCGATGTTGAAGCGGCCGCCGGATCGACGCCCGCCCAATAAGCATAGATAAAACTGAGCGCCATATTGGATTGCTGGCCCGTCGGCAATTGCTGAAGCAACTCCATGGCCCCCTTGGGATTCGACAGGCTCATCACCCCCAAAATGTTGTTTTCCACGTTGGCCTGAGTGTTGGCATCACCAATCAGCTTCAGACCGGCAATGGCTCCAGCCGGATCGTTGGCGGCCCACGCCCAATAGAGTGTGCGATAATCTCCAGGGCGATTGTCCGTCAGATCTTTGGATTTCACCCAAGCGACCGCCCCGGCCGGATCTTCCCCGGCCCAGCGTGTGAGGAGCAAACTCCGCAGCAGGTAGGTGGCATAGGTTGGGGGCGCTTTCAGCACCGCATCCAGTGCACTTTTGGCTTCGCCCCGTTTTTGTCCATCCACGAAGCGCAGGTCGTCGCGCATTATGTCCATTTGATTGCGTCCGGCACCTTGGAACAATTCCGGCAGGGTGGTGGCCGCACCCGGCGGCAGGGCGGTGGCGACAGTGATCCGGGCCACGAGCACGGCCTGCGCCTGCTGCTGCGCCGTCAGTTCGCCGCGCCAGCGCAAAATTTCGCGCTGCCGGGAAAGCATCACCAGCATTCCCGCCAGAAAAAAAGCGATGCAGATCAGGTTGATTTTGATTCTTCCGGTCATGGGCGGCGAGCGCAAAGAGGGCGGTGATCTTGCATCAATTGGCGGACTTCGCCTTTTGAATGGCTTTTTGCAAATCCGACTTCTGTTGATCAGTCAGGTTGGCGGCCGAAACGGCGGCAGTGGCGGCGGCGGAATCTTTTTGGGCCCATTGCTTGATGACATTGTTCAGCTGGTTCTGTTGCTGGGTGGCGTCACCAATGGAAGCGGCCCAAGTAAACGACGCGGCGAGATTATTTTTTCCTTCGGCGGAAATCAGGGAGACGACCGCGCCGTCGCGGGCGGAACCCGTGGGCAGCGTATCTACCCATTGCGATGCCGCAGCGGGATCTTGCTGGACCCAATTGGCGGCCACAGCAGCGGTCGCATTGTCCCGGGTCAATCCGGCAGGGAGGGTATCCAGCAGGGAGGCCGCCTGGATTGGATCTTGGGCACTCCAGTTGGCGACCACGGTGCCCATCGCTTTGTCGCGTCCGCTTCCATCAGGTATCGTCTGGGCGGCATTCCACGCGGCTGGCGGATCGGTCGTGGTGATATTGCGAAAAACAGCCGCCAGCGAATCGGTTTGTGCCTGGCCCGGGGGAAGGGTCTTGACCCAGTCCAAAGCCGCGGCCGGGTCAGCAACCACCCATTGGCCGGCCAGTTGTTGCGCCACCACGTTAAAGTTGGGGTCACTCTGAAAACTCTTCATGATATAGGCCGAAGCCGCCGCCGGGTCGTTGTTGTCCCATGTGCGCAGGACATTTTGCAGCGCATCCATGCGGGTCTGGCCTTCGGAAGCGGGCAGCGCCTGCACCCAGGCCAGGGCGCCGGGGAGGTCGGTCTGAGCCCAAGCTGAAGCGAGTTGGATGGTGGCGCCGTCGCGGGTGGTCGCATCGGGCATTTGGGCAATAAACGCAGCGGCGTCGCCGGGATGATTGGTGTCCATTTGTGCCAGCACGCCTTGCACGGCGGCATCATAATTTTTCCCAGAAGTGACATTGCCCGCCCAAGCCAGGGCCGCCGCCGGATCTTCCTGTGCCCAATTGGAGGCAATTTGGACGATACTGTCATTGCGGGTGTCGCCATTGGGCATCGCGGCGGCGAGATCGGCGGCTGTTTTGGGGTCGGCCTGGGACAAAACTTTCAATACCGACGCCAAAGCGCCATCGTGGGCCGAGCCTGGCGGCAGGTTGTTGGCAAAGGCCAGGGCCGCCTGCGGATCTTGCAAGGCCCAAGAGGAGGTTACATTGGAAAGGGCGTTCAGGCGGGATTCCGCCGGCGGCAAATTGACGGCTGCCGCGGAGGCGCCCGCCGGGTCCACGGAGGCCCAAAAGAAAAAGATGCCCTGCAGGCCTTTTTCCGGTTGCTGGTTGGCCGGCAATTGATGAAGCAATTCCATGGCCGACTGGGGATTGGAAAGACTGAGGAACGACAAAATATTACTTTCCAAGCCCGCTTGGAGGGAAGGATCACCGACTTGTTTTAGACCGGCAATGGCGGCCGCGGGGTCGCTGGCGCCCCAAGCTTGATACAGGGTGTAAAAATCGCCGTAACGATTATCGTGGCTGTCTTTGCTTTTGACCCAGGCTGCGGCCTCAACCGGATTATCCCCTGCCCAACGGGCGAGAATCATGGTCCGGAGTAAATTTGTCGCCGTGGTCTGGGGCATTTTCTTCAGGGCATCCATGGCGCCGGCGATTTCACCCGGTTTGAGGTTGGCGGCAAAACGCAGGGCATCGCGGGCAATCTCGATTTGGCTGCGCCCACCCAACCGGAGCATTTCGGCCAATGTTGGAACCGGGCCGGATGGCTGGGCACGATTCACCAGCACCATTTTCGCCTCCAATCCCGCATTCGTCTGGCGAACCACCATCACGGCCCCGCGCAAGCGGGTAATCTCGCGCTGCTGGGAATCCACCACCAACATTCCCGCTAGAAAAAACAGAGCGGCAATTAGGATGATTTTGATTTTGCCGGACATGGTCGAATCGGGGCCCTCTTAGAATGTTCTACTTGATTTTGGGCGCAAGGTTACAATGCGAACCCAAAAAACTCCGCCCGCTTGGCCGACCCAGACAGATTGAAAACCCATCATCCCGTCGCTTCAATTCCCCGGATTCAATAATGCCTGCTGGCGGTCGGCGGGCAGACTCGATTGAGTCAGCCACGCCGTCGCGGCCTTGGGATCCGTTTTGAGCCAGCTTTGCGCGACTTTTTCGATGGCGGTATTGCGGGTGCTCTCATCGCTGATTGCTTCGGCCCACGCCGCGGCGGTGGCCGGAGACGGTTTGGTGAGCGCGCTGGCGTAAATTTGGAGCGCGGTGTCCTGCGATGTTCCCGCTGGCAAAGTCCTAATCCATTGGCCCGCGGCCTCCGGGGCGCTGCCTGCCCAATTCCGAAAGACCGAATCGAACGTCGAGTCCGTGATGACGCCTTCCGGCTGCGACATTACCAACGCCATGGCGCCGGAAGGATTGCTGTTGAACGATAAGCTCAAGGCGACCCGGTTCACCGCCGCCGCCTGCTTGTCGGCGGCCAGACTGGAAATCAACTTCGTGGCGTCAGCAGGCGAAGTGGCCACCAACGCACTGAAGGCAGCAGACAAATAGGTATCCCGGTTTGGCCCTTCCGGCAGGCTGGTTGCCGCCGCGACGGCGGCTTGGGGCGCATTCCCCGCCAAGTTGGAGGCGATGCTGCTATAAAGACTTTTGGCGTTCGCCGGACTCAGGGACGTTCCCTGCTCTTCCATAAAAGTTAAGGCAGCGGCCGGATCGGTTAGAGCGTATTGCCCGATGAGCGCATTCAAGGCGTTTTGCCGGGCCTTGTCGTCCGGCAATTGCTGCGCCACCGCCCACGCGGCATTCGGATCGTTCTCCGCCAAAGTTCGGCTCAGAAACCCGATGCAGTCATCGCGCTCCTGACCCGGCGGCAGGTTGAGCACATAATCCGTGGCTGCTTTGGGATTGGCTTGGGCGAGACCTTGGATGGTCATGTTCAGCGCCATGGTTTTATACAAACCCTCGGGCAGGGATTCGGCCCAGGCTTGGGCGGCCTGCGGGTCGTTTTCCGACCAAACTTGCGCAACATTGCGAAACGCCAGGCCGCGCAAATCCGAGGGCCCCATTTGGGTGGCTTGCGCCACCGCCGCTGCGGGGTCGGTGCGCGCCCAGGAGGCAAAAATGTCTGGAATCAGGGCGCTCTGCAATTTTGCGCTCGTGCCCAGCGCAAATTCATAGGCCGCTGCGGGATTTTTTTCCGCCAAGGCGTCGATAACCGTCTTCGCCGAGTCGGTGCGCAGTCTGCTGTCCGGCAGTTGCCGCCACCACGCCGCCGCCGCCTCGGGATCCTTCTCCGTCCAACCCGCCACTAGCGCCTCAACTTCCATGTCGCGCAGACCACCGGGTTGAGATTCATCAATATAAGTCAGTGCCGCCTGCGGGTCACTTTTCGCCCACAAAACCAATAACGGCTTCAGAAAACTCCACCGCTGGCCGGGATTGGGCAATTGCTGATTGAGACCAGCTGCCACCAACGCGATGTCGGCGGGATTCAAGGAATCCACAAACGCCTGCCACTCTTTCTCCCAGTTCCAGCCCTGCTTTTTGAGGGCGGTGATTTTAGCCAGAATTTCTTCCGGGGTCAGTCGGCGCGGAGCCGCCCCAACCTGGCTGATGGCTGGATTTTGGCCACGGCCGGAGCGCGCCCCGGAGCGCTGAAGCCCGGCAAGCTGTTCGCGCAATTGCGCGATCTCCTGATGCTGGAAAAACAGGGGAATCGTGGCGGCCGCCAAAAAGACGGCGGCCATCAAGGAAGTTTTGGTGGTGGTAGTCATATAAAGGGTTTTTAAAAATGTGCTGATGACGCCCGCCTGGCCGGCGCCGGCGGCGACCGTCCCGGACAGCGTCGCGGCCAAACTGCTGGGCGCGGCCTGCACGGAGTTGGCGCTGATGGCCGCCACCAGCAACGCGGCGGAAATAGTGACACCCTGGCGGGCAAAGTGCGTGCGCAGGATTTCCAGCGCCCGCTCCACCCGCTTGCGGGCGGCTTCCTCGTTCACGCCAAGCGCAGCGCCCACTTCGCGGTGGCTCTTGCCCTGGAAATAGCGGAGCACCACTGCGTCCCGGTCCCGTTCGCGCAGCCGGCCAACGGCTTCATCGAGCAGGGGGCGCAATTGCTCCCACGGAAAATCCGGCGAGGTCGAATGGTCTTGCATGATGTAAGCCTCCTGTTCGCGCGCGCGCCGCCGGCCTTCGGTGCGCCGGGCTTTGCCCGCGGCGTAACGCACACTGGTGTGCAGCCAACCCGACACCGTGGCGCGGCCGGACAGTTTCCAAGCCTTCCGCGACAAGTCGGTAAAAACCCGCTGACTGACATCCTGCGCCAGATGCGCGTCGCCATTGAGCAGGCGCATCGCGGTGGAATAAACCAGATCCACGTAGCGGTGCACCAGCTCGGTGAAGGCGGCCTCGTCGCCCGCCAGCGCGTAGCGGCGCAGCAGTTGGTCGTCAGGGGTCATGCGCGTTATATTCTACATCACCCGGCGGGCGGCCAACCGGACAAAAATTCTCTTTCCACGGCGCGCCTTCGTGCTTTGTCGCCCGGGTCGGCGACAGGGTGGCTTCTGATAAAACCTTTGAATCTAATTCTTAATCGCGCCGGCTTGGGAAAATTGGAAAATCACCTTTTGCATGGCGGCCCGTTGGGTATCACTGACGTTGGCGGCCTGCACGGCGGCGGAAGCGGCGGCTGGGTCGCGTTTGGCCCATTCCTGTAGAACGGTGGTGTAGGCATTGTTTTGGGCAGTGGGATTGCCCACGGTGCCCGCCCAGGCGAAAGCGGTGGGCAAATCGTTCTTTCCTTCCACGGCAATCAGCTGGGTGATTGCACTGTCGCGATTCGCGCTGGGCGGCATGGCATCGATCGCTTGCGACGCGCCTTGGGGGTCCTGCTTGATCCAATTGCTTAGAACCGTGTTGGTGGCGCTGGTGACGATGCTGCCCGGCGGCATATCCGACAGATGGGCGGCCGCGGCGGCGCCATCCTGCGTACTCCAGGCAATGACAATATTGGCGAGGGTCTTGGTCTCAATGCCGGCATTACCATCGAGGGGCGGCTGGGTGTTGCGGCTCCACGTGGCTTGCTGGGCAAGGTCCCACGC
>CAZLPS010000056.1:0-26973 GCA_964561455.1 uncultured Opitutales bacterium
GGTGGCCGGCCCGAGGTACCCACGGATCTCCTCCGAAAGCCTGCTTCCTATCGTCCAAAGGCGACTACGCAGCGAAATACGCAGTCGCGCTTGGGAATAACGGGGAAACGCTGGCGCGAGTTGTCCTGACCTGGGCGAGCCTGCCTGAGCATATCCGCGCGGCCATCGTTACGCTGGTTGACGCGGCCAAAGGAAGTCAGGCATGAGCCGCCATCAAAGTTCAATAATGGTCAGCGCGCGCTTCTTTGGGCGTTGGGCCGCGATTAAAATTGCCGGCACCAGCGGTCGCAAATCCGGGAGTGAGTTGCTGCGGCCACGGAGAAGAAAGTCGGCGATATCGTACTTGGGGAGATTCTGCTCGAAGGGGAGGCCGCGATCCACCGACAGGAAAATATCGAAATGCTTTTCAGCCAACGCCAGCAACTTCCCGTTTTTGGTGCCGCCCCACCCCATCCCCACGACCGTATTTTATTCGTGGCCGGTCAAAAGAGTTCCCAGATTCCAGGGGAGATTCTCATCAAGGAGTATGCGCAAGGGCCTTCTCCTCCGTGTGTTGCTTCGACTCCTCCAGCACGGCCAGGCACTGCTCACGCTTCACCGAGGGAAAGTCATAGAGAAATCCATCAATCGTGAAACCCTGTTCCAGGTGGTCGAACAAACTGCGCACGGGCACCCGCGTACCCACAAACACGACTTCGCCGTGCATGATATCCGGGTCGGAATGGTAGGCCCTGCGCTTCATGCCCGTATCATTACTGGTTTTGCCAAAAATGCAAGGCTGGTCTCAATCACTAAAATTCAAAGATACCGGCAGGCAAAGAGCCGGAAAGACTTGTTGAGTTAGCGGGGCCACCTGATTGACCTGCGCTCGTCGTATGCCCAGGAGGCAAACGATAGCGCGGTCCGAGGCCGTGGTCGAAGCCGTTGAGCCAATCCGCGCGACCACTCATCGAAATTCGATGCGAGAAGTCAGCGGATGCTGTCAATAGCTCACTCATTTACCGCTGAATTGAAATCCCCAATTTCGCCCTAACAATTGAGGGCCGGCTCGCGGCAACAGTAATCCATGATTCGTTAATTGCCGTCAGGATTTAGCCCGTTCTGACTAAAGGCGCGCCAGAAATATAAATTGTCCATAATGCCATTCTTCCAATTTGGGTTCTTAGCCTCGATACTCGACCAAACGCGTTTCTCTAGGTCGTAACAATCAATTCTTCCCGGCAAGAATATTTCTTCTCCGGGAATACAGTTTATAATGAATCGGTGGGCAATTACCGCCGGAGCGATAGGAAAATCATTTCTGTCCTGGCGGTCAGTTACCCAAGTACTCTCGCCCGTTCCCAGATTAATCCAATAAAAACCCGCCCTTTGCATCGTCCCAGGACCATAACCTTCATAACGAGGAACGCAATGGGCCAACAATCGTTGGTGCGGAATATCTAAATCCAAAAGGTCTTTCACGATTAAATCTTTCCTCACCACGTCACCTTTTACCTGCACGATTTCCGAAACCTTCATATCACCGGGATTAAACCTCGCCAAATCGTACTCGGAGGGATCCCCGGAATCCGGACTCCCCTTAATGTCTCCGTGTTTATAAATCGAAATATAATTGCTGGCTGCATTGTCCCATATGAAAAGGCCTATAGTGGCGCATCGGCCCGGTTTAGGGTCGTCGAAAATCTGGCGGCTTATTTTAGCACCCGTATCGAGGTCGACTTGAATCATTTGGGTGGTGTTGTTTTTCTCGAAATCGACTAGGATGCAATTCCTCTCTGGAAGCAGAAACATTCCAAATAAATTGTTTGCGACAAGGTCTGAAAGGTCCATGTCATAGCTTCGAAACAAAGTTTTGTTCCTGAAGTATCTAATCTTCAAATGGTCCACTAAGGCGATTTCATTTACATTGCGAACAACGACATGGCTTAAATTCTCACCATGTAGAAAATCTAGCGGTGTTGCTTCTGCCCGCTCCGCTTTGTCTATGCTGATTTCACTGACTCCTCCCTTTGAAATGGCTAAGAAATTCATTTCTTGGAAATCGGTGCATCCGCCGAACAAAAGGATTGCTCCGAATGCAGCCAATCCTTGGCAAATATGCGTAAACCTTGCGGATTTCGGATTCAATACGGCCGATAGGATAATGTCACCGAACTGGGAAGAGGTTGATGTCATTTTATTAAGGTATCTTAATCACTTGTGGAGGGAACCAAATGGTTACGATATTACGAGGCGTAGCAACCGAGCGAGTCAACTCTCGCTGTCAGAGCCAAGCAACCTCAAAGAGCAATTTTCCGCTCTATCGGGGGGGCCGTTGTAATCTAGAGGTGAGGGCGAATCAAATATTTGACGGGTAAGTCTTGACATGAGGTTTAGAAGTCTGCTTACTATACCTTATGTCTAGCCAAATTGAATTCGTTCCTGTAACCAAAGACCTTTACCCAATTCTCGGGGAGCCCGTCAAGGGCACCCGCACCTACCGGCGCAAGGGCACCCAGGAGGAGGTCGGCCACTGGTATGACCTGCTTAGCAAAACGATCGGGCCAACGGTAAGCCCTGGCGGCGTCCGGATGTTCGTCCCTGTCACCCGGGCCGCAATCCATGAGCGGATGAATCGGGGGCGGCTGTCGGTGTTTGAATTCGACGTTACCACCCGGCAAACAAACCTCTTCGGAGCCGCCAAAACTGTCCAGGAGCGGCCCTATGCTTATGTACCGGTGAGTGAATGCCGACAGTGGCGGGCGGAGATTGAGGAGCGGGCCAAAGCCAGGGGATTCAAGCCGGAGGATATTGACCGGGCGAAACCGGGCTGGCTCGACGATTTTTTGGAAGAGGAGGAGGATAAGGACAACACGGTCAAGAAGAGCCGCCCGACCACGCTGGAATTTCCAATCTCTGAATATGACTTGGAACGCCTCACAGGGTTGGCCGAAAAGATGGAATACAAATCGCCAGGGGAATTGGTCGCGGCATTTCTCAAGCCCGTTTTCGAGGGAGGCTTCAGTGGACTGAGCTTTG
The DNA here is from genome assembly GCA_964561455.1 of uncultured Opitutales bacterium. GTDB lineage: Bacteria > Verrucomicrobiota > Verrucomicrobiia > Opitutales > JABDGR01 > JABDGR01. Next base: position 3,019 of record CAZLPS010000056.1, read on the forward strand.
CGAAGGCGGGATGGTGGATGAGCGGGCAAATGGAAAAGTATAAGGCGAGCAAAATAGCCGTGCCCAACTTTATCAAGAAAATGGGGAGGAAAAAATAATGAATGCTGAAACCACGATGGATAAACAATTGTGGCTGGGGTACTCTTACTGACTGTGGTTTACAATCTTCAAGCCTTGGCCATGGTGAAGGCATTTTCCTGACACAGCATTCAATTGGGATGCCCTTTCAGGGCTTTCCTCTTTGCCCGCCCAGTTTCCCAGGGCTTCGCCCTGGGTTGTGGTTGGCCTGCCCCTTCGGGGCGGTTGGAGGTCTGCTTCATCATGTCGGCCGGTGGGCTGCTTCATCGGAGCGGCTACGGTGGCCCCATGGTCTCCGAGCACCAACGACGCGCCCCCCAGCTCCCGAGGGCCAACGACGCATTCCCAACACCAACACCATCACCTTCACCAATATCATAACCCCAGCGCCATTAGCGTACATCGAACCCCGAATCCCGAGCGCCAAAGGCGCGTTTCAACTCCAACCCAGGGCAACGCCCTGGGTTGACACCTCGAATCTAACCCAAAGCCCTGAAAGGGCGGTCCAATCCATAGGCCGGTTACCCGTCAGGCCAATACGCAGCGAAATACGCAGTCGCTTCCGGCCAAACCGGGGAAATCGTGGCCAAACCTGACCACGAAAAAAAACTGAGCTCGAAAAATCCACCTCTGGAACCTCCTGATAATGAGCCACCTAGGGCGGCTTTGGCCCTCCTTGTCCAACCCTGTCCCAAAGTTGAAATGGTGGTGAGGGAGTCGAACCCCCGGGTCTGCTTCGGAAAGTAAATGACGTTCAGCAAGTTGAGAAAACGCCGAAAGGCGACTACGCAGCGAAATACGCAGTCGCGCTTGGGAATAGCGGGGAAACGCTGGCGCGAGTTGTCCTGACCTGGGCAAGCCTGCCTGAGCATATCCGCGCGGCCATCGTAACGCTGATTGACGCGGCGAAAGGAGGTCAGCCATGAACGCTGCCTCTCCCGTTGGATTGGCCGGCGCCGGGCCGATGGCGGCGCGCAGCGCCGCCACGGCCCAGGCCGGCCTTCCTCGTCAGAAAAGAAACAATAGCACCAACTCCACTGCGAAAAAGCCGTGTGGTTACCGCTACAAGCGGGTCATGATTGAGGGGCCAAAGGGTGAACAAATCAAAGCATGGCGGGACTGTTCGGACCGGCGATGGGTGGACGATGGCGAGGGCGGCAAGAAGTGCATTGACGACCTGTCGTCGTACGAGTTCAAGGCCGCTTTCGCGTTCAAAGGCAACGTGGCGTCGTTCATCGCGTGTTATGGTCGGCCAAACTGCGGCCTGTTCACGATCACCCAGGCCAGGCACGAGGGCTACAAGGCATTCAATCGGCGGTGCAACAGCTATTTCACCCATGCGGGTTCCTGGTGCGTGGACAAGATTCGCGTGCTGGAGATTCAGCCCAGGAGCAAGCGGGCGCACAACCACTATCTGGTGGCGGTCAAGTTCGACATGTGGCCGGACTCGTTCAACTGGGAGGCAAAGAAAGCGGCGGATGAGGCGGCACGGAACCGGAACTGGGAGGCTGTAAAGCGCCACAATGCGGCATACAGCGGCACGGCGCACCCGCAATTGAAGGCGTTGTGGCACTTCAACCGGGTGATGATGAAGCGTTACGGGCTGGGCCGCTGTGAACTGCTGCCGCTGCGCAAAACGGAAAAAGTCGTCGCCGCCTATCTCTCAAAATACCTCGGCAAAGGCTGTCTGTATCGTCGGGATGAGTTCAAGGGCTCCAGGCGCGTTGAATGCAGTCGTCGCACTCGATGGAAAAACCATGGGGTGCGGGTGTCCTGGTTCATGGCGGGACGGCTTTGGCGCGGCGTCGTGGCCGCTGTCGCGCAAGAGTACGGTCTAACCGACCTTAGCCAATTCAAAGGGCGGTTTGGCAAGCGGTGGGCGTGGCGACTTCGCAAATCGGTGCCCTACTACGTCGCGGCGTATCCGCACCTGGCAAAGCTCGAAGCCGAGGCCACGGAGCGGGAACAAAGCCGGATTATTGACGCCTGGAACCGCCAGCGGGCAGAAAATGAGAGGATGGGCCTCGATGGGTCTGCGGGGCCGCCGATTGACCTGCGCTCGTCGTATGCACGGGAGGCAAACTACAGCGCGGTCTGAGGCCGTGGTCGAAGCCTTTGAGCCAATCCGCGCGGCCACGCATCGAAATTCGATGCGAGCGGACAGTAGGTGTTGCCAACAGTTCGACCCATTTACTGCCGTTTGGGTCAGTCAGTAAATATCTACAAGCTAACTGTGCTCTTTACTGGAATTAAATCAATATCGCCGAATTCGGCCTTCATCCGGTTGGCGAAATACGTCTGCGCCTCTGAAAGCGAGTCGAAGTGCGTTGGGGCGTCTGGATAGAGTTGGCTCAACGAATCGAATGACGCATCAATGACATTCATTGACGCGGAATTCAGGGCTTCAACCAGATGGGGAATGGCAGGCCGGTACCCAAATTTGCCAAAGAGCGCCATGCTGTAGGACCATTCCAACGAGGAGATTCCATATTGATAGAAATGGTTATTTAAAACAGCAAGGGCAGCGCTATCTCCGAGTTTTGCGAGATAGCTTGCGATGTAAAAGGCTTCATCGTCCTCCGTGTCACTCAAACGGGACCTAAATGCTTTTGTGATTTGGGAGTCGTCAATTTGGTAAAGTACCATCTCTACTAGGCATCGCCGTACAACAGGATCTTTTGAAGTTCGCCATGAATTAAGTAGTAAATCCACCTCGTGCCTTGCTAGCAGCACTCGACAAATCGCCCAACGGTGATCTTCTTCTTTTTTTAAATCTTCCGGTAACTTCTCATAGGCTGTGCCCAACAATTCAATTAATTCCAGAGACTTCCGGGAAAGCGTGCGCCCATCATGATTTTGCAATCCGCCCCAAAAAACTAATGGAACCATGATCATTAATCCGAGAATTATTGCCAGTCGTCGCATTGGGAAATGGTAGCTCCTTGGGCGAACCTTCCTCAAGGAGATTCTACAATATACTCGCCGAACTTCGGATTTCCAACTGATCAGATGCTATTTTGACCTCGGCGTAGACGGAAGAAAAAATCTTCCTAGGATTGTCTTGACACAACGTTTGGGTTATTTCATTCTATACCACATGTCTAGCCAAATTGAATTCGTCCCTGTCACCAAAGACCTGTACCCAATCCTCGGGGAACCCGTCAAGGGCACCCGCACCTACCGGCGCAAGGGCACCCAGGAGGAGGTCGGCCACTGGTATGACCTGCTTAGCAAAACGATCGGGCCAACGGTAAGCCCTGGCGGCGTCCGGATGTTCGTCCCTGTCACCCGGGCCGCAATCCATGAGCGGATGAATCGGGGGCGGCTGTCGGTGTTTGAATTCGACGTTACCACCCGGCAAACAAACCTCTTCGGAGCCGCCAAAACTGTCCAGGAGCGGCCCTATGCTTATGTACCGGTGAGTGAATGCCGACAGTGGCGGGCGGAGATTGAGGAGAGGGCCAAAGCCAGGGGATTCAACCCTGAGGACATTGACCGGGCGAAACCGGGCTGGCTGGACGACTTTCTGGACGAGGAGGAGGAAAAGGACAACACGGTCAAGAAGAGCCGCCCGACCACACTTGAATTTCCCATCTCCGAATATGACTTGGAACGCCTCACCGGGCTGGCCGAAAAGATGGAATACAAATCGCCCGGGGAATTGGTCGCGGCATTTCTCAAACCCGTTTTCGAGGGAGGATTTAGCGGACTGAGCTTTGCGAAGGCGGGATGGTGGATGGGTGGGCAAATGGAGAAGTTCAAAGTGAGCAAAATGCCCGTCCCTGAATTCATCAAGAAATTGCGGAGGAAAAAATAATGAATGCTGAAACTACGATGGATAAACCCCTGCGGCTGGAAGTTGCGGCCGAACACCTGGCCGTGAGCGTCAAGACCGTGCGGCGGCTGATTCGGGAGCGGGCGCTGGAGGCGTTCAAGGTGCGGGGCCGCTGGTTCCTTCGCAATTCCGACCTGAGAACCTACGAGGAACGACAACGCGCACGCCAGGGAGGCGAACAGCCATGATTTGTCATTTGCTCAAGCCGGACAAGCGCTACCGGCATTACCGCCTGCGGGTGCAGTCGTGGGGTGAGCCGCGGGCACGCATCATCAACCTCCAAACGCGGGACAAGGAGGTCGCCCTGGCGCGGCGGCAGCGCATCCGGTCGGAAATCGAGCGCGAAAAGGAGGGCATTATTCCACCCAAACTTCTGCGGGACACCCTGGTCAAGCCGCTCGCGGAACTGCTGGCGGAGTACGTCCAGGAGAAACGGCGGGATGGCTGCAAAACGGATTATGTTCGGCAGATTAAAAACCGCTTCCCCGTCCTCGCCAAAGAATGCCGGTGGAAAACGTTGCGCGACGTAACTCCGAAAAGCTTTCTCGACTGGCGCAACGGCCAGGACAAGCTCGGCCCGCGCACGCTGAACCACTTTCTCGACGCCGCCCGGGGATTGTTCAACTGGATTGAAAAAATCTATGAGGTCCCCAATCCGCTCAAACGCCTGGATAAGGTGGAGGTCAAGGCGAAGTATAAACAGGGCAACCGCGCCTTCACGGCAGAAGAAATACTGCGTCTCCTTGACACTGCCGGAAAGTGGCGCACGCTGTATCTTCTCCTGTCGCTCACTGGATTGCGCCACAGCGAGGCGAAGAAATTGATCTGGGCGGATGTCCAATTCGGCGAGAAACCGCTGCTCAAGCTGCGGGAGGAGGCCACAAAGAGCTGGCGGGCGGATGTCATACCGCTGTACTCCATCTTGGCGCGAGAGCTGGAAGCAATGCGGCCCGAATTCTGGAAACCCGAAATGCTGGTGTTTCGAAAAGGCATTGCCATGAACCGCACGCTTAAAAAAGACGCGGCGAAGGCGGGCATAGTCCTGGTGGACGAATTTGGCCGTCCCATCGGATTCCATACTTTCCGCCGCGCGTTTGTGAGCCTGAGCCACAAAGTCGGCACGGTCTCGCGGGTTGTCCAGGAACTGGCCCGCCACAAGAAAGCCGACCTGACGGACCATACCTATGTGGACAAGACCCATTTCGACACGCGGGCGGCGGTCGAGCGATTGGGCGAACTATTGGAGCCATCGTCAGGCCAGTACGCAGCGAAATACGCAGTCTCTACCGGCCAAACCGGGGAAATCGTGTCCAAACCTGACCACGAAAAAAAACTGAGTGTGAAAAATCTGACTCCGGAAGCCCCTGATAATGAGCCAGCTAGGGCGGCTTTGGCCCTGCTTGTCCAACCCTGTCCAAAAGTTGAAATGGTGGTGAGGGAGGGAGTCGAACCCCCGAAGGGCAGAGCCCGGCTGATTTACAGTCAGCATCCTTTGGCCACTTGGTTACCTCACCATTTGTCGAAACGAAGAATCAATCAGGGGCGGGGGCGAGTGCCAAGTCTAATCTGTATATTCGAGTGCTTTAGTGCTTAGTGTTCTAGTGCTTAGTGCCGGTGGCAAATTGGACTACCGGCGGTCATCGGTCTTGCATCGGAAGTGTTAGCTTGTTTGGCTGGTCGAGCTTCCAGAGTTAACCTACGGAAGGCACTTTTACCCCTTCGGCTTGAAAGAATATTCCATGAACTCGATCTTGCCCCACCCGATCTCCAGATTCTTTGCCCTGGCGACAATTTCTGCGGTTCTTGCTGCTCCCTTTATTCGCGCTGCCGATGCCGCGCCCACAGCGGGCAAGCCTGCAGTGGCGGCACCGGTGACCGTCACCGACGACGGCCGCACGTGGACGCTCGACAACGGCATCGTCAAGGCCGTAATCAACAAGCGCAATGGCGACATGGACTCCCTGTTTTTCAAGGGGATTGACACCATGGGCCACGAACAGGGGGAAGCGGGCTATTGGGAGCAGGACCCCTCCACCGCCGCAGCCTCCGGTAATCTGACGGATTCCCTCTCCATTGACCCGGCGAAAAACGGCGGGGAGCGCGCCGAGGTTTCGGTCAAGGGCGTGACCGGTGGCCAATACCAATTGACGCCCAATGCGCCCGGGGGCGGCACTTATTGCGACATGGAGGTTCGCTATGCCTTGGGCCGCGGCGACAGCGGAATTTACGCGTATGCCATTTTCACGCATCCGGCGGCCTACCGCGCGGGCGGCGTGGGTTCGGAAAGCCGGTATATCACCAAAGTCAGCCAGACCTTCAATTGGATTTCGGTGGACGCGGATCGCAACTTGCTCGAATGCTCGCCGACCGAATGGGGCACGGGGGTGGTCGTCCATGCCAAGGAGCAGCGCATTCTCACGAAGGGCCCCTACGTCAACTCCGTCGAGCACAAATACAGTTACTCCGGCGTGCAATACGAAACCCACGCCTACGGCTGGTCGAGTACGAAGGATCACATCGGCATCTGGTTTATCAATCCGACCATCGAATACCTCAGCGGCGGGCCAACCAAGCTGGAGCTGGATTGCCACTACGGGGACAATGGCAATCCGGACCCGATCATCCTCGATTACTGGGAAGGCGGCCACTACGACACCGGCGCGCGTTGCAACGTCGCCGCCGGCGAGGAATGGAGCAAGGTTATCGGCCCGATATTCATTTACGTGAATTCGCTGGATAAACCGAAACCCACCACCCAAGCGGAATTAGACACGTTGGCGGCCACGGCAGGCAACCCGACCATTCCTTCCTCATGGACGGAAAACCAGACGGCCTTGTTTCAAGACGCCCTGGCCCAAGCCAAAAAAGAAACCGCAAAATGGCCCTACAGCTGGGTGAACGGCGTGGACTACCCCCACCAAGATCAGCGCGGGACGGTGACCGGGCAAATCGCGCTCAATGACCCGCTGGCGCCCACACCTTCGACGAAGCTGGCCCATCTGACCGTCGGGCTGACTCACCCGGAAACGGGCGGCGTGGAGTGGATTCATGATGCCAAGTATTACCAATTTTGGAACGACGGGAGTGAGGACGGAAAATTCACGATCACCCAGGTCCGCCCGGGCAACTACACGCTGCGGGCGATGGCCGACGGGGTGCTGGGGGATTTCGCGCAAGCCAATATCACGGTGGAAGCGGGCAAGACGGTGGATTTGGGCAAACTGGAATGGAAACCACTGCGCTACGGCACCCAGCTTTGGGACATCGGCTACCCGGACCGCACGGGCAACAAATTCTTCAAGGGCGACGGCGCCAACTATTGGTTGTGGGGCTGGAATTTGCGTTACGCGCTTTTGTTTCCGAATGACATTACCTATACCATTGGCAAGAGTGATTACCGCAAGGATTGGTTCTTCGAAGAGGTCCCGCACGCGACGGACCTTTCCTTTGTCAACCCCGCCGCCAAGGATCCCGCGAACCAGCGGTTTGGCTGGGTGAAAGGCGAATCGCTGGACCAATACCCGCAGACCGACACCACCGGCCCCTGGCGCATCTATGGCCGCGGCAAAGAGACGGTCTGGACCGTCAAATTCAATCTGGACAAACCGGTGCAGGGTTTTGCCGCGCTGCGGGTGGCGCTGGCCGGGGTCAATGCGATTACGCAGCTGCCCGTGTCGGTCAACGGGCAGAGTGTCGGGGCAATCGGTGGCGGCGGAAATACGGACAATGCCCGATTAATAACGACCAACACCATTCGCTACAACTCGGCCAAGGGCCTCAACCAGCAACGGACGCTGACATTCGACGCGGGTGTGTTGAAGCCGGGAGAAAACATAATGACGTTCACCGTGCCTGGCGGCGACCTCCAAAGCGGGGTCGTGTGGGACTACCTGCGCTTGGAGCTGAATCAGTTCTACAAAGTTGACGGAACCCCCATGGCGCCGCCGAAGTTGTAATTGCGCATGGCTCGAGTCAATGGCGCCGGTCGCGTTTGCCCTGCACTGTAAGATATTGTGGTTGGCAGCAGCATAAAAATTCCTTCATGCTCGGCCTCATTATGGCCGTGCCCCCCGCCGCGATGTCCGTCGCCGATACGACCCTGGGCGCGGAGCTTTCGGCAAATTTGCAGACCCTGTATGTGGCGGGACGGTTCAAGGAAGCTGCGGAATTACTCCCAGCCGCCAGGCAACTTCCCCGGCTGACGCCCACCCACGATTTGATTCTCGCGGGCCGGATCATGAACCACGTGGGAGGTTGGCGCCAGGGGCGCGGCCTCATGAACCTTGCCTGGCGCCGGGCACCACGCAATCTCGACGCTGCCGCTTATGCCGCCTTTTCCATTCCCCGCCGGAGCTTATGGGACACCTGGCAATGGATTCGCACCTCCACCAACTGGGAGCCCGCGACGGCGGATGCCGAATCGCACTGGCTTACCGTCAAGGCCCGCTCCGCGGCATATCTGCGCGATTTTACGGAGGCGGAGAAAGCCCTGCAGGAGGCGGACGAGCGCACCCCCCACCACCCCTGGGTGGCCGCCACCCGCGCCGAGGTGCTCGAATTGACCGATGAATATGAATCGGCTCTCGAGTGGACCGCGGAGGCGCTCCGCCTTCATCCGGAAAATGTCCCGGCGCGCGCCCGGCGCGCCCATTTGTTGACCCTGCTTAATCGCGACGACGAAGCGCTGGCCTTGCTGCGCGAATCCTGTGCCCGGTTCAACAGCATTTCCTATCCCCTGGCGCTGATCAACCTCCTCATCGAATTGAAACTGGAGGATGAAGCGCTGGCGGTGCTGGACCAATTGGCCGTCTATGACCCCTGGCTCGACCGGGTCGGCCGCCAATGGCAAAGCGAGCGTCGCGCCGACCTGCTGTCCTTTCGCGGTGATGTGCCCGGCGCCCTGGCGCACGCCGCCGGCAGCAAAAACAAATATTATCAAAAATTACGGGAAAACCTCCAGCAGGCCCCGGCGGATGGCCGCCGCGTGGAATTGCCGGTCCCGTTCGTCCGGCAAAAGCACGTCACCTGTGTGCCCGCGACGCTGTGCGCCCTGGCTCAATTCTGGCGGCGGCCGATTCGCCAGGAGGAAATTAGCAACGAGATTTGCTACGATGGCACACCCCATTCGGCCGAGCGCGGCTGGGCGGAAAAACATGGCTGGCACGTCCGCGAATTCACCCTGACCTGGGACAGTGCCCGCGCCTTGATTGATCGCGGTGTGCCGTTTGCGCTGACCACGACTTTCACCCAATCGGGGCACATGCAGGCAGTCGTGGGCTACGATTCGCGCCGGCAAACTCTTGTTGTGCGCGATCCGCACCAGCGTCCGCTCAATGACTGGATGGCGGAAGGCTCCCTCAAGGAACACAGCGCCCACGGCCCGCGCGCGCTCATCTTGCTGCCGCCCGGAGAACTGTCCCGCCTGCAGGATGTGCTCCTGCCCGATACCGCGCTGTGGGACGGCCTCTATCGCGTGCACTCGGCCCTGCTGGCCCACCGGCGGGACGAGGCGGCGGCAGAAGGCGTCCGCCTCGCGGCAGCCGCCCCGGGCCATTTACTGACCTTGCGCGCCCAACTCGCGGTCGCCGATTATGACCGGCACAAAATCCGGTCGCTGGAGGTGGTCGGGCAATTGCTGCAAATGCACCCCGCAGACGGCCAATATCGCCTGCGCAGAATCTGGCTTTTGCGGCAGTTAAACCGCCATAAGGAAGCACGGGAGGTGTTGGACGCCTACGTGCAGGACGGCGACACCAATCCGGCTTGGTTGCAGCAACAGGCGGAGGAAATGCTCAATGACCACCGGTTGCTGGCGGAAGTCGCCAGCCTTCGCCGCCGACTCCTGCGTTCGGGACCCTATAACGCCGAGCATTACGTTTTGGCCGGGCGGGAAGCCTGGTTGTCCCGCCAACCCGACCAGGCCGTCGAATTGTATCGCGCTGCCGCCTGCCTGGGCAACTTGCGCGAAGATTTTGCCGCAACCTATTTCTCTGCCGCACGCTGCCGACGCCTGGGCGAGACGGCGCTGGCCTTGCTGCAACGCCGGGATGAGGCGGAGCGTGCCCGATCGCGGGCACCGCTGCTGACCCGTCTGCGGGCCTTGCGCGAATTTAATCGCATACCGGAGGCCCGCGCCTTGTTGGATTCAGCCTTGGCCGCGTATCCTGATGACGGCAACGTACTGCTGGAGGCGGCTGAGCAAGCCGCCCAACGGGGAGATTTCGCGGGCGCCCAGCGACTTTTGGAACAAGCGCACGGGAGGGTCCTCGAAATCCAATGGCTGCAATTGTCCGCCCGGCTGTGTGAAATGCAAGGCGATCTGCCGGGCAGCATCCAACGGGTGACCATGGGCCTCGAGCAAAGTCCTGACAATGAAGATCTCCTGCGGCAATTGGCCGGATTGGTGGCCCGCCATGACACTTCGCAGCGCGCCGCCGCCGTCGTCGGGGAATGGGTGGCCCGGCAACCCCACCACTATGGATTTCGCGCCATTCACCTTGAATGGCTGCGTTATGCCAATGAATCCGGGCTGGGGGAGGCGATCCGTGAATTTGCCGTCCAGAATCCTGGCAATGGTTGGTTGGAGCGCGAATGGGTGCTCTACCACCTCAGCCAACAAAATTGGACGGAAGCCCACGCGCATTTGCGCACGGTGCTGGCGCTCGAGCCCAACTTTCCCTTTAATCACTTTCTCGAGGCCCAAGTGCGCCTGCGGGAAGGCGACCGTGTGGGGGCCCGCACTGCCGCGCTGGCGGCCGTGCGCCTGTCCGTGGATGGCTCCAATGCCATTGATTTGTTGCTGGACGCCTGTGACAGTCCTGGCGAACAACGGCAAATGCTGCAGATCGTACTGGAGGAAATCGCCCGCCAGGTGAACTTGGGCGACGGCATTCTGGCGTGCGGGCCCCATGTCACCCGGCTGCTGCCGCGGCCGGAGCAAAAGCAAGTGTGGGAAACGCTGCATCGCGAACGGCCCGATTTGTGGCAGTGCTGGTCCCTCCTCATCGCCTACCATTTGCAGATCAACGAGCTGGACACTGCGTTGCAGTTGGCGGTGGAAGCCGAGGAGACTTTCCCCCTGCAGGGGCGGCCTTACTGGGATCGTTATCTGGTGCACAAGGCCCGTGGCGAGCGACCCGAACAAAAGGCCACCCTCGAACGCGCCGTGGCCGCATATCCCCGCTGGGGCGCAGCGGAACGCGAACTGGCCTTCCACTTGCGCGAATACGGTGATTTGGCGGGTTGCCGGACCGTGCTGCAACGCGCAATTTTCCACAACCCCCTGGATTTTCTCAACCATGGCTATCTGGTGGAGGTGGACTTGCAAGAGCAGCGCCTGGATGCCGCCCTGGCCGGATTGGAGCGCTCCCTGCAATTGGAGCCCCATTATCCCTGGGGCCTGCAGTCCTTGTTGCGTCTGCGCAATCAAGCCGGCCAATTTCCTGCGGCGTTGGCATTTCTCCGGGCGGAAAGAGACCGCCGCCCGGGCTATTTCTGGCCCTTGCTGAATCTCGCCAATGCTTTTGCCTGGAAGGGATTTTGGCCCGAATGTCTTGAAACGGTCGGACAGGCACTGGCCGTGAGTCCCCTCCAGGTTGACGCCGTCGAGTTGCAAATGCGGGTCCTTTATCACTTGGGCCGCGTGCCCGAGGCCCTTGCCTTGGTGGCCAACCCCAAATTGTCCTTTGAAGCCCAATCGCAATTGCGCAGTCGCGCGGCGCAAATTGAAATCCAGCGGGGTGACAAACTTCGCGCCGTCGAATTGCTGCGGGCCGCGCTCAAGGATGATGAAGGCAATGCGGAAGCCTGGCGCAAACTGGCCGAATGCCTGGTGGACCTCCAGCAATGGAAGGACGCCCTGCCCGCCACGGTTCGCTATGTGGAATTGGAGCCGCATGTCGCTCTCAGCCATGGCCTGCACGGCTGGGTCTTGCTCAAATTGGACCAAAAACCGCCGGCCCAGGCTGCGTTGGAAACCGCCTTGAAACTTGATCATGGTTACCAGTTTGCCGCCTACCGGCTGTTGCGGCTGCACCTCACTTCCGGCATTCCGCTCCTGGCGGAAAACTTGGTGGCCCAATTGCGCCGCCATCCGGGGGGAGACTTTGCCCTCCGCTGCGAAGTGGAATTGCACGCTGCCCGCCATCGTACGGACGAAGCCTGGGTCGCCATGGCCGCACTCGCCGCCACGCCATTGACCGTCACCGGCGAATTCGAATCGGCGTGGAAGGCGCTGCTCGAGGCCACTACCACGACCAAGGCCAAACTGCAGCTTTATGTGAAATTGCGCCTGCTCCTTGAAAGTACGCCCGGGGCCAAGGCCATATCCGGCCAGGTGCTCGCCGAATTGTCCCGCAGCGTGGGCAAAGTCGGTTCGTTGCTGCGGTGGGCGGCGAAACGACCCGAATCATCTCCGGCGGTGATGGATGCCTTGCGGCGGGGTATTGAAGTGGCCGCCGAAGCCAAACAGCGCTGGCTGATTTATTGGCTGGTATTGCGCCGCCGACCGATGCTCCGCGCTTCGGACGAACTGTGGGGCACGGTTGGGTATGCCTTCTATAAACTCGGCCATGTTACAGGCATTTGTTGGTGGATGAAAGACTGGGCGCAGCGGACCGGGGTCAAACCTTGGATGATTAACAATCTCCTGCTGGCCGAATGTCGCAAGGGGCATTGGGCCACCGTCCAAGGGCTGGTAGACCGTGCCCTGGCGCTCGACCCGGATCAAATCATGAAGCATTCGCTCACCTTCGCCGGCTTCGTAGTGGAAGACGCTCCCGCCGCCCGCACCCTTTTGCAGCGCTATCCGGTGGAACCGGAAGACCCCAAGGTGAAGTATTACCAATTAATGCGCCGTCTGGCGACCATCCGCCTGCGCCTCATCGCCGAGGCGCCGCTCGACCGCGCCACGCGCCGCACGCTCTTTCGGGAATATCGCGGGTGCCTCCATGAGGCGCACCTGGCCAAAATCAAGGTTTTCCAACCTGCCCGGCGGGTCGTGTCTGCCCTGGCGGCGGCGGAGACCCGCCCGTACAAGCGCGCCTTGATTTTGCTGCGGGGAACCTTCCGGGCGTTGTTTTGACGCCCGTCGGAATGCTTGATGTTACCACATTCAGCATTAAATCAATCCTTGGCCGGAAGGGGCTGTCACGGGTTTGGCCACCAAACTCGATTGCGCGGGGTCGCGGCGGCCGTCGGGACATCCAGTTTCGGCACCTTGGGTTGCACCGGGTGGCCGCCACTTCGTCCTTGTGTCCCACCCGGCGGAACACTAGTTTCACCGTTTAATCACATGACATTCGCGGAACTTGGCCTGCCCCCTGCATTGGTTCAGGCAGTCACTGACAAGGGTTACACCACCCCCACACCCATCCAGGCCAAGGCCATTCCCGTCCTGCTGGAAGGCCGCGATGTCGTCGGATCGGCCCAAACCGGCACCGGCAAAACTGCCGCGTTCGCGCTGCCGGCCATCGCCCGCCTCGGTGCCCACAAACCCAATGGCCCGCGGGTCCTCGTCCTCGAACCCGTCCGCGAACTCGCGGCCCAGGTGGATGAGCAGTTCCGCTCCTATGGCCGCAACGGCAATCTGCGCGTCGCCCTCCTGCACGGCGGCGTCGGCTACGGCCCGCAACTCGATGCCCTCCATGACGGCGCCGACATTGTCGTCGCCACACCGGGCCGCCTGCTGGACCACATGGAGCAGCGCAATGTCAATTTCAAGAATTTGGAAATTGTCGTGCTGGACGAGGTGGACCGCATGCTGGACCTCGGGTTCATTGACGACGTCACGCGCATTCTCAACCAGTGTCCGCGCAACCGCCAAACGCTCCTCTTTTCCGCCACGGTGGCGGACACCATCAAGCGCCTCATTTCCGGCTACATGCGCGACCCGATTGACGTGAACATCGGCATGCGGGTCAGCGCGGCGGACACGGTGGACCACGCCGTGTTTCCGGTGGATGGCATCCAGAAGTACGACCTGCTGCTGGCGATGCTGGAGGGCATGGAATACCACAGCGTGCTCATTTTCACCCGGACCAAACGCGATGCCGACCGCATCGCCGAATGGCTCGACGCCCACAATCATCCCGTCACCACCATGCACGCCGACCGCTCGCAAAAGGAGCGCACGGAAGCACTGAATGGCTTCAAGAGCGGCCGGTACGAAATTCTGGTCGCCACGGATATCGCGGCGCGCGGGCTCGACATCGCCGGCATCAGCCATGTCATCAATTACAATGTTCCGCAGCACCCGGAGGACTATGTCCACCGTATCGGTCGCACGGGCCGCGCGATGAAGGAAGGCGAAGCCTACACCCTGTTCTCGTCCGACGAAACAACCTATTTAAAGTTGATCGAAAAGCTCATCGGCCGGCCCATTGAACGGCGCAAGCTGGAAGGTTTTGCCTATCGCACGGAGCCGAATCTGCTGAGTTCCGCGCCGCCAGCCGGCCCCAAGCGCCGCAACCGCGGCTTTGCCCCCCCGGGCGGCGGGGCGTTCAAGCGGCGCTAGCGTATTCCATGGGCAACTGCTTGCCGGTTGCAGTTGGAATTGGGTCCGTCGGCATGGCCGGGTGGACAAGGTATGAAGCTCGACAGCGCGGGAACTTTGCCGTTTGCTGGCATTCAGCCGTTGCGTGTCCACCACACCGACGGGAATTTTGTTTCATGCTTAAGTCCATTCCCGCCAAAAAACCACCGTGCGTGAACCGCCGGTGCCAGGAGCACGAGCGTATTGCCCGATGAACCGAGTCAATCCCAAGCTGCGGAATTTTGCCAGGCACCTCATTATCCATGAGGCGAAAATTCTTGAACCTGCGGGATCCCACCCGCCGGCGGCTTTCCCTGTCGTGGAGAAGCTGCGGCCGCACCTGGCGATTCTGATGGGCCGCATTGGCTTTCGCTCGTTGCTGGCCCGCGCGCTGGCGCTGGCCGGCGCGGAAGTTCCCTGGCTGCGCAACCTCCACCTCAAGCCCGATGGCATGCTACCCCGGGTGGATGAACTCGCCGCGCCTGTGGTGCCAGCGGATCGGTTCGAGGGCCAGGTGGTGCTGGTGGCCCAATTGCTCGGGCTGCTGGTGGCGTTCATTGGCGAGAATTTGACCTTCCGGCTCGTGGCGGAGGCATTGCCGAAACTGCCGGCCGGAAAAAAATCATTCAAACTTTAATTACCGCTCCACCCATGAAGAAAAAAAATGCCCTGACCAAACCCCGCCCAGCAAAAGTTGCCGCACACCGGCCGGCGAGGGTCACGATTCGCAAGCTGCCGACCGGCGTGCGGGGCCTTGACGACATCCTGGGCGGCGGCATCCCGGAATTCTCGTTCAACGTGATCGCAGCGGCACCCGGTTGCGGCAAGACCACGCTGGCGCATCAAATTGTTTTTGCCAACGCGACCGTGCAGAAGCCGGCGCTCTATTTCACCGTCCTCGGCGAGCCGGCGATCAAGATGCTGCGGTACCAACAGCAGTTTAATTTCTTCGACGAATCCAAGCTCGGCCACGCCATCCGCTTTATCAACCTGAGCGATCTGGTGCTGGAAAAGGACTTGGACGCGGTGCTGGCGGAGATCATCAACCAGGTGACGGCAGTGAATCCCAGCATCGTGGTGGTGGATTCCTTCCGCACCGTGATGCGGAAAACGCTCGTGTCGGGCCGGGAATTGGAAACGCAAACATTTATCCAGGGACTTACCCAGTTCCTCACCAGTTGGGAGGCCACCACCTTTCTGGTGGGCGAATATGGCGAGGACGAAATGCGCGGCAATCCGCTGTTTACCATCGCGGACGGACTCTTTTGGCTCTCACAGGTGCCGCAGCGAAATTCCGTGGTGCGAAAGTTGCAGATCATGAAATTGCGCGGGCAGGAGTCGGTGCCGGGGTTGCACACCATCCGCATCTCGGCGGACGGGTTGCAGGCTTTCTCCCGGACCCTCGGGTTGGGCGGCAAGAAGCCGGCTTCCGCGCGCCGGCGCCGGCGGCTTTCCCTTGGCATACCCGAACTGGACAAGATGATGGGCGGAGGTTTGATCGAGGGCGACAGTCTCCTCGTCGCCGGGCCGTCGGGGACGGGCAAATCAGCGTTGGGGACGCAATTTATCGCTGAGGGCCTTCGGCGAGGGGAAGCGGCCGTCATGGCAATTTTTGAAGAGCGACCGAGCGGGTACATCGATCGCGCGGAATGTTTTGGCCTGGATTTGCGCACCCCGCAAACGCTGGGGCATCTTGAAATTCTCTATCTGCGCCCGCTCGATCTCTCCGTGGACGAGACCATGCAGGAGATATTAAGTGCCATTACCCGGGTGGGCGCCAAGCGGCTGGTGATTGATTCGCTGGTCGGTTTCGAAATGGCGCTGGCGCCTGGTTTCCGCGAGGACTTCCGGGAGTCGCTCTATCGCATGATCGTGGCTTTGACAGGAGCCGGGGTCACCATCCTCAGCACGGTCGAAGTGGAGGATACTTTCACCGCGCTCTCGTTCAGCCACTATGCCATTTCTTTTTTGACCGATGACATTATTCGCCTGCGCTACGTGGAGATAGACGGGCAGATGCGGAAGGTGTTGGTGGTGATCAAAATGCGCGGCGCCAACCACAGCAAGGACATCCGGGAATACGTCATCACGGACAAAGGCGTCGTCGTGATTGGCCCGCGCCAGACGGATTACACCGGACTGACGACCGGCATACCGCAACGAATCGGCCGCGTGAAAGAAGCGGCGCCGGAACCCAAGGCGAAGACCTAGTGGAAATCGCGCCCGGAACCACCGAACCGAGGCGGCGCCGCCAGCCTTTTGGTGGGGGCCATTGCCGCAGAATTCATCCACGCTCACCATGAAAGCCAATTCACCCCGCGGATCAAACCGCCTGCACGCCTTGGCCACGGTTGGCATGGCCATGGCCGATCACGCGCCATTGCCGATGGCCATGGTGGATGGGGCCTCCCGCATCGTGCGTTATGCGAACACCGCTTTTTGCCGGTTGCTGAACCAGCCGATTGACCGGCTCGTTGGAAAACCGATCCGCGGACTGCTGCCGAAGAAGGATGCCGGTTTGAAGGCGATTGAGCAGGTGCTTCGCACCGGCCAACCGGAAAGCCATGTGGAGAAAGACGCTTCCACGCCCCAGCCCTTTTTTCGATCTTATGCGATTTGGCCGGTGCTGGAGGATGCCGGCGTCGTCGGCGTCGTGATTCAAGTCAACGAGTCGGCCAAAATCCATGATGCGACGGTGGCCATGAATGAGGCGTTGGTGCTTGGTTCACTGCGCCAGCATGAACTCACCGAGGCGGCAGAGACTTTGAATGCGCAGTTGCAGGTGGAAATCTCCGAACGCCAACTGGCGGAGGAACGGTTGCGCCGCAAGGATGCACTCTTTACCGCGCTGGTCGAGCAAGCGCCGGTCGGGGTCTATGTGGTGAATGCCCAATTTCGTCTGCAACAAGTCAACCCGACGGCGCTGCCCGCATTTAAAGACGTGCAGCCGCTGATTGGCCGGGAGTTTTCGGAAATTATGCGGGCCATCTGGCCGCCGCGGGTCGCGCGCCAGGTTGTGGGACGTTTTCGCCACACGTTGAAAACGGGGCAGCCTTACAAGTCGCCCGAATTTGCCGAGCGGCGGGAGGACACCCGCTTGGTGGAAGTCTACGAATGGCAGATTCAGCGGGTCACCCTCCCGGCTGGCGAGTATGGCGTGGTGTGTTTTTTCAACAATATCACCGAGCGGAAGCGGCTGGAGGCCACCCAGCGCCAGATGGAACTGCTGGCCGCCAAGAATGAGCGGGCATATCAGGAAATTGCCCGCCGCCAGAAATTGGAGAAGTCGCTCCGGCTGAGCGAACAGGCCCAGCGTCAATTGGTCGTGGAAGCGCGGGGGTTGCACGCGCAGTTGCGGCATTTGACCCGCAAGATAATCACCGCGCAGGAAGAGGAGCGCAAGGCGATCAGCCGGGCGCTGCATGATGAGGTCATGCAAACGCTGGTGAGTATCAACCTCGAATTGTCCGCCTTGGGCAAGGGTCTCTCCCCCCACGGCTCCGCCCTCAAGCCGAAAATTGCCCGCGCCCAGCGCCTGGTAAAAAACTCCGTGGTCGCCGTGCACCAATTCGCCCGCAATCTGCGGCCGACCGTGTTGGATGATTTCGGGTTGATCCCGGCCCTCCATGCCTACGCCAAGGATCTGGCCGCGCGCAAAAAAATCGCGATTCGCCTGACGGCCTTCGCCGGAGTGGAGGGTTTGGAAAGCACCAAGCAGACGGTGCTTTTCCGCGTGGCCCAGGAGGCTCTGACCAATGTCGCCCGCCATGCGCAGGCGACGCAGATTCAAATGAACATCACGGATGGTTCGGGTACGGTCCGGATGGAGATTCATGACAACGGGAAATCATTTCCCGTCGCCCAAACCCTCCAGGCCAAGAACAACAAGCGGTTGGGCTTGACCGGCATGAAAGAGCGGCTGGAAATGGTCGGCGGGAATCTCGTCATCACCTCGACGCCAGGTCATGGGACCACGGTAAGGGCCGAAATTCCCTTCCGCCGGAAAAAAGGCTGACCCGAGATTCAGCGCCACCGGCCGTCCCCAAACACCGCAACGTCGGCGTCGCGCCCCGGGTTGCGTGGTGTTCCAGCGATGGCAAAAACATGGGGGTGCGACATCACGCCACGGCCTTCCAAAGTTCTTCCGGAATCATGAAATATGCGCGCCTTGGGTGTTGACATAAACGGCGTAGAGGGACTGGCTGGCGGCGATGAAGAGGCGGTTCCGCTTCGGGCCGCCAAAACAGACGTTCGCCACGGTTTCCGGCAGCTTAATTTGACCGATGAGGACGGCATCCGGTCCATAGATGAATACGCCGTCTATGCCGTCACCCGTCCAGGCGGCGGAGCACCAGAGATTGCCGTCCACATCGCAGCGGACTCCGTCCGAGGTGGCCACTTTGCCGTTGAGCTTGAGGGTGGTGAAGGGGCGGTGGTTGGCGAGCTTGGTCTGATTCACCACGTCGAATACGCGAATGCCCTCGTCGGCGCTGGCAGTGTCAATGAGATAGAGTTTTTTGTAGTCTGGCGAAAAGCACAGGCCATTGGGTTTCTTGAGCTCGTCGGTCACCAGCGCGACTTGTTTGGTCGCCGGGTCAATACGGTAGACGGCTTCCTTGATTTGCGGGTCCGCCTTGTTGCCTTCGTAATTGCCCATGATGCCATACGCCGGATCAGTGAACCAAACCCCGCCGTCGGGATGGACCACGATGTCATTGGGCGAATTGAACGGCTTGCCCTGGTATTGGTCGGCCAGCACCGTGAGGCTGCCGTCAAGTTCATAACGGACCACGCGACGCCCCCCGTGTTCGCACGCGACCTGCCGGCCTTGAAAATCGAACGTATTGCCATTGGAGTAATTGGACGGATTGCGAAAGACACCCACATGACCGTCGTCCTCAATCCAGCGCATTTGGCGGTTATTGGCAATGTCGCTCCAGAGCAGGTAACGACCCTGGGCATTCCACGCCGGACCCTCAGACCAGCGGCAACCGGTGTAAAGGCGTTCAATGCTCGCGTTGTTAATCTTGTATTTGGCGAAGCGCGGATCAATGACGACGATGTCCGGATCGGGGTAACGCACGGGGTTTTGGCCGGACCAATCACGATCAGCGGCCCAGGCCGCCGGGGCGAGGGCGGCACCGGCGGCGGCAGTGAGGGAGGCGGCGAGGAAGCCGCGGCGGTCGAGTTTCGGAGTTGGCGTTGCGGGGGATGAATTCATGGGGTGGGGGAGGAAGGGTAAGGGCAGCTTGCCCGGTAGAAACGGCCAATTCAAGCCAAAGAACCGTCTCTAAATTTTCTGCGTCAACCCATGAAACTTTTCCCATCTTTTCCCATCCCAAACGACTTGTCGCCTTTACCAAACCCGAAACACCGCCTTCTGTCGCCAGTCTCCTGCTTCCGTTCTCCCCACTGCCCACGCCCCGCCCCCTGCTTCTGTTTTAAAGTTGTCTCCCCCGTCCGTTTCCGTTGCCCTTGCTCTTCGGCTTTTTATCATGGACGTATCTGCCTGGCGCCAGAGCGATTTCTTCCGGCTGCGGCCCGAGGCCAAATTCGCCGCGTGGCTGGCGCTCGGGATGATGGTGCTGGTCGTTGCCGACCAGGTGCACTACTGGCAAACGACCGAGGACTTTAGTTTCGGCTTCCTCGTTCCGGTGTTTGTGGCTTTTGTGCTTAATGATCGCTGGCCCTTGTTAAAAACCCTGCTGCTCGGCGGCCCCGCCTGCCCGGTCGCGCCCGCCGGCGCGGCTGAGGCCAAACGGGTGGGGAATTGGAATTTTTTCGCCTCGCTCATGGTCGTCGGCAGCCTCCTGCTCTTTCTTTACGGCGGATTCCAGCGTGCTGTAACCGGGCCTGACACCGATTCAGCGGCGACCCTGGCCGTCGGCCTCGGTGCCTTTGTTCTCGCCATGGGTTTTTTGGTTTCCCAGACTGACGCCCAGGGCCGGGCGGTGACGTTATCGAATCGCCATCGGGTGGTGGCGCTGCTGGTATTTCCCGCCTTGGCGTGGTTGATTTCGGCGCCCATGCTGCTGGTGTTTGAATCACGGGTAAAGCTCATGTTGCTCGATTGGGTGGTGCGGATTGTCTCCAGTCTGTTCAATTTGCTCGGTTTTGAGATTGTCCGGGATGGCAGCACCCTCGTTTTGCCGCATGGCAGTGTCGGTGTGGCCGAGGCCTGTTCCGGTATACGCTCGCTGACGGCCTGCCTCTTCGCGGGCTCGTTTCTCGCCGCGATCTTTCTCAACCGGTTCTGGAAGAAAATCGCCCTGCTGGCGATGTCCGCCGTCCTCGCCTTTGGCATGAACATTGTGCGCAGCCTGTTTCTTACGGGTTGGGCTTATTCTTATAATCAGGACAAGTTTGACGCCATTGACGCGGATTTTTGGGGCAATCCGCAATATGTGGCCCTACGGGACGCTGCCGGCCAACTGGCTCTGGACGAGTCCGGTCACGTGAAATTTCAGATGGACGCCGCCGGCCATCCCGTGCTGAATCCCGGCTTCCACCTTTTTACGGTCCACGACTTCGCCGGCTATTCCGTCCTCATCCTCACGCTGGCCGGTTTGCTGCTCTTGCTCCCCATCTTGAATTTCAAAATCAAACTCCCCGACGACCCGGAAGATCCGCCAACGTCGAACATCGAACCTTCAGCTCAGACCAAGGAAGCTGGAAGCTAGGAGTTAGAAGCTAGAATTTGGAATTCGCCTCCCCCTGCTACTTCACTCTTTTCACCACTTCTCCTTCCCGCGCTTTCGCGAGCAACTGGTCACAAATCGCAAATTTCAAATCACAAATCACAAATCATGCCGTCGCCCACGCCCTCCTTCTAAACCCAAATCCCGCCTCCTGTCTCCTGACTCCTGTCTCCGGTCTCCCAGCTCCTAACTTCTAGCTTCTATTTTGCCATGAAAATCCTGATGATTTCCTCCGAAGTCACACCCTTCGCCAAAACCGGTGGCCTCGGCGACGTCGTCGGCGCCCTCTCGAAGGAACTCGCCGCCCTCGGCCACGAGGTCCGGGTCGTTTGCCCGCTCTATGGCATGTTGAAACCCGGCCCCTCCTGGCGTGCGTTCCCCGGCGCGGTCAGCGTAAATCTGGGCCTCGGTATCGAGGAGTTTTGCCGCGTCTGGCAAACCCCCCTCCCGGGTTCCAATGCGGAAATGAATTTTATTGAGTTCGCCCGCTATTTCGCCCGTCCCGGCATTTACGGCGATGGGGGCGCCGGCTACACCGACAACCCCGACCGCTTCGTCTTCCTCACCCGCGCTGCCCTCGACTGGTGCCGCGCCAGCGAATGGGCCCCCGACATCGTCCATGCGCATGACTGGCCGGCCGCGCTCGCACCGGTCTATCTCAACACCGTCGATCGCGACCGCCCGGTCGGCCGCGCCGCGAGCGTCTTCACCATCCACAATCTCGAACACCAGGGCTATTGCCCGCGCGGCATGCTCGATTTCGCCGGCCTTCCCGCCTGGCTGTTTTCCGCGGACAATCTTGAAAGCTACGGCCAGCTCAATTTCATGAAGGGCGGTTTGTATCACGCGACCAAGCTCACCACCGTCTCCCGCCATTACGCCCAGGAAATCAAAACCCCCGAATTCGGCTGCGGCTTGCAGGACCTCCTCCGCTTCCGCGCCGCCGACCTCGTCGGCGTCACCAACGGCATTGATGTGTCCGAATGGAATCCTGCCGCCGACCCCCATTTGCCCGCGCGTTTCAGTTCGGCCGATTTAAGCGGAAAAATGGCCTGCAAAACCGCCCTGCAACAGCGCTTTGGCCTGAAGGAGAGCCCAACCACCCCGATTTTCTCGGCCGTCGCCCGCCTCTATTCGCAAAAGGGCCTGGACCTCTTCGCCGCCATCATCCCGGATTTGCTCAAACAGATGGACGCCCAATTTCTCGTTCTCGGCGCGGGCGACGCTCTGCTCGCTGAGAATTTCCGCGAACTCTCGCGCCATTATTCCGGCCGGGTGGGGGCTTATATCGGCTTCGATGAAAAGCTCGCCCACCTCGTCGAGGCTGGTTCCGATTTCTTCGTCATGCCCAGCCGCTTCGAACCCTGCGGCCTGAACCAGATGTATTCCCAAGCCTACGGCACGCCCCCCATTGCTCGCGCCACCGGCGGCCTCGTGGACACCATCGATCCCTATTCTGAGGACCACCACGGCGCCGGCACCGGCTTCCTCTTTCAGGAACCCTCCGCCCGCGCCCTTCACCATGCCATCGAACGCGCCTACGACACCTATACAGAGCGCCCCGCCGACCTCCTCGCCCTCCGCCTCAACGGGATGAAGAAAGATTTCTCCTGGACCAGCAGCACCCGCCAATACGTCAAAATTTACGAATGGGCCCTTGCCACCAGACGTGGGTAAGGATGAAGGATGAGGGATGAAGGATGAATTGTTCAACGCCAGGGAGCAAAATGCCCGGATGTTTTTTTGACAGAATTCACCGAATTTGGGAAATTTTGAACAGAGCCCCCAAATCCCAAATCCCAAATCCCAAATCCCAAATCCCAAATCCCAGTTACCTTCCCCCGCCTCGCGTTGCGAGTAAGAGTAGCATGGGCATCTTGCCCATGCACCCGTGTCTTCCACTCCTGCATGGGCAAGATGCCCATGATACTTACCCCGCCGCCCGCGCCGCTCCCCGCCTCGCGTAGCGAGGGCCCGATAGTAACCGTGGATTTCAATCCACGGAAACCAGCCACCTCCCCAACCACCGCGTCGCGTAGCGACGCTTGAGCGATTGTGCCAATATGCAACGCAGACCCCATTAGGCCCATTTTCGTCTTCGCGCCCGCCACATACTTCCCATGCTTCTCAAAATATTCCGGCCAAAAAATTCCAAAAATCTTGTTAATTCTGTCAAACAACCTCTCTTTCGTGCCCCTTTGTGGATGAAGAATTCCAAATTCCGTCTCCTGTCTCCCACGTTCATCCTTCATCCCTCATCCTTCATCCTTTCCCCGGCCCCGCATACGCATAGTGAAACCAATCCACGTCCACGTACCCCGCCTCGCCCTTGTCATTATAGCTGTATATCCCCACCCGGTCTCCCCGGTAATTGCCCCACGCCAGTTGATACGACTCGCCAAACGGCTTAAACGTCTCGCCATCCATGCTGTAGAAATACTGGCTTTTACCGTCCAGCCCCCAGGTCGAGCGCAGCCAGATTTTCTTCACCGTAACCGCCGGACCCGGCGTAATTTTTTTCGCATGCGAAAATTCCAGGGCCAGTTGATCCCCGGTTTGCCGCACGCCCAGGGTGCTGTCATCCTTCGAAAAATGGCACAGCCCCGCCACCTGCCCGTCGGCCATGCCGCTTAAATCGAGCGCCACGGTCACTACATTGTTCGTCGTCCGCATCACCCGTTGGGTGAGCGTGTTGCCCGCCGCCAGCAAATCATCGGCCCGCAAGGGCTTGAACGCATGCAAACGCAAATACCCCGGGCGCTCCGTCAGCGACCATTTCTCCGCCCGCGGCTGGTAGTTCCATTCCCATTGCG
>CAZLPS010000057.1:0-25910 GCA_964561455.1 uncultured Opitutales bacterium
GGGTGCCGCTGGTGCTGATGTTCAACGCCGCTTGCGCGGCGCTGGCCGGATCCGTATCAGCCCAAGCGGTGATTATTTGACGCAAAGTCGGCCCATTAATGGCCGTTTGCCGGTTAATGGTGTCTTGTTGGGCGGCAATGGCGACGGCGTTCTGCCACGCCGCCGCCGGGTCGGTTTGCGCCATGCCAGTGACGGTGCTGCGGACGGCATTATCCTGAGTGGCGCCGGACGGCAGTGATTGGGCCCAGGCTAGAGCAGCGGGTCCGTCAAGTTGGGCATAGGCGTAGGCAACCCCACCGGCGGCTCCCGCCATATTCGGGTCACTCGCATAGTTTTGGACGTAGTTGGCGGCCGCGGCGGGATCCACGTTTTTCCACGTTTTAACGATATTCTGGATGACTTGGCCGCGCACGGTGTCATTGGTGTCGGCGGGCAGATTCTGCATCCACGCGAGAGCGGTTTGGGTATCCTCGGCGGCAAGGGAATTGGCGACGGTCGCCGTGATGCTGTCGCGGGGTCCGCCTGCGGCCATTTGATTGTACAAGGTGGCGGCGGTGTCCGGATCGGTCTTCGCGAGTTGGCCCACCACGCTGGCCAAGGCGGCGTCGTGTTCGTCGCCGCTGAGATTCTTGTTCAGCCAATCCACGGCCGACGCCGGATCGTCTTTGGCAAATTGGCCCAGCACGTTGCCAAAGTCCGTTTCGCGCTGGGGGCCTTGCGGCAATTGCGATACATAGGCGAGCGCGGCGTTTGGATCGTTGGCGCTTAAGTTGGTTAAGATTCCCGGCAAGCTGCTCGTAAAGGCGGAGCCCTTCGCGTTTGCACTCAGCCAGGCGAGCGCGGCGGCGGGATCGGTGTCGCCCCAGATCTTGGTGATCGAGGCGATAAGACTGTTGCGAGTGGCGCCCGGCGGCAGGTCCTCCATGAGTTTGGCGGCCGCAGCCGGGTCCTGCTGCGCCAAACCATCCACCACGGCTTGCTGGGCAAGGTTTCGCTCCGGGGTCAGGGTAAGCGATCCGACCGCCTGCAATGCGGCGGTGGGATCCTGCTCGGCCCAACTGCTGAAGACGCTCTGGGTGGCCGCGGCGCGGGTGGAACCGGCGGGCAACCCCGGCAGCGCCGCCAGGGCGGCGGCGGGATCTTGGATGGCCCAGGATTGGAACACTTTGCCGTAGAGTTGGGCGTTTTGCTGGCCAACGGGCTGGTTGCGCAAGAGCGAGAAGGCTTGCTTGGGATCACTGTCGGCAATGTTGGTAATGATCGAATTCATCACCGATCGGCGACCCGTGGCACTGGTGATGGAATTGACATTGGCCAGGGCGGCAGCGGGATCCGATTGGGCCCACGCTTGGAAAACGGTGGTCAGAGGGTCGCTCTTCAGCAGACCTTTGGGCAGGCTTTTGGCGGCACTTATCGCTTCCAGCGGATTATCTCCCTGCACCCAGACTGAAAGCACTTGGTTTACCGCCGAGGCGCGATAGGAAGCCCTGGCCAATTTGGTGGCCGCCGCCAGGGCGGCGCGCGGATTGTCTGCCGCCCAAGTCATAAACACTGGATTTAGCGCGGCAGCTCCGGCAAGGATGCCGGGTTTTGGGGCCATCGCCTCCGCGTAGGCCAGCGCTCCTGTGGGATCGGCGTGCGCCCATTTTGCCATCGCCGCGCCATACACCGACAGCCAAATCTCGGGTTGGGGGCAGGCGGCGGCTTCATCCAATAAATGCGCCAGATCCGCGATGGGAGTCTGATCCACCAATTTTAGGATGGCGGCCAATAAATCCGCTCCTTTGTACTTCTTAAGGATGTCCGCGAGCGGACCATGGATATCCCAAGAGAGATTGTGGGGCAGGGCGCCGGACTTGGCCCGATTCTCCACGGGTCGGCCTGCGGGAGTGTTTTTGGCGGCGAGCTCGGCCTGGAGCCGCTTGATCTCCTGCTGCTGGGTAAGGGTGGATATGGTCGCGGCGGTGATAACAACGGCCGCAGCGAGAGTGGCTTTGGTTTTGGTGGTCATGGAGAAAATTTTGATCAACCAGGCGGAAACAGCGCCATGGCCGGCATGGGCGAGCGAAATGCCCGCCACACTTGTCGCCATCCCGGCAGCTGGCGGCAGGGCGGCGTTGGCGGTGATTGCCGAGGCGAGCAACGCGGTGGTAGTCGTCACGCCCCGGCGGGAAAAATACACCCGCAGCTTTTCGAGGGCGCGGTTGACGCGCTGGCCGGCGGTCCGTTCCTCCAGACCGAGTATGCGACCCACTTCGCCGAAGCTTTTATCTTCAAAAAACCGCAAGAGCAGGGCGTCCTGTTCGCCACGCTTGAGATGGCGCATGGCCTCGTCCAGCAGGGGTGCCAGTTGTTCCCAGGCGGCCGGGGTGGGGCATTCCGTTTCGGCGAGTTTCATGACCTCGGTTTCCCGTTGCTGGCGTCGTTGTTCCTTGCGCAAGGCATCGAAAGCGGCGTGTTGCGTCGCGCGGTAAAGCCAGCCGGAGAGGGACTGGCCCTGCCGAATAGTCCAAGCTTTGCGGGCCAAATGGATAAAGGCGGTTTGGGCGACGTCCTGGGCCAATTGCGACTCCCGCACCAGCCGGTGCGCCGTGGCGAGGACAATCGGCAGATGCCGGCCCACCAATTCGGCAAAGGCCGGCTCCGATTGGTTTTCGACATACACCCGCAAAAGTTCGCAATCATCCATGTTGGTTTTATAGTAATGACGTCGCCGGACGGCGGAATACTACAATTTTCCGGCTTCAATACAATTCCGGGCCGGACGGGGTGGGCGGGCTCAGTGTCGAAGTTGCCCCGTTGCAGGCAGAAAATCAGTTCGAATTGCCCAAAGGCGTCGTTGAAGATGCCGGCGCCAAGTCCGGCACCTGCAGATGCTCCTGGCTGACGGGTTGTATAATGGAGCCGAGTCCCCATGGTGCTACGATCGCCATCACCACGAGTGACCATTGGCCTGCTTTCACATCCTTTGCCAAATGTATGGGGTCTTGAGCAATCGCCGAGAGTTCGGTCCATGTCTTGGCTTGGAGATCGGCAACGAACCCCACCTCCTTTTCGCCAAAAGGAGGAAGATGGGTAACGGAGATTTTGCTTAAGATGACATAGCGGTTGCCAATGAGCGCCGGCAAACCAACGCGGCTGTTCAGTCTTCCCGCCGTGGTGTCTTGCAGGACGAGGGTAGCTTTGCCGGTGCTGGCACTAATGTCATATAATCCCGCTGGCACCTGTTTCGCGCCTGCGGTGCCTTCGACATAGCACAACAGGCAGTCACTTTGAACTTTGTACTTGAGTGGAATTGAGGAAACCAAGGCGCCCCCAAGCGGCACCCGATCGCTAATGGACAGGTCATCGGGATTCAGGCGCGCAATTTCAGTTACATCTCTGATTAGAACGGGAGTGCCGGTTGTAATCAGTCTGCGTTGGGAGACGAAAATCAACTGACTTTTTCGAGCATCCCATACCGGTTTACCAGCCGATTGAAAACGTCCGAGTTCCGGCCTCGCCTCCAGATCGACAAACTTCTGCTTACCACTGCTCAGATCAATACGGCACAGAAAATCGTGATTGGAATCAGCGGTGGAGCCAGAGACGATGACGCAACCTTTCCCTGGCGGCAATGACACCCACCCAATTTTACCCACGTTGGCGATCGTGTATTCGTGAGCCAAAGAGCCGCCTTTGAAATATTTGACGTTGGCCGCACGGTCCCCCGACGTTACGCCCGGGGAAGATCGATTGGCCAAGGCAATCTCGCCCAAGCCTGCGGCATCCCAGGCTTCGGGCGCTCCTTGGAGATGGAGAAAGCTTGTTTGAAGAAAGCCGATTTTTTTTGCCGAAAAACGCCCGTCCGGGTCCAAATGCACCACGGCTGTTCCCGCATCCATCGAACCGTCAGAGGCAATCGCGAGGAATTCAATGCCGGCTGATGCGTCCGGAACTGGCGCGGTTGATCCACCCTCTGCGCCAGACCCGAGGTTAGGGAAGAACCCGCCCGAAATGAAAAGGCCAAAAACGCGCAACATGGCCTTCATCGTAGTAAAGAATGCGGAAGGCAATTTTTCGATCTTTCACCGAGTCCATCATTTCGCAAGTAGAATTAAGGTGGTTTGTTTCTGGCCGGCAAATATTCCGCTGTCGCCGCCTTTTCCAGCGGCACCGCGCCGGGCTTCAGCAACCCCAAATCCTCCATAATCGAAATTTCGCCCTTGATCTTCGCCAGGTTGAGGGAGCCGTAGTCTTCGCCCTGGGCGGGGTCGCCGCGAACCAAATTGAATTTGGCGATTTGGTCGCGTTCAAATTTGAAGAAATCGTCATCGGCGTTGGGGTTGTTCTTTTTAATCAAAGCGTTGCCCGCCGTCGGATCGCCTTCCAGGTATTCCTGCCAGCCGCGCACAAAGGCCCGCAGGAACGCCTTTAACTGCTCCGGATGGTCGGCGGCAAACTTGGTGTTGGCAAAAAGGGTCAGCGCCGGCTCGTAACCGCTGTCCCACAAGGGCAACCATTTGATTTTGGCGCCTTGCTTTTCCAAGTTATAGGGTTCGGCGATAAAGAAGCCTTCCTGGATGAAATTTGCATCGGTCAACAAATGAGCCGGGCTGTAGTCCTGCGGAAGCACGGTAAAATTGATGCCATATTTCTTTTTCAGGTAGGGGAGGTAAACCGCCTCGGGCCGCGCCATGATGGTTTGGCCATTGAGTTGCCTGAAATCAGTGATCGGATTCTCCGCACGCATCATCAGGCCTGTGGGCATGCGATGGAAGATGGAGGCGATATTGATGACGGGCAGGCCGCCGGCGACCGCCTGAATCACCTGGGTGGTCGCGGACTGGCCGATTTCCGCCTGGCCCGCGCCGACGAATTGGGTCACGAGGACGTTGCTGCCACCGGAAAGTAACGTAACATCGAGCCCCTCGGCGGCGAAATAGCCTTTCGCCAGTGCCTGGTAAAGGCCGCCGTGCTCCGGTTCGGGGAACCAATCGAGTTGGACACGGAGGGGGAAAAGCTTTTTGGAATCACCGGACGAAGGGCGGGTGGGCGATTCGCTTTTAGCGCAGCCCGTCACGATTGTCGCAGCCGCAAAGACTCCGGCAAAGACAGCGAAGTGGCGGACCGTAGCGGGAAAGAGCATAGGGATGCATCTTGAATCAATCCCCCGGCCCAAGGCAAGCGCAGGTGGAGTTGCATTTCTGGCTTCCGCCAATTCGACCCTGCCGCCGCCCCGCATTTTCATGCTGATTTCTTGGGACCTTTCCCCTAAGCTGAATCCATGTTCCGCAATACCGACGACGTCCGCATCGAGGCGCAGCGACCGCTTATCCCGCCGGCCATCCTGGTTGAGGAATCGCCGTTGAGCGAAACGGCGTCGCAGTTGGTGACGGACTCACGCCAGCAGATCGGCCGGATTCTGCATGGTCAGGACGACCGGATTCTGGCCGTGGTCGGGCCGTGCTCGATTCATGACCCGGTGGCGGCGCTGGACTACGCTCAGCGGTTGAAGAACGTTGCCAGCCGGATCGCGGATGACGTCTTTGTGGTCATGCGGGTTTATTTTGAGAAACCGCGCACGGTGGTCGGGTGGAAGGGTCTCATCAACGACCCGTTTCTGGATGGCAGCTTTCAAATTAACAAGGGCCTGCGCCTGGCGCGGGAGCTGTTGCTTAATCTCGCGAACCTCGGCATGCCGAGCGGCACCGAGTTTCTCGACGCCATCATCCCGCAATTTCACGCCGACACGATTGCCTGGGCCGCAATTGGGGCGCGCACGACGGAAAGCCAGATCCACCGCGAACTCGCCTCCGGCTTGTCCATGCCCGTTGGCTTCAAGAACGGGACGGACGGCGATTATCAAATTGCGATTGACGCCATTCGGGCGGCGCAGCAACCACACTGGTTTCCCTCGGTGACCAAACAGGGCGTCGCGGCGATATTCAAGACTTTGGGCAATCCGGACAGCCATGTCATTCTGCGCGGCGGCTCGCGAACGGGTCCGAATTACGATGAAAAGAGCATTGCGTTGGTGGTGGCGTCGCTGGAGAAGGTGAAGCTGCCGCCGTACCTCATGGTGGATTGCAGCCATGCCAATAGCAGCAAGGATTATCGCAATCAGCCGGCCGTGGCCTGCGCGCTGGGGGCGCAGATCGCCGGGGGCGCGCGCCAAATCTGCGGCATCATGATGGAAAGCAACATCATCGAAGGGCGCCAGGATTACGTTCCCGGGCTGACGGCCCGCTATGGCCAAAGCATCACTGACGCTTGCATCTCCTTCGACCAAACGGAACCGGTTCTCCTCGATCTCGCCAAAGCCGTCCGCACCCGCCGCGCGGCGTCACCCAAACGTCATACCCCGGCGCCGTTTGTGGCGGCAAGGGATTGAAACTCATCCTTCGCGTCGAGGACGTGGCGTACTTTGCGCGCCAGGGCGGAGGGGGTGAATGGCTTTAGTAAAAAATCCCCGCCCGTGCGCGCCGGGCCACGCGATTCGCCCGTGTCTTCGGTGTGGGTCGTCGTATGGATTATTCGCAGATTCGGCTCCGAGTCCTTCAAGCGCTCGGGCAAACTCCGCCCGCCGGGTTGCACCCGTCCGACCTCCATGAGCAGTAAATCCACGGGCCGGCTTTCGCCAGTTAGAATGAGGCGGACGGCTTCGGCATCATTGCCCACCGCCAACACCGTGTACCCCAGGCGCCGCAGGAGGCCTGCCGACATCTCCCGCAAGTCCGGATCCTCCTCGACCAGCAGGATGGTTTCCGATCCTTTCGGCAGTTCCGACGGATCCGCGACTTTTCCCGGATTCGGGGCTGTGGCCTCGATTTGGGGAAGATAGAGGTTAAAGGTCGTTCCGTGGCCCGGTACGCTATCGATACTAATGTGCCCACCACTCTGCTTGATGATGCCGTAACAGGTGGATAACCCCAAGCCCGTCCCTTCGCCCACACCCTTGGTGGTAAAAAACGGCTCGAAGGCCCGTCCTTTGGCCAGCTCACTCATGCCCGTTCCCGTGTCGGTCATGGCGACTTTGACATAATCCCCGGCCTTCAGGTCCGGGACGCCATGCGTATCGTCCGGTTGGAAGGTCAGGCTGGCGGTTTCAAGGGTGAGTTTGCCGCCATTCGGCATGGCATCTGCCGCGTTCATCGCCAGGTTCACCACCACTTGCTCCATTTGGCCGGGATCAATCTTCACCGCCTTGAGCCCGGACCCGGGACGAAGCCTCACTTCCACCCCCGGTCCCACCAAATTCCGGATGGTGCTGGTCATGCCCGCGAGGAAGATATTCAGGTCGAGGACCTTCGGCTGAAGGATTTGTTTGCGGCCATACGCCAGCAACTGGCGCGTCAAGACCGCCGCCCGTTCCGCCGCCGCGCGAATCTCGATTGCGTGGGCGGCCTGCGCACCGGCGCCCGGCAGTTCGGCCAGCAGCAATTCACTCTGGCCGATGATGGCGGTCATGATGCTGTTAAATTCATGCGCAATCCCGCCGGCCAGTTTCCCCACCGTTTCCAATTTTTGGGACTGAAAAAGCTGGCCCTCCAACTGCTTGCTTTCCGTGATGTCTACCGCCATCGCCAAAAAATGTTTGGTTTGGCCGGAACTCCCGGCAATAAGCGATACCGTCAGGTTGACCCAGACCGTGGCCCCGTCTTTGCGCAAGTAGCGCTTCTTTGTGGTGTAGGTCGAGATTTCCCCCGCGTGCAATTGCCGCAGGCTCTCCACGTTGTTTGCCAAGTCGTCCGGATGGGTGATTTCCTGGAAGGTGCAGCCCAGCAACTCTTCGCGCGTGCGGCCCGCAATATCCGCAAAGCGCTGGTTGATGAGCACGAAATGCCCGTCGATCGCCACTTCCGCCACGCCGACCGCCGCTTGCTCAAAGAATCCGCGATAGCGGGTTTCGCTCTCCCGCAAGGCCTCCTCAATACGTTTGCGGGCGGTGACGTCGCGCTGCAGCGCCACATAGTGGGTGACCTTTCCCGCGGGAGTGCGAATCGGCGCGATTTGCCACTCCTGCTCATATTCCGTCCCGTCTTTGCGGTAATTTGTAGTTTCGCCTTCAAATACGTCGCCCCGGTCCAAACTTTGCCTGAGGCGTCCCAATACGTCCCGACTGGTGCGCGGCCCCTGCAATACTCGCGGGGTCTTCCCCATCACTTCGGCTGCGGCATATCCCGTCATCCGCGTAAACGCCGGATTCACAAACACGATTTTTGGTCCCGGCCAATTGAGATTCGCTTCTGTAATCAGAATGGACTCGGTGGATTGCTCGACGGCGGAACTCAGCAACCGCAGGGATTCCTCCACCCGCTTGCGTTCCGTGACATCATGGGCCATGACGACGATGCCCGTCACGTTTCCGTATTGGTCACGGAACGGAACCTTGTCCGTTTGCACCCACAGTTTCCCCCCGTTGGGGCCGGGCAGCGATTCCACGATCCCCAGCTTCGGCACGCCGGATTGGATGACCGCCAAATCATCGGCATAAAATTTGGCCGCATCCTCGGGATAATTTTCCACCGAGGCCCGGCCTTCGATTTCGGCCACTGTCTTGCCGGCTGCCTTTGCCGCCCGTTCGTTGACCCGGAGCACATTGTTGCTGGTGTCCTTGAACCAAATCATCGCCGGAATGATGTCAAAGAGCACTTGCAGCTCCGCCTTTTGCCGTTGCAGGATTTCCTCCGTGCGCTTGCTCTCCGTGATGTCGGAGACGATGCCCACCAGCCGCACCACGCCGCCGGCGGCATTGCGAACCTGGAATCCCCGCGTCCGCACCCAGCGAATTTCCCCGTCCGGGCGCATAATGCGATACTCCACCTCCACGTTGAGGGCCCCGTTGGCCATCGCCGCGAACACGTTGACCAACCGCTCGCGGTCTTCCGGCACCGCATATTCCAACCACCGCTCCGGGTGCGCATAAAGGCTCCCGACCGGCCGCCCCCAAATCCGCGCAAAGGCCGGGCTGACGTAATGCAACTCCCGCATGTCCGGGGACCGAATCCAAAAAACGTCGGCGATGTTGTCGGTCAGTTGACGGAACTTCTCATTGCTCTCCGTCAACTCCCTCTCCGCCCTGCGGTGGCCGGCCACTTCTGCCTGGAGTGCCTGGTTGGAGTGCTGCAACTCGACCGTACGCTCCGCCACCTGGGTCGCGAGTTCCAACTGCGCGTTGCGCAATCCGCCTTCCGCCCGCTTTTGGTCGTCTATATCCGTGCATGTTCCCACCCATTGGACGATGGCGCCAGCCTCATCCCGCCGGGCGGAGGCCCGCCCCAGAAACCACCGGTGGGTTCCATCGCTCCCCCGTTTAAATCGGTATTCAATTTGATAATCTTCTCCGGTGGTAAAGGAGTGGGTCCAACGGTCTATGCATCGCTGTAAATCGTCCGGATGGATGACCGCCCGCCATCCCCAATTCTCGGTTTCGGCGAGCGAGAGTCCCGTGTAATCGAACCAAGTCTTGTTATAGTAATCGATGCAACCGTCCGGCTTGGCCGTCCAAATGACCAAGGGCACCGCATCGGCCAGAAAATGGTAGCGGTCCTCGCCTTCGCGCAAAACCGCGGCCAAGCTCATCTCCTCGAGGGGCTTCATTGGCAGGCTCACGTCGCGGGTGCGTCGAGCACCTCACGAACTTTGGCCGCGAGCGTCGCCGGCGTGTAGGGTTTCGGCAGAAAGGCCACGCCGGGCTCCAAAACGCCGTGCCGCACGATGGTGTCGTCCGTATAGCCGGACGTAAAAAGGATTTTGACGCCGGGATAGGTGGCCTTCATCCATTCTGACATGACTTTGCCACCCATGCGTGGCATGATGACATCGGTGATCACCAAGCTGATCGGGCTGCCCCTATGGTCCCGCGCCGCATTCAAGCCCTCCTGCCCGTTCGGAGCGGACAGCACCACGTAACCAAGGGACTCCAAGACTCCTCCCGCCAGCCGCCGCACCGCCGGCTCGTCCTCCACCACCAGCACCACTTCCGTCCCGCGCGCCATCGGCCCGCTGGTCGCCGCCTTCACCGGACTGGCCTGGGGATTCTCAACTTGGGGAAAGTATACCTTGAAGGTTGTTCCCTCCCCCACTTCACTATATAGCGCAATGTGGCCGCCCAATTGTTTCGCTATCGTTTGGCAGGTCGCGAGCCCCAATCCCGTTCCTTTGCCAAGGTGCTTGGTGGTAAAAAATGGTTCGAAAATATGCGCTTTGACGGCGTCCGTCATCCCCGTCCCGGTGTCGCCGACACTCAGCATGACATACTCCCCCGGGTTGACCCCGGGATGGGAGAACGCGTAGTTTGCGTCCAGTGTGACATGATGCGTACCCACCGAAATCTTTCCCCCATTGGGCATGGCGTCCCGCGCATTGACCACCAAGTTCATGAGCACCTGGCCGATATATCCCCCGTCGGCCTTGATGTGCCCCAGGCCCGCACCCGGCACAATCGTCAATTCAATGTTCTCATCAATCAGCCGTCGCAGCATGGTATCCATGTCCGCAACCACGGCATTGAGATCCAACACCACTGCTTCGACCGTTTCCTTCCGGCTGAAGACCAGGAGTTGCCGGGTCAAGCCGGCGGCGCGCTCGGACGCATGCTTGATCTGTTCATTATGCTTTTGCAACGGGCTGTTCGCGGGCAGACCCATCTTGAGTAAATCACTGTAGCCCATGATCACGGACAGCATGTTGTTAAAATCATGCGCAATCCCGCCGGCCAGTTGCCCAACGGCTTCCATTTTCTGGGCCTCAATCAACTGCGCTTCCAACTGGCGTCGCGCCGTGATGTCGCGGATATTGCATTGAATCACCTGCTTGTCGCCCGCTTGATAGACATTGCTGACAAACTCGACCGCCACCTTTAAGCCACCCTTGGTCTTTAACGGCAAATCTTCGTAGCGCACGAAGCCGTACTTTTGCAGTTTCTCGAGCATGGTCTGGTTCGCCTCGATGTCCGTGAACGGGCTGAGTTCGCCCACGGTCTTGCCCACCATTTCTTTCCGGGAGAATCCGAGAAGCTTGATGAGAAACGGATTTACGTCCGTGATGCAGCCCTTGTCCACGTCCAGGATTAATATCCCATCGCGGGCCGCCTCGAACAGGCGGCGATAATTGATTTCGGATTCGAGAATTTCGGCATTGCTCCGCGTCTCCGTGTTTTCCCGCTGCGCCGCCTGGTCAATCCGGTTTGCCTCCCGGTTTTTGCTGATCTCGCTCTCACGGACCACGTTGGGCGGGATGGTAGGCGGGATGGCCATCAGCTTCGGCACCCCCACGTTTTCACCTTCGACGGATTTAGGGGTATTCATAAGTTGCTAGAATACTCCCCGTGGATGTCCTGCGCTATGGGTTGATTTCCGTAAGGTGTTTTTCCGATGACCTTTTTGAGGTGTTATCCCCATCTTGCTGAACGGAAAAAATCTTGCCATCTTGTGAGATTTGGGATGGGAGGACGGGGTTTTTTGTCCCAACTGACTGCCTGGACGGAAATCGCTTATCCGGGTGCGCCTTGGATTGGAGGCGGAGGGTTAAATGCGTGACGCCAATTAGAAAATGATATCCTGAGTTTGGAGTCGCTAGACAGCAGACAGGAGCCAGGAGATGGAAACCAAGAAGATGCCGACGCGGGGTGAGGAGTTCTGACGCGGAAAACCGCAAACTGCAAACCGTGAACCGCAAAGTCAGCCGGTCCTGCCTCAATCCCGGGCAGCAACTTGCCGGGAGCGGGAAGTCATGCCAAAACGACACGAATTGGAACCTGAGCATTTTCGCGGCCACGATGAAACCCGCGCGGGCGCAAATTCTCCGCAGTTTTCCCCCGGCGAGGTCAAAGTGCATCAATCGAACCGCCATTAAATTGAATCGCTCCATTAGGCAGCGCGCCAGCCGGCGTTGGATTAACCATGCCCGGTGTCGTCCGGAGGAGTGGTGTCGGCTGGGGAGCCGGAGCCTTCTGGGCATTGTCGATGGTTTGCAACAGCTGTTGCCGGGCAGCGTCGGAGAGGGTGGCGGCGTTGACGGCGCTCGCCGCGGCCGCGGGGTTTTTGCGCGCCCATTGTTGCACGACCGTATTCATCCCGCTTTGCCGGGTGGTGTCGGTCCCGATGGTCACGGCCCAGTTAAACGCCGCCGCCGGATCAACATTCGCTTGGGCGGTGACGAGGCGGCTCACGGCGTTGTCACGCGTGGGACCGGGGTCGAGCGTCTTCATCCAAGTTGAGGCGGCATTGGGATCCAAATTCACCCAACTGCCGGCGATGGTGGTGATAAGATTATTGCGCTGGGTGGGGTCGGTGATGGTATCAAGCACGGTAACCGCTTCGTAGGGCCGAATGCTTGCCCAGTTGGAGAGAACACGATTAACGATTGTCGGGTTCGCGCTTAACTCCGGCGAATTTTCCACGTAAGCCCAGGCCGCGGCGCCTTCAAAGGAGGCAAAAGTGTTGATGGTTGAAGCAAGGGCCGCGGTGCGTGCGGTTCCATCCGGCAACGCGTCCGCCCACGCCAATGCGCCGCGGGCATCGGCTTTCGCATAAGCAGTCGCGACGTTGGCGACGATGGCGTTATTCGCCGGGTCGGCCGCCAGTTGGGTGGCGTAATTTGCCGCCGCCGCGGGGTCCGCGCTTGTCCAACTGGACATTACGGATTGAAAGGCCGCCCGGCGGGTGGCGTCGGCCACGTCCGCGGGCAAATTTCCCACCCAGTCCAACGCTGCGGCCGTGTCCTGCGCGGCCAACGCAGTCGCCAAGTGGGTAATCATGGTGTTGCGGGCGGCTCCGTCCGGAATCTGGTCGAGCATACCTGCGGCCGCGCTGGGATTTGAGTCAATCAATTGGTTGACGGCTGCAGCGCGGACGGTGTCCAGCGCGGGTCCCTGAAAATTTGTCTGCGCCCAACTCAGGGCGGCGTCGGGGTCAAGTTTGACCCAGTTGGTCACGGCAGTTTGCAAATAGGAGTCGCGGTTGGGGGCGTCCGGCATTTGGTTGATGTAGGCGATCGTGGCGGCCGGGTCCGTTTGGCTGGCGCGGGTGATGGCCGCAGTTACGGTTTTTTCGAAGGCGGTGCCCACGGCATTTTTATCTATCCAGGCGAGGGCGGCGGCGGGATCAGATTCGGCCCATTTCGAAGCGAAATTCGACAACATGTTGCTGCGAACGGTGCCCCCCGTGGTGTGTTCGAAATAATCGGCGCCCGCCAGTGGGTTGATGGTCGCAAGCTTGTCGAGCACCAGCCGCTCGGCGGTGTCGCGCTCCGGGCTGGGTGGCAGCGTATAGAGCGACTGCACGGCTCCCGCGCCATCCACTTCCGCCCAAGAGCCGTAAATGTTGCTCAACGACTGCTGGCGAATGGGACCAGCGGGCAGGGTTTGGGCAGCAGCATACGCGG
Source organism: uncultured Opitutales bacterium (assembly GCA_964561455.1). Taxonomy (GTDB): domain Bacteria; phylum Verrucomicrobiota; class Verrucomicrobiia; order Opitutales; family JABDGR01; genus JABDGR01. The sequence continues at coordinate 13,369 of CAZLPS010000057.1, forward strand.
CGGCGGGATCTTGCCGCGCCCATTTTCCAAAAACGTCCGCGTAGACTGAGGCGGGTTGCTGGCCGGAGGGGAGGGCGCGAAGGGTCTCCAGCGCGGTTGCCGGGTCTTGGTCGGCCATATTGCTGATAATCAGGGTCAGGATGTTCCGGTGCAGCAATGCGTTATCAATTTGGCTCAGGGCCGCCAGCGCTCCCATGGGGTCGTTGCGCGACCAGTTGTCAAAGATTGTGGAGTAAAGGCTGTCGTTGGCGAGGCTGCGCGGCTGGCTCTTGAGCAGCGCCAGGGCGTCCGGCCCGTCCGACTGCGCCATTGTGCTAAAAACGGCATTCAACAATCCATTGCGAACGGACAAACTCGGCACAGCGTTGACCGCGTTGAGGGCGGCTTTCGGGTCCAGCGCGGCCCAGCTTTCGGTAACCACACCCAGGGGATCAAAGCCCAATCCATTGCGGGCGCTTGGGGTGCGGGCAAAGGCAAAGGCCTCGGCGGGATTTGACATGGCCCATTGGCCAAAGGCCAGACGCATCATCTGGTCCCGCGTGGCCGGGTGCGGGCACAGGTAAAGGGCGGTGATCAAATTCTTGAGTTGTTCCGGCGGGGTGCGCTCCAGCAATTCGACGAAGGCAAGCATGCGCTCCGCCCCGCTCGCATATTTCGAAAAAATTTCGCCCACGGCGGATTTGGGATCCCAGGATTTCCGGGCCGGGGCGGATACATTGCCGGTGATGGCAGGTTGCTTGGAAGTCGCGGCATGCACGGCCGCTTTGTGTGGAGAGGGAGTAACAACCGGTTTGCCCAAGCCGTAATAACCAATTGTGATGCCGGCACCGAGCGTTACTGCCAGTTGCGCAAATATGAAAAGCTGGCGTTTCATAGGGATGGGGGTTTAACTCGCGAATGCTCCGGGGCACTCGGGCATTTACAGGGGTGATAGTCGCTGGCCGGCAATTTTTTGCCCTTTCGGTCGGGACGGCAAGGCAATATCCATCAACTCAAAGTGACCCGTGTCACGCCCAATTCGTTGGTCGCTTTAAGATCGAGCCAGAAGTCCATCCTCTTGGATGGTCGAAAAGTTCAACCCGACCCTCTCCGGGCCGTCCGGCCGGTGCCACTTGAAATGACAACGCCCGCCCCATTTGCCGCTTCCCATCAATTCCACGGGGGCGGAGATTTGAAGTCCATTTTTTTCCGCTCACTGTCCAGCCACCAATTGTTATCTTTGATGCGTGGTTGTTTCGCCGAGGGGAGCACGTCCTTGCCGACCGCCATGTTTTTCCCTTTGCTGCGCACGACCTGGTCGAGGTAAGGCAGCGTGTAGGAAAGCGCCTCTTCCTGATCCGTTTTGGGAAGAGAATCCGCCAACCGCGAAAGATTGCGCCCGGCGCGGATTTGCGTGGATTCGTCGCCCAACCCCGTCATGTAAACTTCGAGGAATAACAGGTAGGCGATTTTTTCATTTTTCGCGACGGCCTGACCGTCCCGGAACATCACTCCGATATTATTCACCGCATCGCCGTTACCCTTGTCGTAAGCGCGCAGGAACCAATCCAGGGCCCTGCCGTAATCCTGGGGAACGCCGGTGCCTTCGTAATACGCGAGGCCGATGGTGATCATCGCCTTGGCATCGCCTTTCGCCGCCATGGACCCATAGGCCGCCAAGCCCGGGGGCAGGTCTTTATCGAGGACGAGATCATTCGCGCTCTCCGGCTTGACCGCCGGCACGGGGCTGGCCTTGGCCGTGTCTGCCCCGGGGATCGCAGCAGCGGGTGAGGAGGTTGTTTTGGCCGGCGAGCCGGACGGATTTGAGTTGGTGATCTTGTACCGCAACTCGAAGGCGTCCTTTGGCACCTCGGTCGAGCGATCGAAATTTTTAAGGCCATTCATGAACGTCCATGCGGCGTCTGTCTTTTCCGTGTAATCCGGCCGCAGCCACTTTGTCCAATCCGCCGACTTGGGCACACTCGCAAAAGTGAGTAAAAAAACCTGCGAAGGCTGCCCGTCAATTGTGATTACCAAAGCCCGCCGGGTTTCTCCCCCAAAGAGGAGCGTGTCAGCGGAGAACACCAAATAATCTCCGTCTTCACGCTGTTTGGTGAACTTTAGCCGTGTCCCGGAAGATCCCTGGTTGGTAACCACATCAATGGCAATCAACGGATCGGGCTTTAGCGCTTTGGCTACCCGAAGTTCGTAGTCGAACGTATAGGAATCCAGCGCCTTCAAGGAGGAAACCGAGAGGACGAAAGCCGCCAAAAGAATCAAAAGCCTGAAACTGGAAGATTGTATTGGGGTCGAGGGGGAGGGTGGAAACATAAAATCCGAATGATAAATGATGAATTTCGAGAAACGACTGAAGCGTCCGCAGGGGTGCTCTCATCTTGGCCGATAAAATGAGCCGTTTGGCTCCCACCCACAAGGGAATTAGTTTGGCGAGAGACTAAAATTGGGTGTCACCCCAAAGTCGCCCAGTCCCTTCCAGCGCCTCAATCGCAACGCAGGAGGGACTCTATTTCAGCGATTAGTTTGTCGATTTCGGAATGCGACCCAATCCAATACCAAATGACGGTGTCCCCATCGCGGAAGCACACTGCCCGCCAAGGCAAGCCAACGCGCACGGAATAAATCGGTTTGGTGGGGTGAATCTGTTTGAATTGCAGCCGAGTGTGCCATGGATTCTGCGACTATAACCGGTAGGCATTCCGGGCCTGTCCGCGGATGGATGAAGGCAATTTCGCGAGCAATTTACGGAACAGTTTCGTCATGTGGGAAGTCACGGTCCAAATCGAGCGGTTGAGTTTTACCTTCCTTAAACTCTCGCAATGCCTCCCCGGCCATCTCGGCCAACTTATCCTGGGATTTTGCAAAGGAAGTTGCCCACTGTCGTTCGGATTCCATTTCCGCCAGCAGGAACGAAGCCACTGCGTCCTGCTCCACCTTGGGCAATTTGGACGCTTCCGCAAAAGCCTGCTCCAATAATTGGGTCATGGCAAAATGATATTCCCGACAGAATATGCAGCAAGCCAAAAGTTCCCGCGTCCAGGCGTCACACCAATTCACCCCAGCGTCCCGCGAGTCACGCCCAACTACTGGAAGGAAATCGCTTTTTCGGGTTGGCCTTGGATTGGAGGAGGGGGTTAACCCTTTTCAACTGTCCGAAAAATCGGGGCAAGCCCACAATTGCTGCACGGAATAATGGCCGCTCATGGTTTCGATCTGGGCATATTTCTCGGCGGCGGTTCGGAGAAGATGCCGAGGGATTTTTTTAGGATTTCTCGCTGCTCCAACAGCTTATTGTTTTCCTCGCGTAAGCGATGAATCTCCGCTTCGAGTTCAGTGACGCTGCGGGTCGCCCGCGAGGGCACTGCAGGCTTTGGACCGGTGGGCTGCCGCGCTGCGGCAGCCCACCGGTAGAGCAGGAAGCGCCGGATGCCAAGCTCCGCCGCCACTGCGGTCGCGCTGCGAACGCTCTGACGCCACAGCGCCACGGCTTCTCGAATGTACTCCTTGCTGAAATTCGCGTGCCGCTCACGCACTCCAGCGCTTTGCTGATTTGGTCGGGTCTTCATTGGGTCTTTCTATTTGACCCGTTCCTTAGTGTCCGTCAAATCAGGGCAACCTCAAGGTTACACTTTTAAGGTCGAATTAGTCGCGCATCATTGAGGGTTAGATCGGACCTGAAGTAGCATCGCAGGGCGATGCTGAGAATCCGCGCAGATATTGCTTTTCGCTCTCAAATTCAAGTTTATCTCCATTAATGCCATTTCTGTCGTGATCGATTTGCCTGCATCAAGGTTGATGGTACAAATGGCAGGTGTTGGGACCTTAATCTGTAACCCATCTCCCCGGATAAAGTGTTACCTATGTCGCCGGTTCATACCCGGCCAGCCCGTCACCAACTATGTCCGTGTGCCCTCAGTCGTAAAGGGCATGGCCAAGGTCAAGAAACTCGGCGGTAAGGTCTGCATGCCCAAGACTACCGTGCCCGGCATGGGGCACTTCGCCATCTGCCTGGACACCGAGAAAAATATGTTCGCCCTCTGGGAAGTTGATCGGAAGGCGAAGTAGGGGCCACCCCAAATTCGTTTTCGTTCAGGGCGGAGTCGGTTTCTCCGGCAGACCGTAGTAAACGCGCAGCAAGTTCCGCCAGGAGGCCAGGGTTGGGTCTTGAGTCGGCGGTTTGGAGCCGGGTTCGTATTGGCTAAAAGTTCCCAAGGTAATGATGGGCGTGCCCGCGATCCGATTGGAAGAGTCAATAAATGCTCCCAATGCCTCCAGGTCGGTGGTGTCAAACCTCGGATCCGCGACGAGAGCGGTGAAAAGCGCCCGTCTATCTGGACGATTTGAAGCCTGAACCGCCCGCAAAAATGTTTCCGTGCCTTGGGGTGGTCGTCGCCGGCCGGTTGGTTGTGCGCTTAGCAAGCTCTCCAGCGCATGGTAATACCAATTTAACAGGGTTGTTTTCTCAGCTATCCCGCGCGCCCGCCACAACGCGGCCATCAATACGGCCTGATCCTGGGCGTTGTGGCCCAGCGGAAAGTTTTGTATTTCCGCGCGCCGCAGTTCGTCGGCCTTGGCAGGGTCGCGCAGGTTCTTCAACTCAAAGGCGGCAGCAACCCAATCCGCGGATTGGCCCTGACTTTTTTGTGGCTCATCATTGGCCGCGGCCAGAATGGCATCGGCATCGTCCGGACGCAGCAAGTCTGGCGCATGTTGTAGAATAAAGAGGGAGAACGGGCGAAAAAAGGCATTCTGCGGTTTGGTGGAGGAGTCGAACTGGAGGTCGGGGTCTGTGGTCACGGGCTTGTGCTGAAGGAAATCCAGCAGCGTTGCGGGCGGCACGGCTTTGAGCGCAATGATCAACTGCTCGTCAGAAATCAGCCCGGCAAATCGGGAAATGTTGCTAATATGAAGAAAAAGAAAGGTCAGCGCCCGATCCGTTGGGGGCAAGGAGACGATGTCCGCCATGGTCTGGTGGATGAGGGCCGCAGATTCCGCCGCCGCACTTGGGGGAAGGGCCAAGGCATAGCGCATTTTGACCTGGAACCAACTGGCACAATGATCCCGGAGATCGCGCCCGGCCCAATAGGCCGAGAATAGGGCCATCAATTCCGCGGCTCTGGTGGCATCGGATTTGGGTCCGGGGAAGTTGGCGGCGTCGAGATAGGGCTTGATCATGGCTTGGGCCACGTCGCCCACGGTTTGGGGAAAATCATACATGATGCGGTCTAATCCGGTTATGTGCTGCCAGGGGAAAGTGGGGGAGGAGTCGCCCAGCAATTCGGCGATGAGCGGCAAATCGTGCCCATCTTGGCGGGAATAAAGGGCCGCCATTGCCAGGGTGCGAATCTTGGCATCGGGATTCTTTAAGAGGCCCACCAGCGCGGCGCGGTCGCCGCTCGCGGCGCGCAAGCTGGCCAGCATCTGCTGGTGCTCGGCAATGAGGGCGGATGACCAACCACTGTATAGGGGAATGGTATTCCCCGGCATCACGAACTCAGGCGTCATGAAATGGGTTACGCGCAGGGCCAGCGCCGGCAATGGCAGTAGTGAGGCTGCGGGCGGCGGGGTATCCGAGGCCGCCGCAGCGAGCGGCAGCAGCACCAAAAGCAATGCCAACCAGAAAAGGGGTTTCATATCAGTTACCTTCAACCGGGATACGCAAAAGTGTGGACCGGTGCAAAGCAGAAAGCCATTGATGCTCAACCTGCCCACAACGGCAAAGTTTCACTCTTATTGGATTTGGCCTGGAATCGGCCTGAAGGGCGGGGGAAATTATTATAATCTGACCGTCCGCTTTTTTCGCAAAGCGTTTTCCATCATGCCCATGCTCATCATCGCCGTGCTGCTCACGGTGCTGGTTTCAGCGCTGTGCTTGGTCATCGAGGCCATGCTGCTGAGTTCCATCGCGGGCGAGAGATCGAGGCCCTCAAGGCCCGCTCGCCGCGCGCGGGGCAGTTGCTCGCGCAATGCCGCGACCGACTCGACGAAAGCATCTCGGCCATCCTGACTTTTAACACCATCGCCAACACCCTCGGCTCGTTCGTCTACGGTATGTTGGCCGGGCAGTTCTTCCCGAAGGAGCGGTCGGCCTTTGCCGCGGGCATGACCATCGGGCTGCTGATTTTTGGCGAAATTTTGCCCAAGAACATCGGCGTCACTGGAAGGAAATCGCTTTTTCGGGTTGGCCTTGGATTAGAGGAGGGGGTTACCACCGTGCGGCGCGTGGGTTAATGGCGGAATTTAATGGGGCTGGGAATTGGTCGGCAGCGGCGTTTGGGTGAGTTCCTCCAGGGACTGGCGAAGGCGCGCTTGCAGGCTGGTGTTCCATAAATCGTTCAAGATGCGGGCCAGCGAATCGGGCACTGGACGGCTGGGAAAATCGCGCAACGTCTGGCGGGCACGGCGCAAGGATTGGGCGGCGTCGGGCGGAACCAGGGCGAGCAAATCATCCACTTCACTATCGGACAAGTCGCGCCAGGCCGTGGCCGTGGCCACCAAACTGTCATGGAGGGGCGAATGGTATTCGAGCGCGATGTTGTAATCTTCGGCAAAGTCCGCCTCGGTCAACTTTTGCAGGCCGCGTTGGGCGAAGGAAACACCCAGCGCCGGTTGGATGCGGGACAATAATTCGGCGGAGCACCAGTAAGTGAGCGGCCCTTGATTGGATTCCATCAAATGTTGCAAGACCGCGCCGGTATAAGGGGTGGTGCCATTGAGGACGAGGGCGCTTTCCCTGGCGATCGTCCACAGCCAACTGTCATGGGGCAGGAGGTAATCCGCCCCGAGGAATAAAAATCCGGCATATATGCTCAAGGACTGGGCATAAGTAGTTCCGGGCGGCACAGGAATGGAGAATGTCTCGGATTGGGATGACGACTTGTCCAATGCGGTTAAAAACTGGTCCAGCGGCGCAAAGGACTCATGCGAGCACAATTTTTGCAGGGCCACGGCGGCCCGGTGAATTTGCGCGGGCGAAAGGTTGGCGGGCAGTTTTCCGCGGAACCCAGTATCCAGCAATTCGGCGCTGAAGGCCGCGATGAAAGAACCGGCTGGGCGGTTGGGCATAAAACTATTGGTGTTGCCGGCATCGTTACTGGCCATGGATTCCCGGGCCTGGGCGAGGGCATTTGTTTCCTGGTGAATGAGAACTTGATCGGGAATCTCCGGGTGATCCGGCGTTTGCAATAACAGGCGCTGGGCGGCGGGGTCGAAGCGCAGCACCTGGCTGCTGCCACTCAAACTGACGACAAAGGAGCCGTTTTCGTGCCGCAGACTCAGGCCGTCGCCCGGGTCCATCACCAAATAGAGCCACGCGGCAGGGCTGACCACGAGGGAAAGTTTGAAGGGAAGTGTTTGAGTCCCGGACAAGCCGGCGCCGGCCGAAATGGCAATGTGTTTTTCGCTATTCGGGTCGGTATCCGGCAAGAGGGAGATGGAGGCATTGAGGTCTTTCTCCAAGGCCGGATTGAACCAGGTTCGCTGGTTGGTGGCGTCCTGAAAGCCCAAACCGCGATTGGAAACGAGGAAGTTGAGCCGCTGTCCTGACAATTGCACCCGGCCGAACAGTCCGGCGGATGAGAGCACCAGGTGGAATTGCACGCCGGGCGGCAGACTGGCCACGACCCCGCTTTGGGCGTCGATCACCAAATCATCGCCGCGATTTAAGGTCGCCTGGCACCAGGTCAACAACTGGCGGCGGAATTCCAGCCAGTCGGTCACCAGCGGGGATTCATCACCCACGGGTGGCACGAACTCGTTCTCCTTTACCTGGAGATTGACCAGAACTTTTCCCGGCGCAGCGGGGAGCGGGCTGACTTCGACCTTATACCATTGGAACCGGCCGGACTCCCACAGCTGCTGCTCGAGGCGGGGCACCAGATTGCCGGAAATTTCCTGGCCCGGGCTCAATCCCAGCCAGTGAAGCACCGTTTCAGAGTTATTCTTCTTTAAGCCTTCGACTTTCACCCCGCCGATAACGGAGCGCGGCCCTTCGTCAATGAGGTTAATGACGTAATCGGCCAAAAGAGCATCTTTCCTGGGTACAAACTGAACCTCGAACTTCGCCGCGTAATATCCCAAATTGCTGAGGGCGACCCGCACGCCTTCCACGGCATTTTGCCGGAAGGTTTCGTCAAACGGCATGGGGTCGCCAATTTTCAAGGAATTCGAGTCATCGCCAGGCTGGAGGTCGTTGTTGCTGTTTAGATAGGGCGATAAGAAATCCCACTTTTTTTTGACCGCCCCACCATCCGGCTTTACCTGCCGCACCAATTCTTCGGTTGGCAGGGTTTTGGCGCCCAGCACTTTGTATTCGCCCAGGCGGTAACGCGGGCCTTCCTTGATGGTTACGCGGACGAGCGCGGTGTCCGTCGCCAGGGCAACTTGGACGTCCGGCTGGGCAAATCCGCCATGACGGTAGCCGTCGGCAATACTGCGTTGCAAAGCGGTGAGCCAGGCGGGACGCGGTGCCATGGGATGCGCGGCCAGTTGATACGACATGGCTTGGCGGAGCTCTGCCCGAATCTGGTCCGGCGAAAAAGTCGTCGCCCCCGAAATCTCGATCAGCGAGACATCACCAAGGCTGCCGACCAACGGGGCGGGTGGCGGGGTGGCTGCGCCGTGAGCCGGGATGGCCGGCCCGGCGAGGCCGAGGGCGGCCAGCGCCAGACCCATCAAGCGCGTAGCATAATGATATTTAGCCATGACATTCGAAAAGCAGAAACGGTTAAGCCGCTTTGCCGCAATGTCAAGAAATGGTGGATGAGGCGTCAGACAAAGGTGGTGGAGAGATTTCCCGCGCCCCGGGGCTTGACCTGGCGGGGAGATTCCGCAATGATTGCTGGACGCCAGCTTCGCGGGTATAACTGGAAGGAAATCGCTTTTTCGGGTTGGCCTTGGATTGGAGGAGGGGGTTAATCCGCAGCATGACCCTTTTTTGGCTCTTTTTTCTGACCTTGCGGCTTCAAATTGCTTTGGGAATTGTCCGACAAGTTGGGCAACGGCGTTTCGGACTAACTTTGTCGACATTGCGGCTCCGGGGGCGGCAAAATCACAGTCCACTCTCCATCAAACTCGAATTTCAAATGCGATTCTTCCCGGCCAAGTACTTTCCAAGCGGCGCAAAAGGCTGCTACTTCAACCGAATTGTCCGTCGTGTCCGCCCCCGTTCCCAAAACTAAATTAATAACCAAACCAACCCGAGTTCCGCCAAGCTCGAGGTGTTTTTTCAACGCACGTTCTACCCCATCCTTAGCGGCCTTCAACCAGCTTTCCGGAGTATGAGGCCCCTCCGCACCAGCGTTTGCGGAAAGCCGCACTCCTTTCGCTCCCGCAAGCACAGCGACTGCAACCCGGGCAAAATAAAGGATGCCTTTCTTGACCCGCAAAAAATTGAACTGGGCTTCAGTAATCATTGGAATGGGTTAAGGACCTCCGGCGAAACATAATATTTTGTGGATTTTAAAGAATCTCAATTTACGTGCCCAAGATCAAGGGGGCTTTCACTTTCCCGAGGGATTCCGAAAAAGTCAGGTTACATGCAAGAACGGCGTTGATGTGGCACACCCGTCTTGACGACGCTACTCTTGCATGCTAATTATTGACCCCAATCCGCCACTCATCAAAGCATTATTGGTAGGAAATCGCTTTTTCGGGTTTGCCTTGGATTGGAGGAGGGGGGTTAAGGGGGAGTGCGGAAAGTGCCCCTTTAAGCCCCCCAAAGAAAAGAGGTAGATGGTTGAAGGCATAAAATTCGAATTTTGAATTACGAATTTCGAAACAGGGCCGGGGGTATGTCGGGGTGGCGTTATCCAAGCCGTTAAAATGAGCCGATTGAGTTTGGCTCGCAAGGGTATTTATTTGCGGGCAGGCAAGGCTCCGTCGGCGCCTCAGGGTTGGTAAGGCGCTGGAATTGGGGCCCGGCCCTCAGGCGCCGGTATCGCGCCAAGACACTGACCCATGACTTCGCGCAAAGGCGCCAAGACGCAAAGTATTTTCCGGCGAAAATTCATCCGCCTCCCGCCATCCCTTTGCGTCTTGGCGCCTTTGCGCGAGATGTTTCATTCCTCCGAACAGACCTTACCCCAGTGTCCCGCGAGTCACGCCCAATTGATTGGTCGCCTTGAGTTCGCGCCAGAGGTCCATGCCGGTCAATTCGCCGCGGAGGAGTTTGCGGTAGCTGTCGAGAGTGCGTTGTACCTCCTCGGCGGTTTCGTGCAGGAATTCGATGCGGAAGGCGGGGACGCCCAGCGTGGCGAGATGCTGCGCATATTCCGCGCCGGTTTGGGCGCGGGAATTATAAAGCGTATTGCGGCAGCCGGCGTCGGCTTTGAGCGTGTGCATGGCGCCGACGCGGTCGCGCAGGCGGACGTCGTGGGTGTCGCAGGGGCGGCCGCAATCGCGGTAGTCCTTGCCCTTTGAGAGGAACGCGCAGAATACGCAATGCTCCATGTGGAAGAGGGGCATGTGCTGGTGGATGGTAATCTCGAACCAGGCCGGGGGCGCCGCTTTCAAAAGGACGTCGAGTTGGCGGATGTTGAGGTCGTAGGAGGCCGTCAGGCGCTCCAAGCCGTATTCCTGGATGAAATATTCGGCGGTCAGGGGATTGGCGATGTTAAGCGAAAAATCGCCCCGGCGACGGTCGTTTTTGAAAAATTCCAGATGGTCGTAGTTGCGGACGAGGTAACCATCGGCCTCGCAGGAGCGAACTTGTTTTAGAATCCAGTCCTCGCCGGTTTTGAAAATGCGCGGCGGGACTACCCAAATTTCCACGGCGCGGTCGCCGTTGCGCGGCAGGGCGCGGACATATTTTACCGCGTCGCGATATTTCTTCGGGTCTTCAAATTCGGTGTAAACCGCCGTGGCGCCCGCGGCGGTGGCAGCTTCCAATTGCGCCATGGTGCGGACGACCGGAATGAGGTCGGGTTCTTTGGCCGGCGCGGCTTCGGTCATGGCCTGGCTGATGGCTGTGGCGGAATTCTCCCCGATGGCATACATGGTCCACCGCAGCGGCGCGGCGCGCAATTCGTCCAGCTTGGCGGCGACTTCGCGGCGCAGGCGGTTGAGTTCGCTCATCGGCAGCATCACCGTGCCCTCGACTTTGAATTCAAAATCTCTTAGTGTGAACGGCGTGTCGCCGAGGCGGTCCAATTGGCTGCGCAAGGACGTGGCCGTCATGGGATGCTTCTCGGCGGGCTGCAAGGGGAGGAGGGAGTCCGAACGGGCAGCGTGGCCCTGGGCATCGCTAATTTCGAGCGTGAGTGGCGCGCCGACGTGGCCGTGGGCGGCGAGCGACACGGGGACCTTGCGGCGGACGGGTTCGCCTTCAAAGGTGGAGCGGATCTTCTTTTCCAATGCCGGGTCGCTGGTTTTCCAGACGCGCTGGCCCGGGCGCACCCGCGAAAAGTCCACGCGGGCCGGGTCGAAGCACAGGCCCGTTTCACCGCCCTTAATCTTCAGCGTAAAGATGCGGCCACCTTCCTCGCCGTCGTCGGGACGGCCGGCGTCAAAGACGACACCGTCGCCTGCTTTTACAGGAACGATGGGCTTGAGCCAGACTATGGGCGCGGAGACATGAGTTACTTCGCCCAGGAAAGCGCCGCGCTTCGTGCCAAAGCGGGCGTGGACGAGTTTTTGGTTATCTATGCCACCCAGCCAACCGGTGGAGAGGCCGCGGGAAAAACTCATTTCCAAATCATAGCGTGAGTCGCGGGTGATTTGCGCGATGGCGGCTTTCTCCTGGGCCGGTGATGGCCCATCGCCCGTTTTTGGAATTAATTTGTCCAATGCCTGGCGATAGACGCGAGTGACATTGGCGACATATTCCGGGGTCTTGAGGCGGCCTTCAATCTTCAGGGAGGCAACGCCGGCGCGGGCCATTTCGGGCAAGACTTCGAGGCCGGACAAATCCTGGGGGCTGAGCAAATAGCGGCGGTCGCCCAGTTCGACTTTTTCGCCGTCGGCAATGAGCTCATAGGTCATGCGGCAGGCCTGCGCGCACTCTCCGCGGTTGGCCGAACGCCCGCCGAGGGCCTCGCTGGTCAGGCATTGGCCGGAGTAGGCGACGCAAAGCGCGCCGTGGACGAAAACCTCAAGCGGCACGTTGACCGGTTCGCTGCCGTGAATCTTGTCAATTTCCGCAATGGAACATTCGCGGGCGAGCACCACGAGCGACGCACCCAGCTTTTGGGCGAATGCCACACCGGCGGCGCTGGTGACGGTCATCTGCGTGGAGGCGTGAATGGGGAAATCCGGCGAGATGCGGCGAATCAAGCGGCAAATGCCGATGTCCTGCACGATGGCGGCGTCCACTCCGGCACTGATGATGCTGCGCAGGGAGCGCTCGGCGTCGGCCAGTTCGTCGGCAAAAATCAACGTGTTGAAAGTGACGTACCCTTTGACGCCGCGCCGGTGCAGATAGGCCATCAGTTCGGGCAAATCGGCTTCCGTAAAATTATTGGCGCGCAGGCGCGCATTAAATCGGCCCAGCCCAAAATAGATGGCATCCGCGCCGTTTTCAACGGCGGCGCGGGCGCAATCCCAATTGC
>CAZLPS010000058.1:0-25892 GCA_964561455.1 uncultured Opitutales bacterium
CCCCACCCCTTTCCACTTTAAAATTTCCTTTGTTGCGGGTTTTTTTTTTGTTTGGGGTCGATCAATTACTGCGCCACTATGCTATGGTTTTAAAGTAGGGGCGCAGTCTTGCTGCGCCCGCTTCGGGATTCTCCTCGCCGCCACCTTCCTCGCCTCGGCCCTCCCCACCCGCGCCGCCGACGCCCCTTGGGTACACGCCCAATTTGCCCCCGGCGATTTCAAATTGGCCGAGGGCGCCCAGCTCGCGCAGGTGTTTGTCGCCCCGGAGGATTTTAAGGTCGTGCAGATCGCCGGGAATCTCTTCACCGGGGACGTCGAGCTGGTCACCGGACACAAGCCGGCCCTCGTCACTGACGCCGCGAAATTGAATTCGTCGGCCGTCCTCATTGGCACGCTCGGGAAGTGCCCCTTGATTGATAAATTGGTGGCCGATGGAAAACTGGACGCGAAGCAACTCGTCGGCCAGTGGGAGAGCTTTATCATCACCACGGTCGCCAAGCCGCTGCCGGGCGTGGATTCCGCCCTCGTCATCGTCGGCAGCGACCGGCGGGGAACCGCCTACGGTGTTTTCGAAGTCTCCCAGGGCATTGGCGTCTCCCCCTGGTATTGGTGGGCGGATGTCACCCCCGGCCATAAAGATAATGTGTATGTCGCGGCGGGTCTGCGCCGCTTTGGCCCCCCGTCGGTCCAGTATCGGGGCATCTTCATCAACGACGAGGACTGGGGCTTGAATCCTTGGGCTTCGAAAACTTTTGAACCGGAGGCCAACGGCCCCGGGCCGAAAACCGCCCTTCTGGTGCACCCGCCGGCGAGCCCCGCCGAGGCGGCGGCGGAAGCTAAAATAAACAGCATCGGCCCGAAGACCTACGGGAGAATATTTGAACTGCTCCTCCGCCTGAAGGCCAACACTCTCTGGCCCGCCATGCATGACGTTTCGACGGCATTCAATTTGGTTCCCGGCAACGCGCAAATGGCGGATGACTACGGTATCGTCATGGGCGCGTCGCATTGCGAGCCGATGCTGCGCAACAACGTGGGCGAATGGCCGCATGACGACCAGGCGGCCTTCAATTTCGTCACCAACCCCGTGGGCGTGACGGCTTACTGGGAGGAGCGCATGCGGACGAACGGCAAATATGAAAACCTCTACACGATTGGGATGCGCGGCATCCACGACGGACCCATGCAGGGCGCAACCGGCCAGGCGGCGGTCCCGGTCCTCGAGAAAATTTTTGGGGTGCAGCGCGATTTGATTTCGAAATACGTGAATCCAAATCCCGCGAAAGTCCCGCAGATTTTCTGCCCCTACAAGGAAGTGCTCGATTTGTTCCTGCGCGACCTCCAGGTCCCGCCCGATGTGACCGTGGTGTTCCCCGACGACAATTTTGGCTACATTCGTTATCTACCCACACCGGAGCAAATCGCGGTCCGGCCCGGCGGCTTTGGTATCTACTATCATATCTCCTACCTCGGCGGCCCGTTCTCCTATGTCTGGCTGAACACCACGCCCCCTGCGCTGATTTGGGAGGAGATGAGCAAGGCCTACGACCACGGCATCCAAAAATTCTGGATGCTCAACGTCGGCGACCTCAAACCCGGCGAAATCGGCATAGACTTCTTCATGCAAATGGCCTGGGACATCAAAAAATGGAATTTGAGCAACTTGCCGGATTATTTAAAAAGCTTCGCTGCGCAGCAGTTTGGGGCCACCGCCGCACCCGTTGTGGCGAAATTGTTGACGGATTACTACCGTTTGGATTACCAGCGCAAGCCGGAGCATTTGCAGTGGTATATTTCCAATTCCACGCTGAAGGAGCAGCCGCGGGCGAGTGATTTTAGTTACGTGGATTACAATCACGAAGGGCAAACACGTTTTCTCGACGCGGAGAAGATGGCCCAATCGGCCACGAGTATTGCGGCGAGCCTTCCGGCCGCCAAACAGGACGGTTTTTATGAGTTGGTTGGGTATCCGGCAACCGGCGCGGCTTTGGCGAATGAGCTGTTTTTCTCCAATGAGCTGGGCGTATTTGACTTGGCCCGGGGTAACGCCGGCGCGGCCAATTGGGCGGCAAAGTTCAAAGTGGCCGCGGTGCAGTTGGATGCGGCCACCACCCGCTACAACCAGTCGCTGGCGAATGGCAAGTGGAGCGGCATGATGCCCGACGACGTGCAACAGAAGGACCGGTCCTACCGCGATGGCGCGCTGAGCCTTTCGCCGGGCTTGGGTGCCTACCAGCCTGCGGCGGCCCCGGGTGTCGGGGTGGCCATTTCCGGGCGGACTGAACCTTTGCAAAATGGTGAAACGGCCGCCTTGCCGCTCGTTGATCCTTATGTGGCCAAAGACGTTTCCGTGGAAGTATTCGCCACCGGCTCCGCGACCACGGAATGGACCGCCAAGCCGGATGCGGATTGGATTGGTCTCACGCGCCTCAATCAGGCGGGGAACTCGTCGGCCCTGCCCGGGGACGGCCATGACGTCCAATTGGAGGTCGGGGTTGACTGGACCAAAGCCCCCAAAGGCGCGGATGTCTCCGGCAACATCATCATCACCGACGGCAAAAACACCTTCACCGTAAAAGTGCCCGTTTACAATCCCGCCGAAGTTCGCCCGGAGCAACTCAAGGGCATGTTTGTCCAATCGGACGGCGTGGTTTCCATGGAGGCCGAACATTTCACCAAGAAAACCGACCAACTCGGCGCGGCCTGGCAGATCATTCCCGGCCTTGGCCGCACCGGCGACGCCGTCGGCATCTTCCCCACCACCACCCCCAGCGTGGACCTCGCCAAAGTCGCCACCGCCGCCCCGGCCCTCGAATATCAGTTCTATATGTTCAGCAAAGGCGACGTCACCATTCACTACAACCTCATCCCCACCCAACCGATTGTCTACGGTCAGGGCCTGCGTTATGCCGTGGCGCTCGACAACGGCCCGCCCCAACTCGTCACCATCACCAAAGGCACCGGCCGCGAAGTCACCAACCGCGCCTGGGCCGAAAACGTCCTCGATAACACCACCACCGCCACCACCCAGCACACCCTCGCCGCCCCCGGCCCCCACACCCTGAAAATCTACATGATCGACCCCGGTGTCCTCCTCGAAAAAATCGTCGTGGACGCCGGCGGCCTCCGCCCCTCCTACCTCGGCCCCCCCGAAACCCGCGTCTCCGCCAAATAAAGGCCGGCCGCACTCCGGCCCAATCATTTCCCTGTCCATATTTCCCATCGGTCCTATCCGTCCTATCCCTCCACTCCCTGGAACGCGATTCAGCAAACCGCGTTCGCCGTGACGGTCCCTCAATCACAAATCACAAATCTCACCCGTCCTCAATCTCACCCGAAACCGTAAACCGTAAACCGTAAACTTCCCATCCCCCCCCTCAGCCTCGCCTGACCGGCGCCTCGCGTAGCAAGGCGGTGAAAATAACCGTGGATTTCAGGACCTATTGCCGAAATGCCAGAATTCATTTTCCGAGCCAATATCGTTGCCGACATCGATGGTTTCAGCTGTGCATTCTGAAATCTGAAATTTGAAATCTGAAATTTCCATTTTGGGCAACTCGCCCTTCAATCCCCGGAATCTGCCGCAGCCCCGACCACCGCATCGCATGACGGGCGCCTCGCGTAGCGAGGCCCGATAGTAACCGTGGATTTCAATCCACGGAATCTACCGCGCCCCCGACCACCGCGTCGCGTAGCGACGCCTGAACTGCCTTCGGCTTCGCGCCAATTGCCGCAAAGAACTCCCGGTGCAGGATTATTCACAGCACTGTTTTCCTCGCGCCAGCTTTGGAGTGCGGTGGCTTGACACCGCTTTCAAACCACGCCCGTGAATCCCAAATCAAAAAAGGCGGTGTCCTGCCACCGCACCCCAAAGTCGCATCCGTCCTGCTCTCCCAAGTCCCCGCAGGGGACGAAAGAAGGTAACCCACCAATTTATTGGTGGGCACACCCCCGCAAAAAAATGGAGTCCCATAGGGACGACAGAACAGTATTATTCTCCATCGGCTAAGCGCATGTTTGCTTTTACATGTTCCTTGCCATGCGCTGGCGAAGAGGGCAAATTTCTCCTACCGGGTGAAATTCAGTGCCATGCATCGCCTTTCTAAAAAACTGCGGGTGTTATTAGACTTTGCGCCATTTCTTATGGTACTGGCAGTCTGTGCCATTCTTCTGCAAATGACGGGTACAATACATCTCATTTTCGTAGCACTTCCGCTCTTATTTATGGTGTTCGGGCTGGTGTTTTGGATGAGGCTAAAAGAGCGAAAAGATCGCCAGCGCGGATGGCGAGTCCAGTTTAGCCATGGTCATTCGCTTACGTACGCTGAATTTCACGAAGGAAAATGGCGAATGTTGAGTTTCGGTTATAAACGGCTGGCTGGAAAGGAGCCCCGTTGCCTCCTTTACTTTCCTACATCTGAAAATTGGGGGTGCTTGCCGGGGCAGGACTGGGCCAAAGATCGCAGAGACGACATCATTGATCGCATTAAAGGCAAATTCAACCCACCGCGTTACATCTACAGCGATGCCCCGGACAACCAAGGGACGGCATAAACGCATTTAGATTTCTAGCTTCTTGAATTGCATTTCTCAATGGTGATAATCAGTTCCGCCTTGGTCGCGTAGATTATGCGATAGCTTTGTCCGATCTCCGGAATCTGGTTGCGCATCAGTAACGAGAGGGTTGTAAGCTGGCCCGGCTTCACTTGGAACGTTACGTGGTCCAACACAAATGCTCCACGGTAACTATTACGCAAATCCTTCACCGTGTAGCAGGAAGTGACCAGCCCTTCATTTAAGTCTGCGACCAAGTCGTAGCCCCACATGCCAAACACCAATAGACACATAATACAACAGCCATTCATCCCCCAAAAACGGGTGGTGGAGTGCCTCCCTGTCAATTTGTTGCCCTGGACCGCGCTTCTCACCAAGACGTAGAGTGAAAAAAGAATTGGCGAGAGAAAGTAGATGAAGTAGGCGGTCAGGGCTCCGGCCACGCTGTTCGGATAGAAGCCGTTGTGGATGAGATAAACCGCCGCAACCCCAACGAAAGGCAGTATGGCCAACAACTTTCTATGGCGACTAATTTTCATTTATTTCCCGAGCAAAAGGGCGATGCCCAATTCCTCGATCGGGCTTTGATGCATAGTGGCATTGATGCGGGGTGGTAAACGAAAGGATCGGCCATCAATATGGCGCTAAAATTCTCGGGCTTTGTGTTGGAACCTTGATCGGACGGGTTGAATCAGCCTCGATTGGCCATTGTACTTTTAAGCACAGGCACGTCAAAGCAAACCAAAGTATTCGCCACCTGGGATTTCAATACCACCCTCAAGCGCCAGAAAAGGGTTTCGCCTGGGGCAGTTTCGGTCAGGGCCATGCCCTCCGTCGGCAGCGACACCGAGACGGGCAGCGAATTTCCTGAAGTGATCGACACTTGCACGGTATTTTTCCAAAGCTCCCCGGTGCGCAATGCACGTTGGTATTTGCCGCGTCTTCGTTCCAGCCCCTTAAAACAGAAGCATGTCAGCTCTCCCTGAATTGGACACGGCAGATGATGGCCCATTCGAATCGTGCCTGTCAACGCGCCACCAGGCAGGGTTGGCATGTCATCTAACTCTAAAATGATATTTCCAAACGTGGACCTCGCCAATTTGGCTTTTCCAGCGGCCCTGTTACAAGCCCAAGCAATCGCGACGTACCCGACAATCGCAAAACATTCAATAAGTAGTTCCCCAAGGCCCTGATGCGTTTCCGGGGAAAGCACCGATTCGTTTGGATTCTGTGGGTTTACGAAGCACGTCGTTGTCATTCCCGCCGGGTACAATTTCGTTACGGCCACATCAAAGTTATAGCTTTGCACTGCAGGGGAAAAGTCATAGTTGCGCGAGGCGTAATTTCGGCCATCTATTTGGTAGGTATAGGCTATTCTCAGAGTGGCTGACCGGCCGTCTGCCAGCACCGTGCTTTCCCCAACTGTCGCGGGCACTTTGTTCCACTGCTGGGCCTGCTTGGCCTTCCACCTGGGTTGGAATATACAGCCATAGAAAATGCCAATCGAAATGGCCACGCATACAATTGCGGCAATACGGGAAGCGAAAACCGGGGCGGACCCGGGCCTTCCTAAAGGGAGAATTTTGACTGGTACACTCATAGTCACGAATCTAAATTGAACTGTGTCTAGATGGTGTCCAGCCTGATTGCTGCCTTGGGCTGGCTTAGTTGGAGTTGGTGGTTCATTGGAAAACTAATTCCAAGTTTGTCCGAAAAGGGTTCGTCTGGCAATCCAAGCTGAGGCGGTATGAACCGGGGACATAGGGGGACTCGCAAGCGTGCTCGCCCAGGAGTGAGCCGCTGCGTAGTGGCGGTAGCGCTCGGGCCGCGCGGCCATTCAAAGAAATAGCATGAAAATTCGCGCGCAAACATCGCTACGCGCCCCTGCCAAAAAATTTAGCCGCCGCTATTTCGGCGGGTCCTTTTGAAGGGGGCGCTTGCGATCACGCCGGGTAAGGCAAAATGTCGCTTTATATACAGACGGTTGCATATTGCTGCCGCGCATCAAAGAGTAAACTTCGACGCCGGGCTTCATTTCTTCGTCGAAGAGATGGAATGAATCCGTTGCCGTAACGAAGACGCAATGGGCTTCGGTGGCATATTGCCGCGCCTCTGCTTCGGCAAGTTGATGCGCTTCATAGAACGAATTTGCTTTCCAAACGGTGATCCGTTCTTCGTAGAGGAAATCCTCGTCCTCCGCTTTTCGGGTCGGATGATGAAACAGGCATTTTACAGAATACCAAGGCTCGGCCATGGGTTTTTAATTGGGATGTTTCACCTGGACGCACAAGGGAATTATTGGTGGCGGTGCCGAATAACTCGCGGAGTGGACAGTTATTACTCGATAAGTAACAAGGAAAAGGGCCGATGGGGGTGCGCCGTCCAAGAGCCAGCGCCCTTTCTCTGCCATTTTACGAAGCATGGCAAGGTCGTTTACGTGAGCAGTTCCGCCCGCGTAATCTTTACTTTGCCCTTGAAACTCCGAATTCGTTCTTAAACCGCGTGCAACTCTCGCACGTGGGCGATATCGCGCTTGGCAACCGGGCGAATCTGATCAGGCAGCAGGGTGGCAATGGCTACGGTTTGGCCGGCGAGCGTCATAAATTCAACCGTAAAGCCCGCCCCATTCTGATGCACATGCACAACCGTCCCAATATCGCCAGCTTGCAAGCCGTCATTCGGCAACTCCTGGGCCAACACCACCCAATCGTGTTCTTTGATCATTGTATTCAGTCCAAAGGATGGGCGGTAATCAGGCGCGGTGCAAGCTGTCCCTTATCCAATTGCCAGACAGTCCGGACTACCCTTTCTCCGGACGTTATCCGCCTACCATTCATTGGCTATCCAATAGAAAGTTCAAGTAGTCTTGCAATTGCTACCTCGGAAGCTAGAGATTCTAAAATATGGAACTCCTTTGAGTTCGCTTTTGCGCGACTCAATAGGTTAACTAGATCCGTAAAACTTTTCCCTTGTGGACCAACCTGAAAATTTGCCTCACGGAAAGAAATGTTTATTGCCTTAACATCTCCCTTCATATTATGCACCACTCCTGATTCATTTTGTCCATCTAATTTGATAAATTCGTTACCTATCTTTACCAACATTGAACCAAATCGCTTCGGATTTCCGCAAATTATTGAATCACTTCGTTGACACGCGCACAGAATATATGAAGTTAGATTCTCGAATTTTATATCATGACCTATGAATGCAAGGCCCGCAAGAACGTCAATTGCTTTTTTTGATCCGATTCGAAAAGAATCAGAGAGTGCACTCCGATTTCTATTTGCCTTAGAAAGGCAATCAATTAACTCCGAATTCGCACCTTCAGTTAGCAAACACTTAAGAATTGTTGAGCGAAAGAAAATGCATAATGACTCTATTTCATTCAAGTTATCTTTGACAAGTGAGTCGCCCTTTAAGCCTTCCAGGTGCATTGATTCATTGCTAGTGCGAACATAAAACACCGCTGAACCATTGCGCGCTCCGTTCACGATCGTTCCATCTTTCCGACAAATGGACAAAAGCGATTTTGCCAAATTATTACTATGTTTCATTTTTGAGAAATTAAAGCGCGTAGGCAGCTGCAAGTGACCCACCGCCCGTTTCTGGCGCTAGGGGGGTCGGAACACGGCTACGCTCAACCTTTTTAGCTGAATTTTTCAAGGAATGGATGGGGTTGGCGGTGATGCCGGGCGACAGAAACCAGATTGTAGGGATGCCCAAGGCTTGGCGAGCCAAACACCAAGGGCACCTTGCGTGCCATCACCTTAATCGGAGGGAGGTGAGGCTTTGGAGCGGTGTCAAGGCACCACACTCCAACGCGGTCGCGATGCAAACAGCATTTCATTTGGTTTTGATCAGAACGTGCGTTGCCGATATTGCTTCGAAGGCAGGCCAAAAAAGAGATTCAGGTGAAATTTTCCGGGGCCGAAAAAAGGGTCAGTTGTCAATGTTCATAGTTGACGCGCAAGGGAAGGGTAGGCCAAGGATAACGTCGGGCTTTACTGGAAAGAAGTGCGGCTTTGGAATGCGGTGGCTTGACGCCGCTTTTCTTCGGCTGTGGGATTCACCCTGGTGGTTTGAATGCGGTGTCAAGCGCCTGTACGCCAAAGCGACGAAGCGATTGATTCCCGGACGATGGCTTGATTTTCTGGCCATTTTGGGTTAAGCTGGCCTCATGAGTACAGTTCAGGAAATCAAGGCAGCGATCGAGGCTCTTACTCCGGCCCAACGCTTGGAGTTGGAACAAGTCCTCCATCAGCCCGTTCCGCCGGTGACGGCCGCGCGGTCGCCTTTGCCGGATTACGCCGCCCGCCGCCGCCGGATCATGGGTGACAAAGTTTACCCCAACCCCGTTTTGGAAGCCCGCGAGCTGGAGCGGACATGAAGTGCTACGCCGACACCTCGTTTTTGGTTTCCCTCTATTCCAGCGACGCCAACTCTGCGCGCGCGGATTTGTGGCGCCAGGCCAATCCTGACCCATTGCCCTTTACTCCCCTGCACGCTTTGGAGGTCCGCAGCGCCCTGTGGCAGACCGCCTTCAAAAAGACGCGGATGCCCAATGAAATTCTGGTGATTTTACGGGAAATTGAGCTGGATATTGCTGCCGGTATTCTCTTCAAGCCGCCCGGTGACTTTGACGATATCTGGAATCTGGCCTGTAGTTTTGCCGATGTCCACACCATGGTGGTTGGTGCCCGCAGTTTGGACATCCTTCATGTCGCTGCCGCCCACTGGCTCCAAGCCCAGGAACTGGTGACTTTCGATCACCGCCAGTCTGCCCTCACCGCGCGCATCGGGCTTAAAATTGCCGCAGTTTAGGGGCGGTGTATGGGCCAGGCACGCTTTCGAACCCCGTAGAAGATTTTAGTGGGAAATCCACGGGGTCAGGGTGCCCCTTGTTCCCTCGTTCAGATTGAGGAGCCGCATGGAGCAAGGCGTTGCATCTTAACCTGAGGGTGCCCCTGAGTTGCCAGACCTTGGCGAAAGTCCGAAAATCTAACTTCCATCGCCTGGCTTCAAGTCCCACCTCCCCCCGTGGGAAAAATCTCTGCGCCTCCGCTCCTCCGCGCGAGCCACTCCTGCGTCATTTGCGTTTTTGTGGTAAGGCCTTCCTTCCCTTCGCTTCTTCGCGTTTAAAGATCCCTTTCCATGCTTGAAATCCACACCCTGGTGAATAAAATGCCCTCATGAGCAATAAACAACTTGTGGCCGATTTGCTGACCCGGCTGCCGGAAGGCGTCAGTTTGCAGGATATTGCCAGTGAAATTCAATTCATTGCCGGTGTGCGTGAGGGTCTGGCCCAGCTTGACCGCGGGGATGGCCAATCCATCCAGGAAGTGGAAAGTATGATTGCGACATGGACTACAAAGTAATCATTTCGCCCCGGGCGATTTTGGATTTGGAGGAGATTGTGCGTTACATCGCCGACAATAATCCGTTGGCGGCGGCCAGGGTGGGTTACGCGTTGATTGAAAAAACCAAAGTATTGGGTTCATTTCCCGAAGTTGGCCGGGTGGTTCCTGAATTTGACAATCCAGTTTTAAGGGAGTTAATCCTTCCACCTTATCGAATCGTCTACCGCGTTGATCCCGTTCGGAAAGTAATTGGAGTCGCCCGGTTTTGGCACGCTGCCCGAGGTAGACCCAAAGCGTAAGGATCCGACCAAAGAATCCACGAGGTCGGGCCGCCCGTTGGTCCCTCTTCTGGATCGAGGACCCGCACGGGGTTAGGATACAGGGAGGTAGAAGGTAGAACTCAGCACGCTACACGACGCGCTTCAAACTTCCGCCTCCCATTCGCGATTCCAAATTCCAGCTTCCTCCTCCTTTACCCGTCTGAGGTAAAAATCTCCGCGCCTCCGCGCGAGCCCCTCCTGCGTCATTTGCGGTTTTTGTGGCAAAGCCTTCGCTTCCTTCGCCTCTTTGCGTTTTAAAAAGTATTTTCTGGCCCCTTCGTGGATATGACCTTCACTCTTCACCCTTCACTCTTCCTACCGATCCCAACGCATCCAACGCAGCCAACCTATCCAACGCATCAAACCTATCCAACGCAGCCAACGCATCGCTATCTTTTTTCAAACCACTTGTGCTAGGGTGGGGGAAAGCGACTACTTGGAAGCTAGAAGCTAGGAGCTAGAAGTTAGGAGTCCGGCCACCCATTCTAGATTCAATCTTTCAAATTCCTGCATTTCCTCAATTTCTAAGCACTAAGCACCAAAACACTCTGCGGTCCGAAATTCTAACTTCTAGCTTCTAGCTCCTAGCTTCGAATCCTCCACCTATTATCTGCATTTTTATCTCCGTGGCCCGGATTCCGACCTTAAACATTAAACGTTCAGCGTTAAACGTTCAGTAGATCCCCAACTCAAAACTCAAAACCAGTCCGCCCCCCAACCGCAAACCGCAAACCGTAAACCTCCTTATCCCTCCCCGTCCCAACCTGCTCCAACCTATCCCAACCTGCTCCAACCAAAATTTCTTCCAGCCCCCTTCGTGATGCGAGTTTGCGGGGCCCTGACTGGGTCTGGCTTTACCTTCCTACCACCAGACCCGGATAAGGTGGTCATGGGGGAACCGCAAACTGCCCCCTGAGGCTGAATTAACACGAAACCCAAAACCCAAAACTTCCCCGCGCCCCAACCTTCGCGAACCCCCAGCCGTAAACCGTAAACCGAAAACTTCCCATCCGCCATCGTGCCTAATCGTGCCTGCTCGGGCCTAATCGCGCAAAAAAAATAAAAAAAATCCCTCCCTCCCTCCCTATTCCCATCTTCCTTTCCCCTTTGAGTATGAATTAACCCGAAACCCGAATTCCGCCCCCGCTCCCAAGTCTTTTTGACCAATTTTGACTAGTTTTGACCAATTTTGACCTCTTTCCCCAATTCCCCCATCGCCCTTCCTCCTTCGCCCTTTGCAGTTGAATTAACTCAAAACCCAAAACCAGCGGCGCCAACCGCAAACCGTAAACCGAAAACTGTAAACTTCCCCGCCCCCCCTTTGCCCCCCAACATTCGATGTTCAACGTTCGTCCCGCCCCCCGCCCCTGTCCAGCCTAGTCGTGATTCGTCCAGATTCATCCAGTTAAAAACCAACCCCCCCAATCCCAAGCCGCCCCCCATTTGAGGCCAAATTATCCAAAACCCAAAACCAGCGGCCCTAACCGAAAACCGTAAACCCAAAACCGTAAACTTCCCCGCCCCCCATCCAATTCCGACCAGAACTTAAAAGTTAAGCGTTAAACGTTAAAAGTTAAACGTTCCTCCCCCCGACCCCTCCCTAATTCCAGGTTTCCCTTGTCCCAGCATTTGTCCTACAGTGGCCGTCCCCCTTATGTACTTTCCCCTGAATTCCCCTCGTCGAACTTTGGCCGCCATTTCTCTCGCCATGGGCCTTTTAAGTGCCCCTCCCGCCCTCGCCGCCGCCGCCGCCGCCCCAGCCGCCCCAGCCGCCAGTCAAAATATCCTCCCTCTTGCTGGCCAATGGCGCTTCGCCATGGACCGCAGTGATGCCGGCGTCACGGGCAACTGGCCGGGCACCACGTTGACCGACAAGATCAACATTCCCGGAGTTTTGCAGGCCCAGGGCTATGGCGACGATATCTCCCTGGACACCCCCTGGGTGGGGCCATTGGGCGCTCAATCTTGGCGCACCAATCCCGAATTGTCGCGCTTCACCGAGCCGGGCAAAGTTAAAGTCCCCTTTTTGGCGCAACCGCCCAAGCATTACCTCGGCGTGGCTTGGTATCAGCGTGATATTGACGTCCCCGCCAGTTGGTCCGGCAAACGCGTCGAACTCTTCATCGAGCGCGCCCACTGGCAGACCACCGTGTGGGTGGATGGCCAAAAATTTGCCCCCGAGGACAGTCTGACCACCCCGCACGAAACCGATTTGCACCTGCTCACCCCCGGCAAACATCAGCTGACCATCCGCATTGATAACCGCATGATCTACACCCAGCGCGCGGACGGCCACAGCGTCAGCGACTCGATGGGCCAAACCTGGAATGGCATGGCCGGCAAAATTGAATTGCGCGCGACTTCCCCGGTGTGGATTTACGATGCCCAGGTGTTCCCCGACGTGGCGAAGAAAGCGGCCGTCATCAATGTCACCATTGGCAATGACAGCGGACAAAACGGCCAGGGCACCATCACCATTGGCGGCGTCACCGCACCTGTCACCTGGACCGCGGATGGCGGCGCCGCCCAACTGACTGTTCCCCTCGCGGCCAACGCCCAAACCTGGGACGAGTATCATCCCGTGCTCCAGCACTTGACCGTGAACTTGAAAGGCACCGGCGCCGACGACCAGCACGAAGTCACCTTCGGCCTGCGCCAGATTAGTTTCGAGGACAAAAATTTATTCTTCAACGGGCGACTCATCAATCTCCGCGCCACCCATTTTGCCGACGAGTTTCCCCTGACCGGCTATCCGGCAACCGACGTGGATTCATGGAAGAAGATTATTCAAGAATGCAAGGATTACGGCCTGAATGCCTTGCGCTTCCATTCATCCTGCCCCCCCGATGCCGCTTTTACGGCCGCCGATGAATTGGGCTTTTACATCATGGGGGAAGCCCCGTTTTGGGACGGCTTCAGCCCCGGCAGTGTGAATTCCCGGCGCCTTGATGAGGAAACGGTCCGGATGCGGAGGAATTACGGCAACCATCCGTCGTTTATCACCATGTCCGCCAGCAATGAAAGCGGCGGCAATTACGGTCCCACCTGGGCCGCCGCCAATTACCAGGCCGATTCGCGCCGCCTCTATGCTACGTCCACCGGCAATGATAATAATTTGAACCTCGGCCCGGGCGTGACTTATGCGTCCATGCCCCATACCAGCAATATCACCGGCGGCGGCGGCCTGTTGCGCCTCAACAATGGCGGCGCGCAATGGGCCGGCGGTGACTACCGCGCCGCATTGGTTAATGTGCACATTCCCATTGTCTCGCATGAAATCGGCCAATTGTGCGCCTATCCGGATTTCGACCAAATCAAGGAGTTCACCGGTTATATGCAGCCCAGCAGCCTCGAGGTGTTCAAGGCCTCCGCCGCCGCGCACGGCTTGCTGGACCGCAACCACGAATTCTCGTGGGCCTCCGGCAAATTTCAGGTGCTGAGTTACAAGCAGGAATTCGAAACCAATATGCGCACCCCCGGGCTCTCGGGTTTCCAAGTGCTCGATTTGCATGATTACCTCGGCCAGGGCTCCGCCCTCGTCGGCGTCGTGGACGCCTTGTGGCACCCCAAGAGTTATGTCACTGCCGCGGAATACGCGCGCTTCGCCGGACCCATCGTGCCTCTCGCGCGCTTGGCGAAACGCGTCTTTCTCAGCAATGAATCTCTTGAAAGTGACGTCGAGCTTTACCAATTTGGCGAGGGACCTCTTACCGCCGCCGTGCCGTATTGGAAACTCGTGGATTTGCAGGGCAAGACGGTGCAGCAAGGCGAATGGCCGGCGCGCGACTTGCCCATCGGGAAAAATCTTCCCCTCGGGCATGTGGCCATTGATTTATCCAAACTGGCCTCGCCCAGGGAATATAAACTGGTCGTCGGCGTGCGCGGCACCAAGGCGGAGAATGACTGGAATATTTGGGTCTACCCGCAGGCTGCTGCCCCTGATCCGCAAACCGCGGGGGTTTTCGAAACCAATGACTGGGCCGCCGCGCAGGATTATTTGGCGAAGGGGGGCAAGGTATTGTATCTCCCGCCCGCCACCCAATTGGTCAATTCCACCTCCTTGGGTAGCACGCCGGTTTTCTGGAATTTACAGATGAATCCGCGCGGCACCCCCATGCTCGGCTTGTGGTGCGACGCCGCCCATCCCGCCTTGGCCGGATTCCCCACCGAGGGCTTTTGTGATTTGCAATGGACTCCCCTCGTCAGCGGCCTGCACACCATCAACATCGAAGGCGCTCCGGCCAAGCTCAAACCCATCGTTTCGGCGGTGGATGACTGGAATCGGAATTGGCGCCTCGCCATCATTTTCGAGGTCAAGGTCGGCACGGGACGATTGCTGGTTTCCGCCGTCAATTTTCTGACCAGTCGCAATCCCGGCGCCATTCAGCTCCAGCGTTCCCTGCTCGATTATATGGCCACCGAAAAATTTCAGCCGGCCTTGACCCTCACGCCTGCGGAAGCCGACAAAATGTGGTCCGGCAACCCGACCAACGTGGTTTTGCCCCTCGGCGAGACTCCGCCCGAAATTGACACCGTCGGCAATACGCCCCCCGCGGCCCAATAGCTTTTTCCCGCCCTGCCAACCCCCTCCTCGATTATGCACACGCGCCGCTTGTTCTTCACGGCCGCTTTGGCCGCTTTTCTCTCCCACGTCGGCCTGCAGGGGGCGGACGCTCCGCCTGCAGCCGCGTATATGCAATCGCTGGCGGGCGAATGGCGCTTCAAACTCGACCGCGACAACACTGGCGATAATGAGAAATGGTTCAGCCAGGACCTGAGCGACAAAATAAAACTCCCCGGCATCCTGCAGGGCCAGGGCTATGGTAACGACATTAGTTCAGACACGCCCTGGGTCCTGACACTTGGCCCCGGCTGGTGGAAGATTCAAGACAAGCAACTGGTGGACCATTTTTCCCAGCCCGACAAAACCGAGGTACCCTTCTTGTCCCAACCCGCCAAACACTACCTCGGCCTCGCCTGGTATCAACGCGACATTGACATCCCCGCCGGGTGGAATAATCGCCGCGTTGTCCTCTTTCTCGAGCGCGCCCACTGGGAGTCCACCGTGTATGTGGACGACAAGCCCTTCGCCAAGAACGACAGCCTCGTCGCTCCCCACGTCACCGACCTCGGCGTGCTGACCCCGGGCAAACACCGACTGACCGTTCGCGTGGACAACCGCACCATCACGCCGAACGACGGCCAGCATCTGCTCGACAGCCACGCCGTTTCCGATTCCCTCGGCGCGACTTGGAACGGCATTGTCGGCCGCATCGAATTGTCCGCCACTTCACCTGTATGGATTGATGACGCGCAGGCTTTTCCCGACGTGGCGAAAAAATTGGTCCATCTCAAAGTCAAAATCGGGAACATTGCCGGAACGGCCGGCACCGGCGTGCTCAAAGTGAATTTCGATTCGCAGGAAATGGATTCTCCCGGTGCGCATTTGGCCAATCTTTTGTCGGGGAGTATGTCCGCCAACGTCACCTGGGACGCCACCGGCGGCACCGCCGAACTCGATGTTCCGCTGCCGTACAACGCGCGGTCCTGGAGCGAATACCACCCGGCGCTCCAGCATTTTACACTGACCCTGAAAGGCGGGGCCGCCGAAGACCAGTATCCGCTCACTTTCGGCCTGCGGCAGGTTTCCTTTAACGGCAATGCGCTGTTGTTGAACGGCCAGCCCATCAACCTGCGCACCACGCACGACGGCGGCGAATTTCCGCTCACCGGTTATCCGTCCATGGATGTCGCTTCCTGGAGGAAAATCTTCAAAATCTGCCAGGATTACGGGCTGAACGGCATGCGCTTCCATTCGTGGTGCCCCCCTGAAGCCGCCTTTGAGGCCGCCGATGAAATGGGCTTCTACCTTCAGCCGGAATGCGGCATGTGGAACGCCTTTGACCCCGGCAGCGCCATGAGCCAGCGGTTGGAGGACGAAACCGTGCGCCTCCTCAAGGCTTACGGCAATCATCCCTCCTTCATCCTGCTTTCTCCCAGCAACGAGCCCAAGGGCCGTTACACCCAAGTTACCCCGAAATGGGCGGCCAATTGGTACGCGAAAGACAACCGTCGCCTGTATTCCGCCGGCACTGGCTGGTCGGATCCCTCGCAAGTCACGGGCGGCCCCCAGTATGCCTCAATGCCAAGTTATGGCCGGGGCCAGCTGCGCAACACCTCCGGCTGGTTCGGGTCGGACTACCGCACCGCCCTCGACACCGTGCATATTCCTGTGCTCGCGCACGAAGTGGGCCAATGGTGCGCCTATCCCGATTTCGACATCATCGCCAAATTCACCGGATTTCTACGCCCCAGCAATTACGACATTTTCAAATACATCGCCGATCAGCACGGACTGTTGCCGTGGAACAAGGTTTTCTCTTGGTCCTCCGGACGTTTCCAGGTCGCCTGCTACAAGGAGGAAATCGAGGCCAACTTGCGGACCCCCGGCCTCGCCGGTTTTCAGTTGCTTGATTTGCACGACTATCTCGGCCAGGGCACGGCCCTCATTGGCGTCGTCGACGCGTTTTGGGAGCCGAAAAATTATGTCACTGCCGCGGAATTCCGCCAGTTTTCCGGCCCCGTCGTCCCGCTGGCCCGTTTAACCAAACGCGTGTTCACCAGCGTCGAGCCATTCGATGTCGACACGGAGATTTACAATTACGGCGACGGGCCCATTCCCCAAGCCGCCCCAAGTTGGAAAATCCTTGATGCCAGTGGCCGGAACGTGGCCTCGGGCAGCCTGCCCGGCCTTAACCTTCCCGTCGGCAAAAATACCCCCTTGGGCAAAATCAGCACGAATTTGTCCAGCCTCGCCTCGCCGGGTGCCTACCGGCTCGTCGTGAGTCTGGACGGTACCGAATTTTCCAATTCCTGGAATTTCTGGGTGTATCCGGCCGCCATCAGCGATAAAATTCCCGATGACGTGACGGTGACCGATTCCTGGAGCGATACCCGCACCGCCCTGTCTGCTGGAAAAAAAGTGTTGTTCTCGCCCAGGGATGCCGACCTCGACCCGGCCCTCAGCCCGCACCTGGCGCGAGTCCCCGTGTTTTGGAACATCCAAATGACCGTCCGCCCTCCGCAAAACCCCACCGCGAAATTTGACGCGATGCTCGGCCTGCTCTGCGATGCGGGCAGCAAGGCGCTGGCCAAGTTTCCCACCGGAATGAACTGTGACTGGCAATGGACGTCCATCATCAACAACGTCCGCTCGGTCAACATGAACAAAGCCCCCGATGCTTTGCGGCCCATCGTTTGGGCGATTGACGACTGGAACCGCAACTGGAAACTCGGCGTCATTTTTGAAGCCCGGGTGGGTGATGGCGGCGAAAATAATGGCCGCCTGATGGTTTCCGCCATCAATTTGCTAAATCCGGCGTCTCCCGTGGCGCTGCAATTGCGCCGTTCGCTGCTGGACTACATGGCGGGGAATGATTTTAATCCGACTGCGCAGCTGAGCCTGCAACAGGCTGGCGACCTGTGGGTGGCGGGCAACCCGCCCGCCGCCACTCCCGCCGCCCCGCGCGCATTTGACCCCGACCTGAATGACGGTACCATCCCACCGCCAGCCACGCCCGCCCCGGGAACCTAATTTTAGCCCCCATACCCCATGAAAAAAATCCTCCTTGTCGCGGCGCTGCTGGCAACGCCCATCGCCCCTTGTCTGGCTCAGTCCGGCATCTTCTCCGATCCCCTCCCGCCGAAGGCGGGATTGAAGCGCTATGTCGTTTCCGATTTGGGGGCCGTCGGCGACGGTGCGACCGTCAACACCAAAGCCATTCAGGGAGTCATTGACGATTGCGCGGCCAAGGGCGGCGGCGTGGTCGTGATTCCGAAGGGCACTTTCTTGAGTGGCGCGTTGTTCTTCAAACAGGGCGTGAACCTGCTGGTGGAAGAAGACGCTATTCTCAAAAGCACGACCGACACCGCCGAGTTCCCTGCAATTTACACGCGCTGGGAAGGCATCGAACGTTATTGGACCTGCGGCTTCCTGAATTTTATCGGCATGAAAGATGTGGATGTTTCCGGCGAGGGCGAAATTGACGGTTCAGGCACGATGTGGGGAGGCGGTGGCGCACGCGGTCGTGGTGCGCCCGGTGCGCCCGGCGCTTCCGGTGGCCCGGGTGGCGCGGCTGCGGGCGCCGGGGCTCGCGGCCCCGCGATCCGGCCGGCTTCGCCGGAATTGACCGCGATTAATTCTGCTTTGCGGCAACTTTTGGCGGGTGACCCGGACGCCAAAGCCGTCCTCGACAAGTATCCCGACTTCCGCCTGGTTACGTCGGATCCTGCCGCGCCTAATCCGGTTCCGCGCGGAACCGTCGTTCAGTATACGACCCCCGCCCCCGATCCTGCGGGCTTTTACACCAAGCCCTATCCCACCACGGCAACGCTCAACATCGCCCCAAACCGCAATAGCCTGCCGCCCGTGAATGCCGCAGGTGTCCGCGTACCGGGCGGTGGTTTGGCGCCGCCGCGTGCACTGGTGTTTCAGAATTGCGAAAATGTTCGGGTGTCCGGCCTGTATTTGCACAACGAGGCGCGTTGGGGCTATGTCTTCATCTATTGCCAGCATGTGCTCGCCGAGAATCTCACCGCCTTCACTGACACCCGCATCGCCAGTTCCGACGGCATGGATATTGACTCCAGCCGCTACGTCCACGTCACTGGTTGCAGTTTCGACGATGGCGACGACGACATCTCCATCAAGGCCGGCAAGGACGAGGATGGTCGGCGTGTCGCCATCGCCTGCGAGGATATTCTCATCGAAAAGTGCCACTTTGGCCGCGGCGATGGCGGCGCTGCCATGGGTAGCGAGACCTCCGGTTGCATCCGTAACGTCACCGTTCGCGACTGCGTGGCGGACAACGGCAATGCCGCCCCCGTGCGCATCAAGACAAACGTTACTCGGGGCGGCGTCATCGAGAATATCACTTACGAAAATATCTCGTATGACGGTGTGCAGCGGTGTTACGAACTCAACCTCGCCTGGACGGCAACTTCCTCGTCCGGGGAACGCATGCCACCCGTGTTGCGCAATGTCAAAATCATCAACTGCTCCGGTACCGGAAATTCCGCTGGCTATATCTATGGACTGCCGGACAGTTTCGTGAGCAACGTCACCTTTGAAGATTGCCATGTTACCACCAATACCGGCCTGACGCTGCGCGATGTGACAGATGATGTCATTGCCGCCGCCCAGGGTCCGGGCTTGAAAATTGACGTGCAACGCGGCGATCCGCTGACTTTGCCCGGAGCTGCGCCGGTGACGGCCCCGGGTTTTGGCCCCCGTCCCAACCCGGCCGCGGCGTCGGCTGCGGCGATCCCCTAATGTCAGATTTTGGGCTCGCCGTGCGGCGGGATGAAGGGTAAAAAATTTGGACTCCTATGAAGCTGAGATTTACCTTATTGGCCGTGCTTGCAGTGGTGGGTACAAACCTGCCCGTTTCGCGCGCCGCCACGGCAATTCTCGAAACCAACATTGACCGGCCTCTCCGCTACACGCCCGACGGCACCGATTTTGTCATCACCAACGGCCCCGAGTCGTTCAACCGAGCCATGTTCACCAACTCGGCTTTTCGCGTGAACGGCGGCGACAAACCGGAATTTGTGCTCTACCTGCCGGGCCGCGGCGGCAATTTGCGCTTCGGGCTGTTGGCTCCGAATGGCGCCAGCAAATGGCTCAATGACGCCGCGCAAATCATCACCCGGTACCACCCCGGTTCGCTGCAGTATGAAATCGCCGATCCGCTTTTGGGCGACAAGGGTAAATTGAATCTTACCGCGATGGTTCTGCCCACGGGCCAGGGACTCATTGTGCGCGTGGACACGGTGGATGCGCCCAATGTGCGGTTGGTGTGGGGTTTTGGCGGCGCCAATGGCGTGTCCGGCAATCGCGGTGGCGACATTGGCACCGAGAACCAGCCCTTGACCCGATATTTTCAACTTCAACCGGGCAATTGTGCCGGCGACACCTTTGATTTCGGCGCGGGTTCTTTTTCCATGCAATTTCGGGCGGCTGCCGCGCGGACGGGCGCGGCCACCACGATCCGCGGAATTGTGCCCGGCGATGCCAAATTTGCGCTGGCCAATGCCAGCCAGTGGAATTCGCTGGCCAGTCTTTTATCCTCGGGCGGAGTGCCGGGCAATGCGCCGGTGCTTCTCGGCCAGGCGGCGCTCGCCTCAGGGAAACCCATCTATCTTGCCCTGCAGCGCCTGCCGCAAGCCGGTGAAAATCTGGCGGCAGAATTGCCCGTCTACGTCGAAGCCGGCGGCGCCCCACCGGCGGAGACGGCCGCGGCGGTTCCGGCCAACCCAGCATCGCCACTCAACTATACCGACCTCCCGAGAGTGTTTGCCGCCGCTGAGGCCCGTCGCAATTCCCTGGCAAATCGGGTGGTAATCGACACGCCGGATCCCTACCTCAATGCCGCGATGGCGGCGCTCTGTGTGGCCGCTGACGGCATTTGGGATGAAGCCCAAGGAGTGTTCATGCATGGCGCCGTGGCGTGGCGCTCGCGGTTGTTGGGTTGGCGCGGCCCCTACACGGGGGACGAGTTGGGCTGGTTTGACCGCGAGGTGCGTCATTTGACTTATTGGGCCGGTCAGCAAAACACCCGGCCCATCGGACCCGTCGGCGGGCCGGACCCGGCCGCCGCCTATGCCCGCGCCGAACCGGCGGTATTCAGCAACGGCATCATTTCGAAATCTGTTTCCCACTATGACATGAATATCGTCTACATTGACCAGGTGTTTCGGCATCTTTTGTGGACGGGCGATTTAAATTTTGCGAAGCAGGAATGGCCGGTCATTCAACGGCATTTGGCTTGGGAGCAGCGGTTATTTCGCCGCGTCTATCCCGGCGATTTGCCGCTTTACGAGGCGTATAACGTCATCTGGGCCAGCGATGCCCTCGGTTACAGCGGCGGCGGCGCAGCGCATTCAACGGCCTTCAATTATTTTCACAACTTGATGGCCGCGCGCATCGCCACGATGATCGGCGAAGACCCCGTACCCTACCAGCGCGAGGCCGAGCTCATTCGCGAAGGCATGAAGAAATACCTGTGGCTCGGCGACCGCGGATGGTACGCCGAATACAAGGATTGGCTGGGTCTGCAGTTGGTGCACTCCAGTGCGGCGCTGTGGACTTTCTACCATACCATTGACGAAAATATCACCACGCCGCAGGAGGCCTGGCAAATGTCGCGCTATGTGGATACCGAAATTCCACACATCCCCATCCGCGGCGCGGGTGTGCCCACCGGCTTCTACACTTTGGCGACCTCCAACTGGATGCCGTATACGTGGTCGTTGAACAACGTCGTCATGGGCGAAACCGCGCATACCGCCCTCGCCTACTGGGAGGCCAACCGCAGCGAGGAAGCCTTCAAGATCCTGAAAGGCTGCCTGCTCGACAGCATGTATCTCGGCCAGGTCCCGGGAGACGTGGGCACCATGACCTATTACGACGCCAATCGCGGCGAATCTCAGAGCGATTTCGGCGATGACATCGGCGCGGTCTCCCGCACTTTCATGGAGGGGCTGTTTGGCGTGCATCCTGATGCGCTCGCTGGCGAATTGGTCCTGCGGCCCGGTTTCCCAGCGGCCTGGGACCATGCGAGCCTGCATCACCCGGCGCTGGATTATGCCTATCACCTCATCGGCCCCGTGGTAATTTCCAAGACCGTGGACCAGCGGGTCGAAACCGGCAGCGGGCGTGGCGTCATGGTTACGCAAAAGGAAACCGTCCAGTCCCCTGGTTATGCCGAGGATTATACAATCACGCCCCACTTCGCCAAACCCATGGCGTTGAAACTGCAAACGGTGGCGCGCCGGACGCAAATCGCCAGCATCACCGTCAACGGTCAACCGGCGCAGTGGCGGGTGCTTGAGGACTCAGTGGAAACCCCGCGGGTGGAAATCTCCAGTCCGGCCGCGGCGCAATTTGATATTCACATTGTCTGGACGGGTGACCCTCCGGAAAACCCCACGGCGCCAACGGTGGCCGCCTTGGGCCGCGATCTGGTGGTGCCCCTCGGCAAGGCGCAAATGATGGAGATCAACGATCCGCAGGGTGCCATCAACAATTTTGGGGTGACGCCCGCCACCTTTACGGCGACCGCCGTGGGAACGCCCGGCTTTCGCACGGCCTTTCTCAAAGTCCACCAGGGCGATTTATTTTGGGTCGCGCCGCTGTCATTTGAAATTCGTTCCGCCTTTGAAATCATCCCGGCGGAGTCGCAGGACGCCGCCCAGGTGCGCTTCACGGTGCGCAACAATACGACCACGGCGTTTGACCGCGAAGTAACCCTGCACGTTGGCGGCCGCACCACGACGACCCATCTGCTTGCTTCCGCAGTGGGTGAGAG
The DNA here is from genome assembly GCA_964561455.1 of uncultured Opitutales bacterium. Classification (GTDB taxonomy): domain Bacteria; phylum Verrucomicrobiota; class Verrucomicrobiia; order Opitutales; family JABDGR01; genus JABDGR01. Next base: position 22,603 of record CAZLPS010000058.1, read on the forward strand.
TGCGGAAATTTCGCTTGATGCCGCGGGTTTGCTGCCCGGCGCAAATCTCGTGAGCATTGATCTCGGTGGCAACCAAACCGTGCAGGGGGTGGTCCAATGTTGGAAGCGCATGGCCGATCCGGCGAAGACGCATTTCGAGCCGCTCGATTTGTCGCTTTCCTTCAACGACCAGGTCACCCAGATTTTCGGCAAAAATAAATATTTGTCGCCGCGTTCACCGTTCCCATCGCTGTCACTCCCGGCCCAGGGGCTCGGCTCATGGGACAATATTACCGCCTCGTTCACCGTGGACGACAGCGGCCTCCGCGCCGCCGCCGCGCAGGGCAATGGCGTCTACACCCTGCCGGATCAGGGCGTGCCGTTCCGCACGCCGGGTGACGCGGAGAGCAAGAACATTCTGTTCACCTCGCAGTGGGACAACTATCCGCGCTCAGCCGAGGTGCCGCTCACGGGCAAGGCGGCGCACGTTTATCTGCTGATGGCTGGCTCGACCAACACCATGCAAACCCGAATGGACAACGGCGAGGTCGTTGTCACTTATGTGGATGGCACAACCATTCGCATGGCCCTCGACAACCCGACCACGTGGTGGCCCATTGACCAGAATTACTTCATTGATGATTTTGCCTTTCGCCGCCCGGACACCATTCCCCCGCGCGTGGATTTGGCGACTGGCCGCGAACGCACCGTCAACCTCGCCGATTACAAAGGCCGCGGCGGCCGCCTGCGCAACGGCGGCGAGGCTACCGTCCTCGACATCCCCCTCGACCCGGCAAAGGAATTAAAATCCCTCACGGTCCACGCCATTGCCAACGATGTGGTCATCGGCCTGATGGCCGCAACGCTGGTGCGGTGATTCGATTGTTTTTGGCAATTCGGCTATTTGGCGCTCCAGTAGCCCATCAATCGGTGTCGAGGGCATCGTCTATTTCCTCCTGCGTGATGGGATGGCCAGTCGCCGACACAAGTGGTAGCCGTCCGGGATTGGCCGGACGCTCTTGCAATCGCTCGGTGAGGCGGCGCAGCAAGGCTGCTTGCTGCGTTGCGGGCAGTGCCATAGCGTCGGCTTCAATTTCTGTGAGAGTTCTCATACGCAATAATTTGACCGTTTTGATTGCGACTCGCAACGGCGTTTTTGGTGAGGGCTCAAGTTGCGCGGACGTAGCGCGGTGGCTACACTCCCTTTTCCCACCGGTGTTTAGTGATTGATATAAGGCCGTTTGCGAAAGAATGGAGGGTTTTGCGGATCCCGATGGGCCACACAAGTGGGAAAGAACCGTAGGCAAAAATCAGTTCATTTCCCATCGTTTATCCCCTCCGAATCAAGCCAACCCTCAAAAAAGCAATTTCCTAACAGTAATGATCGCCGAGATGTATGCAGAGGCTTGAGGGGATTCGAACTGGTAAACTGAAATTGCTTTTTCGGGGTTGCCTTGGCTTGGAGGCGGGGGTTAATTCCGAAAGCTGTGGATGGAATAAAACGGATGCGCGGACTGCCGCCGAAAGCATAGAATTAGAGGCAGCCAACTTTTTTGCCGTCCTCATCCACCACTTCATTTTCCACGATATACCTCCACGGCTCTTCACGCGCTGTTCTGGTTATTTCTGTTCCAACTGAAAAACTTCGCAGTGGGGCAAGTGTTGCGTCGTCTTTTATCATCATTTCGAGGGGGACCAGCTTGTAATTCTTTGGGTCATTTGCGTAGGCTTGGGTTTCACTTCCGCTGTTCAAAATCCAACCGCTATCCGAAATATTATTGGGTTTCTCGCGAACTCCGTGTTTTACGAAGAGACGGCCTGGCCCCACACACAATGATGAGACAAAAGCGAGAACGCCGAAGGACTCCAAGCGCGATTGATCCAATTTATCGGAATCTGGCAGCTTCTTTTTGAATGGCCACATTCCAATCATCTTCATTCAATCTTTTCGAAAAACAAGGCCGAAATCATTGCTGGTAGATGACATGGGGCGGCCAACGGCCGCACTTAACCCCCTCCTCCAAACCAAGGCAACTCGGAAAAAGCAATTTCCTAACAGTTCAGTTTAAGAACCAATGATGTGAGTATTTTCATAGGTGGTTGTAGTTGCCTGCCTGCCGACCACGATTCAACGCTTCCCCGACGGCGATGCCAACGGCCGCGGCCACCAAACCGAGCACGATGTCAATCGGGCGATGCTGCCAGACGAAAGCAATCGAGGGCAATCCCAACACGAGCATTGCGATGAGCGGCCAGCGCCATGTCGGACGGTCGCGAAAGACGAACCACGCGGCTATCACCGGACCAGATCCGTGGGCACAAGGCATCACGTTGTTGGGTGCATCAATCGCCGCTAATGACCGATAGAGGCCGGCCCACCAACCGTCCGGCAGCGGTGGCCGGGCTAGGGTGGTGGGCGCCAGTATCCACCATGGCATTACCAGCAGATACGCGCACACCATCGCCAACAGGCAAGCGCGAAATCGTCCACCATCGCGGATGGTCAGCGGCAGCAACCAGGTGACTAACAACATCGCCAGATACGGCAGCGTAAACGCCGGCCAAAACGGCACCCAGGACGGCATCACCACCGTGGTGTGCAGCGCCGGACGATTATTGATGACCATATAAAAAGTAATCATTGGCCAGGTAACGGCGCTGATGATCACGAGCCGCCCCAGCAGCGCGGTTGCGGTGTAAGTGGATTTGTTTCCAGCCCTGCGACTCCGGTAAACGAGAACTCTAGCGAGGACGGCTATGACAGCCATCGCGACGGTCGTAAGCAGAATTCTCGTTTTTAAAGGCATGTGGTGCGAGGGTGGATTAACTTCTTAACCCCCACCTCCCGACCCCGGCAACCCCAAAAAAGCAATTTCCTATCAGTTTGATCAAAAGATAATAATATCATAACCAGGTGCTTCCGCCCGCGCTTCAGATTGCTGGATCGATCCCCGGAAGCGCGGGCTGAAGCGCCGCGCTACGTCCAAGCCGCTGCCAGTCCCAATGGAAAGTTGAAATCGGTCCATGGTCGCTTATTCCATCGCCCGTGTGGCGAAGCTATTTCAAGGCGCATGAACGTCAATTGACCGCCGAAACTTTGACCGCGGGCGAGGGCGTCGTGGGCACGACAATGAGTTTGGTTTCGTAGGGCGCAAATTTCAGTGGCAACTTGGCTTGGCCGCTGGTACCAGTCGCGCCGGCGACCGGGGATATTTTGCCGGTGTCTCCATCCCAAACTTGGGCCGGCTGCGCTGTACCGCCAGCCGAAACGGTGGCGGTCAGGTCGAGCGGATCGCCGCCTTCGTTGAAGA
>CAZLPS010000059.1:0-25780 GCA_964561455.1 uncultured Opitutales bacterium
GGTCCAGTATCTGCTCGAAGTCAATGACTCCGGGTTTGGTGGCGATTTCGTGCCGGATGCGCACGAATTGGCCGGATTTATCTTTGCGGTCAAACAGGGTGGCGGTGCTGGAAAGGACGTTTCCGTGCACATACACCCCGGCTTTGAGGTTCAGCTTATTTTCATTAGCCATGGGATTAGGTCATTTGTGTCGTTTATTTTGATGAGCCCGAGGCCGAGGTATCGATTATCCTCAGCCACGGAGTGGACTAACTCGTCAAAGAGTTGTTGGAACGGCCCGCCGAGCAGCATGGTCCGGTAATGGTCGTCCACATGGACCAGGGCCATCCGTTCCCAACGCTTGAGCCGTTCCTCGATGGTGTAGGAGGCGCGTTGATTAAAAGGCTTCTTTAGCTTTTTCGTTTTGCGTTTCTCCACTGGCTTGAGGAAGCCGGGTGAGCCCTGGAAGATGCGGATGCGCTGGCGCGAAAGCACCCAGAGCGGATAGCTGATCCCCTTCGTGGCGTATTTGAGCAGGTAATGGAAATCGTCATTTGTGATGCGCTCGACATTTACCCGACCAAGCCCCCACAAGTGATTCAGGAGTTCGCCGGGAATGAAGCGATGCGTGAGCTGGATAGCGTGGAAGTGGGGCCAGCCGTCCTCATCAGCGTGGAATTCCACTTTTACGCAGTAAGGGGCGTCCACCTGGTAGAGTTTGCCTTTCCACATGACACCCTTCCGGAGGGCCGCAAAGACCCTGCGGATTTTCTTTCGGGCGAACTCGAACGCCGACGCCGGGCCGCTGAACAGGTAGTGGTCCAGGGTGAAGGTTAGGAACAGCGCCCCAGAAACGTCTGGCAACCGTGGCAGCAGGCGCCGGACGACTTTGAGGATTCCTTTTTCGTGGTGCCAGGAGATGGGGATGTATTCGCAAAGCAACCCAACGCCAGGGCGAGTTAACCGGGCGCGACCGGCCCGACCGCCTACAACAACCTCCCTACGCTGCGTTGCGACTACCGGGAGAGGTTTCGTCGTTAACGACGAGCGAGGACGTTTGCAGCCCTTTTTTTTGAAGGGCGTGCTCATAGCTGGACGGGTTGCGAGGTTTCACGCAGGAACCGCTCCAGCTCCCAGAGGGGATAGAGAGGCCGACGGGTGGCGCGGGAGGGCCGTAGGAGGCCGCGCTTGGCGAGGCGGTCAACCGTGGCCGGGTCGAGGCCGAGGATTTCCGCCGCCTCGACTCGGGAGTAGGAGAGCCGAGGGCGGGCGGCTGTTGTGGTTGCTGGTTCGTTCATGACGACACCAGCTTGACCGCCCTAAATTATTTTTTGAACCTCATTGCCCAGACACTCTACTTTTACTCTGTCCGGGGTTTTTCCTTGGCGCAGATTTCAACGCCAAAGGGATGCCGACTCGACGGCAAATTTTCTCCAGGGATTCCGGCGAATGTTTGAATTCGTCCAATTCATATTTCCCAAAGAAATCCCAAAGCGCATAAATATTCGGAGCCGCACGCACAATATCGGAGAGCAAAAGAAGGCTGATATAGATGTCGGTCGTGTTCCTGTTGAGTGGGGGCTTTAAGTCATCGCCGAAAAACGCCTTTGCCCCTCTCCTCATACCTTCGCTGTAATCTTCTAATTGGGACGGTGTAATGGGCTTTAAATCTTTCTTTGGCTCTGTTCGCGGCCTCGACTTTTTTGGCAGCTTGTAGTCGTTCAGGTCTGGCGAATAACCAAAGGCCTTTATGAAAAGTTTTTTCTCATCAGGATTATTTGCTACATCCTGTAACGCATACTTTACGTTGGCGAACGCACCCCTGGCGTTACCGAGAATAAAATGACCGCTGCGCCCTTTGATTTTCTCCTGGGTAAGTTCCTTAAAAACAGTCTTTCGCAACTTTAAGAAAATTCGTTTTCGCCAGCCCGTTGGTCGTGGAATTAGCCGGACTAAACGGCGCATTTCCGGGTCCATTCGTTCGTCAACTCCCAAAACTCTCAGCAGTTGCATTCCGAATTTTGTGCAGGCTTCGCCAACATTTTTCGGGCGACAGCACCGCTTGCAGGCTCTCTGGAATCTCTTTTCTTGCTCAGTCATCAGGTTATTCTCTTTGCCATATCGTAGGAATGGGTGTCGCGGAGGTGGCCGTAGGTTTTGGCGACGAGCAAGCCGCCGTCTTTGTGACCGACCCACGCCGCTATCGTCTTGAAATCCACGCCCTTTTCAAGCGCATTGCTGACGAAGAAATGCCGCATCGAGTGATGAGTGAAATGAGGAAATCCGTTGATTTTGCAGGCGCTAATCAAGGCTTTTTTTGCGTCTAAGATCGCGACTAAAGGAGCGTTTGCCGGGCGTGGCGAATCTTTTTGCAGCCTTTCGAGAAACTCCCGAAGGACAGGAAATAGCGGCACAATACGGGCTTCATGGTTCTTTGGGCCAAGCTCGCCCCCGGTGACGGTGAAGGCACCACGGTCGAAATCCACATCAGCCAGGCAGAACGCATTGGCCTCACCCTTCCTCATCCCCGAATAGGCCAGCAGTTCGACCAATTCGGCGGCTGGGCCACTACGAGGGTCCAGGACACGCAGGGTTTTGACCAGGGTGTCAAACTGCTCCCGGGATGGGATGACGATGACGGTCTTGTCATTTTTCCGGCGGATGATGACCTTGGCCGGGTTGTCGAGGATCAACCCTTCGCGTTGGGCATAGTCCAGTATTGTCCGCAAGGTGTCGCGTTCCTGATTGTAGGTCGAGGCCGACACACCCGGGCTGCGCTTCTCTGCCCATGCCTCGCAGTCCACGCGGGTAATGCCCCTGACGGGTTGCGTGCCGAAGGTGTAGGATAGCTGCTTGATGTTGGCTTGGCGGCTGGTGATCGAATTGGGCCGTAGGTGGGCCTTCCAACTGCCCAGCCAGCGGGCGGCGACCTCGCCAAACGCCAACCGGGTGCTTCCAGTGTTGGGGTCGAGTCGCGCAACCTTATCTCGGAAGTCAGCCAAGCGGCGAATGGCTAATTTACGGTCGTTAGTTTTGAGCGAACGGCGGATTTGCTTGCCACCTCGCTTTACCAACGCATAGTAGATTCCCGATGCATTATTTCGGTACAGGCACTCAGCAACCAGTGAATACCCTTGGGGCTCTTGGGCAGGGATTGGCTTTTCCATGCCCAGATACTACAGGGTTACTTAATTGGGTTACAAGTGTGAAATCGACCTCTTGCATTGTATTCATAAACACTTGAATATTAATTGTTTGCCGGGCTAGCTCAATGGTAGAGCAGTTGACTCTTAATCAATTGGTTCCGGGTTCAAGTCCCGGGTCCGGCACCAATTTTTCCCTGCCGCTGGCCGATCGCGGGCCACCCTCGGCCAGCCCTGGCGACTCGTTGGCAATTCCGCCGCCGACCGGGCCCGCCTGCAACTTTCCCACCCGGTTGATGTTCATTTATCCGGCCGTGAGATTGGCGAAATAACTGTTGCCCGACTCCGTTCTCGCAACTAATCATGGAGCCGGCTGGTCGTTATTGCCATATAATGATGGCCTTTCTCAACGTTGTCCCATTTATGAATACGTTGAAGATTAATCCCGCCGGCACCGCCCAGGCGGGTCCTGCTGCGCCTTCCCGACGCCGGCGGATGATTATGAGCGTGGCCGGAGTTTTGGTTGCTGCGGCGATTTTTGCCGCTGGGGTGGGCGCGGGGCTGAACCTGGCGCAGATTAAAAACGCGGGCCAGAAAGCTTCCCTGTCCCGGACCTCCAAACCAACGCCGGCGGTGGCGCGGAACGGGTTGGCTCCTTTCAAAAATGTTCCCTGGAACCCCAAGGGCTCCCTCGCGAATATCCTCGCAAAATTTACCGGCTTTGCGCGGGTCAAGGCACTGATTGAACTGGTTGATGAAACTCCCGTCGCCCAGTTGGGCCAGCTCCTGGACGATGTCCAAAAATGCCCGTATCCCGAATTTCGCAAGACGGCGGATGATGCGGTGTTCGCGAAGTGGGTGGCCTTCGATCCGGCGGGAGCAGTCCAGTATGCCGATGCCATTTCCAACCGAACGGGCAATCCGGATTTAATCTACAACGTTTTTGCGGCGTGGACCGGCGTTGATCCCCAAGCCGCCCTCGCCGCCGCGGGCCGTTTGGGGAAGGCAACATTACGCTACGCCGCAGTTTCCCAGGTCCTAAGCACGTGGATTCAATTTGATCCCGCCGCCGCCCTGGCGGTCACCCGTTCGCTTCCCCGCAGTGTGGCCGACGACAAGTTAATGAAATGGCTTTTCGACTTGTTGTCGCGGCAGGACCCCTCTCTGGCCCTCCTCGCCTTGGACGGTATTGACAATGCCAATCTTCGCCGGGACATCCAAAATACCATCATCGGCAACCTGGCCGCCAGCGACCCCGCAGAGGCCCTAAAAACGTTGCGCGGCTTGCCGGTCGGCCAGCAATCGCCTCAGCTATACAATACCGTTTTTCTCGCCTTGGGTGGGCAGAATCCCGCGTCTGCTTTGGCCGCCTTGAAGGAACTCCCGCTTGGGGCGGCCCGCGCGGCTGCGCTCCAGGGCTTGTATAGTGGGTGGGCGCAAGCCGAACCCATGGCCGCCATGCAAACCGCCCAAGCTCTCCCCGCCGGGCCCGACCGCGACAACGCCGTGAAGGTCAGTCTCGACAATCTCTTCCTGCAAAACCCCGGTGCGGCGGGCGACTATATTGCGGGACTCCCCAATGGCAATAACCGCAATGACCTGGTCAATGCGCTGACGGCGAAATGGGCAGATTCCAACCCCGCCGCTGCGCTTGCGTGGCTGGACAACAATGTCAATGGCAGCGTTTATGACCTGGCCGCCGGGACGGTCCTCAAAGCATTTGCCAGCTCCGATCCGAATGCCGCGATGGCCTATATCACCGGATTGCCCGCAGGCACCAAACGCAATACTTATATGCAGGAGGCCGTGGGGGATTGGGCGGCACAAGATCCCGCTGCCGCCATGGCCTGGGTGAATAACAGCCTCAATGGCACACCCCGCGATTTGGCCATGATGAGCGTGGCAAATCAAATGGCCCAGACCGACCCCATCCACGCGATGGATTGTATCTATCAATTGCCGGCTGGCGCGGGGCGCGATAATGCCATGATCACGTTATCCTCCACGCTCGCCACCCAGGATGTGGCCACGGCCCTTAACTGGATGCAGAGTTTGCCGGAAGACACCTCCGACGCCGTGTGGGGCGCGGTCGCGCAAAACATTGTCAATTCCTGGTCCAGCGTGGATCCCGTCAGCGCCGCGGCTTACATTCAAGATTATGCCAATGATCCCGATTACGCGAATGCCATCGCCGGGGTCGCTTCCGCATGGGCGCAAAACGACAGCAAGGCCGCGCTGGCCTGGGCGGAAAATCTCCCGGACGGGCCCGCCCGCGACCGCGCTGTGGCCACCTCCCTGGTGAGCCTGGCCAATTATGACGCGCCCACGGCCTGGCAGAAAGCCCAGGATAACTTCGATCTGCCCACGCCCAACTCAGGCGCCTACAACACGTTTTCGCAAATTGTCCAATCCTGGAGCACCACGGATCCGGCGGCGGCGGCTCCGTATATTGCCGCTCTTCCTGTCGGTGGCGGATTTTATGTCACCGTCAATGCCTTGACCCGAAACTGGCTGGCGCAAGACACGCAGGGCGCTTCGCAATGGATTGCAGGGCTGCCGGATGGCATTGAGCGCGACCAGGCGGTGCAAATCCTCGTCAACACGGAGGCGGACAATGATCCGGCGACGGCATTTAACTGGGCGGTTTCCACGAGCAATCCAAACATTCCCCTGATTGGAACGGCCTTGTCGGCTTGGGCGAAAATTGATCCCGGGGCGGCGGCCACGGCCCTTGACTCCCTTCCGGTGGATGACCAGCAATACGGCAGTCTCCTTAACCAAATTCAACAGGCGGCCACCGGCGGGGCGTCCGGGCGCATGGGTGGGGGATTTCAAATCATTAACAACAGTTCGGGTTCGGTGCTGATTCTCAATGGCCCAGGCTTGCGCGCTGGAGGACCGCGCGGAATGGGGCAAATGATGCAAAACCCCGGGCCAGCGGCCGCACGGACGCCACTACCCTGAGCGGCGCCGGATATTCCTTTACAACCTGCAGCAGCCGGGAAATGCTCGGCGCGCCCCCTGTGTCGCTAAACCACCCCCGGCACGCGCCAGAGCTCAACCCGGCATGATTGCTCCGCAACCTTCCCTGACTGCGCCCGGCCCCATGAGCCGCGTGCGCTGGTGGATTCTCGCGCTGCTGTTCTTCGGCACCACGGTCAATTTCATGGATCGGGTGGTCTTGAGCATTTTGGCGCCCCAACTGCAAAAGAGTTATGCCATCAGTGATCTGCAGTATGGTTTTATCGGGTCGGCGTTTGCCTTTTGCTACGCTTTTTCCCAAATGCCGTCCGGCAAGCTTTTGGATTGGATTGGCATCCGCCGCGGCTACGCCCTGGCCTTGGGCGGGTGGAGCCTCATGTCCATGTTGCATGCGGTGGCGCGGGGCGCCACGAGCTTTACGATTGTTCGCGCGCTATTGGGTATTACGGAATCACCCGCTTTTCCCGGCGCCGCCAAGGCCGTGGCGGAATGGTTTCCCCGGCCGGAGCGGGCCTTTGCGTTTGGCTTCATCAACGCCGGCACGAATATGGGCATCATCGCCGCCTCCATGTTCGTGCCCTGGGTGGCCGATTCGTTTGGCTGGCAATGGGCCTTTATCGGCACCGGCATTCTCGGCTTTCTCGCCTTGTGCCTGTGGATTCCCATATACAAGAAACCCGCCGACCATCCCGGCGTTTCCCCCGCGGAATTGGCCCACATCAACAGTGATCCCCCCGAAAATTCCGCCAGTCCGCGCTGGCTGAGCCTGGCGCGCAGCCCCCAAGCCTGGTCCTTTGCGCTCGCCAAATTTATTACCGATTCCATGTGGTGGTTCTTCGTGACTTGGTTTCCCAAATACCTGAACTCCGAGTATCACCTGAATTTGCTCGGCGTCAGTTTGCCGCTCGTGGTCATTTATCTCATCTGCGATTTGGGCAGCATCGGTGGCGGCTGGTTGTCGTCGTTCCTGATCAAACGGGGCGCCACCGTCAACCGCGCCCGCAAAACCGCCCTTCTCGTGGCCGCCTTCTGCGCCGTGCCCATTATTTCCGCCCAATATGTGCACGATAAGTGGACCGCCGTCCTCTTGCTCGGCCTTGTCACCGCCGCCCATCAGGCGTTCAGTTCCAATCTCTATACCCTGGTGAGTGACATGTTCCCCCGCAACGCCGTGGCCTCGGTGGCCGGGTTTGGCGGCACTTTCGGCTATTTCGGCGCGTCGCTGTTCTCGATGGTGGTCGGCTATTCCGTGGATAAACACCACAATTACACCTTCCCGTTCTATTGCGCGGGATTGGCCTATCTGCTGGCCTTTGGCGTCATCCAAATCCTCGCTCCGCGCCTTGAACCAGCCCAACTCGACTTCGCCGCAAAATGAATTGACCTGCGGCGTCATCCCCGTTCGATTATCTTGTCTTTAGACACCCAACCCCCTCCCCAAAATGAGCGACCGATTCCTCGAATTCTCCAGCCGCCGGGCCTTCCTCAAGTCCGCCGCCGTTGCGTCCGGTGCCAGCGTCCTCGGTATGGCCGGCGCCCGCGCCGCCACCGCTCCCGCCACCGGTCCGGCTGGCTCCACGCCCGCCGCTCCCGCTGCCACGCCGACACTCGCTTCCGGCGGCCTGCCCCAGGCCAAAGTGACGCGCATCCGGGTTTACAATCCGCCCAATGTCAACACGCTGTTCAACCAGAGCAATCTGGTCGTCACCGTAGAAACGGACATCGGCATCACCGGTGTTGGTGAAGGGGGTGCCAAAGATACAATTCAACAATGCTCCGAGCGCCTGATTGGCCGCAACCCCTTTGACATTGAGCGCTGCTGGCAGGACATGTATCGCGCCTTTTTTTATCCCCCCGGCCGCGAGAAGATCCACGCCATTGGGGCGCTCGACATGGCGCTCTGGGATATCAAGGGCAAGGCTTTTGGCGTCCCGGTGTATGACTTAAACGGCGGCATGGCCCGCAATCATTGCGAAAGCTATTATTCCACCGGTGGCACCGGCCAGGTACTGCGCGACAATGCCAAAGCCGCCATGGACAACGGTTTTCGCGCCTTTCGCATTGACGCCGCGACGGTGCCGCGGCCCGGCACCACCTTTGAATCCCACGAACGCGTGCGGCAGGTCATCGAGGATTGCAAGAACGTGCGGGAAGGGGTGGGCAAGAATGGTGACTGGATCATTGACCTGCACCAGCGTTTCGATTTTGCCGACGCCATTCGCGCCTGCAAGGAACTGGAAGATTTGGAACCTTATTTCGTCGAGGATCCCGTGCGCACCGAGGCGTTCAACGAGGATATTCCGAAATTGCGGCAGTTGACCACGGTGCCCATTGCCGCTGGCGAGGAATGGGGCCAGCGCTGGGATTTCAACAAGCTCGTGGAGAGCCACGATTTGGATTACGTCCGGGCCACGATGCCCAACGTGGGCGGAATCACGGAAATGGTGAAAGTCGCCGCGATGTGCGAAACGCATTTTGTCGGCATGGTGCCCCATTTCACGGGCCCGATTTCCACTGCGGCACTCGTGCATGCGCTTGGGCCGTTTTCGGGTCCGGTGCTGTTTGAAATCGGGGGGAACACGCGGACCTTCGCGCATTTGCCGGAAGGACTCGACTTCAAGGATGGCAAGGTCTGGCCCAACAAGCGGCCGGGCCTCGGCGTCACGTTGGATATGAGCAAAATCACCCCGGTCGCGGAGTTCACCCAGGCCGTCGGCGGGCGCACCACCTACCAGCGCCCGGATGGTTCCTTCACCAATTGGTAAATGCATAATCCCACGGTTGACCGCGTGACCCACTTTTTCAGTTGCGATTGGGGTACCTCCTCATTCCGCTTGCGGTTGGTGCGCATGGCCGATGGGCGGGTCCTGGCGGAATACGCGGATGCCACGGGAATTCGCGCGCTGCAGGCGCGGCACCCGGCGGGTGATGCCGCGGCGCGCGGCGCAGCGTTTGCCGGCTTTCTGCGGGAGCGGCTTGTTGAGATGGTGGTCGCGCATCCCGGCGTCATGGCGCAAGGGCTCACGGTGGTGGTATCCGGCATGGCCTCCTCGACGCTGGGATGGCACGAGCTGCCCTATGCCGCGGTCCCGGTGGGGCTGGATGGCGTCGGCATTCCCCGGAAAAGTTTCCCGCTCGAACTCCCGGGTGGAGCGCCGGCGACGGTTCATTTGGTTTCCGGATTGCGCACGGCCACGGATATCCTGCGCGGGGAGGAAGTGGAAATCCTGGGGTTGTTCGCCGAAGCCGGTTATCCGGAAATTGCAGCGGACGGCCTGGTCGTCCTGCCCGGCACGCACTCCAAGCACGTGCGCTTGCAGAAGCGGCAAATCACCGGCTTTCATACCTACCTCACCGGCGAACTCTTTGACGTGCTCTCGACCCACAGCCTGTTGCGCGCTTCGGTTAAGGTCGCCGGCCCGGCGCCGGATATCACGCTGGCCGACGCCATGGCCAGGGAGGCCTTTTTGCAGGGCGTCCACGCGGCGTGGGAGAACGGAATCGCGCGCAGCCTTTTCCAAACGCGCACGCGGACCGTGCTGCAATCCGTACCGCCCGGCGTCAATCGCTGGTACCTCAGCGGTTTGTTGGTGGGGGCGGAGGTTGCCGATCTATCGTCCCGCGAATCGGCGGTGCCGATTTTGCTGGCGGCCACGGCGGCCACGAGCCCCGCCTACCGCATCGCCTTCGAGGCCGCGGATCTGGCCAGCCGGGTGACGGTGGTGCCGCCCGCCGAAATGGCTTTGGCTTCCGTGCGCGGCCAGCTTAAGCTGCTCGGTGCCGGCCTGCCGGTTGGCCAATGGCCCGGGGCTTCGTCATGAACACCGCCTTTTCCCAAAAACTTTTCCTGCAAGTTCCCGTCGTGGGCATCTTGCGCGGCTTGGCTGCGGACAAATTGACTCCGGTCGTGGAAGCCGTGCGCGATGGTGGCATGACCAATTTGGAAATCACCATGAACACGCTCGGGGCCGGGGAGCAGATTCGCGCCGCCCGCAATATCGCGGGCGGCTCCCTCAATATCGGCGCCGGGACGGTGACCAATGTGGATGTGCTGGAAGCCGCGCTCGCGGCCGGCGCCAGTTTTATCGTCACCCCCATTGTCGTCATTCCCGTGATTCAGCGATGCGTTAAATTGGGCGTACCGGTATTCCCCGGTGCTTTTTCGCCGACCGAAATTGTTCAGGCTTGGGACCTCGGGGCGACGATGGTGAAAGTTTTCCCCGCCGAATCCCTCGGTCCCGCTTTTATCAAAAATATGAAGGGACCGTTTCCCCAATTGCGCCTCATGCCCACCGGCGGGGTGGACCTGACCACGCTTGAGGCCTATCGAAAAGCCGGGGCGGACGCCTTCGGCGTGGGCAGCCCCTTGTTTCGTTCCGAGCGTCTGGCCGCCAGCGATTGGGCGTGGCTCCGCGAGCAATGCGCCGCCTTCGCTAAAGCCGCGGCAGGAAATTAAAAAGGAAGAATTAAGAATTAAAAAGTCGGACAAGCCCGACTCGTCCGACCTGTCCGACGTGTTCGACTTGTCCGACTTTTCACAGTGCCGCCTGGTATCCAAAATTTTCATTTTGCTTTTGCATTGCCATTTTCCCATTTTCTTAATTTTTACTTTTCAATTTCCGAATGCGCCTCCAAATATTCCAACATGTGCCTTTCGAAGGCCCGGCTGAAATCGCCCGCTGGGCCCGCGAGCGCGGCCATGGCCTGAGCATAACCCCCTGGTACGAAGGCGCACCAGCGCCTGAACTGGCGGAAGTGGACGGGATTATCGTGTTGGGCGGCCCGATGAATATTTACGAGCACCGGTCCCATCCTTGGCTGCGCGCCGAAAAACAGTTTCTCGCGCAAGCGCTCGAACACGGCCGGCCGGTGGTCGGGATCTGCCTCGGGGCCCAACTGCTGGCCGATGTCCTCGGCGGCCGCGTCCACCAGAACCCGGTCCGGGAAATCGGCTGGTGGCCCGTCCGCTGGCGCCCGGCGGCCCGCTCCGCCCCCGATTGGGATTTCCTTCCGTCCGTTTCCACTCCCCTGCACTGGCATGGCGACACCTTCAGCCTTCCCCCCAGCGCCCACTGGCTGGCCGAGACCGACGATTGCCCCCATCAAGCCTTCGCCTGGGGTCGCCTCGCGCTCGGCCTTCAGTTCCACCTCGAAGCGAACGTGGCTTCCCTCGACGCCCTCATCAAGCATTGCGGCGACGAACTCGCCCCGGGCGGCCTGCGGGTGCAGACTGCGGCCCAATTGCGCGACGGCCTGCCGCTCCATCAACCGGAAAACCTGCCGCTCCTCTGGAAACTGATCGACGCCTGGTTTCATTAGAAAAGAGGGCAGGGGGGATTTTTTACCACGGATTTCACGGATACCACGGATGTTGAGCAATGGCTCTATCCGTGCGATCCGTGGTTAAAGTCAGTATGGCTTTTTGCTTGCGCGCGGGGTGGGGAACCGCGATAGTTGACCACCCTCCGGTGCCCTGCGGGCCGGCGGTTTGGTTCAAAAACCTCAGGAGAGATGGCCGAGTGGTCTAAGGCGCTGGTTTGCTAAACCGGTGTAGTGCCAAAAGCGCTACCGTGGGTTCGAATCCCACTCTCTCCGCCATTTTTCAAAAGCAGGAAGCGACTGAGGCGGATGAGGAAATGCACAAAGTAGAATTCAAAATGCGAATTGAAGATTCACGGGCTCCCGAGTATTGACAGAATTATTGCCTCCTCCTCGTTTTTTTGAATCATTTAGGCACAGGCACCTCGCCCGTGCCGCGCCTCTCATATTGAGGTGGATAACGGGCTATGATTACGGCTTTGGCGGAGAAAATGGGCGGTTTAGAGCACCGAGAATTACGGTGGGAATTTTGGCCAGACTTTCCGGGGGTGCGCAAACATAAATTCTGCTGCCATCATAGGCGAGCGACGAACCGGCTGGGAACTCAACCCCTCCGCGCACCAAAATATCCTTAAGCAGTTGATCATCTTCGTCAGGGTTGGCGCCCGGCGCCGAGCCCGAGGCGGCCCTTTCCTTGGCGAGGATGACGACGTAATCAGATTGCCGCAGATCAAACGTTTGCCGCTCGAAAAAAGACTGATTGGTGGTCGCCGTCTGCTGCAGTTGCGGGGAGGGCGCGGCATCGGCCCGCGGTTGCACGGCAGGAGGATGAACCTCCTGAAAATGAAGAACACTGGGCTTTTCCGTGACAGCGGAGGGAGGAGCTACCGGCCCGGAAAACTCAGGCTTCCTCAACCACCAGAGGCTGAGACCCATGAGCGCGAAGACCGCCGTGGAAACAAATATCGCCCGGAGGATTTTGGCCCTTGTGCTCATGGATATGCGGGAAGGAAACTGGCTTCCTCAGGCGGCCTTCGTTTGATCACGGAGGCTTGATCTAACAGGGATTTACTTTTCCAAGTTCAGGATGTCAATTCCAATGATCGGTTAAAACCATGGGGCGCAACATTGGGGAACGTTTTACATGGGAACCTCATACATGCTCCCATTTGAGATGGTTTAAATGAAGAGCACGTGGAAAAACAGGTCATGCCTTTCATGTTAACAAAATTGGATTCGCCGATAATGAAGAGTTTGTGATGTCAATTTGAAAGGCCTGTCCCTTTGACGGCCATTTCACCGCCTGGGGCAAACTTGCCACCCTTAAAAAACTTCTAATAATAAGGCCACGCGAACGTCTTATCCTTGAATTGGTACTGAATTTAATGTCTTACACCCTTAAATCCCCAGCAATTATGAAAACCGCCTCAGTCCTTACCCCCACGCTACGCCAACTATTCTCAGTTGTCTTGGTTGCTCTTTTTTCGGTCGCTCCCGCCCAAAGTGCATCGTTCCCCCCAACCGCACAAGGCGCGCCAGCGGCTACAACAGCGCAAAATGGCCCCCCTACGCTTCCCGCTTCTGCCGCGATCCCGAATCCCGTGACCGGAGCACACCCTACTATTCCGCAAACGCCGTGGTTCGGTGAGAAGACACTCCCGGCCAATGACGAGTTGAGTCTTTTGCAGTCTGCCCGCGGTGCAGCGGAAAGGGACCCTGAGGTTGTCATCGCTATGCGGGATTACGCAGCACGATACAGTGCCGCCAATGACCTCGTCCGCACCCTCATGTTTAGCAATCCCGCGATTAAAGATCCTGATTTCGAGAAATACTTATCCCGTTATAAAATTGGCCAAGTGCTGCACGAAACTTTTTGGAACATCGGCCTCGATAACAGCCTCGACTTTTTGTTGCCGGACCCTGTCCCAAACCAGCCAGGCAACTCGCTATATATCGGTCAAAACAGCAGTGGCACTCCTAGTCCGCGGCGCCCGCTGGCCGAAGTGCTTCCTGCATATCAACGGTCAGCGCAAAACGCCAAGGACCCGGCAGAGAAGGCCCGAATTGAAGCAAGCATGCAGGGTCTTCGCGCTCTTTACGGACTCGACGAAATTCATCAAACCGCACTTAGCGACAAGGACTCCAAAATTGCCCTCCAAAAAGTTCGGGACGCGTATAAGACCCTAGACGACGCCGTCCGGGCCGCTATGCGGAAAAACCCGACCGTGAAGATCCTAATCGAGAAATATGCTTTTCTCTTATATGGTCGGCGCGACCTTGGCCTCCGTGTTGTCTCTGGGTCAGAAATGATGTGAGCGTGATTCTTAATCGCTGGAGTCTGTTTTCTCGAAGTACAACTGCCAGCTTCAATCAGCAATAAATCGGTTGGGCTGTTGGCATCACCCGCTATCCGACCGCATCGAATTTCGATGCGTGGCCGCGCGGATTCGCTTACAAGCTGCGACCACGGCCTCAGACCGCGCTATAGGAGGCAAAACGGGTTATGCCTTTCATGTTAACAAAATTGGATTCGCCGATAATGAAGAGTTTGTGATGTCAATTTGAAAGGCCTGACCTGTTGTCGGACCCCGTTGTCAATTGAAATTCCAATACCCGCCCCGCTTCACGAATCTCAGGATGGGAGTGGCTCCCCGGATAGGGGGGACGACGGACGGATAATCCATCTTGAAGGTTGCCTGCGTACCGTCGGCATTCAATTCTGGCGTCTGGCCTTTGACCGATTCCAGTGCCCTTTGCAAACCGCCCATGGCTGCCTCAAAGTTTGGCCCCTGGCTATATTTCTGTGCAGCGTCTTCCATCGAGGAGGCTCGCCCACTGTCTATCAAAATCTGCAAAACCTGCGGCATCAGGGTCTTGACCAGGCCAACAAAATCCTTCGCTTCGAGCAGCTTGAGGGACTGGTCAATACAGTCATTGAGGTCCGCCTGAGGCTGCGGGTTGGCCAGATCGAATTTTGACGCCGCTGTCGTGGTCGCGGGCTGTGCTGCCACCACCACCGGTTTTGTCACCGGCGCAATTACTTGCGGGGACATCGTCGGCGGCTCGACGGTCGCCGTTTTCCCCGCCGGGCTCGGCGCGGGTAGTGGAGCTGTCTTTGCTTCCGCCGGTGTGTCCGGCGTCGGGCTTACATCGGACGCGCTAAATGACCACAGGGCATAGCCCCCGGCGAGTAGGAAAACTGTAACCACCAGCAGACGCAGGTATCTCATGAAAGCGGTGATTGCCAAGTTGTTACTTTTGGTAGGAATTTACTTTTAAGAAAAGTGCCTAGCAACGACAATCGGCGATAATTGAGTCGGACCGTTGGCATCACCCGCTGACCGGTCGCGTTGAATTTCGATGCGTGGCCGCGCGGATCAACTCAACGGCTTCGACCGCTCCCGAATCGCCCCAGGTTCGCACTTGGGGGTGATGGGGTTGTCTTCCGGGTAGATGGGGACGGCGGTCACTTTACCGCCTTCCACCTTGACGCCGGCGGTTTTGGCCGGGTCCAGTACCCTAAATGACTGGACTTTCGGCAAAAAACATTTGAGCTTTGAGCAAGAGCCGCCGCCATTTTTGCGTTTGGTGTTTGTGCACGGCGCTTTTGGCTGACTCGTCGGACTTGTCGGACGTGTCTGACGAGTCTGACGAGTCTGAACTGTCGGACTCGTCCGACAAGTCCGACAATTCTAACAAGGTCGACGAGACCGCCCCAATTTTGAGATCTGAAATTTGTAATCTAAGATTTAACCTCGCCCTGTTCGCAAATACCATGAGTTCCCCCTCCCATCCCTCCCCAGAACCCCAGAACCCGCCTCCCATGGAAATCAGCCCCATGGACCGCTCCTACGTCCCCTCGAAAGAGGAAATCGCCACGCGGGCCTATTACATCTTTTTAAATCGGGGTGGTTACAATGGCTGTGACCTCGATCATTGGCTGGAAGCCGAATTGCAATTATTCGCGGAACATAACGCCGCCTTGAAGCATAGTGGGACCAAACTTTAAACAGTCGCCGCGGCTTATTCCGATTTTGCCGAGAGGGCATCGGCCACGGTGCGGAAATTGAAGATTTTGAATTCCTGGGTTTCGGAAACATGGAAGCCCGCATGCTCCAGCTCGGAGGATATCCCCGGCATATGCGCGGCCCCCCAGGGGACCACGATCAGGTTGGAACTTTGCAGTTGGGTCCGAATCTCGCCCAAAAGGTGCTCGTTGCGTTTCACCAGGAGGTCGGTCACGAGTTGCTCCTGCAAGGTCGCATCCGGGGATTTGCCCAAGAGTTCCTGGAGCAAGGAGGAATCCGGGCCGTTGGCATAAAAGCGCGCGATCAAATTCAAGAAGTTAATGGTGGGCGGGGAGAAATCCGCCACATCCACGTCCGCCCGACGCCACACGGGCCCGTCCCCCGGGTTGCCGTCGGCCGACGGGGAAAACTCCTGTTTCTGGCTGCACAAGCCCAGGGACATGGCGAGGTGCGAATAGTCGAGCTTGGGGTTTTGGAGGTTTTTGCGGTCGGTTACCCCTTCCTGCAAAATGACGGCGCCGCGCGGGAATGACCGGGCGACCTGCGAGTAGAAATCGGCCTCACCCATGTGCATCATGGGCATCAGCAGAATCGTTTTGCCGTCGGCGCGCACATACGTTTTCGCCCGCGCCACGAGACCGTCGGACTGCAGTTTCAAATAGCCGGCCGTGAAATGGTCCAAGGCCAGGGAAGCACAAACCAGGAGCCCGGCGAGCATGCCCGGCAGCAGGACGAAAAAGTTGCCCGCCAAGAATCCCAGCAGATTGGACCAGCGGAACGCTTTGTCGCCCATATGCGCCTCGGGAACCAAGGGCCAGTGGAAGGCGATTTTCCCCTGCGCCCGCCACAGTACCCACAGGCCAAGGCTGGCTTCGACCAGCGAAATGCACCAAGTGGCCGCTGGGAGCAGGTTGGAATGGTAGATCGCGAAGAGTATCATCCCGAGAAGCGCCGCCGGGGCGTAGAGCAGGATGGGCAGGAACCAGCGTTTGGGCACCATCGGGGTCACGCCGATAAGCCCATAGGTCAACAAGGCCACCGGAATGAAGAACAGAAACACCAATGCCCGCAGCCCGCCAAGAACGTGAACATGGATCAACCCGAGGCTGTCATCCAGCAGCGACAGGCCCCCATCCAGCAAAAACAGCAGCAGGCAAATGCTGCAGACAATGGAGGTGAATTTTTTCATGCGGGGGGATGGGAATTGCCACGAATCGGGTGCCAGGGCAACGGCGATGTTTATAATGGAGACACCGGACCTTGGCCAATCTGAACATGATTTTTCCGCCAGTCACCGCTCCTCAAGAATCCGCAACTCGGTGTCCGCCAGGCGCAGGCGTTTGGAGATGGCGAACGCCAACTGTTCGAACACCTGACCGCCGAGCGTGGGTTCGGCCTTCATCAGGGCGTCAAAGCGGGTGCGCGACAGGGCATAGAGGGCCACTTCCGTGGCCGCCTCGAGATCGGCGGAGCGTGGTTCGCGATCCAGAAAGGCCATTTCGCCGAAAAAGTCTCCCCGGCAGAAGGTGGCGATGTGGTGGCGGCGCCCGCCGGCAAGCGGCAGCAGAGCGTGCACGCGACCGCGCCGGACAAAAAAGACCTCGTCGCCTTTGTCACCGCAGGAGCAAATGCGGCCGCCGGCCGGGAGCGAAACCTCGCGCACCACGACGGCGAGATCCACCAGCGCCTCCGGAGCAATTTTTCGGAAAACTTCAATATCCTGGAGGGCGAGCGGCGGCCCTTCCTCCTGCGGTTTCCAGCCGCCTTCCGCCAAGATCATGTCCTCCATCCATTCGATGGCGCTGTCGCGCGTGTCAAAGACGCGAATGCCATGGCCGCTGCGCACGAGGCCGAGGTGGGAGAGGTAAATCTCGGTCTCGCGGCGGGAGGGCAGGCCGGAAGGCATGCCGCTGAAGAGCAGCTCGCCGCCACGTTCCTCAAGGCGCGTCTTCATTTGTTCGAGCAAGTGTGCGGCGGTGTAATCCATGGAGTGAATTTTGCGCAGGTCAATCAGCAGAAAGCGCACGGTGGCGAGATCGCGGTCGAGCTCGGAAAAGAGCTGATCGGTGGTGCCGAAGAACAAATCACCCTGGAGCTGCACGAGTTCCGCCTGGCCGCCATATTGGGCGAGGAGGGCCGATTCCGCCACGAGCCGCCGGCGCTTGGAGTGCACGGCGCGCAAATCCAGTTTGCCGACCATCACCGGGCTGCGAATCTGCCCGCGAATGAAAAGCAGAATCGCAAACGCAATGCCAGTCGCGGACGCCGCGATCAAATCGAATTGGGCGACGATTATGACCGTGACGATGATCGCAAAGTCCACCCGCGTGGACGGCTGCCGGACGAGCCGGAACATCCCCCGGTCAAACATTCGCCACGCGACGGTCAACAGCACGCCGGCGAGCGCCGCGAGGGGCACCCAGGCGATGAGCTTGCCCAGCAAAACGAACGTGGCGACCACCAGCAGGCCCTCGGTCACGCCCGACCACACCGAACGCCCGCCACTGGTGAAATTGACCAGCGTCGGGCCCATCGTCCCCGCGCCGGGCATGCCGCCGATGAAAAAGGATGCCGCATTGGCCGCACCCTGCCCGATCAATTCGCGGTTCGAGTTGTGGCGGCGGCGAGTCAGCGCGTCCAACACGACGCCGGTTTTGAGGGTGTCAATCGAGAGCAGGACGGACAAGGTTAGTGCGGTAACGAAAATTAAGCCAATATCACCCGGTCCAACGTGAAGGAGGGAGGTGGCCCGGGCGCGGATGGCGGCCACGAGAGAGCCGGAAGCTTCAATGGGCCCAATCACGAGAGGGTTATCGGCCGCGTGCAGCAGGCCGCGATCAAAAATGGCCACGACGAAATAGGTCGCAATGCCCGCGAACAAGCCGAGGATCGCCGCCGGCACGCGTTTGGTGAAGCGCGGGGCGAGGGCCATAACCGCGATGGTCACGACGCCGACGATGACCCCGGGCCATTGCCAAACTTGCGGCGAGATTAATCCGCTCGCCAGAGAAACGCCCTTCGGCAGCCCAAGCAACTTGGGCAACTGGCCGAGGGCGATAATCACGGCCACGCCCGACAGGTAGCCCGTCACGACCTGATAGGGAATGTATTTGATCAAGCGGCCCGCCCGGACCGCGCCGTAGAAAAGCTGAAACAGCGCGGCGACCAGAGCCGTCAGGCCCAACAGCGTCATGATGCGATCGGCCCCGAAATCACCCGAGGCCGCGAGCGTCGCCGCCAGACCGGACAGCACCGCCGCCGCCGGAGCGCACGGCGCCGTGATAAAGCCGCCGTTGCGACTGACCAATGGCGCGATGATGCCCAGCGCCGCGGCCCCGAAAATGCCGGCCCGGGCGCCTTCCCCGGCGAGCGTGGGATCAATGGAGGAAAAGACGAGCACGCCAAAGGCAATCGAGGAGGGTAGCGCGACCAGCATGGCGGCCAGCCCGCCCCACACGTCGCCCGCCGCGAAGCGGGCACCCGGTGGTGACGAAGCCGGACCTTGCTCGCGGGCTAATGCGGGGTTTGCGGTGGCGTTGGAGATCATACGGCATTATAGGCACAAAGGTTGGTCTTTGCAATCGGCGCATCTTTACTTTGCTTAATCACCCTGCCTGGTGAGACGCCGGCAATTCCACGTTCTAGAGCGGGATTCTCACGGCCGCGGTCATTTTCTAGGGAAATTCCCTAATCAGATTAAGTCGAATTCCAACTGGCCGGAAGCTGCATCCCGGGTTATTGGTTATCGGAACGGTACTCCACGCGTCCCTCTCACGCCATGAACATCGCCCTAATTGGTCCCTCCGGCTCCGGCAAAGGCACGCAGCTCGGCCGCATTGGAAAACAATTCAAACTGTTTCCCCTCTGCACCGGCAGCATCCTGCGCGAGAACCTTGCCCGGAAAACGGCCCTCGGCCTGCTCGCCCGGAAGTACATGAGCCAGGGCGAATTGGTGCCCGATGAAGTCGTGGACGCCATGGTGGAATCCGGCATCGCCGCGATTAGACCAAAGCAGGGCATCGCCTTTGACGGCTTCCCGCGCACCGTTTATCAGGCCAAATTTCTTGACGATCTGCTCTCCGGCCAGAAGCGCATGCTCGACGCTGTCATTTATTTGAAAATCAGTCCGGAAACCGTTCTTCGCCGGCTGAGCGGTCGGATCTTCTGCCACTCGTGCCACTCTCCCTACCACACCGAGCTGCACCCACCGAAAATCAAGGGCCTCTGCGACCGTTGTGGCGGCAAACTTGAACGTCGCACGGATGACAGTCCCGAATTTGCCCAGTTGCGCCTGCGCTCGTTCCAGCGCGCCACGACCCCGCTGTTGGACTATTACAGCTCGTCCCAACGCCTGGCTGTGGTGGATGCCGAGGCGGCGGCGGAGGTGGTATTCGCCAGCATCCGCCAGGCCATCGAAGCCATCGGCCGCCGCGAACCCCTGGTGCCGCCCGTTATCTCCACTGCGCTGATGCCATTGCCGAAGCTGGCTCCGCTGGTGCCCACGCCGCCCGGCGCAGGGACGGGTGGAGGCTTCATTCTCGTCGGCGGGCCCGGCAGCGGCAAAGGTACGCAGGCCGAACAGATCTGCAAGCAGCTCAACCTCCCCCATATCGCCACGGGTGATCTGTTTCGCGACAACCTCAAGCGTCAGACGGATCTGGGCAAACTCGCCAAAACTTACATGGACCGCGGCGAATTGGTGCCGGACGACGTCACCGACGCCATGGTCCAGGAACGGCTCGGTCGCCCCGACACCGCCGCGGGCTTCGTGCTCGACGGCTTTCCGCGGACGATGCATCAGGCCGAGGCGCTGACGGAAATGATCGCGCATCTCGGGCGCCGGCTGGCCGGGGTGATTTACATCAATGTTTCGGACGAGGAAATTGTCAACCGCCTCTCGGGCCGTTTGATTTGCCGCAATTGCCAGTCGCCGTATCACACTCAATTTAAGCCGCCCGCGAAACCCGGCATTTGCGATCTCTGCGGCGGTCCACTTTATCAACGCGACGACGACAACCCGCAGACCGTGCGCGCGCGGCTCAAAACCTTTCACGGGCAGACCGGCCCGCTCATCGAGTATTACCAAAAAGCTGGCCTCGTGGCCGAAATTGCGGGAGAAGGAAACGTGGCTCAAGTCACCGCCCGTACCCTTGCTGCCGCCAAAAAGCTCGCGGCCTGAAAGTTACGTTCCACCTCCAATCCCCACCGCCATGTTTGAATCCGCCAATCTGGACCATCGCGTCGAAAAATCCGTTTACAAACGCGAAGTGCCGAAGTTGCGTGAAGCCCTGCTGCAGGCGCAGTTCGAACTGAAGGAGAACGGAAAATTCCCCGTCCTGCTCCTCATCGCCGGGGTGGAAGGCGCGGGCAAGGGCGAGTCCGTCAACCTCCTCAATGAATGGATGGACCCGCGCGGCATCGAGACGAACGCCTTTTTCGAACCCTCCGACGAGGAGCGCGAGCGGCCGGCGCTCTGGCGCTTCTGGCGCGCCCTGCCGCCGAAGGGCAAGGTGGGAGTGTTCTTTGGCGCCTGGCACACCATGCCCGTGATCCAGCGCGTGATGGGTCAAATCAGCGACGCGGAATTTTCCCAGCAAATCGCCGAAATCGTGCGCCTGGAAAAAATGCTGGCCGACGAAGGCGTACTACTGCTCAAGTATTGGTTCCATCTCTCCAAGCCCCAGCAGAAGAAGCGCCTCAAAGAACTCGAAAAGGACCCGGCCACCCGCTGGCGCGTCACCGAGCGCGAATGGGAGTATTTTAAATCCTACAAGAAATTCGTCCGCGTATGTGAACCATTCCTGCGCAAGACCTCGACCGGCGAGGCGCCGTGGATCGTCATCCCCGCAGCCAATCCGCGCTATCGGGCCCTGACGTTCGGGCGGCACCTCCTGGCTTCGATTCAAACTCACTTGAAGAATCACCAGGCGAAGGCGGGGGCCGCCGCCCCAGCCGCCGCGGTGGCTCAACCGGTGGATAAGCTGAATGTACTGCGCGCCTTGCAGCTTGACCAGCCGATGACCCGCGACGAATTTAAAAAGCAGCTCGCGAAATGGCAGGGGCGCCTGAATGCCGCCTCGCGCGACCCGCGGTTCAAGGAAATTTCCGTCGTCACGGTTTTTGAAGGAAACGACGCGGCCGGCAAGGGTGGGGCCATCCGCCGGGTCACCGGTGCCCTCGACGCCCGGTATTATCACAACATTTCCATCGCTGCGCCGACGCAGGAAGAGCGCGCGCAGCCGTACCTCTGGCGGTTCTGGCGGCACCTTCCGCGCCGGGGGCGCTTCGCCTTCTTCGACCGCTCCTGGTATGGCCGGGTCCTGGTGGAACGCATCGAGGGCTTCTGCTCTGCGTCGGACTGGCGCCGGGCGTATGTGGAAATCAACGATTTCGAGCAAGCGATGGTGCGCAACCAGACCTTGGTCGTCAAATTCTGGCTCGCGACCAGCAAAGAGGAGCAGTTGAAGCGTTTCCAGCTCCGCGAAAAGACCGCTTTCAAGCGCTACAAGATCACCGACGAGGACTGGCGCAACCGCAAAAAATGGGACGCCTACGAACTCGCCGTTTGCGACATGGTGGACCGCACCTCCACTTCGATTGCCCCCTGGACCCTGGTTGAGGCTAACAACAAATACCACGCCCGCATCAAGGTCCTTAAGACTCTCTGCGAGGCCGTCGAAGAGGCCCTCGGCAACGTCAAGCTGGGGAGGAAAAAGAAGTAGTTTGCACGCCGCGACTTATTTCCCCAAGGCGCTTCCGGATGGCGGCGGTTGCGGGTGATGCGGCTGCCAGGCGAGGTTATCGGTCAGGACATAGATAATCATGGCCGTGAAGATAAATAACGCGGCGGCCCAGAACCGCCAGTCGTGATGCGCGCGTTTCCAGTAGGGCTTTTGAGGGTGGGAAAGGTTTGCATGGGGACCCCCGTGTTCGTGATGGTTGGGTTTGGTTTCGCTCATAGGTTTCGTTTTTGACTGGCTGGTTTCTCCATTCTCTTTTCACCCTTCACCCTTTGCTCTTCGTACGTTCTTCCCACTGCCAATTCCGGATTTCCGGGAGGTCCTGGCCGTTTTTATTGATATAGATTTTGTGCTCGAGCAGTTTGTCCTTCAGCAGTTGTTTGACGTAAACGCCCTTGGCGCCGGTTTGCGGCAGCCGGTCAATGGCGTCCATCGCGAGGTGAAAGCGGTCGAGGTCGTTCAGTACGGTCATGTCGAACGCCGTCGTAATGGTGCCTTCCTCCTTGTAGCCGCGGACGTGGATGTTGCCATGGTTGGTGCGGCGGTAAGTCAGCCGGTGAATGAGCCATGGGTAGGCATGAAAGGCGAAGATGACGGGCTTGTCTTTGGTGAAAAGTTCGTCGAAATCCATGTCACTCAACCCGTGCGGATGTTCGAGTTGCGGTTGCAACTTCATGAGATCCACGACGTTGACGACCCGGATGTGCAACTCGGGAAGATGGTCGTGCAGGAGGGTTACGGCGGCCAGCGTTTCCAAGGTGGGCACGTCGCCGCAGCAGGCCATGACTACGTCGGGGGTGACGCCCTGGTCGTTGCTGGCCCACTGCCAAATGCCGATGCCCTCGGTGCAATGCTTGACCGCGGCTTCCATCGTCAGCCACTGCGGGGCGGGGTGTTTGCCCGCAATCACGACATTCACGTAGTGGCGGCTGCGCAGGCAATGGTCCATCACGGACAGCAGACAGTTGGCATCCGGTGGCAAATAGACCCGCACAACCTCCGCTTTCTTGTTCACGACGTGGTCAATGAATCCCGGGTCCTGATGGGTGAAGCCATTGTGGTCCTGCCGCCAGACATGCGACGCCAGCAGGTAGTTCAACGAGGCGATCTTGCGCCGCCACGGCAGATGCGAGGTGACCTTTAGCCACTTGGCATGCTGATTGAACATCGAATCCACGATGTGGATGAAAGCCTCATAACAATTGAAGATGCCGTGCCGCCCGGTTAGCAGGTAGCCTTCGAGCCAGCCTTCGCATTGGTGCTCGCTCAGCATTTCCATGACGCGCCCGGCGGGCGCGAGAAATTCATCGTTCGGCGCGGTCGCGGCGTCCCATTGGCGCCGGGTAACCTCAAAAAGGGCTTCG
This sequence comes from uncultured Opitutales bacterium, assembly GCA_964561455.1. Classification (GTDB taxonomy): domain Bacteria; phylum Verrucomicrobiota; class Verrucomicrobiia; order Opitutales; family JABDGR01; genus JABDGR01. The sequence continues at coordinate 23,556 of CAZLPS010000059.1, forward strand.
AGGCCGTTCGAGAGCGTCTCGTCCGGTCCATAGACCCGGAAATTCCGTTGTTCGGCGTTCAACTTGGCCACATCGCGCAGGAAACGCCCGAGCACGTGCGTGTCGCCGATGCCGCGAACGCCGGGCGTCGGCACGTCCACCGCGTAATCGCGGAAATCGGGCATGCGCAAATCCCGCAGCAAGCTTCCACCGTTGGCGTGCGGATTTGCACCCATGCGGCGTTCACCCTTGGGCGCCAGTTCGGCGAGTTCGGGCATGAGGCGCCCGTGCGGGTCAAAGAGTTCCTCCGGCCGGTAACTCCGCAGCCAGCCTTCCAATTGCTGGAGATGTTCGGGCGGGGCCGTGGGCGAAACCGAGAGCGGTACTTGATGGGCGCGGAAAGTTCCTTCATTGGGCACGCCATCCACCGTCTTTGGCCCGGTCCAGCCCTTGGGCGAATTAAGAATTATCATCGGCCAGCGCGGGCGGGTCAGGTCGCCGTTTTTCCGCGCGTTTTCCTGGATTTTCGCAATCTGTTCAACCGCCAAGTCCAAAGCCGTCGCCATGGCCTCGTGCATGAGGTCCGGTTCGTGGCCCTCGACAAACAGCGGACTCCAACCGTAGCCGCGAAACAGTTGCTCCAATTCCTCGCGGGTGATGCGTGCGAGAATGGTGGGATTGGCAATTTTGAAGCCGTTGAGATGCAGGATGGGCAGGACCGCACCGTCGGTGGCCGGATCGAGAAATTTGTTGGAGTGCCAGGCCGTGGCCAGCGGGCCGGTTTCGGCTTCGCCATCACCCACGACGCAGGCGACCACCAAATCCGGGTTGTCAAATACCGCCCCAAATGCATGGCTAAGCGAATAACCCAACTCCCCGCCTTCATGGATGGACCCCGGGCACTCCGGCGAAACATGGCTGGGAATTCCCCCGGGAAACGAAAACTGCGTAAAGAGTTTCCGGAGACCGGTTTCATCCTGGCTGATGTTGGGGTAGATCTCGCTGTAGGTGCCCTCCAGGTAAGTGTTGGCCACCAGCGCGGGCCCGCCATGGCCGGGACCGGAAACGTAGATCATATCGAGGTCATATTGCTTGATGACCCGGTTCAAGTGGGCGTAAATGAAGTTCTGCCCCGGCGTCGTACCCCAGTGCCCCAGCAGCATGTGTTTTACATCCGCCAGCGCCAGCGGGCGCTTCAGCAGCGGGTTGTCCCAGAGATAAATCTGTCCGACGGACAAATAGTTGGCGGCGCGCCAATAGGCGTCGATCTTTCGGAGGAGATCCGGCGATAAGGTTTTGGTTTTCATGACGACCACCGGGTGGGCGATGGAATTCGCCGGGCCCGATATTAGGAAAGGTAAGGCCTTGGGACCATGGGGTTAAACCCTAATGCAGTCTGGTCACGCGAGACACGGAGCGCGCAATCATCAGCTCTTCGTCAGTTGGAATGACGCGGACCCGGACCCTGCCGGCGGTGGGCGAAATCACCGGCGAATTCCTGGCATTGCGCCGCCGGTCAATTTTTATCCCGAGGAAGTCGAGTCCGTCGCAAATTCGTTCGCGGACCACCGGGGCGTTTTCGCCGATACCGCCAGCAAAGACAAGTGTATCCAGTCCCCCCAAAGCGGCGGCAAACGAGCCAATCCACTTTTTTGCCTGATAGCAGAACAGCGCCACCGCTTCCGCCGCCCGCACGTCCTTCGCCTCACGCGCCAGTAAATCCCGCATATCCGAGCTGGTTTCCGAAACGCCGAGCAGACCGGATTCATGGTTCGCCATTTTATCAAATTGCGCCGGGGTCATCCGCTGGCGGCGGGTCAAGAATGAGATTAATCCCGGGTCCACATCGCCGGTGCGCGTGCTCATCACGAGGCCAGCCGCCGGAGTGAAGCCCATGCTGGTGTCCATACTCTTGCCGTCCCGCACGGCGGCGAGGCTGGCGCCGTTGCCCAAATGGGCGAGGATCACCCGGCCCGTGGTGGCCGCCGGGTCGCCGAGCCGCCCGAGTTCCTCCAACAGATAGGCAAAGGACAAGCCGTGAAAACCGTACCGTTGAATTCCCATGGCGTCAAAGCGCCGCGGGATCGGCAGTAATTTTGCGACCCGCGGCATCGAGCGGTGAAAGGCGGTGTCAAAGCAGGCTACTTGAAGAAGTCGGGGATGGCGCTGGTGGAAGGCGGTCATCAATTCAATCTCCTGCGGGAGATGGTCGGGGTCGTAGGCGGTGATGCGGCGCAATTCCCCCA